>NZ_VMBG01000002.1:612500-1258893 GCF_007559335.1 Rariglobus hedericola
CTAAATTGACCCAAAATTCACGTATTGTTGGCGATAAACCGATTGACGGAATTTTTCTAAATTCCCATAGGTTGTGCCAAGTTTGATGAGTGACCACTACGGGTTGTGGTTAGTAACGCGTTGGTAAGTTTCAGCAACTTTGGTTCGCTTGAGGCTTCCATGCGTTAAAAAACAACCTCTGGTGCAAGCCATCTCCCGGCTTATTGCTCTCCACCTGCGCTAATCGCGCCCCATTCATCTCCCTCTAATTTTAGTCATGCAGAAATCGTTTCAAGTCGGTGCCAAGACGTTCGTCCTTGATCAGGAAAAGGCAGAAGCCGCGTTTGCGGCCAAGAAGGTCATCAACGGTCGTGAGACCATGTGCTTCAATCTCCTCCCGCTGAAATATCAGTGGGCTTACGATCTTTACCGCACGATGAAGGCGAACCACTGGGAGCCCGAGGACGTGCCCATGGGCAAAGACATCGAGCAGTGGCGCGACACCAAGCTCGTTTCCGACGTCGAGCGTTGGATCATCCGCATGGGCATCGGTTATTTTTCGGCCGCCGAGGGTATCGTCGGTGACAACATCCAGCACGTTGTCCGCGAGCTCGTCACCGCTCCCGAGCTGAAGCTCGTTCTTGGCCGTCACGCGCACGAGGAGAACATCCACGCCGACTCGCTCCTCTACATGATTTCGTCGCTGGGCATCAACCCGCACGAGTGCGAGGCCATGTTCGAAGACGTCCCGACCATCGCGAAGAAAAACGCTTTCGTCGTTAACAACTCTCGCAACCTCCGTCGCGACCTCGATCTCACCAAGACCGAGAACAAGCAGCTCCTCGCGAAGAACATTTTCCTCTTCGGTCAATGCATGGAGGGCACCCAGTTCTACGGTCTCTTCGGCATGATTCTGTCGCTCTACCGCCAGAACAAATTCCCCGGCATCGGCCAGATGTTCCGCTACACGCTCCGCGACGAATCCAACCACATCGAGGTGTTCCGCAATCTGTTCATGGATCTCATCGAGGAGAACCGCGAGATCTGGACCACCGAGTTCAAGGAAGAGCTCCGCGCCACCATGGCCGAGGCCGTGCAACTCGAGAAAGATTTCATCCGCGACTGCCTGCCCGTGAACGCTGTCGGCCTCGCGATCGAAGAGTTCCTTACCTACATCGACTACATCGCCGACCGTCGCCTCGAAGGCGTGGGCCTCAACCCCCTCAACGCCGGCGTGAAGAACCCGCTGCCCTGGCTCGCCGAGATGATGGACATCAAGAAGGAGCAAAACTTCTTCGAGGGTCGCGTCACCGAATACCAGAAGTCCTCCGCGCTCACCAACACCTCCGACGACGATCTCTGAGCGATGCGCGCCCGCCTTCGCTCCTTCGTCATCGTTCTCTCCCGCTTTAAATCCGTCCCCGTCTGTTAACCTTGCACGGCACCGCGCCCGCCGCGTGTGCCGTTTGATTTTCTCCTCCGCCGGAGTTCGCTCCGGCGTTTCGTTTATCGTTTCCGTTTCTTTCAGCCGTCTCTTTTCACCGTCTCAGCCTCTCGTTTTTCCGTAGATGAATCCTTCGCTCTCCCACGATCTCGCGCTCAAGCGCACCACGCACTCCTCCGACAACAAGCCCGCCTACGCCTGGCGCGACGCCGTTCTCTCCGACACGCCCCTCCTTCCCGAGATCGTTCTCCTCGCCCCCCAGGGTGAGACCAAGTTCGACCTCGGTGAGATCGCCGACACCCTCGGCAAGGCCCTCACCAACGTCCACCTCGCCCGCGGCGAGACCGCCAACATCTTCACTGCCGACACGCGCGCATTCGTGGGCCGCATCGTGAAGGAAGTCGCCGCCAACCTCGCCGGCGAGGCCCTCCGCAAGTCCCCCCTGCGCATTTCGCTCAACGACCTCTACGAGCTCATCGAGAAGACCCTCGTGGACAACAACGCCTACGACGTCGCCAAGAGCCTTCTCCTCAACCGCAGCCGCAAGCTCGCCACGCCCGCCCCCCACGCCACCGGCTCCGTTCGCGTCATCCGTCGCAACAAACAGGTCGTCCCTTTCATCGCGCAAAAGGTCGAGATCGCCGTCCGCAAGGCCTTCCTCTCGCTCCACCGCGACTCCACGCCCGCCGTCGCCATCACCGAGGCCGCCGCCGCCCGCGTCAACGCCTCCAAACAATCCTTCGTCCACATCGAAGAGATCCAGGACATCGTCCAGGAAGAGCTCATGAAGGCCGGCCACTTCAAGGTCGCCGAGTCCTACATCCTCTACCGCGCCCATCGCAACGAAGAGCGCACCGGCATCCTCGCTGAAACCGCCGCCGCCGAACCCGCCGCTCCCGCCCAGCCCTCGATGACCGTCATCAAACTCGCCAATGGCGACAACCACCTCTGGGACCGCGCCGACCTAAAGGCCCGCATTTCCTTCGCCTCCATCGGCCTCGACCTCTGCCTCTCGCACGACGAGATCGAGGCCGAGCTCCTCCGCTCCGTCTTCGACGAGATCTCCAAGAAAGACCTCGACCAGACCATCGTCCTCAATTCGAAGACGCTCATCGAGAAGGACGCCGACTTCGCCAAGTTCTCCGGCCGCATCCAGCTCACCTACATCTACGAAGAAGTCCTCGGCTGGGACATCGTCAAAGACGGCATCGCCAAGCTGAAGAGCTTCCACATCGCCGCCTTCAAAGACTACCTCGCCCACGGCGTCGCCATCAAGCGCCTCAACCCGCGCCTCCTCGACTTCAACCTCGATAAACTCGCCGCCGTCCTCGACCCGTCCGCCGACCTCGAGCTCGACTTCCTTGGCATCCAGACGCTCTACGATCGCTACCTGATCATCGACAAGACCGTCAAACCCTCCCGCCGCCTCGAGACTCCCCAGTTCTTCTGGATCCGCGTCTCGATGGGCCTCTTCCTCGACGAGCCCGGCGACCGCGAAGCCAAGATCACCGGCCTCTACGAACTCTACAAGAGCCGCCGCTTCTGCTCCAGCACGCCGACCCTCTTCAACTCCGGCACGCTCCACTCGCAGCTCTCCTCCTGCTACCTCTACTACGTCGATGACTCCCTCGAAGGCATCATGTATCGCGGCATCGCCGAGAACGCCCAGCTCTCCAAGTGGGCCGGCGGCCTCGGCGGCTCGTGGACCGCGGTCCGCGGCACCGGCGCGCACATCGGCGGCACCAACGGCGAATCCCAGGGCGTCATCCCGTTCCTGAAACTCCACAACGACCAGCTCGTCGCCGTCAACCAGGGCGGCAAGCGCAAGGGCTCCGGCTGCGCCTACCTCGAGTCCTGGCACAACGACATCTTCGAGTTCCTCGAGCTCCGCAAGAACACCGGTGACGACCGCCGTCGCACCCACGACATGAACACGGCGAACTGGATTCCCGACCTCTTCATGAAACGCATGGAGGCCCGCGCCCAGTGGACCCTCTTCCGCGCCAACGAAACCAAGGACCTCCACGACCTCTACGGCAAAAAGTTCGAGGAAGCCTACGTCCGCTACGAGAAGCTCGCCGAGGAAGGCAAAATCTACGGCCAGAAGATCGAAGCCCTCGAGCTCTGGAAGAAAATGCTCTCGATGCTCTTCGAGACCGGCCACCCCTGGATCACCTTCAAAGACGCCTGCAACCTCCGCTCCCCGCAGGACCACGTCGGCGTCATCCACTCGTCGAACCTCTGCACCGAGATCACGCTCAACACCTCCAACGACGAGACCGCCGTCTGCAACCTCGGCTCCGTCATCCTCGAGAACCACCTCCTCCCCGACGGCCAGCTCGACCACAAGAAGCTCCGCGAGACCATCCAGACCGCCGTGCGCGCCCTGGACAACGTCATCGACATCAACTTCTACCCGACCAAGGCCGCCGAGACCTCCAACCGCCGCCACCGTCCCATCGGCCTCGGCGTCATGGGCCTCGCCCACGCCCTCTACCTCCGCGGACACGCCTTCGCCTCCCCCGAGGCCGTCGAGTTCAACGACGAGGCCATGGAAGCCATCGCCTACTACGCCTACGAAGCCAGCTCCGACCTCGCCGCCGAACGTGGCACCTACAGCAGCTACAAAGGCTCCAAGTGGGACCGCGGCCTCCTCCCGCAAGACACCATCGACCTCCTCGAGAACGAACGCGGCGTCCCCGTCGAAGTTCCCCGCGGCGGCCGCATGGACTGGACGCCCCTCCGCGCCAAGATCGCCAAACACGGCATGCGCAACAGCAACGTCCTCGCCATCGCGCCCACCGCCACGATCTCCAACATCACGGCCACCTCGCCCTGCATCGAGCCCACCTACAAGAACCTCTTCGTCAAATCCAACCTCTCCGGCGAATTCATCGTCCTGAATTACTTCCTCGTGAAGGACCTCAAGGCCCGCGGACTCTGGAACCAGGAGATGATCGACAACCTCAAGTATTTCGACGGAGACCTGAAGGACATCGACGCCGTCCCCGCCGACCTGAAGACGAAATACCTCACTGCCTTCGACATCGACTTCAAGTGGGTGATCGAAGCCGCCGCCCGCCGCCAGAAGTGGATCGACCAGTCCCAGTCGGTGAACCTCTGGCTGAAGACCCCCGACCTGAAGACCCTGTCGCACATGTATCGCCAAGCCTGGCACGTGGGCCTCAAGACGACCTACTACCTGCGCACCCTCGGCGCCTCCAACATCGAGAAGGCCACGGTCGCGGTGAAGAAGGAAGTCCGCGGCGCCGCCGGCGAGACCAAGGCCGAAACCGCCACCCGCGATGCGTCCGACGCAGCCAAGAAGACCTACACCGCCGAGGAAAAACGCGTCTGCAGCATCGAAGCCATGAAGAACGGCGAAGAGTGCGAAGCCTGCCAATAAACCCCTAAACGAAAAAGCCCCGGTCGGAAGACCGGGGCTTTTTTCATCTTTCAATTCGGATACGAACGCTGACGTATATGAATCCTAATGAATCCCAAATGGTGCGCGATAATCTCGCGCAGATCGAGAATACCAATGTTGCCGGTTTAGTGGGCGAGAGTTGGCCAAATCAGGATATGAGTGTAATTGACGTTGGTGGAATGAATGCAGCCCATATGGTGGCTGTATTAAAACGCATAGGCGTGTGTTTTGGCAACGCACTCGACGAAGATGCACAGCTTCTGCCCCGATTCTTTCCAAATAATCAAAATTTCCGGCAACCTCTAGATGTAATTAACGAACTACAGGTTCTGTTGAGTAATATCCAGGCAAGGGCTTGGGGTGAAGTGGCGACACGATGCACTTGGATTGCTCAGTATTTAATGTTGTGCGGATATTGGAGTAAGACGACAAAGCGGGCGCATGCTGTATACGAAAAGAAAGCATCTGAATTAGTTAGTTCGGCCGAATTGAAAGTTGAGGAGATGGAAACATCATTGAAGGTTTTACGAGCAGAGAAAGATGATCTCCTTAAACGAATTAAAGAGGCCAACTCTGCATTGGGGGAAATCACATCTGAACTGCAGGCTGCTAGGGGTGAAAAACAGCAAATCGCAGATTTGCTTACTTCTGCAAGTAATGATCAGGGGAAACTCTCCAGCATTCTCGCTACGCAATCTAATTATCTCCAAGTTGCTGAGAAACATATAAACCAAAATCAAGCGAGTCAGCAGCAATTGGATTTGGCCCTCAAAGATGCGGATGCATTTTATAAGACCGCGAAGACCGATTCCGAATGGGTGTCTGCTAAAAGAAAAGAAATTGAAGAATTAACAGGAAAAGCTGCCGACGGTTCTTTGGGGGGAACTTTCCGGGCACGAAAGGATGAGTTGGAGTTGTCGGTTAAGACATGGAGAAGTATTGCATTCCTCTCGGCGGTCATGGCCGCGATTTACGTGCCTGTCGCGTTTATATTTATACCGTCACCACATACAAGCGACGGTCTTATTCTTTTGGCTAATATAGGTAAAATTATTCCAGTGGCGGTATATTTGGGTTTTGTTCTTAAGCAGTATTCTCGGGAGAGGAGTTTTTTGGAGGAATATGCATTCAAGACATCAGTTGCGTTTGTTGTTAACGCCTATGCTGATCAATTGGCTAGTGTTAGATTCCAAAAAACACTGGAAGAGTTTGGCGGTGATCAAGCTGCATGGGGCTTGTATCTTGATAAACGTGAAATGGATCGAAAAAAACTGATCAAGGAAACTGTCGATAGGCTATTTACGCCTCCCCAAGTCCATGAGGAAAAAGCTCCGAGTCTAGTCGCGTTTCGTCCAAAAGCTGCGGTAGATATACTTAGGGAAGCCAAAGAACTCCTGAGTGAAGCTAAGAAATAGTAAGTTAATGGAGCGCGACGAGCCAACGCCAAGCAAATGGGCGACGAGCCAAAGGGGTCTGGCCGCTAGGTGCATGCTAGCCTAGGTTGATTTTTGGGCGCCGCCCGAGTCCTGTTCCGGAATTGTAGCAGTTGCATTTAAATTTATCACACAAATGGAGCTTATTTCATGCGTTTTATATGGATATTGAGCTAAAGGACCGGCGGCTATGTGCTAGATGTGTTCAAGAGCCTTATCTTAAGGATATTATTGAGACGAGCGGAGAGGAGGTCGATTGTGATTACTGTGATTTTCACGGCAGAAGCCTCGCTCTTGAAGAAGTCGCAGCCCTGATCGAGAAGGCGTTTGGGCAACATTACGAACAGATCACTGCGAATGATGATTTTGATAAGCTAATAGGGGAGGAGCTATCTAACGTTATCGCTGATGCGGCGGAAATCTCCGAGGACTGTGCCGAAGACATTCGTGAAATTATAGATAATAAGACATCCGGTGCGCCCGATGAACAGTATGGCGATGATCCTTTTAATGCAGACGCCTGCTATGCGCGAAAAAGCCCGGATGATATTTACTATCAGGAGAAATGGCACTATTTCGAACATAGCATTAAGACGAGGGCTCGATTTTTTAGCCGCACCGGCTACGATACACTAAAAGAAGTTTTCGCTGAGCTGGATGCCTATCGCACTTACAACAGGCAGTCTGTCATTGTGGAGGCGGGAAGTGAACAAGGACTGAAATCGCTTTATCGGGCTCGTGTTTTCCAATCGGAAGAAAAGCTTAAGGAAGCACTAATGCGTCCTGATAGGCAGATTTCGCCTCCTGATACCGCGCATGCATTAGCGGGCCGAATGAATGCACGCGGTATTTCTGTTTTTTACGGTGCCACTAAACCTGAAACGGCGCTGGCCGAATTGAGGCCTCCTGTTTGCAGTGATGTGGTTATTGGACGTTTCGATATTATTAAAAAGGTTCGCTTGCTGGACGTCGGTGCTCTTGCCGGAGTTAAGGTAGATGGCAGTATTTTTGATCCTTCCTACATAAAGCGATTGGAGCGCGCAAAATTTCTTCGTTCGCTAAGTAATCGTATTACACGCCCCGTTTTGCCTGATGATGAGTTGTCGGAATATTTGGTCACTCAAGCAATCGCCGACTTTTTGGCTACAGAATTAAAACTGGATGGTGTTATCTATTGTTCGGCTCAATCTAAGGAAGGGATCAATGTGGCGCTCTTTAATCATGCATCATGCGTGGAGCTGTATGAAATGCCGAAGGGAACGACGATTGAGGCATCAACTTATAATACTGATGACGATGGACCGTATAGGGATTACTCGGTCCATGAAACCCTTCCGCCTAAATCGACACCTCAACCAAAACATGAGCATTTTTGGGGATTTGGGAAAGAGGTAGAGATGTCGGCTCCAATTTCTTCTGAGCCGTTTCTCAAACTCGATATGGAAAGCCTTAGGGTCCATCATGTCGCAAGTGTAGCCTACACCACAGAAGAATCGGTCGTAGCCCGTTATCGCTTTCAACAACCTGATGTAAATGATGAAGCCAGTGGGCCGATTTTTTAGATAATAAGCCGACGAGCTAATGGGGTCCGACAAGCAAACGGGTCAGTCCGAGAATTGTAAGTTGCCACAATTCTCGGCCTGATGCTTTTTCGCTCTCCGGCTCTTTTCTCGAAAATTGCTATCGATGGAAATCATTCAATTTCATTGCTTTTTGTGGCGACTGAGCCTCTAAATTTTTCTTATGGATGAGGCGAAACCTAGTTGGTCTTCGATGGCAATTGATAGCGGGGCGTGGATATTCGGTGCGACGGCGATCGCATATCTTTGTGCCTATTTATTCGAGCGCGGAGCTTTAGGGCATTTTGGCGTCCCTCCTGAATTTATTGAGGTGAGTGTGATGTGTTTAGTGTCTACGGGTGGCGCCTTTTTGGTGTTCTCAGTATTGCTGCTACAGTTTTGGTCTTCTGCTCTCCAGCTAGATGAAATGGTGGATTTCGGTCGTTTTAAAGGGCTTGGGAGGTTGCTAGCCAAATGGTGGATTTTCTTTCTAATGTGGGGAATTGGGTTTCTGTTTTTTAGTTATAATTGGACGACCTTGTTGGTGTTTTCTGTCTGGTTTTTGAATTTTTTGATGGATGTATTGATCCCATTAATCCCCAAGGAGGACGGTGTTAATTATGACGAACGATTGTATGCGTGGCTGAATAAGCCACAAGGGAAGGCGAATATTGATCCTTCTCGAAAATCATTTTTGAAGGGTAAGGTTGCGAGTGTTTTTGCTGTTATTGGGGTTGTATCTCTTTTGTGCTTATTTTCTGGGCAGATTGCGGCTGCTGCACGAACGAATTACGCATCGCTTGACTCTGAAAAAGGTTATTTGGTTTTAAGGCATTATGGTTCTAAGTATTTATTGGTAAGATATGATTCGGTGAGCCGGATTTTTGCTCGCGAATATAAGATCGTTAGGGAGGAAGATGTTAACGGAAATATACATGTTGTGAATGTGGGCTGGCGTTCGAAAGTGTCGGAGCCGGATAAGCAATAAGCGCCCGTTGCCAATGTGGCATTCCGAAGGCTCGACTAGAGATATGTTATCGCGTCCGACGAGCCAATGGGGTCGGGCCGAGTATTGTTGTATTTTAGGTCCGGGCAGAAATCTAAACGGCTATTCAAGGGGGGGGATTCGCCCGATTATCGCGGCAGCGGATCCGCCACGAGGTAGAAGGGCTTGCCGCGGGAGTCGGGACGCCAGCCCATGTCGATGGCTTTCGCGGTGAACTCTTGGATTCTGATCGCCAGTTGCGCAGGGGCGGCAGGGCGTTTGGGCGGATAGTCTCCCGCATCAAATTCAATCACGAGTTCGCGCGTGGTTTCCCCTGCCAGGCTTACACGCGCGGAGATCCCGCGGACGTGGGTGTTCACGGCGACTTCGCCGCCGTAATGCCTCACGCTCCATTTGAATTTATCCGCTCCCAACTGAAATTGTCCTGACGAATCGAGTCGCGACATGACCTCTGCGTAAGCTTCGCCTGCTGGACGACAATCCTGAAGCTAACGGTGTAGGTCGAGTTTTGCGGTCGAGTGCCAGGCTTTCAGCTTAATCTTTGAGGGGCAGGCGGGAGATTGCCTGGTCGATTGTCTTGGTGAACTCCGGGCTCTCGTTTTTTGAAGCTTCGCGATAGGCGGTCAGCCAATCCTTGAGCGAAGGCACATCCTGTTCGGTGATTCGCTCATTTCGAATCACTGAGGGCCGCATCAGAACGTCGGTTAAATATCGTCCACCTTGATACGCATCGTCGAAGTGCTGCCATAACCACACGAGATTTGCCGCCAGTTGGGCTTTTACCGTGGGCGGACTCGCAAACATTTCGAAGCATTGCTCCGTCATTTTCACATCACCTAGGGCGGAGTGAAACCAGTAGTTAGGCGAATGCCGGGTGCCCGGCGACAGGGTCACCACCGTTCGCCATTGATCCTCGGGAGCCTCGGGGCTTTGCAGTGCGGCAGATACCCAGGTGGGCGTTACCTTTCGGTCCGTTATGCGCCAGAACCAGTAACGCGTGTAACGCTCATGGCCGCTCGCGATATTGATTTCACGGGTCCAGCAATTGATGTGAGACCAGCCTGAATGCCAGTAGGTAAGATACGCAAAGAGTCCCAGCACGCAGACAGTGCACAGCAAAGGGGTAATCAGCCGCCGCATTTCGTTAGTTGGAGTTGAAAGCGCATGTCTGGCCAGCCCGGAAGCATCCATCTAAGCGTCGAACGCGAGGCTTGGGACGGCAGGTCGATGGCGTCCGCCCGCCTGCTAGAATATCAGTCTGGTGAGATCTTATCTCGTCGCGAATAGACCTGATATCGGCACGTCTCATTGTGATAGGGGCGGGCTCATATCTTAAATGGCCCAGCTGATATCTGCTGGGGATTCAGGGAATTGACCGGGGAAGGGGCCGAGATGCGATATGAGGCCTCTGAGATGTCATATCAGGCCGCACCCAAGCCTTCTCGTCCCCAACGGAGGGAGGCTGCCCGAGGTTAGGGCGTTTCCAAGCAAGTTGGAAAGGCTTCGATCTCGGCTCAAGTGTTTCTTGCGCGGACTAAAGTCTGATGAATCCCGCCTTAAGCGCGGGGTGAAATCACTTCAGTCAAAGCTTCCGGCACTTCAGCAGACGCTGCGCTGATATGAACGTTTCTTCTCCGTGCTTAAGCCGAAGCTCTCCCGACTTAAGCCAATGCTCTCCGGACTTGAGCAAACACTGTCCGGACTTAAGCGGCGGCTCTGTTTACTTGAACGATTTTAATAGCGACTTAAGCCGCCATTAAAATCGTTCAAGTGATTCCTCCCAAGGCTTAAGCCCGCATTGCCCCGCCAAGCCAAAGGGGCTCGCGGCTAACTCGTTGAACGCAGATTATTGATGCTGCCAGCAGTAGGCACTTCCAGCGGCGGCCGTTCGCTTGCAACGCGCCCCCTTTTTCGTGGTTGCCGCGCACTGAGAGCTGTAAGCAGGCGCTGAATACGAACTTTGCGGTGAAGGCGTAGTGGAGACAGGCTTTGGTTGTTGGGCTGAAGCCGTTTTAGCAGCGGCGGCACTACGGGCGGCTTCTTCCTGCCTTTGCTTTTGGCGCAAGACCACTTCTTCGTAGCGAGACTGGATATAGCCGAAGGTCGTTCTGTCAGTCTCGGTCATTGTGAGATAATCAACGTAGTCACCACCGTCGTCATGGATCACGGTAATGCCGCTGGCATCCATGCTGCGCAGTTTTACATTCTTAAGGGTGCGGCCATCGGTGAGAGACAGATCGTGTCCGATGAGTTGGCAGGTGAAGACGATTAGGGTGAATAGCGTAGCGATGAACTTCATGGTGGGGTTTAGAGACGTAAGTCGAATCCAGCTCTTCTCTCATTGCAGTAGATTGTAAATTAAATTGATTCCGTAGCCCTTTGGTTTCAAGTGTCTTGGAAATTAACGACATGAGGCCGCATTTACTTATCTTCATGGCGCTACTGTTCCTGCCCAGAACCGTTGCGCAGCCAGAGGATGACAAAGGGTTCAGCAAAGAGGTGATCGAACGATCCAAGCGCGCCTGTGTTTTAATCGAAGTAGAGGACAAAAACGGAAAAGGCCATGGTAGCGGAGTTCGGTTTAATGAGCAGGGATGGATCGCGACCAATTATCACGTCGTAGCAGGAGCTGAGCGCATCAAGGTCATCGATTCATCTGGGCACAGTGAAGAAGTGACGGAGTTGATGTATTACTCTCCTCAGCGGGATATTGCGTTGTTGAAAACCTCGTCGACGGGCGAGTATGCGAAATTTAAGCGCTCCATGGCTGCTTCAGAGCCCATCATGGCTATCGGGCACCCACTGGAAGAAAGGTGGAAGGTCACCAAGGGGCGTATCGTAAAAGTGTTTTCGCGAAAGAACCGTGAAGAAATCCAGATCGATGCCGATATCGCTCCAGGATCTTCGGGCGGCCCTATTTTGGCTAAAGATGGGACGATATGCGGGCTTTCCACTTACTTGGTCCGTTTAACCTTCCGCGATGGCAAATATCAGCTGGCGCAGATCAAAATGTTCTTTGGCGTGAGCAAGGCATCTATCGTCGATATCCCCGTGGAAAAGATAAAGCCTACGCGCCTTTCGGATCTAAGGGTTTTTGGCGAAGGGTGGGTGATTTATGATGAGCAGCTACCTGTTCTGATCTCTGAAATAGATGATCTGCTGACGATTTTTTATAAACGTATTGCTTCACAAGTGATCAAAAGAACGGCCGCTGGAACCGGTCGGACGGAGATTGGCGGCAATTCAGCCTTTTTGAAATTTCGGTATGAATTGGCCGACCCTCAAGAGTTGAAGGATCTAATTTCCCGATATCGGGCACTAGCCGTATTTATAAATCAGTATATCCCGCAGAGTCCTTCGGATCCGGCACTCAAGCAGTCGTGTTTACTTCTAAAAGCTGCGCTTCGGAATGCCCTCGAATCCGCTGAAAATTTGGCGCTCATCCACGGAATGGCTAATGACCAAGGTGAAGGTTATTTCTTGAGATCGGATCGGTCGCGATCCTTGGCGGTAGCGGCTGTCCGTGATGCGGTGCATAGTTATTCCAGGGCGAGATCATCATACGGAGATCACTCTAATTTTTTAACCGAAGAGGGCATGGACGCGACGTGGGCCAGATACATTCCTTCGGTGTCACCGCCTTGGGCAGCCGCGGCAGTTAAATCCGAATAGTGGGGGTATTCCTAGTTGGTATGCCAAGCGGATCCAGTAAGACGAAAGGTGGACTTTCATCCTGCTCATTACGTTTCCGAGGTTCCGGACCTTCGCGCCTTGGCGTCTTTGCGTTGAATCTGCTCTGCGAGGTAAGCCGGACGACAATTATCCGGATTTCTCCAAAAGGGATTTCAGTTTCGCGAGGTCCTTGCGGATGTGTTTCGCATCCGCCGCATAGGCTTTGTCTGAAACCTTGGGCAAACGATAGAGCGTGAACAGGACTTCGCTCCCGTTGCCGTTGGGCTGGACGCGCATCGGATTGTAGAAGGTGGCGCCTGACTCGAGGGTCACGTCGTGGTCCAAGATTCCGAAGGAGTTCTTTCGGGCGAATTTGATCTTCACCTTTCCCATCGGCGACTCCGCGACCCATTGCCCGCCGACCTGCTTGATCGAGCCACTCAACCCGCTGGCCCATTTCGGCAGGTTCTTGGGGTTGCAGGCGAAGGTGTAAACAGCGGCCGGCGATCGCGAGATAGAGATGCTGATGATCTTGGCGGGGTAGGTTGCAGTCTTCATTCCCCCATCGACCGTTTCTTCCGCAACCGGTTTCGGATTAAACGCAACGACGCGAAGGGGCAAAGGTTCGGAGCTGATCAAGCAAGACGGGTTGGATGATGGTTCTCTTGATCGTTACGTGTCCGGGGTTCCGCCCTTCGCACCGTCGCGTCTTTGCGCTTCAAGATCGGCCCGCTTCGTTGGTGAGGAATTCTGTCTACTCGCTACCAGCTACTCGATACTCGCTACTTCAAAGTCAAACTTGCCCCAGTGGGCGGGTTAACGCTTTCTCCGCTTCACTCTCACCATGGCTTTCCTCCGTTGCTTGCTCCTTTTGGGTTTGTTGGCGGCGGGCCTGCGGGCGGCCGAGGCGAATCCCAGCCCGGCCACGCCGCGCAAGGTGGAGCTCGGTGTTCACATCCTGGACATCAGCGACATTGATGAACCGGGCGGGAAGTTTACCCTGCATGTTCTCCTCGGCGTGTATTGGCAGGATCCGGCGCAGGCGCACGACGGCAAGGGCCCCAAGGTGTTCCGCGAAGATATCGCGATCGAAGAGGTGAACACCATCTGGCGCCCCATGGTGGAATTCAACCGCACCACCGCGCCCGCCGAGCTCCACCACTCGCTGCTGCGCATTTATCCCAATGGCCGCGTCGAATTCGAGCGCCAGCTGACCGTGCAGATCGCCACCCAGCTGGACCTGCGCAAACTCCCCTTCGATACCCAGCGGCTTAAGCTCGAACTGGAATCCTTCCAATACCTCGCCGATGAGGTCGAGGTGGTGCTGCCCGCTGATAAACTGCGCATCGCCAGCCGTATTTCGCTGCCGCAATGGGAGCCGGGCAAACTGGTGGGCGAGGTCTCGCCGCACTATCGCGAGGAATACAACGAAACCTACAGCCGCGCGACCGTGACGCTGGAAGTGAAGAGGCACACGCAGTTCTACATCTGGCAGATGATGGTGCCGCTCGGCATCGTGCTCGCCATGGCCTTCGCGGTGTTCTTCCTGCCGCCCAAGGATCTCTCTGACCGCATGAGCGTGATCATCGCGAGCCTGCTGACGGTCGTCGCGCTGAGCTATTCCCTGCATTCCGGCCTGCCGAAGATCTCCTACCTGACGGTCATCGATTGGTTTTTCGTGCTGGCCTACATCTTCCTCGGCCTGGCGATGGCCGGCATGGTCTGGATCAGCAACCTCCACGACCGGGACGAAGCCAAAGCCATCCGCGCCGACAAATGGCTCCGCTGGGCCTATCCCGGCGCCTACGTGCTGGCCTCCGCCATCGTGGTGATCACGGCGTTGAACTAAGTTTAGACCAAAGAGGGCCGGTGCCCTTGAATTATGTTTGGCAGAAAGTTGTGGGTCGTAGCCATTTGGCCGGCGGGTCGGGATGCGCATTGCAGGCGGGCGGTGATTCGGATGCGTTGTGCGTCCAATCTTTTATGGCCTCCCGTTTTCCGGTTATTGCCTCGCTCAGTCTCCTCGCCGCGCTCGCATTCGCCGCGCCGGCCAGCGCGGTGGTGGTCCATTCCACACCGGCAGGAGGGGACGACTACAATAGTTCGGCCAATGCCGGCCTCGTGTATTTCCAGATCAAATACGACGGGGTGCGCACGCAGGCTCAGACCGGCACTGATTTTTCAGTGGGGCTGCAGGTTGAGTCCGGGGTGAACACGGTGGTTAGCCTTTGGAACACGACGGTATCGATCTATACCCGTTCCGTGAGCTCCACGTCGGGAGCGAACATGGCCACAAATTTTGCAGCGGGAGAGATGATCGATCTTTCCGATTTCATCTATCGCTCCGGCAACAGTGCTTATTTGAGCTACACTGGCGGCGTAAACGACGGGTTTGCGTTGAACACGTCGGGCTATCTGGGCCTTAAGTTTAACGATACCTCGGTGGACAACAAAGCTCATTACGGGTGGGCGCGCATTACGAGAACCAGCACCGGATTCATTCTGAATGAATGGGCTTATGAAACCGTGGGCGAACGGGCGATTCTGGCGGGTGCGTTGACCTCGATCCCCGAGCCGGCGACCGCGGCGCTCTGGATGGCGGCTGCTGCGGGCGTGCTGGTGACAACCGGCCGGCGTCGGGGTTCACGCAACCGGCGTTGAGTCTTCGTCGCACGCGGCCGGCACGCGTTAATGCAACGTAACGAACCGGCGTAATCGCTGGCCGATGCAGGACGGGCAGAGGTGGGTTTTGCGGAGAAGCGTGGCGTGGCGCTGTGGCTCGATTACCGGCTGCACGTCGTCGGGATGGTCCAGCCACGGGCGCACATTGCCCGGGGCGGAGAGCAGGTTTTGATAAGAGGCCTGGAACTCGTTGTTCGCATCGGCCTCGCGGTATTTGGCGAAACGGGCTTCGCGATCGGCGGTGGTCACACTCGAAAAATGCCGGATGCGGATGTGCGTGCGCAGGCGGCGGTGGGCGGGGATGCAGACCGGCACTGGCTCCAAGTGCAGGCGGGTCGAGGGGAGGCGCATACCGGGCGCGTAGCGAAAGAGGCGGTAAACCCACAGGTTGGCTTTGTCGTAGGTGAGGCCGTCCCCATCCAGCATGCGGAAAACCTGGAAACTGTAGGCGGTGTGCCGAGGGGCGGGGCTGCGAACCAACTCAAGCAGTAAGCGGGCGTCGGTGCCGGAGATTTCCTCGTCCGCGTCGAGTTGCAGGATCCAGGTGGGGCGAAGGGATTCGGCCGCGGTGAGCAGTCGCTGGCGGTTGGTGGCATCGTCCCAGCCGGCGTAGGTCGTGCGCACGGGATTACGCAGGAGCGTGCGCACAAGCGGCGAGGCGTGCAGGCGGTCGGCAGTATCGTCGGTGCTGCCATCGTCGAGGGCGACGATGCTGGCACCCAGAGTCTCCACGCACGCGAGATAACGATCGAGGTGCCGGGCGGCATTACGTGCGGGCAAAAGAGCTACAACCATGAAGGGATGCGTGGTAAGAGCGACCGGGCCGATGGTCAATAAGGCGATCCGCAGCTACGATCGGGAGGGCGGGGCTAAGCGAGGTGCCGCGCGGTGGTTTAGGCATCGCTTGCGCCGGATTCGATTTGGCCGGATGGTGGCGGCTTATGAGCGATGCCTTCCGACTCAATCCTGACTTGGCTTGCGATGCCTGCGGGTGCTTCGGCGCGTATGCGTTCGAAGGCGAGGCGTTGTGCGGCGAGTGTTACGCGGGGCGCGGCTCCTGTTGCTCCGCCGAGTTCAGTGGAGCCGCGCACAAAGTCACCCGGTGTGAACCTGCACCGGCGTTGCCCGCGACGCCGGCGGACGATGACGCGGTGAAACCTGCTTGAAACGGTCCGTTGCCGTGGCGGGCCGGTTCGCTTCGGACGGCTACGATCACGGCAAAGAGAATTAGCGGGAGTGCGGCTGGCTCCAGAGCGGCTTGCCGGTTTCGGCAGGCTGTGACTTGGGCGCGGATTTCGTCGGACGCTTTGGAGCGAGCGCCTCTTTGCGCTGACTGGCGGCCAGTTCGGCTTGGGCGTGGTCGCTGTGGCTTTCGCCGAGCGTGCCATCTGGCTTGGCGCTGAGTTCGCGTTCGGCTTGGAGCCAGATCTCGTCGTCGCAGCCGGAGGGTTTTCCTTTATCGAGCCAGAGGGTTTCGGCGCGGCGGGTGATTTCTTCGTGGGTGGGAGTAGGCATCCAATGAGGGACCGATCCTATGCCGAGCGGTTCCGATTGGTTACAGGGGCGTTCGAGCGTGAGGCGCTGCGGGGAGATTGCTCGGCGTTTCGTGTCAGATTAAACCACGAAAATACTGGGCGGCTTGCTTTGCCGGGCGGGTCCGCTACGTCCGCAGGGACATGATTGGTGTTTTTGATTCCGGGTTTGGCGGGCTCACGGTGCTCTCGGCGTTGCTACGCGAGTTGCCTGACTACGACTACCTGTATCTCGCCGACAGCGCGCGGGCGCCCTACGGCGCACGTAGCGCGGAAGTGGTGAACGAATTCACGCTCGAGGCGGTGGACTGGCTGTTTGAGCAGGGGTGTCCGCTGGTGGTGCTGGCCTGCAACACCGCCTCGGCCCGGGCGCTGCGCAACCTCCAGCAACTGCACCTGCCGAAACGCTGGCCCGACCGGCGCGTGCTCGGCGTGGTGCGCCCCTCGGTGGAAGCGCTGGCCGGTATTCCCGTGGGCACGGTGGCGATCCCGGACGCAAATTGTCACCTAATAGGAGACAATTTGGTTAGGGCGTCTGGGGCGGAGGCGGACGAGTTGGTGGCGGTGTTGGGGACGGAGGCGACGATCGCTTCGGACTCCTATGGCATGGAGCTGCGTAAACTGGCGCCGTGGATTCGTGTCGTGCAGCAGGCGTGTCCGCTGTGGGTGCCGCTGGTCGAGGCGGGCGAAATCGACGGCGAAGGCACGGAATATTTTTTGCGCAAGGCGCTCGCGCCGCTGCTGCCGCCGAACGAAGCCCCGAAGCGCGTGCTGCTCGGGTGCACACATTATCCGCTGCTGCTGCCCGTGCTGCGCCGTATTTTTTCTGCGGATACAGAAATCCTTGATCAAGGCCCGCTCGTCGCCGAACGCCTGGCCGACTGGATACGCCGGCATCCGGAGCAAGAGGCGAACCTCACGCGTGGCGGCACGCGGCGTTATTGCACGACGGATGATCCGGAGTGGTTCGCGGCGCGCGGCGGGAAACTTCTCGGTTCGTCGATTCAAGCGGAACGCGTGCGACTGCGCGGTTAGCTGCCACCGGCATCCGTCGAGCCGTAAGCCACCCTCGTCAGCTGGCGCCCAAGCCCGTCGCCTCGCGCAGCCGGGCGGCGAGCTGGTATTTGCGTTTCTTGGGCAGCGAGCCGCCGAAGGTCAGCTCCTCGCCATTGTGGAGTTCGATGTAGATTTTCTCGTCCTGATGTCCGCCGCCGTCGCTATCGGCCACGAACTTGGCGCGCACACTGATGCTTTTCACGTCGGCGGGGTTGAAGCGCTTGGTGCGGCCGAACGGGCCCACGCCGGTGAAGATCTTTCCTTTGCCCGAGCCGATGGTGACCACGGTTTTTCCGGCCAGCGACATCAGGAACGAAATGATCATCCAAGTGCCCACGGCGATAAACGGGGTAAGAAAGCACCAGAGGAAAATCGTGAAACCCCAGCCCATCGGGCCGCCTTCGTTTTTGAACTCAGGGAATGAGTCGGGCAGCGTGATCCCGGAGAGTTTAAGGGTGCTGGCCGTTGCGATCGCCACGAAGACAGAAACGATGCCGTTCCAGAAAAGAGCCACGGCAAGCAGGCCTGCGGCCATTTTTAAAGACCGGTGACTCGCGCCCAGCACGACATCGCCCTGCATATTTTGATGTTTCCACGTGCCGGGCACGGGCTCTTCGAGCAACGCGTCGAGCCGGGCGTTCTCCATCAGCGCGATCAGCGAGTGAGCCTGGTTGCAGGAGCGGCAATAAGCCAGGTCGGTGGAGACGTTAAAATCCTCGGCCGGGATAGTGCGCTTGCATAGCGGACAACTGGGGAGATTCGAAGTCACGGCCATCAGCTAGAACGAAAAGCCGGCGCATGTCCCACCTGGATTTGTGGCGGTTAGCCCGGAGACCGGCGAAAAGCATGCGGTGCTCCTAAGAAAGGATCGCATCGGGCGTCAGGTGTTATTGAATGAAGTATCGGATGCGCACCCCGGCTTACCCCGCCTTTGGTCTTACGTTGGTCGTCAACCATGCCTGCAACCTTCGCTGCAGTTATTGTTACACCGGAGCGAAATTTAATTCGGCCATGCCGGTCGAAATGGGCGTGCAAGCAATTCGTCGTGCATTGGCCAGCGTGGGTGTCGGAGGTATGCTCAATCTTGGATTCTTCGGCGGCGAACCACTGATCGAAGCACCACGCATTCAAGAATGGATGCAAGTGGCCCGCCACGTCGCTTCGGCACAGGGCAAGCAGGTGCATTTCAATCTTACCACTAACGGCACGATCACCGATGAGTGCGCCCGATCGATCTTGATGGATCCCGATGTGGAAGTGGCGATCAGCTGCGACGGCGCACCGGCCCAACACGATAAACACCGACGGGATGCGCAGGGTCAGGGCAGTCTGGCACGGGTCGAGAAGACCCTGCGGTTGCTGGTGGACGCGGGCCGCCCTTTCTCGGTCGTGATCGTGGTGCGCCCGGATACGCTGAACGGTTTGTGCGAAGGCCTTGCTCATCTTCGGGAAATCGGAGTCACCCGTTTCACTTTGTCGATCGACGTCTGGACGGCCTGGACGGAAAACGATCTCCGGAATCTGGCGGTCAACGTGGATGCCGCGGCGGATCTTTGGCGGAGTTGGCTGCCTGATGTGAGTATCGACTGGTTCGATACGCGCGTGGCCGCGCTGGCGGGGCTAACCTCAGTGGGTGCGAGCACTCGCTGCGGTTTTGGTGAAGGAGAAATCGCCGTGGCACCCAGCGGACGACTTTATCCCTGCGAGAGACTTGTGGGTGAGGACCGGCCCGGCCATGGGCTTAAGCTCCCGGGACTGGTGGGCGACGCCGGTGATTTTCTGGAAATGGGTTCACCTTGCTTCGGCCAAGGGACGGGTTGCGCCTCCAGCTCCGGCTGCCGCTGCAGCAATTATCTCCGCACGGGCTCCACCGATGGCGAAGATGGATTGTTGCGCGCCTTGGATGAGGCGGTGCACCGTTCCCTCGAACGCCTGATTACTGCGAACACCGCCAGCCATTCTATTGCCGGAGGAAATTACCATGAATGAAAATGACACGCCGGAAACACCCGAAGATTTTCAGGAACGCGTCCGACAGGCTTATGAGGCCGGGGAAGCGACCCCTTCGTTTTTACGCAAAGCGGCGGTCAACTTCCTCCTGGCAGCGGGCGGGATGGCTGTCGTAGGAGCGGTTGTTCTGCCCGGAACCGTCGCGGGCGCTTCGCGAACCTCCAGGTTGGAATGGCAGCGGCGTCAGGCCGAGATCGCCAAGGTGAGCGAGTCATCGCCGGTGGTGAATCCCTCGGTCCAACCGTGAAACCGGCCGCCCGGCACAGGGTTCGGACGGGCTTGCGCGTGGTCGAACGGTTTTTCGCCATCGTGGGCGTCTGCGCATTGATCTATCATCTTTTTTTCGATTTTGGCGTGATGGTCTCCAGCTCGATGTCGCCGGCCTTGCAGGGCGACAATGCACTGACCGGGGACCGGGTGATTTTTGAAAAGTGGACCGGCCTGTTCCGGGCGCCGCAACGCTGGGAGATTCACCAGTTCCACACTCCGGAAGGGCTCACGGTGGCGAAGCGGGTGATCGGCTTGCCGGGGGAGCGGGTATCTCTCCGCAAGGGCTTGCTCTGCATCAATGGGTCGCCGGTCGCTGTTCCGGAACGACTGAAACACCTTCGTTATCTTCCGTCCGGCAATCTTTCCAAAGATCGTGAAGTGGAGTGTGGAACTGGTTATTACGTCCTGGGAGATGATTCGCGCGATTCGTGGGACAGCCGCTATGAAGGCGTGCTGGCCGCGGATCGCTTTACTGGTCGGGCATGGTTGATCTTAGGCCCTCGCAGTCATTGGGGATTCGTTCGCTGACGTCTATCGCCGAACGAAATTGCGGCTCCTGCGGAGCCCCGCCAGCGCGGCAATGGCGGCGAAGCCGGCGAAGATACTGGCGGTGGCGGGTTCGGGAATGGGGGAGGCGACGAAGCGGCCTTCGATGTGATTGAAGACCTGGCTCAGCTCGATGTCTTGCGTGGAGAGCAGGGTCAGGGTGGAGGTGGCCGCGTTGAACTGGCCGGTAAAGCCGGCGATCAGGTTTGAAGAGCCCTGAATAAATTCGAAATCGGTGATCGTCTGAGCCTCGGCTGACGCGAAATTGAATGTGATGACAAAGCTGACGCCCGCCTGAAGGGTATATGATGGGCCCTCGGGATCGCCCGAGTTGTAGAAGATGTAGAAGATTCCTTGGCCATCAGAGCCAGGTGCTATGTAGGTGCTGGTATCGTCATGGACGTCGAAGATGATACCCAAGTTGGCGGAGACAAACTGAGCACCCAATTCGGTGGGGTAATCGGTTCCGACGACAACCGGCGTCGGTATGCCGGTCGTGAACGTTTGGGCACCGACTTGGAGGGTGCTGCTTATCGTGGTGCCGGTGAGATCGAAGCCGGCGGCTTGGGCCAAGGGCGACGTGACAAAAAGCAGAGCGACCAGGCCCAGCGATGTAGAAACGAAAGGGCGTATCTTCATAGTCAATACAGGGAACACGCGGCGGGATCGCGGAACTGGCGAGGGCGAATCGACGAATGGAACGTGGGTTCGACGAATGGCGGCGCGTGATGACGCAGCTCTAGGCTCCGAGGCGGCTGCGAAGATCCGCGCGATACCGTTTCGAGACCGCCCATTTATCGGCGACGCCTTCGATGCAGACCTGCCAGAGGCCGCGGGTGGTGCGCTCGACATCCAGGATGCTGGCGACGCGCACCAGTGAGCTGCGATGGATTTGTTGAAAGCGGTCGTGAGGAAGCAGCGACACCCAGGTGTTGAGCGGGCGAAGTTCGAGAAACGAGCGACCATCGGCTAGATGAACGCGGGTGTAATCGCGCTCGGCCTGCACGCCAACGATGTTGTCGAGCGACACGCGTTGCAGGGCCGACGAGCCGCGCAGGTAGAGGTTTGCGGCCGGTGGCGGTGAGGAACGGGGCTCTCCCTGGGCGACCGGCGAGGCGGCAGCCGCGATCAGGTTTCCGCAGAGCTGGAGCGATTGGACGATCTGTGCCGACCAGTAAACGGGTTTGCGCACGGCGTCGAAGCCGATGCAGCCCCAGAGGCGTCCGTTGAGAAATAGAGGCACACTCAATACCGACTGGTTTTGCTGGCGCAGGAATTCTGCGCGCAAGGCGCGCGCCGAGCGCGGCAGGCGGCGGATGTCATGCACGAGGACGGCTTGTTCGCGAAGGAGGTGGGCATGCAACCACGCGATCATTGCGACGGGTGTGTTTTGCAGGTCGGTCACGAAGGAAGGCACGCCGGGCCGGTGCCATTCGTGCGTGTTGCGGAAGAGCGTGATCTCCTCGTTGTAACTGAAGAGCCAGGCGCGATCGGCGCTGGCCTCAAGGCCGGCGGTTTCGAGGATGGCTGAGACCGCGTCATCGAAAGGTCGGGTCAGTAGGGCGAGACTTGCGGCATACACTGGATCATCCGAGCGGATGGCGTCGCTGCGCAGGTCGAACAATTCGCAGAAGGAGGCGGGCGGCTTTCGTGGCATGGCGTCAGTTCATCCGTCGGACTGGGGCGCGCCCGCGCTGGAATCCCGTCTGTGATGGATACGGCGGATAAATCGCACAAGACCGCGAATCGGGCCCGCGCGAATTTAGCAATTTTATGACCGCCGGTCCGCGATGCGCGAAGTCCGGCGGTCACCTGATTTACGGTAAGACGGCTTAGTTGGCCGTCGCGGAAACCGGCGCGCTGTAGCTGCTCGATCCGGCGCCGGTGATGTAGCAGACCTTGTAGTAGTAGGTCGTGCCGGCGGTGAGTCCGGTGTTGGTGTAGGTCGTGCCGGTGTTGTTGTATTTGATTACGGAATACGGACCGGCGCTGGTAGTCGCACGACTGATGTTGTAGCTTGTCGCGCCGGAGACGGCACTCCACGAGAGCGCGACCTGGCCGGTGCCCGCAGTCGCGGTCAAGCCGGAGGGGCCGGCGGGCGGGGCGGGGATGCTGAACGTGACCTGATTGGAGGGCGACGAATTGCCGGTGCCGCCGGTGGCAATCACCCGCATGGTGTAGGGGCCGGAAGGCATGCCCAAACCAGTGCGCGTGTAGCTCGTGACGTTGGCTGCCACGGTTCCGTAAGTGCTCCAGGTTGTGCCGTTGTAGGACTGGATGGTGAAACCGGTTTCGTTGCCGGAGTTATCATTCCAAGTGAGCTTGAACCAACCGTTCAACATGGTGGACCACGTCGGTGTTACGTTGGAAGGTGCGACCGGGATCGTGCTGGGCTCTTCGATGCTTTCGAGGGTGAGCGGCAGGATCGGCTTGGTGGCGTTGGGATCGACGGTGTTGGCGGCGAGGAACGCGGCGTCGAAACCGGTCAACGTGATGTCGATGGGGAACTGGAGGTAGTTGCCATCGCGGCGCTCATCGAGGTGGAACCAGAGGCGGCATTTCCACGTGCCGTTGTCGTTGAAGCAGCCGTTCATCTCGACCATCTCGGTGCCGGTGGTATGCTGGTTCTTGTGCGGCCCGAGGGTGCCGAAGTTTTCCAGATTGGCGTAGGTGACGAAACCGTCGGGCCATTTGCGGACGCCCACATGGTCCACGATCGTGCCGGAGAGGCTGATGGTGTTGTGGCCGGTCGGGCCGGTCGTGGTGTCGGACGTGGGCGACAACGTGAAGGACGGCGTGGCGGCACCGGCGGGTTTGACTCCGCCCAGTCCGCGCGGGGCCGACGGATAAACACTGGGCAGGCTCGCGCTTGAGATGCTGCTCCAGATGCGGGGCTTGGATGTGAAGCCCGGGTTGGGCAGGTCGGGATTCGTGATGGTCCAAGGTCCCATCACGTTCCAAAAATAATGGTCCGCGGGAACGTCGGTCGCGCTCGTTGGGTAGGTCTTGGTATTGTCGAACGGCGTGGTGACGTTGGTGAAGGCGATGTCGATCCAGAAGCCGTTGTAGTTGTATCCAAGACCATTGTCCTGGAAGCCGCGGAGGAAGTTTTCGAGCCGCATGTTCACCCACATCATGCCGAACGTATTGCCACCGAGCCAGGCGGCGGTGCCGGTGCCCGGTCCGCGCCAGTAGGAGTCGTAGAACGAGTAGTAAAACGTGTAGTTGTGCAGGTTTAGCGGAGTCGTCGTGCCGATGCAGTGGAAGCGCTTGGCGAACATCACCGACTGGTCGCCACGATCGGTGAACTGGCGATGCGCAACGAAGAAACCCGTGGTGACGTTGAAGCAGGTGTTGTCGTTGAAGTCGTGGATCTGGTCCTGCTCGATGCCGTAGGTGTCGTTATCGAGTCCGTAGTCGCCATCGATGATGCCGTCCTTGCCGCCCTCGGTGAGCGGGTCTTTGTAGCGCAACGAAAACTTGTCCGGCACGCGGGGCAACGGCCTTGTCGCCTGCTGGTGGAACGTCCAGCCGTGGGTGCTGGAGATGGCGACGTTGCCCTGCTGGATGATGCCGCGCGCCTGGTTTTCAAAGGCGGCGCCGATGTGGCCGTTGTGGTTCATGTGGGTTTCCTGGCGGGAGCTCCAACTGGTGCGAAAGCCGTCGCCGCGGTTCCAGATGGAGATGTTGTTCACCCACTGGCCGATCTCGTTGCCCAGCTCGCTGACGATGCCGGCACCGCGAACGTTGTAGGTGATGGAGTCTTCAATGGCGGCGCGTGAGTTGTGCTGAGTGATGCCCCAGCCAGGCACGGGAATAGCGGTCATGGCGGGGCCGCTTTCGCCGCGCACCACGATGCCCTGAATGACGACTTGTTTGCGGCCGAAGAAAGGTCCGGTGCCGTGGATGTGGAAACCGTAGCGACCGCGGACGTTGTTGGTGTCGGCGAGATTGGTGGTGCCGAGGAAAATATCCTTTCCACCGGAAGAGGCGGGCACGTAGAGCGACGGATCGTTGGCGGTGCGGCCGAAGTTGAGGACATCAACGTAGCGAACCTCCACGTCGTCATCGTGCATGAACATCATGTGCGGACGGCGTTGCAGCTCGGTGCTCGCGACCTCGGCGCGGTGCTGGATCGAGCGAGTGAAGTTCACGACGTAAGGACGCACCGTGACGCTTTGCCCGCGCGGCAACGTGGTCGAGTAGACGTTGTGATTGAACGTGAGCGGAGCGCTCAACGTAACGACGTCACCGCTGATCGCGGTGATCGTGCGCGGCTCGTCCTGGCTGGTTTTGAAACCTTGCGATTGCGTCTGCGTGCTGGTGACGCCGTCCCATGAACCGGTGAACGAAGTCGGTCCGAGGTAGGTCGGGTCGGTCGTGACCGTGCCGGAAGACTCGGTGGCGCCGATGCAGATCTCGTCGCCGACCTTCCAGTTGGAGCCGGCGACACCGATCAGCTGGATGGTGGTCGCGCCGGCGGTGAGGTTGTTGGCGGCGTTGAGAAAATGTTTCTTGGTTTCGCCGCGCAGACGGGCGGGGCCCATGCAAACGAGGCCGTATTTCACGGTCTGTCCAGGGGCGTCCGAATACCAGTAAATCGTGCGGGTGGGGTTGCTGCTCGGTATGGGCGCGTCGGCCTCGCCCTCGAGGTAGATGCCGTGAAACATCTGGGTGCTCACCCACAGCACCGAGCCGGGAGCACGTTCGAAGATGCCGCCGTGGCCGTTGTGGATGTGTTTAATCTTAACCGTGCTGGCGATGTCGTAGGTCACGAAGAACGCACCGAGATTCACGGTCGCGTTTTCTCCGGGGACCGCGCCGGTGCTCCAAAGCGTGGGGTCGGACCAGTTGCCGCTCTTGACCGCGGTGACCGTGTAAGGCCCGAGCGAAGGGTGCATATTCGGGTCCTCGGACTCGGCTTCGCTGGCATCGTAATAACTCTGGGGAACGACCGCGGGGCGGCCGCCGATCTTGGTGCTGATGGGAGGAACGCGGCCCGACTGGGCCCACGACGACTGGCCGATCACGGCCAGCGCAAGCAACGCGTGGACGCAAAGAGTGGATACTTTCATAGTGCTCCGGGGTAGGGTGGGGTTAAACTGCCGCGTGATGGACATCGCGCGACGAGGTGGGGAAACCTCACCGGCAGACTACACCCAATGAGCAACCGGCCGTTAACACGGCTCTGATCGGATTTGTGTCGATTCCTGCTCGTGCAGCGTGCAAACGCCTCCGCAGCCAGGAGGACTAGCCTCAGTTCAGACTGTAACGAAACTGTGAATACCTAATCTGGTCTGGCCGGATAACGCGGCGACCACGCAAAGCGCTACTTGGCTGCAGCGAGCGCAAGCAGCTCGGAAACGGTGACGAAGCGCAGGCCTTTGGCGCGGAGATTGGCGATGATCGCGGGGAGCGCATCGGCAGTTTTTTCAGGCCAGGTGTGGAGGATGACGATGTCGCCTGCGCCGGCCTGGCTGCACGTGGCGATGATCTGGTCCTCGGTGACTTTCGCGTCCCAATCGGAGGCAGAGAAGGAACCGCTGATGGAGGGCAGCTTGAGTTCGCCGAGCACGGTCCACAGGGCGGGGCCGTGTGAAATGTAAGGTGCGCGGAAAACCACGGGCGTGATACCGGTGGCTTCTTTGATGATCGTCTGGGTTTCGACTAATTCGGCGCGGATGGCGGCGATGTCGCTCATGTCTCCCAGCTTGGGGTGGGTTTTGCTGTGGTTGGCGATCTCGTGGCCGGCGGTGACGATGGCTCGGGCGAGATCGGGATGCTTGGCGACGTTTTGGCCGATTTCAAAAAAGGTGACCTTGATATTTTCGCGGGCGAACAGTTCGAGGAGGACGGGCGTTTGGGTCGCGTGCGGACCGTCGTCAAAAGTGAGTGCGACCACGGGCTGGCCGGTCTGGACGGACTTGATCATCGGTTGGGCGGAAACGGAGGTCATGAGGAAGGCAAGAATCGCAAGCGCTGGGGTAAGAAAGCGGAGACGCATCGGGGCAGGTTTGCACCGCCCATGTGCGTTGAGAAGTGAATTGCGGGTTTACGCGAAAACCTCGAGCGGGAAGTAATCCTTCGGCAATCGCGATAATCTGACGGACATATAAGCGGATTTTTCACCCGCCGTTAACGTGGTCTGGATTTTGGCGCGCTCCGGTCGCATCAGGGCACTTTGTTTTTCCCTTCGTTCATCCCGAATAACTTGATAGCTGGACTGCGATGAGAGTTTTGGTTCTCAACCATATATTCGGTGAGTTCACGGGCTCGGAAATCTACGCGCTGCAGTTGTGCGCGGCTCTGCGGGAGGCGGGGCACGAGGCGGATATCGGGACGTTTGAGCCACGCGGGCCGTTGTTGGAGAGGGCCCGCGACTTGGGCATTCGGGTGCATGATGTGCTCAATGATGAGGGGCCGGCCTTGGATTATGATGTGCTGTGGGCTCACCACGCACCGGTTTTAACCCACGTTATCTTCCGCCGGACCTTGGTGCCGTGCCGCGTGATTTTCAGCAGCTTGAGTCCGCTCACCGCGATGGCGTGTCCGCCCACCTACTTTGAAGATCTGGATCGGGTGCTGGCCCACAGCCCCTACAACGTCGATTACCTTCGGAAGCTTGGGGTGCTCGAGGAACGCCTTCATTTATTTCCCAATTTTGCGCCCAAGGCTTTTTTCGCCAAGCAACGCGCTGCACCTCACGGCGGACTCAAACGCATCGCGGTCGTCTCGAATCATCGCACGGAGGAAGTGCAAGCGATGGCGGTCTGCGCGCGTCAGGATGGCGTGCAGGTCGATTTTATCGGAGGTGACCACCCGGTCTTTGTGGATGAAACCGTGCTGATTGATTACGACCTGGTGATCTCCATCGGGAAGACGGTGCCCTATGCGTTCGCCCAGCGGGTGCCGGTTTACTGTTACGATCATTTTGGCGGGCCGGGCTATCTCAATGCGGACAACTTTGAGGCGGCGCGGTATGGCAACTTTTGCGGACGTTCGTTCTATCGGAAACTAACAGCGGTCGAACTCTATGCGGACATCAAGGCGGGTTATGCCTCGGTCACTCCTGCGACGTTGGATTTTTTGCACGAAAAGGCCCGCACCCTGTTCTCGCTCGAAATCAATCTCGGCCGGGTATGCGCGGAGTTGGCCGTGTTGCAGCCGACCGATCTGGATGCTTTGCGACGCCGCCATATCGTGGCGGGCAGACTGAACGACGTCTACATGGGCTGCCTGCGAAACCGCATCCATTTCGAGCGCTTGCTCAAAGCGCGGGGATCGAAACCCCGCTGGCGTTCCCGGCTGGCGCGCTGGGGTAAATGCTTGGGCTTAAAATCCTGACTGCCGCAAATGCAGTTTGCTGGAGGGTTTGATCCGCCCGGCGGATACATTTTTGGGCCGATACGTAAAATTGGTGTTCTTTCTGCATAAGCCGTTAACTCGCTCTAGATTTTACCGCGCGCTTTTGTAGCGTTATTCCACTTTGTCTCCCCCTTCAGTCATCACGAATAATTCGATCACCGGACTCCCGCCCGATCTGGTGGACGTTCTAATGCGTGAAAGTGCGCTGGCGATGGCGCACCAAAAGCTCGATGAGGCGCGCACCGAGGTGCTCGCGCAAAAAGGCCGCTTGGAAACGAAGACCGGCCTGCTCAACAGCTTTTCGTCCAAGGGAAATAATGAGCGCGAGGTGCAGACGCTGGTGAATCACAAGCTGCACTACGATTCGCAGATCAAGAAGGCCGAAAGCCTCACGGCGTTGATCAACAAAGAAACGAATCGCTGGCTGGAGTGCTGCCTCAAGACGGGCGCGCCTGACTATGCGGCGGCGCTGGCCGGCCACGATTATCCCGAGGATTGGGCGCGTTTTAGTTACGGGTTTGAGATGCTGATCAAGTCGTTCCAGATGGGACTGCAGGACATCATGGTGCAGTTCAAACGGGACAACCCGGCGGCGTCGCGTTCGCAGTTGCAGACGGACTCCATCCGCAAGCTGCTGCCCGTGGCCCGCCAGATCGAAATCGATGTCGAGTTCTTCAACCGCATCCTCACCCAGCAATCGCAGCAACGTCGCACGGGTTCGGGCAAGGTGACGCTGCAACCGGAATACAGCTGGTGCGAAACCGTCGAGCAATTGGGCGTGCTGCCCGTCGGCGAGGCGCTCGGCACGTTGCGTGAACTGGTCACGGCGAGCACCGGGTTTCTGGCGACGCTCAGCCAGGTGATCAAACGCGAGCAATTCATCGCCGAGGAAAAAGCCGCCCAAGCCAGCCGCCCTGCGCATCCGGCTAAAGCGAGTTTCCTGAAAATCTGGTGGGAGTCGCTTCGTCCGCACGCCCTCGCGAGCGTGAAGGTGGACAAGCTCGAGGGCATCATCACCGAGACCGAGGCGTTGTTGATGGATGGTGAATTTTCCGCGCGGTTCAACCGCTACATGGTGCAGACGATGACGCCGAGTGCGCCGGCGCCCGCGCCGGCAAAAACCGCGACGACGCCCCCGATGCCCGCCGTGCAAAGCGATGCCGAGCTCCGCGCGCTGAAGGCGAAGCTTCAGGCCGAGCTCGAGGAAGTGGCCAAGCTCAAGGCCGGACTGGCGGCCCGCGAACGCACGTTGCGCGACGGCGAACAAAAGCTGCGCGAGAACGAGCAGGCGTTCGTGGAGAAATGCAAACGCGAGCAAGCCGCGCTCGATGAAGCCAAGGCGGTGCTGGCCGCGCGCGACGCGGAGATCGACGTCAAGGCGCGCCAGGCCGCGGAAAAGCAGGCCGAGGAGCTGGCCCAACTTGAAGGCGTGAAGGCGGAGCTCGCCGCGCGCAACGTGTTCATCGAAGAGAGCGAGCAGCGCCTCTTGATGAAGGGCCAAGAGCAAATCGAGCACCTCGCCGAATTGGAGCAAAAGGAAGACGAGTTGATGGCGACCAAACGCGAGTTGAACGGCATGCGCAAAGAACTCGGGCTGCCTTTGATTCCGTTGCGCGCGAAACCGGTCGACGAGTTTGAGGAGTAAGCCGGCGCGGGTTGGCCAATCACCGCCGTGGCGGGAAACTCTTTCGCGCCGGTGCGGTCTGCGGAGGAACTCCCCTTTATTTTATGAATCGTCGCGACTTTCTGGTGTGTTCTTCGCTGGCCGTGTCCGCCGGTGTGTTCGGTCGATCTTTGGCTCACGCCCAATCGGCTCCCGCATCCGGCGCGCCTGCCGCAACGGGGTTTACGGCGTTGCGCCGGAATGTCGGCCTCTTTACCGGCCGCGGAGGCACCATCGGCTGGCTCGTCAACAAGGACGCGCTGGCGGTCGTGGATTCGCAGTTTCCCGATACCGCGCAAACGTTCCTCACAGGCTTGCCGGGACGCGATGACCGCAGGGTCGATGTGTTGCTCAACACCCATCATCACGGCGATCATACGGGCGGAAACCCCGTGCTTAAGCCGGTCTCGAAAAAAGTCGTCGCGCACGCCAACGTCCCCGCGCTGCTGCGGGCCGCCGCGGAACGTTCGGGGAAACCGTTGAATCCGCTCACGCTGCCCGACGAAACTTATGCCGACGCCTGGCGTGCGGAGTTGGGGGACGAAACGGTCAGCGCAAAATATTTCGGGCCGGCGCACACGCGCGGTGACGTGGTGATCGCGTTTGAAAAAGCCAACGTGGTTCACATGGGCGACCTGTGTTTTAACCGGATTTATCCGGTGATTGATCGTCCGGGCGGTGGCCTCATCAAGTCATGGATAGGCGTGCTGGAGAAAGTCTCCGCAGAGTATCCGGCTGATGCGATTTATGTGTTCGGGCACAGCGGACCGAAGTTTCAACCCCGGGGCACGCGTGATGATCTCGGAGTGTTTCGCGATTACTTGAGCGGACTGCTCGATTACACGCAGAAGCAGATTGATGCGGGGAAGACCAAGGCGGAGATCACGACGTTGGACAATCTGCCGGGCTTCGCGGATTTCCACCAACCCTTGCCCAATCGCCTCGGCGCGAATCTCGGCACGGCCTACGACGAACTGACGGCCAAAGAGACTTCCTGAGGACCGTCGTTGGGCGCTGTCGTATGAATATAATTCAAATCGACAGCGGGGAATCATCCTCAGTTATTGGCGTGAATGCAGCGTTGGATTGATTCACTCATCGGCAACTACTGGAAGACGCGGGCTCACCTCGTGGTGGTTTTGGGCGCGCAAGATCCGAGCTGGATGACCGCGCTGGCACCGGCTTCACCCGTGTGGAATGCGGTCTCGCGGCGATGCAAGGTTCTGCAGGTTAAATCGCCAAAAACGAAGCTGCCGCTGCTGGCCACGCTCACCCGTCGCACCGTGGTGATTCCGCTGATGGAGGATCACATCGCGCAGCGCCCGGTGCAGTATGCCGCGCTGGCGCCGACGCCTGAAGCGTTGGAGACCTTGGGCGACAAGGCGCGCTTTGCCGATTATGTCCGCCGGCAAGGTCTCGAGAATGGGTGTCCTGCGACGTATGAGTCGATCGACGAAGCTGAATTTCCGTGTGTGATTAAACGCACCAACCTCAACACGGGAATGGGCATTGAAGTGGTTTCGTCCCGGGAGGAAGCGATGGGTTTGGTAGCGGCTCCGCCGTTTGCGGGGCACCGGTGGATCATCCAGGAGAAGGTGTTTTTTCAGGTGGAATACGTGGTTCATTGCGTATGCGTGGACGGACGCATCGTCTGGCATGTAGTTTACGCCTATGACGCGCAGCGGCTGGAAATGCGCGGAACCGGCCGTGCGTTAAAACTTCGCGCCGCCACGATCCCGGCGCATCTGCTGGCAAAGCTGGAGGCCTTTCTGGCTCCGCTTAATTACTCCGGACCGTGCAACTGCGATTGCACGTGGGACGACGAAGAGCGGCTGATGGTTTTCGAAATCAATCCGCGGTTGGGCGGCAGCTTGATGCTCCCGCGGCACGCCGCGGATTTGGCGGCGTGCCTGTCGGTGATTATCGAGCACGCGTCGGTGAGCTGCCCATCCCGTCGCGTCGAGGCGCATGGGATGGACGCAACAGTGCCAGCGCTTGCTCAGGTTGAGCGGGTGGAACGAGAGACGGCGCTCAGCCGGTGATCACGGGATTGTCGATGCCGAGGGCGTCGGCGAGATCGGTGAGGTGCTCCTGTTCCTGCGCGATGATTTTGCGCAGGACCTCGCTCAGTGCGAATTCGCCCATGGCCTCGGCCTGGCGGATGCGCTCGCGGTAGGCGATGATGGTGACGCGCTCGTTTTCCAAATCGAAGCGGAGCATGTCCTCTGCTTTGTCAGACATCTTCACGGCATTCGGCGTGGTGATGGGCGTGCCGTTGAAGTAGTCGATCTGCTTGGTGATCTGGATGGCGTGATCGAGCTCCTCGGAGGCGTGCTTTTCGAGTTCATCGGCGATGGCGGTGAACTTCGCGCCCTTGATGGTCTGGCTGTAAACGATGTAGGCGATGATGGCCTGGTATTCGCGGGCGAGATCCTCGTTGAGGAGCTTAACCATCTTTTCGCGGCTGATTTTGTCGGGGTTTTTCATGGTGGGAAGAATGCTTACCCAGCCAGACCCGACGAAAGGCCGATGGTTCGGACGTAAACACAAGTTTCGCCGCCACTTCCGGAAAAGCGACGGCGGCGGCGGTTACACGAAGCTGCGATCAGCGGGTGGCGTCCATTGATACAGCCACGTTTCACTGAGGGGCTGCTCGTTGCTGCGCAGGAAGAGCCGCAGGTTGATCGGGCCCGGGGCGGCGTCGGTGACCTTCAGGTCGAACATCGCGCGATAGCCCTTGATCGATGCCAGCGGGCGGGCGGAGACGAGTTCGATCTCGCCGCGCGAGGCGCTGACGACGGCCTCGACACCAGAGTCGGCGGTGAACATGGGCAGCGTGCCGCCGACAAAATCGACGGCAAAGCGCCAGGAGAAATACGTGCGCTTGCGGCCGACGATGCCGCCGATGCCGGTGCGCGTCTGCTCGACAGTGGCGAGCGGCGGGGTGACGGGCATTTTATTGCCCCAGTGAAGACGGTAGCCGAGGAGGAGTTCGTCGCCGGCCTGCGTGGGGCGCTCGGGATTCCAGAAGGCGACGATGTTGTCGAAGGTTTCGTCGTTGGTGGGGATTTCGACGAGCTGGATGGAGCCTTTGCCCCAGCCGGATTTTGGCTCGACCCAGAGACTGGGGCGGCGGTCATAAAAAACCCCGTCGTCTTGATAGTGATCGAAATTCCGGTCGCGCTGGAGGAGGCCGAAGCCGCGCGGGTTTTCGTCGAGATGGGCGTTGAAGCGCAGGCCGGCGGGGTTGGTGAGCGGGCGCCAGATCCATTCGCCGGAGCCGGTCCACATCGCGAGGCCGTCGGAGTCGTGGATTTGCGGGCGCCAGTCGTTGGCCATGCGTTTGTCGTTGGCTCCGCATTGAAACATACTCGTGAGCGGGGCGATGCCGAGGCGCTCGATCGACGTGCGCGGGTAGAGGGCGGCGTCGATGTCCATGACCAGCGTGGCGCCGGGGTAAACATCGAAGCGGTAGGCGCCGGTGACGCTCGGTGAATCCATGAGCGCGTAAACGGTGACCTTCGACGAACGCGGATCAGGGCGCTCGAGCCAGAACGACGTGAAGCGCGGGAACTCCTCGGCGCGGTTCAGGCCGCAATCCACGGCAAGTCCGCGGGCGGAAAGACCGTATTGGAGATCCGAGCCGACGGCGCGGAAGTAACTCGCGCCGAGAAACGCGGCGACATCGCGCTGGAAGTCGGAGTGAAAATTAAGACGGAAGCCGGCGAAGCCGAGGTCGGCGGGCAGCGTGGTGCCATCGACTCCGCTTTTGCCGTAAGAAAACATTGCCGGGTCGTAGGCGAGTTCACGGGCCTGGCCGTCGGCGACCTCGTGCATGTGCACGGCTTGCTGAAAGAAGAGACCGAGATGAAAAAACTTGGACTGGAATTGCAGGCGGTCGCGGGCCCAGAGCGCGTGATCGTTGCGATACTGGATCGATTGATACTGGTCCCAATCGAAGGACTTGATCGCGGCGGGCAGGACGTTGACGGGCGCCTGATAGGCGGCGGCCGAGAGGGTGCGTGCACGGCCTTTGAGCCAGGCGTAGTCAAACGGCACGGCCTCTCCGACAAAGCGTGGGCCGGCTGGAGACGCGGCGGGTGAGGCGGCGGGCGGGGAGGCCAGCGAGCCGATGGGAGACAGCCCCAGCACGCCCATGGCGGCCGAGGATTTGATGAAATCACGACGATTCATATCCGTCTGTGTCATCAAGCACGGGCGAGGGTTTCCCGCCAGAGCGATTTTGAGATTACTGGCCGGATTTAGATGGTTTTCGGGCGACCGGCTTGAGCTTGATGACCTCGCGCACGGCCTCGAGGAGAGCGGTTTCGCTGAAAGGTTTTTCAATCATGCTACTGACGCCCAGCGCGGTGATTTTCGGGAGGACCTTATGATCGTGGCGGGAAACCATCATGATGACGGGGAGCTTTTTGAGCTGATCGTTGGACCGCATCATCTCCAGCATGGTGTCGCCGTTCATCGTGGACATGGCGATATCCAGCAAAATCAAGTCGGGCAGGACGCGCTCCATCGCAAACAGGCCGGTGAAACCGTTGGTGGCCTCCGCTACGTCGCAATCAAACGGCGCGAGGGCTTTGAGTGCGATGAGCCGCACGGCTTTGGAGTCATCGATGACGAGAATGTGAGGACGCATGGCGCTGTAAAGTGGAGGGGACTGCACGTATGAGCGCCAATCTCCCGCACATGGCAAAGCGTTTGTTCCGGACGCGGCGGACGCGGATGCCGGTCCGTGCGATTCCGGCTGGTGATGATCAGGCTTCGCCGCCCGAGTGCAGGTGAAACAACATGTCGTGGAAAAGCGGATCCGTGCATTCCGCTTCCTGGGCGCGGGCGGTGGCCATGTGGGCTTCCGTGAGCGTCGAGGTGACGCCGGCGAGACGACGGGCGAGCTCGATGGTGCGATGAAGCTGCATGTAGTCTCCCGGCCAGAGCTGGCGATCCATCCACTTGATGGATTCGGTGCTGAAGGTGCCGCGACCGGTGCCGGCGCGGCGCAGGATGGCGCGGGCGATATCTCCCCAGTCCTGCCAGCGGTCGACAAAATCGGGAACGAGAAAAGTCGCGGTGGTCGCCCGCAGGAGCAGGAATTCGTTGAAGTGAAGATCGCAGAGCGAACTCTGCGCGCAGAGAATGATCCGCAGGCGTTTGGAGAGGGTGGACTGCGAGGCGAGCCGGCCGCGCACGAGTTCTTCCAGCAACAACTGCTTTTCGGGAAGGAGCCGGTCGGCTTCCAAGATCACCAACAGGACGGAATGGGTGTCGGCGTGGGCGGGCTTGAGCAGTTCGTCGAGACGCGCGGCGGTCAGTTCATCGGCGTGTGCGACGAATTTGTGGGAGGCCGGATCGTTCGTGGCGCTGAGCGCGAGTTCGAAGCGACCGGATCCGTGGCGACCTTCCAAAATCGCGACGGAACGGAAATCGCGCAGACGGTCCATGTCGGCCTGCAGGCGCAGCGCGAATTTGGACATGCCCTGCGTGAGCGGGCAGGGCAGGGATTTATCGGCGGCGGTGCGGACTCCGCGAAAAGAGGGCAGGCGGAACGGCGAGGCCGACGCGCTGGCTGAAAGATTCTGCCGCGTGATGATGCCGGCGATTTTGTCGCGAAGGGCGCGGGGATCGACGGGCTTGTTGAGCAAGTCGTCGATGCCGAGCTCGCGGTAGCGCACGGCGACATCCGGCGTGATCGTGCCGGAGCACACGAGGACTGGCAGGGAGGGCAAAAACGCGCGCAACTCCGCGAGGGCGCCGAGGCCGTCGAGGTTGGGCATGTCGTTGTCCAAGATAGCGAGGTCGAAGCTGTGGTTGCGCAAGGCGTCCAGAGCCTGACGCCCGTCGAGAACACTCACGACCTCGTAGCCGGCCGTTTCGAGCAGAATAACCAGGACGCCGCGGCAAACCACCGAGTCGTCGGCGATCAAAATACGGGAGGAAGGAGGGAGCTTGGGCGAGACCATGGCGGACTAGGTAAAATAGGAGTTCGCAGAAGCCTCTTCTGGGCCAATTCCGAGCCGGCTCGCGCGATTTGCTAATAAATTGTAAAGAACGGTGGCGGCATCCGTTGCGCCCTCGTGGCACGCGCACTGCTGGTCAGGGATTTGCAAAAACACGCCGACGTGGCGTGGGCTGCGATTATCGTTATGAATTCCGAATCACCGGTTGCACTGACCAAGACGACTTACCGCGGCGTGACCGCGTATGAACTGAAATGGGTGGAAGGGGCGGTCGACAAAGAGAGCAGTTTCCCCACGGAAGCCGAGGCGGTCATGGCGATGTCGGAGATCGAGGAACGCCTGCGGATCGCGGCGATGGCGGGGCAGGGGCTGACGGTAAATCCATTCGGCCTGCACACGCCGTTCATCAGCTCGAAGGATGTGCATTTCGCGTCGCTCAAATTACAGCCACGCGGGTTGAAGTTTCGCGAATCGATCGAGGATTACGTAAGTGCGGTCACGACGTTGAAAGGTCTGGATGTCAGCGTGAGTGCGGCGGCTGCGGTGTTCGCGGAGGCCAGCCTGGCACTGAAGCCTTACGATATTTCCACGGAGCAAGCCGTGTTCGAATGGCTGGAGCTCAAAAAACAAGTTGGCGACCGTCCGATCTACGAAGTGTTGCGCACGTATTTGCAGGCGAAAGCGGCGGCGGAGATGCACGTTCCCATAGTCGCGCCGCCGGAAGCAGGCGGTGCCGGGGACAGGGCGGTGGTGCCTGCGACGTGACCTCGGTTCAAGGGTGAGATCGCGGGGCAAAGGCTCCGCGCACTTGCCACGCAACGACGGGCCCGCAGCGTGGGCGTTCATGAATACCCGCCCCTTTGGTAGAACTGGACGCAGCGTCAGCGAAATCGGTCTCGGCACCTGGCAACTGGGAGGCGGGTGGGGCGAGGTCACTGATGCGACCGCGCTTGATACCCTGCGTGCGGCGTATGACAAAGGCGTCACGTTTTTTGACACGGCCGATGTCTACGGCGGCGGGCGCAGCGAGACGTTGATCGGACAGTTTATCCGCGAGCAACCGGCGGCGCGCGAAACGGTGTTTATTGCGACGAAACTCGGACGCAATAACTGGCCCAACGGATTCACACGTGATCAAGTGCGCGGCTTCACCGAGGCTTCGCTGCAGCGCTTGGGCGTCGATGCGCTCGATCTCACCCAGCTGCACTGCATCCCTCCTGATGTGCTCAAGCGCGGCGAGGTTTTGACCTGGCTCGAAGAGCTCAAGCGCGAAGGGAAAATCAAGGCCTACGGCGCGAGCGTCGAGGCGATGGACGAAGCGCTCTTCTGTGTGGAGCAGGGCGGCTGCACGTCGCTGCAAATCATCTTTAACGTGCTTCGCCAGAAACCGATTTCCACGTTGTTCGCCGCGGCGAAAGCGAAGCAAGTCGCGCTCATCGTGCGACTGCCGCTGGCGAGTGGTTTGCTCGGAGGCAAGATGACGAAGCAAACGGCGTTCAAGGCCGACGACCACCGGCTCTTCAACCGCGATGGCCAGCACTTCAATGTGGGTGAGACCTTTTCGGGTCTGCCCTTTGAAAAAGGCGTGGAACTCGCCGACGCGCTCAAGTCGCGGGTGCCGGCCGGCGTATCGATGGCGGCGTGGGCGCTGCGCTGGTGCCTCGATTTCGAGGCGGTCACGGTGGTGATTCCCGGCGCGCGTAATCCCAAACAAGTAGCGGACAATGTCGCCGCCGCGGCCTTGTCCCCGCTCGGAGCCGCGATGCACGCCGACCTAGCCGCGTTCTACGAAAGCGAAGTCGCCGCGCACATCCGCGGCCTGTATTAACCAACAGGCAACCTTCGCGTTTTTGCCGGTTTTGAGGACTAAGCCCTGGGCCAGTTTGTAACTTATTAAGTTACAAACTGGCCCGGGCGCCTGATTGAGAAACTGAGTCGGGTCTGAGCGGCCGGTGAACAGGGCAAGCCTTGGGTGGGGCCGAGGCTGCTGGTCAGACTTGACGTTTATCGGACCGGTTGGCGTTCGCTTTGGGGTGTTGCGCGGGTCAAGGTCCCGGTTATGCGCTTTCCCCTTCGTCTGCTTGCCGTGGTTCTTTTTTCTGTTCTGGGACTGACTGCGGTTCGTGCAGTCGAGACTTACAAGACCGGCGATACGCTTGAGGCGTTCACCGTAACCGATGCGAAAGGCGCGACTTTTGCCTACGAACCGGGCAAACTCGCGTATTTGATTGTCAGCTACGAGATGTCGCCTGGGAAAGTCGTCAACGGCTTCCTGGCGAAACAGCCCGCCGACTTTCTGGACGCGAATCGTGCGGCCTTCATGGCGAATATTTACGGCATGCCGGCGATCGGACGTTTCTTCGCGTTGCCCAAAATGGCGAAATATCCACATCGCATCTTGCTCGCCGATTCCGAGACCTTGCTCGCGCGTCATCCCGTGAAGGAGGATCGTGTGACGGTGTTTTCCCTGGACGCTAAGGGCGTCATCACCGGTATCCGCCAGCTCGATCCGCAGAAGGAACTGGGTCAGCTATTCAGCCCGACGAAGTGATCTGCTGCGCCCGGCGCGCATGCATGGTGAACGCGTTCAGAATACGCGGCGCACGCCGAGGCTGACCTGCAGACGCGTGTATTCGCGGCCGGGTTTTCCGGCGACGACGGAGTCGCTCCATTCGCGGATGAACTCGAGATCGAGTTTGGTCTTCGGTCCGAGCGAACGCGTGATGTCTAGCGTGCCGGTGTAGATCCAGTCGAAGCGCTGGCTGGTGGTTGCGCTGTAATCGCGGTTGTCGCCCGTCTGCACGTCGGCGGCGAGCGACGCGCTCCACAGCGGATTGAGCACGTGTTTCCAGAGCAGGTTGCCGGTGGTGTTTTGGTAGGCGCCGCGTCCGCCTGAGCTGAGCCATAGATAATCTTTGAACGTAAGGGCAACCGTATCGGTTTCGCGCGGAGTCCAGGTCGCGGCACCTTCGATATAACGTGCGCTGCGCGTGCGATCAAAACCTGCGGCGACATCGCGTTCGTAGTGGCGGAAGTCGGGCCCTCCGAGCGCATGCAATGTGAGGTTGCGTGTGGGTTTGCCTTCCGCGCCGACGAGGATGCGTGTGAGCGTATTGGAGTATTGGAGAGGGTTTCCGAGGTAGGCGCCCTGGTGTTGCCCGCCGGTGCGCACGGCGGCAATGAAGGCAAAATCTTTTTTGATGTAATGGCCGGCATCGAAACCTGCCGACCACTCGGAGCGGTCCACATAGTTCGCGTAGCCCGGCACGGCGGAGTGACGGGAGTCGAAATCGTTTGCGGTGTAGTCGCCGATGGCGCGCACGAAGCCGGTGTCGACGGCGCGAGTGAGCGTGCCGCCTAGCTTTGTATTCAATTGGTCGCGACGTGATCGAACGGAGGCGCCACCGATGGCGGGCGTGCCGCCGGTGTGACCGAATACAGGCGAGTCACGGGAGCCATCAACAAGGAGGATGCTGCCTTTGGTTTGATAACTCCATGCGTTGATGCGGCCGTGTGCACCCAAATCAATGCGGTGGTCATCGTGGTTTTCCGACGAGAATGCGTCGTAGCGAACCAACTCGGGCGAGTAGCCAAGGTTGCACTCGAAGGCCGGTGACAGATGCCAGCTTGCCTCGATGCCGACACCAGCGCGCGAGAACCACGAGCCGGCGCGATCAGGGACGGCCCCCGGCACAATCAACGGCGCGCGGTCCTGCAGGAAGACATTGTCGTCGTAGCCTGCGCGGGCGGTGAGCGAAGTGTTGATCGACCATGTTGTCGGCGTAGCGGTCGTGGTCTCGGCACTGAGCGCGGAGGATGAGGCAAGAATTGACAGCAATAACAGGCGCGCGGCGGTGCTCATGACACCCGCACATTAATTCATTCGGCGGATTCCCGCCCTGCGTTTCTTGGCGAAGGAGCCGTGGTTTTTGCGCGTCCGTGGTTAACGCGGAATCGAGTGCGTCTGCTGGCTGCCGTCGGTTTTGTATTCGGTCACGTTGCCCTGATCGAGTGACTTGATCCACTGGCCGTGGCGTTTGAGGTAGGCGGCGGCGGCTTCGGAACCGAGTTGAGCGGTGAGTTGATCGCGGGTTTTTTTCGCGATGGCTTTCAGGCTTTCCTGTTTGGCTTCGGGCGTGAGATCGGGGCTGCGGACGATCTGCAGGGCGTCGGAAGGAACGCTGTAACGAAGATCGTAAATCTGGGTGGCGGTGCTCTTGGGCAGACTCAATCGATCGGTGAGCGCGGAGAGATTGCGGTATTCGTAGTCCTTGGCGCGGGTGTAGTCGCGGTAACGGTCGGCTCCGAGTTGCTGGGCGAGCTGGGCATCGAGGGCTTTCTGCGCCTCCTGACGTTGCTTCCAGTATTCGGGCGTGGGGTCGGCGGGTTGGGTGGCGAACTGATCGTCAAATTGTTTTTGCAGACCGAAGACGGTGCGGAATTCCTGTTCGGTGGGGCCAAAGGCACTGAGATTGTAGCGAAGGCTGTTCGCAGTCTGGGAGGAGCGCATTTCGTATTCCTGAAGCTCCCCGGGCGTGAGCACGGTTTTGAGCTCGGCGGCTTTCTCTTCGCGCAAATAGCGGATTTTTTCCTCGTCGGAAGGCAGGGCGATTCCGCGGGCCTCGCGCTGGATCTGCGAGATCATGGTGTCGTAGTCCTCGTTGACCTGGCGGAGGAGATCACGCTTCTCCACGGGAACGGGATTGTCGTCGTTGGCGGCGGGCGGAGTGTCGCCGAGCAGTTCACGGCGAAGGGCGTTTTTTTCGCGACGCAAATCAAGCTGGGCGAGACGCTGTTCGAGCGTGGTCGTATCGGTGTAGTAGTTGTTGCGATTCTCCCAGTATTTGCGCTCGGGCTGCGGAGGGCGCAGGGCTTCTTCGCGGGCGCGGAAACGGTCGTTGATCTCGGCGTTGATCAACATGCGGATCTGCCGGTCGGGCAGGCCGGCGGCGCGGAGATTGGCGGTGAACACAGAGAGATCGGCCGACTGGAGGCGCTTCCACGTTTCGAGAGGCGGTGCGTCGGCTGCGGCCGGCACGACCGAGGCGGGCAGCTGCGGCGATGTTGACGCATCTTTGGCGGATGTCGCCGACGAAGGACGCGCGGAGGCGGTGGGGCTGGAGGCCGGATGAGAGGCGTATCCGGAACTTGGTGACGCGGTCCGGACGGCAATGTAGCCGATGAGCGCGGCGTTGGCGGCCAAGGACGTGGCGATGAGCAGGGAGGTGCGTTTCATCGGTGGAGGTGACCTGTCACTTGGTGGCAGGCTTCTTCGGTTCCTTGGGGAGGGCCTTGGTTTCCCAGCCGGTGGCGTCTTTGCGGAAGGTGATGGTATTGCCCTTCTCCAGTTCCTTAAGCCAGCCCATGCCGTTGTTCTTGAAGTAGGCTTCGGCGCCTTCGTTGCCGAGGGCGGAGCGCACTTGGTCGCGCGTGCGGGACGCGAGGGCGGCGAGGGCTTCCTTTTTCTGATCGGTCGCGAGATTGGTGTTGGCGGCGATTTGTTCAACGGAAGCGCTGGCCGTGTCGCGCAAGGCGTAGAGGCGTGTGGGTGTGTCGGCGGGCAACTCCAGGCGGCGGGTGGCGGCTTCGAGCTGTTGGTAATCGTTTTCCTGATTGCGGAGGGAATCGGCGTAACGCTGTTCGCCGAGCATGGACTTGATTTGCTCCTGAAGCTGTTTCTCGGCGGCCTGGCGTTCCTTCCAGTAGTTCTGGTCGCGCGGAGGCTGTTCGCTGTAGCCGTAGGGGTCGTTGTTGCGCGGGTTGTATTTTTCGTCGAACGCCTTTTGCAGCGGGAAGATGGCGAGGTATTCCGCCTCGGTGGCGTCATACTGGGTCATTTTCCAACGGAGCTGCTGGGCGGTGTTGGACATGCGCAGATCGTAGTCTTGGCGCTCCTCGGGCGTCATGAGTGCTTCGATATCGCGCTTTTGCTCTTCCTGGAGAAAGCGAAGTTTTTCGACATCGGAGGCGAGGCGGAAGCCCTGCATGTCCTGCTGCACTTCGCTCATGAGTTCCTGATAATCCTGCTGGATATCTTGCAACGACTGGCGTTTTTCGGGCGCAAGGAAAGACAGCCGCTGATCCTGCCAGCGGTTCTGATTCACATCGGGGCCGAGCAGGCGTTCGGTTTCGTCGCGGACCTCACGTTGGAGGCGGCGGGACTCGTCGCGCTGGGCCTTGGTCATGCCGCCGTTCCAGCGGTTTTGCTGGCTGCGGTCCTCCTTCCACCACGGTTTGTTGGGATCGGGATTTTGCTGGGGGTTGAGGGCTTTGAAACGAGCTTCGTAAGTTTTCCAGATACGCATCTGCACGATGGAGCGCACCATGTCTTCGGAGAAACCGGCGGCGCGGAGAAAATCACGAAGCGTCTCGGAGTTGCCGGAGTTGAGTGACTCGACCAGTTCGGGGGAGAGTTTGAGCGAGGAAGCCGGGCCGGTGGAGCGCGCAGTGGTGGAGATTGAGGCGGTGGATGCGCGAGGCGATAGGGATGCCTCCTGCGCTGCGGAACGCTGGCGAAGGGAGGCGGTGACGAGCGCAGCGTTGGCAACGAGCGAGGCGACGAGGACGAGGGGTAGCGCTTTCATGGAGGGGACGGTGACGAGGCAGTTTGTAACTTATTAAGTTACAAACTGGGTTGAGGCGGAGGGTGCGCGGCGGCAGTGCGCGCAGGTCAGGGCTTGGTGGCGGGGGGCGAGGGGGTGGTTTTTTTCTTGGGGGTGGAGAGGCCGGATTTGCTGCTCTGTTGCTGGCCGTTTTCGCTGAAGGTGATGACCTGACCTTGCTCGACATTGTTCAGCCAGGTCATGCCGCTTTTTAAATAAACTTCGGCCGCCTCGGCGCCTAGGCTGGAACGCACTTGTTCGCGGGTGCGGGTGGCGAGATCGGCGAACGCTTGTTTCTTCTGCTCCATGCCGAGGCTTTCGTTGTCGGCGATGCGTTGGGATTCGACGGAAACAGTATCACGCAGGTTGTAAACCTGCTTGGCGGTTTCGGGTGGCAACGAGAGGCGTTTGGTCGCGGAGGTGAGTTGCTGATATTCGTAGTTCTGCGAGCGCACGTAGTCGGCGTAACGTTCGGGGCCGAGGGAGGCTTTGATTTGTTCGGTGAGGAGTTTTTCGGATTCCTGACGCTTCTTCCACTCTTCGGGACTTTGGGGATTGCTGGGATTGCCGTAGGCGTCGGTTTGCTGCGAGTCGTCGAAGGTCTTTTGAAGGCTGAAGATTTTGCGATACTCGTCTTCGCTGCCGTCGAACTTGGTCATTTTCCAGCGGAGCTGCTGGGCGGTGTTGGACATGCGCAGTTCGTAATCGGCGAGTTCCGCGGGCGTGAGAATGGCGGCGAGGTCGCGCTTTTGCTCCTCTTTGAGGAAGCGGATTTTTTCGGTGTCGGACGGGAGTGTGAAGCCCTGCATGTCCTGCTGCACTTCCTGGATGAGGTCCTGATAATCCTGTTCGATCTCCTGGTAGTCTTTGCGTTTCTCTTCGGGGAGAAAACTGAGGCGGGTATCCTGCCAGCCGTAGCCGTAGTTGTCTTTGTTGGGACCGAGGACGCGGGTCGATTCGTCGTTGGCCTCACGTTGGAGGCGGCGCATCTCGGAGCGCTGCTCGCGGCTCATGTTGCCATACCAGTTATTCTGGTCGTTTTTCCACCACGGTTTTTCGGGGTCGGGCTTGGGCTGGAGAGCCTTCATGCGATCGCGGTAACGACCCCAGATGGCGGTGCCGACCATGGTGCGCACGGTTTCATCGGGCAGGCCGGCGGAGCGGAGCAGATCGCGAAGGGCCTCAGGATCGTTGGCCTTGAGCGCGCTGACGATATCGGTCGAGGAAGCGGCCGGTTTGGTGGAGGGCTTGATGCCGGTCGTGGCGGAGTGCGACGGTGACGAGGTAGTCGTTTCGTCAGGGGAGGCCGTCCGGCGAAGCGTCACGGTGACGAATGCGGCATTGGCGACGAGCGAGGCAACCAGCAAGAGGGGCAGCGCTTTCATAGGGTGCGCAAGTTGCACCCAAAGACCACGGGAGCGGCAAACCTTTTGCGTGATTTAGTTTCAGCGCACGGACGCTTTGCTGACCACCGGCAGCGCGGTCGGAAGTTTGTCACTTATTAAGTTACAAACGGGTTTGTGGTGGAGGTTAAGAAGAGAGATTGAGGCGATGAGAAGGGGCGGTGTGCCCGCGCGGGATCGGACCGCGCGGGGCGTGAGGGATTTTGATCGGGCCACTTATTCCGCGAGGGCGGTTTTGTTCACGACCGCGGCGACGGCGGTCAGCTTTTTGTCGGCGGCGCCTTCTTCATCGAGGGTGGTCTGCAGGATCTTCGCGACTTCGTTTTCGCCGAGGGTGCGGGCCAAGGCACGCACGGTGCCGTAGGCGGCGATTTCATAATGCTCGATGCGTTGTGCGGAGCCGATGATCTGCGCGTCACGCACAGCGGACTTTTCTTTTTCCTCGAGGGCTTCTGAGCCTTCTTCGATGAGGCCCTTCATGGCGGGGCAGACCTTGGCCTTCGCGGGTTCGTCGAGGAGTTTGAAGATTTCCTCAAGACGGGCGACATGCTCTTTGGTTTCCTCAAGGTGGGCGGTGAGGCCGGCTTTGAGATTTTCGTCTTGTGCGGCCTTGGCCATTTTGGGCAGGGCTTTGACGAGTTGTTTTTCGGCGTGATAGAGATCTTTGATCTCATCGATAAGAAGCTCCTTCAGTGATTCAGTGGACATGGTGTTTTTATTTGGATGGTTCAGGTCATCGCCTCGACGTGAGGGGATGCGTTCGTCGGGAACGACCGTGGCCGGTGCAGCCCGTTCCGGAGGTTTTCGGTCAGCGTTCACGAACCGAACAGGCACCGATGAAAGCAGGGGAATCTTACCTAGGGGAGTGGGGAGAACCCTACGATGGTCGCGGTGGAGAAAGTGAATCACTTGGCGAAAAAGTGAGCCCGGTCGAAAGACCGGGCTCACGTGAAGCGAAGCACAAGTTAAGTTAAGTGTAGCAGGAAAGAAGCAGGGGCGAATGCGCGGGTCGTTATCGAGTGATGGGACGACGTGGCATTTCGCGGTGGTTGGACTGTTTTTCTCTGCTGTATTTTAACTAATTAAACGCGGCGCACATCATCTTCGCTGCAGCGGCAGGAGGCGCCGCACTTGCCTGCAATGGAGCTGACGACAGCGCCGAGGAGGAACGCGATGAAGGTCCAGATGGCGGCGTGTGCGAGAGCCTTCGAGGCTTTTTCGGCCGCTTCGCGGGCCTTCACCTCGGCCTTTTCCTTGGCGGCGGCGAGGTCGGACTTCAGGCGCTCGTAAGACGTGGTCCATTCAGAAACGAGGCGGTTGGCGTCGGCTTCGTTCATGCCGCCTTGCTCGACGAGCGCACGCGTGACGGCGGCGCGGGTGTCGGCTGCGTTCACGTCATTGCCGGGGGTAAACAACTTGGTGACGGCATAACCGATCTCGCGGCGGGCGCGGGTGGTCTTGGCGGCGTTGTCCTTGTCGGGGCGGGAGTCCATGGCTTCATCAAGGAAGCTCTTCACCGTGTCCTGGTTTTGTTGGAGGGCATCCTTGGCCAGATCCGTCGCGCCTGAAGCGGCGGCGGCCACGGGCTTGGCGGCGAGTTGAACGCCCTGGCCGACGACCTTGGCGGCGCCGCCGATGGCGAGACCGAGCGAAGACGTCGCGAATACAAAAACGGCGATGGTAGCGAGGCTCCACACGAGAAAGCCGTGCAAACAACCGCTATGCTTGGAGCCATTGGGCACAAAGCGACCGGCGACCCAACCGCCGACTCCAAGGGCGATCAAGGCGCTCACGCCCCACGCGATGGCGGCGCTCAAGCTGAAGGCGGCGAAGGGGTTTTCATCGGTGATGGGATCGACCATGCCGGCACCCACGCCGATGCCGAGCAAGGTGAGCAGGAGGTGCACGGCGAGACCGGCGACGGTGCCGGCGATAATCGCGCGCCAGGAAAGGGAACGATAGAAGGGGATTCGCACTTCGTTGGAAGCGGTCAGAGGAATGCCGTTTTCAGTGATCATATGGTTTTGGGTTTTGGTGTTCGTGGGCAGAGATGCGCCAGGGGCGTTCTCTGTAGCTTGCACCCCGCAACCTTAGTGATTAATGAATATAACTCATATCAGGCGGTTTCTGTAGTGACACCTCCGGCACCCTCCGCCGCTCATGGGGGAGCACACCCAAAACCCAGTAAGGGTTTCTTCCGGACCCTCGCTGGCCCTTACGACGAAGAACGGGCGATGAACTGTCCGGTGCGCAGGAAGGCGCGAACTTCTTTGATCACAGATCTGCGCCACATGAGCCAAGTGTGGGAGTGCGGGACGGTGAGGTGGGCGGACTCGCCTGATACGTGGGTGGAAGCGACGGTCACTTTGCCGTCATCAGGCCCGGCGAGCCACGTGGAAAAAAGCGGGTTGAGCGAACGGTTGCCGGCGATGATGCCGACTTCGACGGAGGAGGGAAGGGGGCCGAGGGACTTTGGAAGGGAATCGTGCGTAGTGCCGAGTTGGATACCGGCGGGGCCGTTAAGCCGGCGGTAGAGCGACCAGGTGCGGAGGCGGTCAACGAGTTCGCTGCCGGTGTTGGGCGGGGCGAGCATTACGACGCGGCCGAGGTTGGCCGGCGTGCCGTGATCGTGGAGGTATTGGCGCACGAGAATTCCACCCATTGAATGCGTGACGATGTGGATGCGGGTGCCGGCAGCGGACGGTGTTGTGTTGGCGAAGATCGGCCCGAGGGTGGCCTCGGAGAGCGTGCGAATGTCGGCGCGTTGCGAAGGGTAGGCGAGGTTGTGGACCGCGTAGCCTTCCGCGCGAAGGTCGTGGGCAAGGCGTGCCATCGCGAGCGGACTGCGACCAAGACCGTGCAGGAGCACGACGGTGTCGGCGGCGTGGCAAGCGGTGGAGGCACCAAGCAGTATGCAAAGAAAGCGCAGCGGACGAGGCATGGTAAAATAGTGGAGGTAAAACGTGATGAAGTCAGCCTCTGAAGAGGCGGGTGGGGGCGGCCGTTAAGGCTGTATTTTTAATGCCTTTGCCAAGCGTTGAGCCAAGGGAGTGGCTGTCGGGCGCACTTGCGATGAGCGGCGGCTCCAAACCAAAGAGAGCTTTCTCGTTAGCTGTTTGAGTGGGTCTGCTTTGACCAAAATGTAGGAACTTGCCGGAAGATCGGCCAATGCGAGCGTGGGCAGGATTGCGGCGAAGCCGCCGGCGCGCACGGCGCTTAGGGTCTGCGGGAACGACTGGCAGGCGAGGGCGGGAGCGATCTCCACGTTCAGATCGGCGGCGATCTTTCGCAGGCGTTGGGTGAACTGGCCGTCGGCAGTTTGTGCGGCGAGCGGCATTCCACCCAACACATCCTTTAACGTAGGCGCTTTTCCCCGACCGATGAGGGTCTTGGGCACGACTGCTACATAGGTGAGTTCACCCAGCTGAGCCGATTCCAACCCGTCAACCAAGGCATCCTGGCGAATGACGCCGAAGTCCACCCGTCCGTCCGCGAGTTGTTGAACGACGTCGTTGGTTCTCAGGCTGGTGGTCGCGAAGCGAACCGCGGGTTTGCTACCGGCCAAAGATCCGAGGCGCGGAATCACCAGCCAGTGAAGAACGCTGTCACCCGAGGCGATCGTGTAGTCGGGGCATTCGCTTCGGCACTCGGTGCGGAAATCCTCGAGTGATCTCAACTGGTTGCGCGCGAGGTCAGCGAGTTTGCGCCCCTGTTCCGTCAGCTTGAGCAACTTGCCCTGACGTTGGGCGACCTCGCAGCCGAAGAATTCCGAGAGTTCCCGCAGCTGGCGGCTGTATTGGCTTTGTCGGATCGGATCTCCCGGCGCGGCCTGCGCAATGCTGCCGGCATCGTGCACTTCCAGCAGCACACGGATGCGATCAAGGGAAAGTCCACGCTCGGAGAATAGTTTTTCAAACATGACTAAAGAATCAGGTATGCAACGGTCAGACGCATGGCAAGTCCGGCGCAGTCTGGTAAAGTGTCGATGTCATCGAAACCGGTGTTTCAAAAAAATCAGGTATCTGCAAAGAGCCTCTTGATTTTTGAACCGCTGGATCCGTTGTAACTCTTCGAACACTTAATCGTCTCAGCCAATTCACATGAACTCCTCACGACTTACATTTAAAGCAGACTTCCTATCAACGGAAGCCATGCGGTCGTGTGCGAATCGAATTAGCGATACGACCATGCGCAATCATACGGGCAGTTATCTACCCGATAGCGCGAATCATTTTGGAAGTGGGGAAACCTGACGCCGAGGACTCTTTGTAGCCTCACGCAGCCCACTTCCTCCCGGAAGTGGGTTTTTTCATGTCAGAAAAGCCGCTTGCGGGACCCCGGGTGAAAACCCGTTTTTCCATATTCCGTAAGCGGCTTCATCGCTGAGCCCAGTCAATCAGCCAACGTCCGCGTGCAAATCCTGCGGCCACTCAATCCCGAGAAATCGGAGAGGGGTGAACGGTAAGAGTTCTTTTTCTTTGTTAACGAAACACGAGCTGCGTCCGAAAGGCGGTAAACGGTGATGCCGGGCGCGTGTTTTTTATGGCCTGTTGGATTATCAGCTAGATCGCCGCTCTTTCACAGCGGAGAAGCGAGGGCGGCACTCGCACAGGCCACCATTTTTTCGGGCCGGTGATGTAATTTTAGCATTTCTCCCTTTTAAGGAGCAGCGTTCGGGCGAAACCCCCGACCGGCCCACCACTTTATTGCGCGTTGCGTGAGCACTCAACGAACCGTCCGCAAAACGGCCCTACATCGGTGGAAATCCGATACGCGCATCCATTTTCGGGGACGTAGCCAACTGAGCACGGCACCTGCCTTGCAAGCAGTTCTATGCGGGTGCAAAGCCCGTCGTCTCCACCATTTTGCCTCGGAGGTGTTTGTAGATACACGCCAGTCTTCCAAACTGGATTACGCGGAGCGTTACCGCGCCGGGGCACCCTATTTCGAGGCGTGGCCGAGCACCCAATGGCACCGCGCTGTAAACGCGACGATCCTTGTGATCTTCGTTGGTGAAAATCCAACCGCCTCGACCAAGTTTGGCCGTGTAGTTCAATCAGTCAGAACACGCGCTTGATAAGCGCGAGACGCCGGGGCGGAACCGGACGCGGCCACCACTTTTTTTGGCCGGGTAGAGTAATGGTAACTCGACAGCCTCATAAGCTGTAGCTGGTGGTTCGATTCCATCCCCTGCATCCAATTTTTAAATACGTCATAGATGCCCTAGCGGGCGGTCTGGTTTCCAAATCCGGACGGGAAGGTGCGATTCCTTCATGACGTGCCACTTTGCCGGGACGCAGCGACAAGTCACAGCGCGCCGGCTTCAATCTTCGGAGGTTTGGTGAATTCAGTATCACGGCTGGTTGAAACCCAGTAGTGCCCGGCGCGAATCCGGGAGCCTCCGCCAGCGGAACGTAGCCTAGAAGTTCAGGCACTCGCCTTGGGAGCGAGATCACGAGTGTGCAAATCACTCCGTTCCGACCATTTTTTGTGAGCGAGGAACAACAGCATGTTCACCTCTCTGTCTAAGAGGAAATAAGCGGGGGCGGCACCCGTCGTTCACGCCATTCTCGGTTAGTTCAGCAGCCAGAACGGCAGTTTTACATACTGCGCGTCGGGGGTGCGAGTCCCCCACCGAGAACCAACATTTTGCCGGCATGGTGGAATAGCATACACAGCAGTCTCAGAAACTGCCGTCGCAAGACATGGAGGTGCAACCCCTCCTGCCGGCACCAGCACTCATTCCCGAGTGGCAGACAAGCAATGCAGCGCACTGTTAATGCGCGGTCGAAAGACCTATGGTGGAGCGTTACCACCCTCGGGAGCCATTTTGGTGCGCAAGCATTAGCAGTGATGCTTCCGGCTCTTAATAGGAAGACCCCGGTGCGAATCCGGGGCGCACCACGGGAGGCGGTCCAGCGACCACGAGGCTTTCATAAGGCCACGTAGCTGAGTGCGACACTCAGGCTTCCCACCAGTTTACGCCGACAACGCATAGAGAGCGATGCACTGCCTTGGTAAGGCAGACAGGAGGGCGCACATCCCTCTGTTGGCTCCAATTTTCGGGCACAGCCGCCCGGCAACGTTTGGCTCGGTAGCTTAATTTCAGAGCGAAGGACTCATAATCCTTGGGGTGCCGGTGAGAGTCCGGCCCGAGCCACCAGTTTGGTCTGTAAGCGTAGTCAGCGACGCACGCCTTTCGTAAAGGCGAGAGCGGGGAGCATTGCCCCGACGGACCTCCATTTCATGCGGTCACTGAGGGCGGCGACAGGAGAAATCTTCCTGCGTCAGCGACCTGAGCCGCGTGATCAATTTTCGCTTCCGTAGTTCAACAGCAGAACGCCGCCCTTGTAGCGCGGATGCGCTGGGGCGGCACCGGCCGGAAGCTCCATTTCGGATGTGTCCGATAAAAACCGGCACATCCTTTCAGGTGCGTAGCTCAACAGCAGAGCATTGCGTTGTGACCGCAAGGACCCCGGGGCGGCACCGGGCCACCTGACCATTTTGCGCGACTCGGCAATAGACAGTCACCCGCCTTGCGAAGGCGGATCAGTCCCGGTGCAACTCCGGGGTCGCGCACCACTCTCCCTTCGTGGTGTAACGCACAGCACGGCTCGGTTCTAACGAGTTTGGTCAGGGTTGAACTCCCTGCGAAGGGTCCACCTTGGAAGGTGAACCGGACGAGGTCTGGCGCTGTTTGCTAAACAGACGGGCCGGAGAAATCCGGCTTTGGGGCAGGACCAGCACCTTCCGCCATCTTGGGGTGTGATTGCCAAATAAACCAGTCCATCGCTGGCGGCTCTGCGAGGGAGGCGAGAAAGGCTGCTGGGCCGGCGTTGCCCTCGGCGGCACGGGCCGCTGGCCCGCCTCCGCCTCAGTCGCCTTGGCCGAGCCCCCTTCTCGCTCCCGCTGGCCCGGCCTATTTAGCAAGCACACCCCTAACAAAGAAAAAGACTCTTCATCCCTTTTCGTATGATCACTGACATCCTTAACAAGCCCATCGTCCTGTCGCTCAACCGCGCCTGGCAGATCATCGGCCATCGCACCGTCAAACAAGCCCTCGTGGCCCTCAACGGAGGTGGTGACGGCGTTCCGCCCGCGCTCGGCCTCGACATCGCGTATCCTAAAACCGATGACGGCGGGTGGAACTTTGATCGTCCACTTTTCCTCAACCCGCTTCCTTGGAGCGAGTGGGTCAAGCTGCCGGTCCGTGAGTTCGACTTCGCGGTTTCCACCCCGAAGCTGCGCATCCGCGTGCCTACGGTCATGGTCGCCACGCACTTTGCCCGTATGCCCGTGCGCATCCCGAAGCTCACGCGCGATGCGATTTTCGAGCGTGATGAGGGTGTTTGCCAATACACCGGCGAACGCGTCGGCAGGACCGGCGGCAATCTCGACCACGTGGTCCCTCGCGACCGCGGCGGACGCGATTCATTCGAGAATCTCGTCTGGGCCAAGCGGGAGATCAACTCCCTCAAGGCCAACCGTCTTCCCCACGAAGCCGGCCTCCGGTTGCTGCGTCGTCCCAAGGCACCGCTCCCGCTCCCCGTCTCCGCGACCGTTCGCGAGGCGCAACATCCCGACTGGCGACACTTCCTTGCTCATTAACTGCGGCCCGCAGGCAGGGAAGTCGCCGGGTTCGATTCGTCGAATGCCCGAAAACTTCCTGTGGGCCGCTTCTCCTTTTTTGTGATTTGTATGTCTCCAGTTTCTCCCGTGCTCACCGATTTCATCGACTTGGTCGATGTTGCGCTGGCCACGATCTCCCGCAGCCTGCCGGATTATGTCGGGCGCGACGACCTCGCGTCCGTCGGCAAGCTCGCGCTTATTTCCGCGCTCGCCCAATGCAACGGCTCCACCGATGAGGTGCGTGCCTACTGCTTTGTGCGTGTTCGTGGCGCGATGCTCGACGAACTGCGCCGCCTCGACCCGCTTTCGCGTCGTGACCGCGGCCGCATGAAAGCGGTCGGCGCTGCGACCGCCGTTTTGGGCGCACGCCTTGCCCGTGTGCCAACGCTGCAAGAAATCGCCAACGTCGCTCAGCTTCCCGTCTCCGACGTGATCGCGGTCCAGCTCGCAACCGCGCTCGCCGCAGATGCCACCGCCTTCGAGTGGGATGCGTTGCCCGACATGGAGGCGATTTCGCCCGACGAAGCCGCCGACGTGGAAGACCTCGGCGCGAGCCTGCGCGTTGCATTGACGCGCCTGCCCGCCAACCAGGCGCTAGTCCTGCGCCGCTACTACCTTGAGGACGCCCTGCTCGACGACATCGCCGGCGAGCTCGGCGTGTCGCGCGAGCGCGTTCGCCAGATCCGCGAAGCCGGGGAGAAAAAACTCCGCGCCGACTTCGTCGTGCTCGGCCTCTGGCAATCGTTCTTCAGCCGCGACGGGGAATAAGCCCCCTCCGCAGCCGATAACCAATTATGACTGAATAGTCATATATACTGCTCCCTACGCTCTACCTGCTTCTTCTGAAATCCGCTAATCTCTGCCTCAACAAACCAAGCATTATGAAAACCATCACTCTCTCCCACGCCCTTAAGCACAAGAACCGTCTCGCCGGTGAAGTGGCCCGTCTGCGCGAAATCGTGCAGCGCGAAAATTCCCGCAAAGATACGCAGGCGATTCGCGCCGACGTGCGAGCCGCCTTCGATGAGAACGTAACCCGTTCCCGCGAACTAGCCGCCTTCAAGGGCGCGATCGCCGCAGCCAACGCCGGAATCACCGGAACGGATCTCGGTATCTACGGAAAGCTCAACCTCCAGGCTGAGATCCGCGGCCTGATCGCGTTCATCAAGGCACTCAACACCCGCGAAGGCGAAGTGGTTGAGCAGGTCGGATTCCTGAGCCGCGACGAAGCAATCCGAACCGTGTTTATCGCTGTGATTACGCGCGACGAAGTGGACCGACTGACGGTCGCCTTCCAGAACGAGATCGAGCGTCTTCAGGACGAAATCGATGAGTTCAACGCCATCACGCGTATTCCTCTTTCCGCTTAATTCACTTTCGGGCCCGGCTTGAACAACGACTCATAGACGCAGGAATGCAGGACATCTTCGGATGTCCTTTTGGACGCTCCCCTCAACAAGGACGTCCATCCCACAACGATATCGACCTGATTGTTAACCGTCATCGTTCATCGTCTCAAAAATCAAAAGTCACACTTCAAGGCTCAAACCTTTGAACCACCTGTATCTATTGGTTCACGTTCAGGCCGGTGTCCCGATCACCTTTTTCTCTCTTTCTTCCCTTTTTATATGACCATGGAAATCAAAGCCCGCGACCTGATCGCGGCCGGTTGGCTTGAGGGCCGCCGCCTTGGCTCGGTTCTCCGCCGCGCCCGCGAACTCGACGCCACCGGCCTCGACCGCGCACTCGTTTTTGCCCAGCTCGAACAGGAGTTCCCGATGCTGCCGCCGCCCATCGCCCCGCGCGCCGTCGCCGCTCCGCTCGCGGAGGCTGTTGAAGCCGATACCGCTGAGGAGACAGATAACGTAGCCAAGTCGCGCGCCCGCATCCAAGAACTGCTCCACGTGCCCGTGGTGCAGCGCGGCGTGCTGATGCCCGACACCTGTCCGGCCGGTGGAGGCACCGCGACGATTCCCGTGGGCGGAGCTATTGCCGTGGAAAACGCCATCATCCCCGGCGCCCATTCGGCGGATATCTGCTGCTCGATGTTCGCGACGTTTTTCGACGCCAATCACCCGATCGGCGAGATGATGGATCACCTCCAGAAAATCACGCACTTCGGCGCGGGCGGACGTCCGCGCGGCAAGCAGTTCGCCTCGGCCGTGCTCGACGAGCCGGTGTGGGACAACCCGTTTCTTTCCGGCCTGCGCAGCCGCGCCCAGGATTTCCTCGGCACGCAGGGTGACGGCAACCACTTCGCTTACGTCGGTCATATCCAGTTTGCCGAGGAGCAACGCGTTGCCATCGAGGCGGCGGGTTACACCGAGCTGGCCGAGTGGATTACGCGCCGCGACGGTAAGTTCAGCGTGCTCGTTACGCACCACGGTTCTCGCGGACTCGGCGCGGACCTCTACAAACGCGGCCAGATTGCTGCGCGCCGTTGGTGCGACGAGAATGCCCAGGGCATCCCGGATGCCGCCGTGTGGTTGCCTGCGGACACCGACGAGGGACGCGCCTACTGGGATGCGTTGCAATACATCGGTCGTTGGACGCGTGAGAACCACGCGCAAATCCACGCCGCCTTCCTGAGCCGTCTCGGTCAGCGAGCCCTTGTGCAGATTGGCAACGAGCATAACTTTGTGTGGAAACGCGGCGACGTGTTCTTCCACGGCAAAGGTGCGACTCCGGCCTGGCGCGACGAGCAGGGACGCCCGTTGCTCGGACTGATCCCGCTCAACATGGCGCGTGAGATCCTCCTCGTGCTCGGTTCGGACAATACGGATTACCTTTCGTTTTGCCCGCACGGCGCGGGACGTAACATGTCGCGCAGCGCGATGATGCGTCCCTACAAGGATGCGGACGGCGAACTCGATCCGGCGCGTATTCAGCAAGTGCTGGCGGAGACGACGGCAGGGCTGGACATCCGCTGGTATGGCGGAGCACCGGACCTCTCGGAGTCGCCGCTCGGCTACAAAGACGCGACCAAAGTGAAGGCGCAGATCGCCCGCTTCGGCCTCGCGACGGTGGTCGGCGAGATCCAGCCGCAAGGCTGCATCATGGCCGGCGAAGCCCCCGAGCCGCACTGGCAGCGCGCCCGTCGCGAAAAACGCGCCGCGCACAAGAGCGAGCGTCGTGAGGGGCTGGCCGAAACCCAGCAGTAACTTAATCCACTCAGCCCGCACGGCTCCAGCGCCTACGAGCATCCTTAACATCCTTTCCATACAATGATGAAAAACTCCTCCCAATCTTTCCATCTGACCGGTGGCGCATCACTGTCCGTCATGGACAACTGGTTGAATCTTGGCGTGAAAGGCAGCGCGGTATGGCCGGATAAGGAAACCGATGTTCGGTTCGGAGGACACACACTCCATCTCAAGCCTGCTACGCGTGATAATGATCCGTCCATCCACATCAATTTGCGAGGTCTTGCGGAGAATGAAGCTTGGACGCTGATAAATTCATTTCTCAGCTTACTTGCTTGGTGCGATGATCAGCCGATTCAAACTAGAGGATATGGTCTATCGGGCACGATTAAACCATGTGCGGTCGGTAGAGAGACAAGGATGGTGAGCTCCTCGTTTGCGTTTCCGTTTTATCGGAATCTAGAGCCTAGCAAGGATGCGCAGTTGGCGTTAGCGCTTTATCGTGAAGCGAGAACCGTGAACAGCGTGCCGTTTGCATTCCTCAGTTACGTCAAAATCCTCAATATCTCTTGGGTGGACCATATGGTTGGTTCCGGAGAAGCCCGGCACAGGCCCCTAGTTGAAGGTATCCGTGAAACGCTTCCCAAGCTGTCAGATCGGACGGCGATGAGGCGAATTCAGGAACTCCATGAAGCAGGGAACGATGTCCCTACATATCTTTATGAATCGGGACGTTGTGCGGTGGCCCATGCAAATCTGAGCAGCGAGAAAAAGAAGCCCGTGGTAAGCCCAGATGATTTTTCGGACCTTCGGCGCTTATCTGATGACATGCCGGTGGTGAAGGCGATCGCGGAGTATATCATCGAAATCAAAATGAAGGTCTCGAGGTCGATCATGGGTTAAGCTAGAAAGTATTTTATGGGCCTTTCTCTTCACGTCCACGTTCATGCTCCCGCCTCGCTGGATGAAGCGGCGGTGCGGGCAATCGTTGCTCGCTGGCATGGTTTGGCTGAAGGGCTTGCCGCCGAGGGGCGGGTGGATCGGGTGTTTGAGCTGAGCAACGAGACCGCCGACTTGAATCAGTTTGCGACCGGTTGGATTAGCGTGCCCGTTGCCAGCGATCCGGATACTTGCACCGGCGTGACGGTCGCACCTGTCACGGGATGGATTTTTCTCGTTCAACTCGGGAAGGGGAGTGAACCGCTGGTGCTCGGGCTGTGCCGGTATCCGGCCACGGTGAAAGCGCCGGGTGGCGACACATGGCTTTCGTCGGGGAAGGATGAGGGCTGGCACTTTCTCGCGTCCTGCAAAACCCAATATGCGAGCCTGCATGGGTGGGAGCAGTTTCGGCGCTGTCATCTTGCCGCCGTGGATATTGCCCTTGCCGGGGAATCACTCGGTCTTGAGGTGCGGATCGAGGATGAAGGCGGCTATTGGCCGGGTCGAAATGAGGTCGCGTTGCGTGCGGCGGTTGAGCGCATGAATCGCCTGGTCGCCGGTCTGGCTGGTGCACTCAAAGATGCGACGGATGAGGACGGCAAGAGTCCGTCGGTGGAGAGTCCTATTTTGGAGCATCCGGCTTTTGAGCGCCTAGAGGCCGAGGCGCAGGATAGTGAAGACGCGCGTAAACTCAGGGACGCGCTCAATGCCGTTAAGAAAGGGGCTCGTTAAAACGGAGCGGGCGTGGTCAAGCCACGCCCCTACGTCGGATCTCAATTAGTCTGATTGATTGCCTCGAGGACGATGCCGGGGGTGAGGAGTTCGGGAAGGATGACAGGCTCTGGTTTGCCGGGGAGGTAGATCAGGTTGAAGGGGACGGCGCTGCGGTTCCAGCGGGCCAATTCCGCGGTGATCTTGGGGTCTTCGTCGGTCCAGTCGGCGCGCAGGGTGACGACTTCTTTTTCTCGGAAGGTTTTGAGGACTTCGCCGGAACTGAAGACGACTTTCTTATTGGTCTGGCAGGTGAAACACCAGCGGGCGGTGAAATCGACGTAGATGGTTTTGTTTTCGGCGACGGCTTTCGCGACGGCTTCGGCGCTCCACGGCTGCCAGACGATGTCGGTCGGGGCGGCGGGGCGCGGCCAGCCGAGCCAAGTGCCGGCGGCCAGGAGGATAATACCGCCGAGGATACCTATACGCATGCGGGCGGGTTTTGCGCCGAAGGTGGCGTAGCGTCCGTAGAGCCAGGTGGCGGCGGCGATCAGGGTGAGGCCGAGCAGGACGGAAAGGAGGGCGGTGTCGTTGGACTTAAGTTGTCCGGCGAGCACCCAGACCATGTATCCGACGGTCGCATACAAGGGGAATGCCATGGCCTGCTTGAAGGTTTCCATCCATGCGCCGGGGCGGGGGAGGGCTTTGATCGCCTGCGGGAAAATCGAAAGCAGCAGGTAGGGCAGCGCGAGGCCGAGGGCGATGGCGGTGAAGACGGCGAACGATGAGATGATTGGTAACGCGAGGGCGGCACCGAGGGCGGGAGCGAGGAAGGGGGCGCTGCACGGCGTGGCGACAACCGTGGCGAGGACTCCGGTGAAGAAGGAACCTGTGAAGCCGTCTTTGGCTTGCAGGCCGGTGCCGACGGCGGTCGCGCGGAGTCCGAACTCGAAGACGCCGCTCAGGCTGAGGGCGAAGATGAGCATGACGGCGGCAAGCGCGAAGACGAAGGCGGGTGACTGGAGCTGGAAGCCCCAGCCGAGTTGGTCGCCACCGGCGCGGAAGGCGGCGAGGACGCCGGCAAGGGTCCAGAAGGAGAGGAGCACGCCGCCGGCGAAGGCGAGGCCGTGGAGGGTGACTTTGCGGCGGTCGGCGCCGGCCTGGTTGACGAAGCCGAGGATCTTGATGCCGAGCACGGGGAAGACGCAGGGCATGAGGTTGAGGATGAGGCCGCCGACGAAGGCGAGGACGAGGGTGCCGGCCAGCGAAGCGCTGGCCGGAGTTGAGGGTTGAGAGTTGAGAGTTGAGAGACCGGAGGCGGGGGCCTCGGTGATCGGGGTGTCGATGGCGAGGCCGGTGGTCGTGGAGCCGTTTTCGAAGCGAAGCACGCCGGTGAGCTGGGTGTGCGGGGTCGTGAGGCTGGGCGAGACGGGCAGATCGATGGCGAGCACTTCGCCGGCTGCGGCATCGCGCACGGTTTGGGGTTCGTCGAACTGAATGGTTTCGTCGGTGGAGAAGAACCAGGGCTTCGTGATTTTCGGGAGCGGGATGTCGGCGGCGGCGATCAGGCGGAGTGTCACCACATTTCCACTACGGGAGGCGCGGGCAGTGAGACCGGGGATCGCGCGGGGGAGGGCGGTTAGGGTGTCGGCGATGGCTTTTCCGTGGTTCGGGTCGGCGGCGGGTTCGTTGGCCTGCACGGGCAGGGAGAGCGAGACGGCGGCCTTGCCGGGCACGCAGACCTCGGCGCACATGAGCCATTTGGCTTCGGCGGAAAGGGTGATGGTTTCGCCGGCCTTGAGATTGGCGGGTGGCGTGATCGTGACGGGCAGGTAGACGACGTCATCATAACCGTTGCCGGTGATCATGCCGTTGGTGTCGCGGGTGACGGCGGGCGTGGGCCACTGGATTTCGGAAGCGGTCCAGCCTTCGGGGAGAGTCCACTTGAGCGAGGTGGGGTAGCCGGTGCCGGGATTGATCCAATAGGAATGCCAGTGGCTTTCATGGTCGAGGCGCAGGGCGACCGTGAATGCGCGGCCGGGTTGGATGGATTGATCAGCGGCGGCGAGTGAGGCTTTCACCTGGCCGTGCGCGGCGGGGGCGATCAGGGCGAAAACGAAGGCCAGCAGAAAGAGAGGAGCGCGAAAAAGCATGGGATGAGATAGTCTAAGACCGCGTAAGAGGCAAAAGTGCCGGGGTTTATTCCGCCGGAATCAGGGAAGGTTCACGCGCCATGTGGGCGAGCATGAGGGTGAAGAAGCAGAGCACGATGTTTTGCAACGGGAGCTGGAGAGGGGTGGGCAATGCGTAGATGATGCACACGAGCGGCAGCCAGACCCCGAGATTGGCGAGCAGCAACGGTAGCACGCGGCGCGCATACCAACGCGGGGTGCGCAGATCAGCGATGAGCAGATGGTGGTTAAAACCATTCTGACACCACAGATAGACCAGGGCGGTCGTGGGGATGGCCCAGATCGGGCAATACACAAACTGGTCGAGGAGACTCTTGGCGGCAATCGTGCGCACATCGGCGGCCTCGCCGAGAGTCCAGGCCATGAAGCCATACCAGAGGGCGATTTCCCAACCTTTGTAGGACCAAAATGCGGTGAGGCCCCAGCCTTGCGGCCAGGTGATGTGGCGACGCGTGGAAGGTGCGGCTTTCAGGTAGAGCAGCGGCAGAAGTCCGCCGCACAGTCCGGTGGTGAAAATGCCGAACAGCACTCCGGTATCGTTGCGCAGCTCGGCGAGCCGGGTGAGGCCGGTGCGTGTGGGCGCGTGAAAATAATAACCCAACACCACGGCGAGCGCGAAGGCCTGCAGCACGAGTCCGGGAATGAGATTGGCGCGCGCGCTGCGCAGGCCGGCTTTCCACGGGGCTTCATCGTGAACTGGGACTACGGCGGACATAAACCGGGCAGCGTGCTTGCGAGGATGGGCGCGAGCGAGCGGGAAGTGGTCGTCGCTCGCCGGTGGGGAGGCGTCGCGCTTACGGTTGCGGACGGGCGGGGGTGAAGACGCCGGCGATCACTCCGGCGAAGTTCGTCGAGGTGACGAATTCGAGGTCCGTTTCATCGTTGTTCACACCGACGGCCACCCAACCTTCGGAAGTGCGGCGGACGAGGGCGTGCACGACCTGACGCCCCGCAGTGGTGGTGTAGAGCACGACCATGCCGGGCCGGAGTTTCGTGTAAGGGTGGGGGCGGGTGACGATCCATGAGCCGGGCTCGAGCAACGGTTCCATCGAAAGGCCTTCGCCATACCAGACGCTGCCATGGTCGATTTTTTTTGCGAACGATTCGGCGCGTCCAGAGAGCAGGCGGTTGATGGCCGTGTTGTCGCCTTTGCAGATGCTCACATCCATGCGCTCGATGTGGGGAACGCTCACGACGAAGTTCGTTTCGGAAGTCTGCGAGGCGGTCGTGCCGGTCGAGCAGCCGCCGGTCATCCATGCCGCCAACACCAGCGCGATGCTCAACGCCGAGGACGGGAGGTTTAAAAATGGCGGTCGGTCGGGCATGATCAAACTGCGATGAGATGCCACTGGTGGCTGATGAAATCGGCGGACGCGCCGGGAACGTGCAGGCCGGAGTGAAGGAGCACATCGCCGGCCATCACGGTTTCGATTTCGTCGAGACGGACGCGGTAGTTCTTTTTCGGGTCGAGACCGCGGAGCTTGAGGTAGCGGTGCGGAGCGTTGGGCTCGGAGAGCACGCTGACATGGGTGACGAGGGCTTGGGACGCGTCTGCGGCGACGATCATCCAAGCGGCTTCCTGGGATTCGAAGGGGTTCTTCAGGCGGTAAAGATCACCTGTGAGAAGCAGGGGGCGAATCTGCTTATAGAACGCCGTCTGGCGTTTGACCTCGGCTTTTTCGTCGGCGGGCAAGGCGGCGAGATCGAGTTCATAGCCAAACGCGCCGGTGAAGGCGATGTCACCACGCGTGCGGAACGGGGTGTTGCGACCGACCTGGTGGTTGGGAACGGCGGAGACGTGCGCGGCCATGGTGCTGAAAGGATATACGAGGCTGGTGCCGTATTGGATGCGCAGGCGGGTGATGGCGTCGGAATTATCGCTCGTCCAGATCTGCGGCATGTAGGCGAGGATACCGGGGTCGAAGCGCCCGCCGCCGCCTGAGCAGCCCTCGAACAGGATGTGCGGGAACTCGCGGGTGAAGCGCTCCATGATCTCGTAAAGGCCGAGCACGTAGCGATGGGCGGTTTCCTGCTGGCGTCCGGCGGGGAGCGCGGCCGAACCGGTCTCGGTCATGTGGCGGTTCATGTCCCACTTCACGTAGGTGATGGGCGTGTCGCGGAGGATTTGCGCGATGCGTTGATAAATTTCTTCGCGCACCTCGGCGCGGGAAAAATCGAGGATCAACTGCTGGCGGCCTTCGGTGCGGGGACGCTGCGGCACATGGATGCACCAGTCGGGATGCGCGCGGTAAAGGTCGCTGTCGACCGAGACCATCTCGGGTTCGAACCAGAGGCCGAATTCCACGCCCTTGGCCTTGATGCGTCGGGCGAGGTCGTTGAGGCCGCCGGGAAGTTTTTTGCGGTCAACGACCCAGTCGCCGAGCGAGGTGCGGTCGTCGTCGCGTTTGCCGAACCAGCCGTCGTCGAGGACGAACAACTCCACGCCGAGCTCCGCGCCGGCGGTGGCGATGGCCTCGAGCTTGGTGGCATTGAAGTCGAAGTAAGTCGCCTCCCAGTTGTTGACGAGAATCGGGCGGGGCTTGTCGCGCCAGGCGACCGGCAGCAGGTGGCTGCGGTAAAACCGGTGCAGAGCGCGCGACATGCCGCCGAGGCCTTCGGGCGAAAACACGAGCACCGCTTCGGGCGTCTGGAACGTGTCGCCGGCCCCGAGCTGCCACGCGAAGTCGAACGGGTTGATGCCGATCTGAGTGCGGGCGGTGGAGAACGGGTCGAGCTCGACCTGCGCGAGAAAGTTGCCGCTGTAAACGAGGTTGAAGCCGTAAACGGAGCCGTGCTCTTCGTTGGCGCCGAGTTCGGCGAGGGCGATGAACGGGCTTTGCTGGTGGCTGCTGGTGCCGCGGCGGCTTTCGACCGACTGAACACCGGGACGAAGTGCGGAGATATGCGTGTCGCGTTCGCGCGCCCAGGCGCCGGAGAGCTGGATGAAGCGGTGATTCGCGAAAGAGCTGTCGAAATCAATCGAGGCCGACAAAGCGCGGCGCACTTCGAGCGGGGCGGTGCCGGCGTTCACGATGCGCACCGAGCGCGTGATGACGGGATGGTTTGCGAAGACTGTGTAGAGCAACTCCACGCGAAGCCCGAGCAGGGCGTCGATGAGGACAAGCGTGAGCGTGTCGGCATCGGCGGGTGTTTCCACAAAGGTGGAGGGCAGGCCGGCGAGGGCGGGTTTGCCCGCTTCGATACGATGCGAGTCGTAGCGCAACGAGAGAATGCGTGAACCGGTCTGCGGCTGATAAACATCCAGCGCGGGCTCGCGAAAGTCGGAATTGCCGAACGTGGGGAATTCCAGTGGCAGCGTATCGAGGCTCACGCCTTGGTTGGCGCCGGCGAGTGTGGGGCTGAAGGCGCGGTCGCGCAGACGGACATTATCCAATCCTAAGGCAGAGGCCGCTAGAGCGGGTCCCCAGTAGAGATTAATCGGGAAGCCGTGCTCCGTCACCTTGATCGCGTAGGTGGAGGCACCGGCTTGGAGGATGAAAAGAGACTGGGCCTCGATAAAATGGATCGCCATGGGAAGTGGTTAAAAGCGGCCAAGTTGCCGCAACGGGCGGCTGGAATCCAGTCTATCCTGTGGACGCAGGTCGTGTGGTCGCGACGCGATCACATGCGAGAAAGGTTGGCCGGTCATCGTTCTATATATTGGAACTGTTTTGAGGTGGTCGCGGTTATCGGATTGAACGGTGGCATGCCTCTTGGAACCGCCCCGTCCGCCAATCATACGCTCGTGAATGGATTGCGGCTGCTGGAGATCATCGCGGCCGGGGCGGAAGAGTTTTCCGTGTCGGAACTGGCCAAAGATATGGGCCTGCCGAAAAGCCATGCGCATCGTTTGCTGCGCACGCTGCTGGACGCGGGCTATGTGGCGCAGTCGGCCGACACACATAAATACCGGTCGGATTTCCGGTTACTGGCGCTGGCCGGCCCCTTTGCCGAGCGGCTGCCGTTACGCGTGCACGGCGGGCCGGTGTTGCGGGCCTTGTCCGAGGCCGCGCACAGCAGTTCCTATATCGCGGTGCCGCATCAGGGAGCGCCGTTGATCATCATGAGCGACCTCTATCGCGGTGTGCGTCCGCCGCATGCGCTGGGGTTGGGAGAGCGGTTGGTGCGCCACGCGACGGCATTTGGAAAACTGTTTCTCGCGCTCAAGCGGCTGCCGTTCGAGTCGGGCGAACTGAAGCGACTCACGCCGAATACGATCACCACCGTGCGCGAGCTGAGATCGGAACTCGCCGGCATCCGGCGCCAGGGCTACGCGGTGAACCGGTGCGAGAATAGCAAAGATCTGTATTCGTTTGCGGCCCCAGTTTTCGACGCCACCGGAGTGCTTCAGGGCGCGATTGGGCTGGCGGTGCCACCGGGCTTGGTCAACCGCGAGGGCGAGGAGCATTTCGTCGGATTGGTGCTCAAGGCCGCAGGGAAACTTTCCGCGCAGAGCCTTTAGCGGCGACGATTTTTAATTATGATCATCGACTGCGATATTCACGTTTACCCCAACAGCCGGTGTCCGCTCGCACCGTTTATTCCCGCGGCTTTTCGCGAGGCCGTGGCCATGCGGCAAGACAGCAGTCCCGGTCATGGTTATGCCAATCCCTTTGGCGTGGACCGGCGGGATGTGGTGTCCGAGACGCCGGCGGATGTGGTGCGGCTTCACCTCGATCCGCTCGGGATCACCTACGGTGTGCTCCAACCGCAACCGGGTATGAGCGTGTCGCTGATTCACTCGATCGATGTGGCCAACGCCCTGGCGCGCGCGGCGAACGACTGGCTCATCGAAACCTATCTGAGGCATGATCCGCGTTTCCTCGGATCGATCTGTGTGAACATGGCGGATCCGGCGGGTGCCGCGGCGGAAATCCGTCGCTTGGGAGCGCATCCGCAGATGGTGCAAGTGCTGACGTGCGGGGAGGGCCTGCATCTCTTCGGGCATCGTGCTTACGATCCGGTTTACGAAGCTTGCTGCGAGATGGGACTGGTGTTTGCGGTTCATCCCGGGTTCGAAGGCTCGTTGCGTTCGAGCACGCCGGTCGGGCGTCCTTCGAGTTATTTTGAGTGGCACAATTCACTCCCGCTGACCTATCAGGCGCACGTCGGTAGTCTCGTTGCCGAGGGAACGTTTGAGAAATTCCCCGGGCTCAAAACGATTTTTGTCGAAGGCGGCGTGAGCTGGCTGGCGCCGTTGTTGTGGCGCATGGATAAAAACTTCAAGGCGCTGCGCAGCACGGTTCCCTGGTTGCGCGAGGCTCCATCGGAGTATGTGCTGAGGCATTGCCGGCTGAGCACACAACCGGTCGAAGAACCGGAAAATCCCGCGCACTTGGTGCAGCTTTACGAGATGGTGAAGGCGGAAAAGACGCTGTGTTTTTCGACGGATTTTCCGCACTGGGATTTCGATGATCCCCAGCGCGCGTTCCCCTCAGCGTTGCCTCCGCTGATGAAGCAACGCATTCTCTACGACAATGCGGCCGAGCTCTACGGCCTGCCCGTGCGGGTTAACGCGGAGGGTGTGTCGTGAACCGCGGTTCCCGCCCATGTGAAGCCGGCACGGCGGCACCGCTGAAATCCATTGATAAGGCGTTTGCGCTGGCGGGTGATCCCCAGGGTGCCGTTCCGAAAAAACGCACGCGCGAAGTCGTCGCGGGTCGGGCCGACGAGGTGCCGGAGGGCGCGCGAAAGATTGTGCAGATCGGACATCTTTCCATCGGCATCTTTCACCTGAAGGACGGCTATCACGCCGTGCGAAACTATTGTCCGCACCAAGGCGCCGAGTTGTGCAAAGGCAGTTTGCACGGGACGCACCGCCCGGGTGCGGTGTCGGAATTCCTACCTGATTTTTCCGGCCGCGTGTTGCGTTGTCCGTGGCATGGCTGGGAGTTTGACCTCGTGACCGGCAAGGGCCTCTACGACGCGAAAAGCCGCGTGATGACCTACGAAGTCCGCGTGAATGAAACGGGGGACCTGATCTTGGTGGTGTGAGTGGATGCGGCGCGTTGCGTCCCTCGCGCAGCTGTGCACGGTGGATACATCATGTTTCTCGATTTCACGAAGCTGGACCCGCGCGAAGCGTATGGCTGGATGGCCGACAGTATCACGCCGCGCCCCATCGCATGGGTGTCGACCATCTCGCCGGAAGGACGCACCAACCTCGCGCCGTTTTCGTTTTTCAATGGCATCACGGGCAACCCGCCCACGCTGATGTTTTCGGCGGTCAATCTACGCGATGGCACGAAGAAGGACACGGTGCGCAACATCGAGGCGACCGGTCAGTTCGTGGTGAATCTGGTGTCGCACGCGCTCGCTGAAAAAATGAACGCCTGCGCCGCGCTGCTGCCGTATGGCGAGAGCGAGTTCGATGCGTTCGGCATCGCGCAAGCTGTGTCGGAACGCGTGAAGCCACCGCGGGTGGCGGAGGCTCCGGTGTCGTTTGAGTGCACGCTCCACACGATCCTGCCGATCGGTGAAGGCGCGGGGGCGGCGAACGTGGTGTTTGGCCGCATCGTTGCGGCGCACGTGACGGATGGCGTGTTGGGCGTGGATGGCGAAATTGATCCGGCGTTGCTCGATACCGTGGGGCGTCTCGGTGGCGACAACTACGCGACCACGCGCGACCGCTTCGATCTGCGCCGTCCGGACCGACCGGTAAAATTCTAAAGAGATGGACGTCCGCGCGTCTGCGGGCTTCCCATCGGCGGATGCTTGCGGCTAGCGTCCGTGCTCATGGCGAAAAGCCGCAGTGCGGAGTCCCTCACTTTGTCTTCATTTAAACCTGAGTCCCTGCGGGGGCGCGCAGGATTTTTCCGCGTCGGGCAGACGGCCGCCGGTCCGTGGTGGTTACTCGACCCGATTGACCGGCCGTTTTTTTCGAAGGCGGTGGCGGCGGTCAACCGCCACGGTCGCGCCGGGGTGCCGCCCGCACATCGCGGTGCTTATGCGCAGGCGGTGGAGCGCGTGCACGGCCTGGAGGATCCGTCAGGGTTCGCTCGGGCGGCGTTGCAACGCCTGCGTAATTGGCAGGTGAATACACTGGGGCCGTGGGCTGAGCCGATGCTGGCGGTGGCGGGGCTTTATGCGACGGCGGTGGTTGATTTTCGCGGGGCGGGTGTTCCGGTGATCCATCTGCTCGGCACGCACCTGCCCGATGTGTTTGATCCGGGCTGGCTCGCGGTGTGCGAGACGCAGGCCGCGACGGCGGCCGCGCCCTGGGCGGGGCGCACCGATTTCATCGGTTATTACACGGACGATGCGCTGGGCTGGGGTGAAGTGAAGGAAGGCCGGCCGTCGCTGCTGCAAGTCTGCCTGAGTCTGGAGCCGGGGTTTTCGGCGTATCATGCGGCGTGGGAATTTGTGCTGGCTCCGCATGCGGGCGATCTCGCGGGCCTGGCGCGCGAGTGGAGCGTCGAGCTGCCCAACAAGGAAGTCATCCGCCAACGCACGCTGGCGGAGCGACCGCTCACCACGGCGGGTTATCTGCGTGATCACGCACGCTTCACGAAGGAGTTCGCGCATCGTTATTTCACGGCGACTTCAGCGGCGCTGCGCCGGCATGATCCCGATCATTTGATTCTGGGTTGCCGGTTCACGCAGCCGCCCGGGGAAGACGTGTTGGGCGAGTGCGTGTATCCGCAGGTGGATGTGGTGTCGTGGCATTGCCACGGGCCGGATTTTGAAGCGCAGGCCCGGCTGTATGCGGATGCGACGAAGATGCCGCTGCTGCTCACGGCGTTCGGGTTGTCCAACGAACGGTTTCGCAGTGCGTCGTTCAAACCGCATTCAGGGCCGACGCGGCTTGAGCGTATGTTACGCGATGGCCGGCGTGCGCTCACCGCGGCGTGCGCACATCCGGCGTTGGTGGGTTACGAATGGGCGCGTTGGGCGGATGAGTCTGATGAAGTGCCGCCCTTCGGCGCAGGCTTGGTGCACGTGGATGACCGCGAGGCCGTCGAGCACACGGAGCTGATCGCCCAGATCAACGCGCGGGCGGAACGCGTCCGCAGGCGGACGGTTTAAAGGAGTTTGAGCGTTCTTATCTCATTCAAAGCCAAAAGGAAAAGCCGGTTTGTAACTTATTAAGTTACAAACCGGCTTTTTGGCGAAAGGCTTTTGATGTAGAGCTACGGCGGGGCCGGCCGGGTTAGTGCGGGGCTCGCAGGCGGAGGACGAGGGGGAGCATCGCGAGGGGGGCGAGGGCGGAGATGGCGAGGCCCCAGTGGAGGTTGCTGTGGTCGGCGATCAGACCGACGAGCCAGGGCATAAAGATGCCGCCGGCGTTGCCGAGTGCCGCGAGCGCGCCGAACATGCTCGCGCCGCCTTGGGGATAACGGTCGGCGGTCACGGCAAGCATCGTGGGCCAGAGGCAGCTGCCGGTGAAGCCGGCGAGTATGCAGGCGGTGAGAGCCAGCGAGGGAATCGGAAGAAATGATCCCAGAATGAAAAGCACCACCGTGCTGGCGCAGCTCCAGGCCATGAGTTGAAAGGAGTTGAAGCGGGTGCCGGCGAAGCCGACCACCATGCGGCCGAGTGCCATCGCGACGGAGAAAAGGAGCAGTGAACCTCCGCTGATCCATGTGGGGAAACCGAGGGAAGTTTCGGCGTAGGCCGGCAGCCACTGGGCCATGCCGAGTTCGGTGGCGCCACCGAGGAAAATGCCGATGGCCGCGAACTGGAACCAGCGGTGCGTGAAGAGTGAGCGGACCGAGGTGCGGACGCTTTCATGCGGAAGATCGGGAAACTTTAGCGGGGCGAACGCGGCGAGCAGACCGAGCGGCAACGGGAGAAGCACGAGACAGGAGCCGCGCCAGCCGAAGCCGGCGGCGAGGGCGAGTGAACCCGCGAGCACGGTGACGGCGGCACCCACGCAGTAGAACGAGTGCAACCAGTTGAGGGCGACGGAACGGTTCGCGGGGTTGAGCGCGGAAACGATGGGACTGAGCACCATGTCGAGGACACCTGATCCGAGACCGAGGGCAAAGACGGCGAAGAGGAGCAGCGTGTAGGTGGGCGCGAAGGCCATCGCGACGAGACTGATGGCGATGAGCGCGAGGCCGAATTGCGCGAAGGGTTTGGCTCCGTGGCGGTCGGCGAGCGGCCCGGTGATGACGATGCCGACGACGAGTCCGGCAAAGGCGAGACCGCCGAGACGACCGAGTTGTTCACCGCTCAGGCCCGCGGCACCGCCGTAAGTCGTGCTCAGTGTGGTGAGGAAGACCGGGAGCAGGTTGAGGCCGATGGCGAGGCTCATCATCGCGCCGTAGGAGAGCAGCGTGAGGAGGCGGGCGCGGATGAGCGGGGCGGATGCGGAAGCGGACATGGAGCGAACCAAGGAGCACGCGGGCGGGGTGAAGGCAAGGGGCGGAGATTTTTTTAACACGGAGTTTGCGGAGGTCACGGAGAGCGGAGCCGCGGAGGCGAGTTATGACTGGGCGTGCGACGCGGGAGGCGTAGAGTTTCGGGCACTATGAGTCATACGATCTGGTGCAATGCGGCGTTGAATGAGCGGGCGGAGCAGATGCTGGTGGACGGCGCGATGGGGCATCGGGTGATTTTTGCCAAGGAGCGGCTGGCTTCGGTGCTCAAGGCCGGGAAAAGCGACGAAGGTATCGCGGAGGCAGATGTGGTCTTCGGGCAGCCTGAGCCGGCGGAGTGTTTGCAGCGTGCGAAGATCAAGTGGGTGGCGGTGACGAGCGCGGGTTACGGGCGCTACGACACGCCGGAATTCCTGGAGAATTTTAAGGCGCGCGGGTCGGTGTTCTCGACGAGCTCGACGGTGTTTGCGGAGCCGTGCGCGCAACACGTGATGGCGATGATGTTGGCGCTCGGGCGTCAATTGCTTGAGTCATACGCGGAGCAACGGGGCGACAAGCAGTGGAAGTTTTTCGAGCGGAGGTCGGCGTCGGTATTGATGAACGGGCAGACGGTGCTGCTGCTTGGTTACGGCACGATTGCGCGGCGGCTGACGGAGTTGCTGGCGCCGTTTGGTATGAAGATTTATGCGGTGCGGCGGAAGGCGCACAGCGAGCGCGGCGTGTTTGTGATTTCGGAGGAACGTGTGACGTCGGTGCTCGGCGAGGCGGATCATGTCGTAAACTTGCTCCCGGATAACGAAGCGACGCGGAATTATGTGAACGCGCGGCGGCTGGCGGCGTGCAAGCCGGGCGCGCGTTTCTACAACATCGGACGCGGGACGACGGTGGATGAAAATGCGCTGATGCAGGCGCTGGAAAACGGCAAGCTGGGCGCGGCTTACCTCGATGTATTCGCCGAGGAACCGCTCCCGTCGTCGAGCCGGTTATGGACGACGCGAAATTGTTTTATCACGCCGCACACGGCGGGCGGACGCAGTGACCAGGATGTGGCGCTGGTGAAACATTTCGTGGGAAATTTTAAGAAATTTGCCGAAGGCGAGACGGGCGCGATGGATGACCGTGTGGTGTAGATATGAAGAAGGCCCGACGCGGGTGGTCGGGCCTTCTTCAGAAAGCGAGGCTTAAGGCCGATGCTGCCGTTAGGGCGTGGGGGCGGGGGTGTTGGCGACGGGGGCTTCGACGACCGGGGTGATGGGAGCAACGACGACGACGGGCTTGGGGGCGGGTTGCCAGAAGTAGTGGCCGTTTTTTTGTTCGTCCCAGCGGATGACACTGGCGGCGAGGATCGCGACGACGATGAGCGTCCAGATGAGTTTCTGGCGGCGGATGGCTTCTTTGTCGGAATAGGGATCGTTGAGGTCACGCTTGGAGCCGTTGGGGAGGACGGCGCGTTCGGTGAGCTTGGTGCCGAACGGAATGTTGATCTTCACGCGTCCGTTGATGGCCCAGCCGTTGGCTTCGAGGATGGGGCCGATGTTGCGCTGACGGAGCTTCAGCCACGCGATGAGCATCGAAGGGCCGGAGATGACTGCAATGAGGCCGATGAAGACGAGCGGGAGTTGCCAGAAAGTGAGTTTGGCGAGCCCGGTGGCGATGGCGCCGAGGGCACCACCAATCGCGCCGACGGCGACGCCCATCGCGGCGACGGTGCCGATGTCCATTTTCTTGGGCTCGGGCTTGGGACCGGCGGCCTTTTTGTCGGCGTTGGCGGCGGTCTCGGCGGCGGTGGCGAGCTTGGCGTTGCTCTCGGCATCGGCGGCTGCGGCGCGCTTGGCGACCTGCTCCTCGATCATACGCACGAATTTTTTATACGGGGAGAGGAACGCCTGACGGATGCTGATGGGGTTGTCGGCGATGCTGGTGATGGAGGCATCCCAGTCGCGGCCCTGACGGTCGTAGAAGACGCCGTTGCGACCGACGAAGAGGTAATCGCTGTCGCCGTTGGTGAAGCAGGCGGCGACCTTGATGGGGGCTTCACCGGCGCGTTTGCAGTCCACGTAGGCGATGAAGGCTTTGCTCATCGCGGCAAGGGGCGAAGGAGCGGCAACCTTGATGCAGAACTCGGTGCTGCGTGTATCGAGATAGAGCGTGCCGGCCTGGAAGTTGGCGTAGTGGTCAGGAGAGAAGAACTCGAAGAAGTTGACGAAATTATTGAGCAACGCGCGGAAGTCGCGAGAGAAGCGGAGGAGTTTTTCGACCGATGTGATGGCGACGAATTCGGGATCGAGGGCTTTGTCCTGCGCGATGAGTGCGAGGAGTGCGGCTTTTTGGTCGGCGGCGAGGAGGGCTTTGACGCGCTCGAGGCCGAGCTTCTCGACAGAGCCGCCACCTTTGGAACCGGCCCAGGCTTCGAAGGCGGCGACTTTGGCTTTGAGGGCGGTCCAGTCGGCTTCAGTGAGGCTGGTCTTGGCGGAACCGAACACGGGTGTGACGGCGGTGGCGTGAAGCGTCACGAGGGCGGCGGCCCAAGCGGGGTTGACGGCGGCGAGCAGAGGGAGCGGTTGGTCGGCCGCGATGCGCGCCAAGGGGAAGCCAGCGACTTCCTGGGTGGTGATGGAGAGGTCTTGCGCGGCGAGAGCGAGGTATTCGGTCTCGGAGCGATTGAGCGCGGCGAGGGCGCGGGCGTCGTAGGCGGCGAGGCGGGTGCGAGAGAAATAATCGTCCACCTTGGTGCGCACGGCCTGGATGGCGGTGAGGGCGGCGGAGGTATCGGCGCCGAGAGCGAGGACGTCGGCGGAGGCGCCTTTTTCGGACCACGCGGCGAAGGCGGTGAGGTCGGCGTAAAAGGTGGCGACGCGGGATTCGTCGATACCGGAGGCACCGGAGCGATCGGTGGTGCCGCCGATGGTGCCGACGATGTCTGCGACGAGGAGCTTGAGAGCTTCGTCGGTGGTGGAGTCGGGAGTGATGACTCCATCGCCATTGAAAGGCGTGGAAGAGAAGATGCGGGCGGTATCGGAGGCTTGGGCGAGGGTGATCTCGGTGGCCTCGGGCTGGCCGAAATTAGAGAGAATGCGTTTGGCGGCGATGAGGGCGGACTTGCCTTCAGGGGTGGAGGCTTTGAAAGCGGCGAGGGGCAGGGCGTCTTTGCGGCGCAGGAGAACGCCGAGGTCTTCGAGATGCAGGGCGGCCCAATCGATGGCGGCGAGCAACTCGGGGACGCGGATGCGCCCGTCTTTATCGGTGTCGATGAGCGCTAGAGTTTTCTCGTCGAGCTCGAGACCTTTTACGGGGCAGCTCAGAGCGACCCAGAGTTTTTGATCCAAGTCTTTCAGCGCGACCAGATCGGCGCCGGATTCGATAGCAACTTGGTCGAGACCGCCGATGCGGAAGAATTTCCAGACGTGTGAGGTGGCCATGGATAAATTTAAGTCGCGGCAGTATTGTCTGCAGCTGAGCACTGGCAACAGCTTTACGGGGCGGGCGGTTGGGGAGTTTTACGATGCACACGGTGCAGCTGCCAGGAGTTCCAGAGGTTGTGCCAGAGGATGTAGCAGGTGGGCCCGAGGGCGACCAGCGGGCTGGCGTAGGTCAATGCGAGGAAGAGCGTGAAACTGGTGTTCTTCTGGCCGAGCGACTGGCTGGCTTCGGGACCGTAGATGCGTCCGCCGATCCAGCGACCCAGCGCGAAATTGGCGGCGCAGATGAGGATCGTGACGGCGGCAATCTCCACCAGCATCAGGCGCGAAACATCGGCCTGAGTGCGCAGGAAGTGCGAGGCGTTGGCCATTACGAGGAAGAGCGTCATGACCCAGGCGCCGAAGGAAACGTCACGCAGTCGGGCGGGCCACTGAACCGCGGACGGATAAATTCGTCGCACGATGAGCGCCAGCGCCATGGGAGTGAAAATGAGCAGCGCCACGGTGCCGGTGACGCGCAGGAACAGCGTGGCATCGACCTCGCCGAGCACCCACGGCAGGAGCACGGGAAGCAGCGCGGCGACGACGAGATTGGTGACCAAAAAAGCCGCAGTCACATAGGTGACGTCACGCCGCATGAAGCTGATGATGACCGGGGCCGCCGCGGCGGTGGGCGCGATACCCGCGAAGAAACCGGCGAGTCCCACCTCGCGCCCGCCGACCAGCCAGCCGAGCGCGAGTCCGGCGAAGGCCATGAAGAGATTGGCCGCGAGCAAAAGCAGATGGCTGCGCTGGAGGCTTTGGCGCGTCCAGTTCGTGCACAGGAAAACCAGAAAAAGCATGCCCATGATCAACCACTGGATCGCTCCCGAGAAAGCATGCGCCTGCGGAATCAGCGCCCCGAGAAGGAAGGCGACCAGAATGGCGGCGGTGCGGGCGAGGCCGGAGAACATGGAGCCGCCAGTGGTAGCGGAGTTAATTTTTAACGCAAAGACGCAAAGGCGCGAAGCGCGGAAAATTAAGATAAGAGGTGGAGACGAAGCGGCGGTTAACGTCCGCTGAGATCAAGCAGGCTGGCGCGAATATTATTGGCGGGAACGGCGTCGATCATGTCGTCGGGCGTGCCGAGTAATGTCGTCATGCTGATCGGCGCGGCGGCGGTGGCGGCGTCGATGGGGAGCGACAAAGTCGTGCTTTGACCCGCGCCCAGGTTGCCGAGCACATAAGCGACGGGCGTCTGCTTATTGAGGGTGACGCTCAAAGTGCCGGCGCGCACCTCATGCTGACTGCGGTTTTGGACAACGACTTCGAGCGAGGCGGTCTCGGGATTGTAGTGATGGCTGGATACGGCGACATCGACGCGGGACCGATCATTGCGTGCGAGGGCCCAGCCGAGGTTGAGCGTGCCGTAACCGTAGTTGGCATCGGTGCCGGCGGCGCCGCCGTCGTCGGCGTGGGTTTGCAAGATTTCGACGGCCTGCACGGCGGTAAGCCCGGGCGACTGCGACATGAGGGCGGCCAGTGCACCGGAGACGATGGGCGCGCTCGCCGAGGTGCCGCTAAAGAGGGTGCGCTCGTTATTGAGGCTGGCGGCCTGGATGCCGATGCCGGGCGCGGTGAGGTGAAGTTGCGCGCCGGAGTTGGAGAACGAGGCCTGGCGGCCGGTGGCATCGGTCGAGCCGACGGAGATGACGCGCGGATCGGCGGCGGGCCAGTGGAGGCGGCCCGCGCCGTCGTTGCCGGCGGCGGCCACGATCACCACGCCCTTGGCCTGCGCGTAGGAGATCGCGCGATTGATCGCCTCGGACGTGGAGTAGCCGCCGAGGCTGAGGTTGATGATCTGCGCGCCGGCATCGACCGCGGTGACGATGCCCTGCGTGACGGTGAAGATGTCGCTCTTGTCATCAGTATCAAATATTCGGATACTCAATATCGAAGCGGCGGGGGCGACTCCGGGCGCGTCCAGACCTGAGCCGGCGGCGAGCGAAGCGACGGCGGTGCCGTGAAGACCGGTCTTGCCGGTGCCCGCGTAGCCCAGGCCGATGTCGAGGTAGCGCAGGCGTGCGCCGAGCGTGGGATCGGGCAACGCGCCGCCATCCAAAACCGCGATGGTGACGCCGCGGCCCCACGCCGACGTGTCGGTGCCGGCGGGGATGCCCAAGGTGGCGAGGAGATTGTTGCCCACGGCGATCTGGCGGCTGGCGACGCGCTCCTCGGGCACCGGTGGCATCTGGACGAATAGGTTGGCACTGACTCCGCCGTAATCGGCGGCGCGGGCGAGGAGTTCCGCGGCAAAGGTATCATAAGCGCGAATGCGCACCCGCAGGATGTTGAGCGCATCGATGCGGCCGGCGACGATCACGCCGGATTGTGCGGCGCGGGTGAGAAAGCGGCCGTAGCCGTCGGCGTTCTTAAAGATGAGCACGGCCTCATGCGCGCGCACGGACGGATGGTTAAGGCGGGTGGAAAGTTTTTCCGAAAGTGCGGCGACGTTCGCGGCCCGGGCGAGGTTTTCGTCATTCGCGGCGGGAGCGTCGGGTGCCGTGAGCGTGGTGGTGGAGTCGGCGTCGCTCACGGTCGTCTCGATGGGCGCGGGCATGGGCTCGATGGAGCGATGCGTGAGAAAAAACAACACGACCAGAATGAGCAGCAGGCCGCCTGCAAGGGGGACGAAGGAAGGATTTCGGGAGCGGCTCATGAACAGGCGGTGCGAATCGGCTTGGGTAAAGGTGGGTGAAGGTGGCGAAACTTCAATCGCTAGACGCGGTGTGCGAGCCGAGGTTTCCACGGATGATTTATTGCTTTCGGAAGGGCGGATTGCAGCGTGCGTGCATGAAGAAGCTTTTCATGTGCATGGCGGTGGTGGCGTTGAATCTGCCGGCTTTCACGCATGCGGCGGCGCCGGGGACGGTCACGCAATGGTCGACCATCGATGCGTTGCTCAAGGGGCATTTTCAAGGCTCGGTGACGCTGGCCGAAGTGAAGCGGCACGGTGACTTCGGGCTGGGGACGTTTGAGGCGCTCGACGGCGAACTGATTTTGCTGGATGGGAAAATGTATCGTATCGACGGATACGGAAAAGTGAGCGAGCCGGCGGACACGGTGAAAACGCCCTTTGTGGCGGTCGCGGAGTTCAAGGCTGACATCAAGCTGGAGGTGCCGGCAGGGCTCACCCTTGCCGAAGTCCAGGCTCGGGTGGATGCGGTCCTGCCCTCGAAGAACGTGTTTTATGCGGTGCGCGTGATGGGGAAGTTTGACGAAGTGCGCACACGCAGTGTGTCCGGGCAGAAAGAACCGTATCCAACCCTCGCTGAAGCCGTGAAAACGCAGTCCTTGTTCACGATTGCGAAGACGGAAGGGACACTCGTCGGCCTTTGGTGTCCGACGTATGCGAAGACCCTGAATGTGCCCGGCTACCACTTCCACTATCTATCGGCCGACCGCACCGCCGGCGGCCACGTGCTCGGGCTGGTGACGGGTAAAGACGTGACGGTGCAAGTGGCGGTGTTGCGGCAGTTGGCCGTGAAGCTGCCTGAGCTGGCGACGTTTGATGCGCTGGATTTGACCGGCGACAACTCGAAGGTGCTGCACGCGGTAGAGTCGGAGCGGAAGTGAGCGCGGGCGCAGGGGAGGCGGAGTTATTAACGCAGAGGCGCGGAGATAAACGGATCGGACGGCTCTGCGCCTCTGTGTCTCTGCGTTAAAATGTCGGGTCAAAGCGACCAGTCGATGGGCGGGCGGTTGCGGGAGACGAGGAGTTCGTTGGCCTTGGCGAAGTGGCCGTTGGCGGCGAACTTTTGCTCGGGAGGCAGCCGGTTTTGCGCGAGGGGCGACGGGTGTTGGTCGGCCAGGATCATGTGGCGCGACGTGTCGATGTGCGGACGGGCCGAGACCTCGGCTTTGCCACCCCAGAGCATGAAGACGACGAACGGTGACTCGGCTTGAATGGTGCGCAGGAGGGCTTGGGTGAACGCCTGCCAGCCGAGTTTGGCGTGGCTCATGGGTTCGCCGGAGCGGACGGTGAGAATGGTGTTGAGCAACAGCACGCCTTGATGGGCCCACGGTTCGAGATGACCGTTGGCCGGCGCTTTCCAGTCGGGAAAACTGCGGGCAAGCGAAGCGTAGATGGCCTTGAGCGACGCGGGGAGTTTGACGGACGGCGGCACCGAGAACGAAAGCCCGTGGGCGTTGCCGGGCGAGGGGTAGGGATCTTGTCCGAGGATGACGACCTTCACATCCGCCGGCCGGACGAGTTCGAGCGCGCGGAACAGATTTTCGCGGGAGGGAAAGACATCGGACGTCGCGTAGGCTTCGGAGACGGCGGCGGAGAGGGCTGCGAATTGTTCGCGCGTGTAGCCGTGTTCAAAGACGGAGTGCCAGGCAGAGGGGAGGCTTAGCGGAGAATGGGACATTTCAGAGCATTGAGAAGAGAGCACTCTTAACGTTTTGCCCATTCTGATTGTTCGGTGAGAGTCGGGACGTATTCGCCGATGCGGCATCCGGGAGGCAATGCATCCAGAATGTTTGATGTTTTCCCTTTGCCGTCGAAGCGGAGCAATTTGTCGTCGTCGGATATGAGGTTTCTGTAGAAGGCCACGTTTCCACCCATGAAGACGATATATCCGCCATCAGTTCCATACGGACTATGCTTTGCCCACGTTCCGTCGAGTTGAAGCCCGCGAGTCCATGCGATGGGCGTAGATGATGGCATTTCGTTGGTCAGCTTTCCAAGGGGGACGGCAATACAGGGTTTGATCTGGCGGAACAGGGGATCGAGTTGCCTCGGGTGAGAGTCGCCGGGCACTAAAACGGTGCGGGGCACGTCGGCAGAATCATTGAACGCCGGATCGACTTTAGATTGCCACATGGAGGCGACATCCAGTCCGCCTGATTCAGCTAGTTGACGGGCGAAATCCCAAACATGCGTTGCTTCTGGAAATCGATCATTATTCGACATCATGTAAATCAGACTGGCTTGTCCGATTTGACGGATGTTTGAGGAGTCTGGACCCCTTGGGACACTCTTAACACGACCTAACGTCGGGATGAGAATACCAGCCAGTAAGACGAGCAAGACTACGGCCAACAGAATAGTTGATAGGTAACTTTTAGGGGCGACGGGTTTCATGTGTGCAGTTCTTCAACAGGTCGGAATGATGATGGCTGCGAGAACTGTCAGGAGGATCGGCCAGAGAAGAATCGTGATTCCTCCGGGAATACCCTTGGTAAGACGGTAAACACTGATGACGAGGAACGGCCCCCATAGCAGTATTAGCGTGATGAGCGGTGTGTAGTTCCTTGCGCGTTCACTCAATGGTATCCGTGGGCCGTTCCAAGTCGCCTTTTCTTCGGGCGTTGGAATGTATTCGCCGATGCGCGTGCCGGGAGGCAGGGCCTCAAGGATGTTGTTCGTCGTGCCTTTGCCGTCATAGCGGACGAGTTCGCCGGCGGCAGTGGTGGAGCCGAGGTTTTTGAAATAACTGACGTTGCCCCCTAAAAACACGATGTGGCCTCCTTCGCCGCCGTAGGGACTGTGTTTGGCCCAAGTGCCGTCGGACTGTAGTCCTCGGGTCCATGCGATTGGTGTGCTGGCGGGAGCTGAGGTGGTGATTTTGCCTAAGACGACTGCAAAGCTGGGTTTGATTTGGCGGAAGGTGGGGCTGATCACTCGGGCGTTTCCTTTTACTGCTGGAGCGAGGACGGAGAGAGTGGACCTAGTGGTTGATTCAGTTGCTGGATCAATGCGGGATTGCCACATTCTGCCATTGTCGAGGATGTCGGATTCGGCGAGCAATCGGGCGTAGTCCCAGACGTCGGTGGCTTCTGGGAGGCGGTCTTTATGTAACTGTGCGTAGATGAGGCTGGCTTGGGCGATCTGGCGGAGGTTTGAGCCGTCGCTTACTTTGTAAGCGGGATGGGAGACGCGGCCGACCGTGGGGATGATAACGGCGGCGAGACCTAGTAGAACTAGGAGGAAAATAAGAGAGCGAAACGGGAGCGTTTTATGAAAGGGCTTTTTCATGGGGTGGCCTTTGGTTTGCATCAAGGCGGTGGGCTATGCGAGCAGGGAACTGGTTCCACGGTTGGAGCTCTGTGTGGTTCATATGGATCTCACTTCCGGTTGCCCGTTTTGGCCGATTAAGAATGGGCTGATTGCGAATTATCCTCCGCTGGAGGCTGACGTTTCGTGCGAGGTGGTGGTGATCGGTGGCGGGATCACGGGGGCGTTGGTGGCGTATCATCTCGCGGAGGCGGGCGTCGATGTCGTCGTTCTGGACAAGCGTGACATGGGAACCGGCAGCACTTCGGGGAGCACTGGGTTGCTGCAATATGAGATCGATACCCCGCTGCATAAACTCATCGGCATGGTGGGCGAGGATCACGCCGTGCGGAGTTATCTGCTATGCCGCGATTCACTCAAAAAAATCAAACGCCTGACGAAGCGGATCGGTGATTCGTGCGGGTTTGAAAAAAAGGAGAGCCTTTATCTGGCGAGCACGCCACGTGATGTGGCAGGGCTGCGAAAGGAATTCGAGGCGCGGGAAAAACACGGGCTCGATGTGGCGTGGTGGGATTGGGAAAAAATCGCGGCGGAGAGCAGCTTAAACCACGAGGCGGCGATCTGGTCGAAGGATGCGGCGCAGATCGATGTGTATCGTTTCACACAGTTTCTCCTGCTGGCTGCGCAGAAAAAAGGGGCGCGGCTCTATGATCGCACACGGGTGACAAGTCGGGTGATGAAACCGCGTGGCGTGGAGTTGCTGACGGAACGCGGTGCGCGCGTGCGGGCAAAGAAGCAGGTGATGGCGACGGGTTACGAGGCGCAGGAATATCTGCCTGAAAAAGTCACCGAGATGGCGAGCACGTATGCGTTGGTGAGCGAGCCGTTGAGCGAGATGAAGGGCTGGCCGGGCGGCCGGTTGATCTGGGAGACGGCGCGCCCGTATTTTTATCTGCGCACGACGGTGGATGGCCGGGCGATCATCGGCGGTTATGACGAGCCGTTTCGAAATCCCAAGGCGCGGGATGCGTTGTTGCCGGCGAAGACGGCGGCGTTGGTGCGGAGGTTCCGTCAGCTGTTTCCCAAGATCACGTCATTCGAGAGTGCCTATGCGTGGACGGGGACGTTTGGCGGAACGAAGGACGGGTTGCCGTATATCGGCGGGCATGCGGCGCGTCCGCATACATATTTTGCGCTTGGATACGGAGGAAACGGAATCACCTACAGCGTGATCGCGGCGGAGATCATCCGGGATCTGTATTTGGGGAAAGAGAACCGCGATGCGGAGATTTTTCGTTTTGGTCGGTGAAGATCCGGAGGAGAGGCGGATTTTAACGCAGAGGCGCAGAGGCGCGGTGAGAAGCCAAACAGGACGGAAGGAATGGTGCATAAAAACGCCGCCACCGGTGAAGGTGGCGGCGTTGAGAGGGCGGCGGCAGGGTTTCTTACGAAGCTTTGCGGTAGGTCGAGCCGTCGCGCAGCTGTTTGACGTGGTCGTGGGCGGCCTTCACGTCGGCGTATTGGCGGCTGATCAATTCCTGGGTGGGAAGATCGAGGTGGGTGGCCTCAAGGGCCTTGCGGTAAGCGGCCACGGCGGAATCTTCGCCACGCTCGGCTTCTTCGAGGACGGAGTGCGGCTCGTTGGAGGAGAGGGCGGATTTCAGGTTGATCCAGCCGCGGTGGATGCTGCCGCTGAGGCTGCCAGATGTTTCGACATCGGCGCCGAGACCGACCACGCGGGCTTGAAGCTCGGCGGCGAATTCGGCGCGCTGCTTGGCGTAGCGATCGAACACGCGGGCGAGCTCGGGAACCTTCACATCTTCAGCGGATGTCTTGAAGCCTTGCTGGCCGTCTTTGACGACTTCAATGAGGTCGTTGAGGGTCTTGATGGTGCTCTTGATATTGGAGTTCATGGTATTGGGATTTTACAGGGTTAAGGGTGTGGTCGTCGGGAGGCCCGTCACATGAGAGACATGAGACCGCGTCCTTTTGACGGTGGATGCGGCTATAAATGCCTAGGTCGTGCCAACTCTCCCAAGCTTCATATTATGAGATCCTTAAGGCTTTAATGGGGGATTCCACCAGTCGTTTGGACTGCACTCTGCAAGGCGGAGAAAATGCGTTCCGCTCATTTTGCCCGATGAAGGGCAAGCCGCGGACGGCTTACGGGAGCACGGTTACCGGCAGGCCGGTCCAGGCGAGGGAGAGGAGGGTGCGGGCGTCCCAATTGGCGAGGCGGAAGCAGCCGTGGGATTCGGTGCGGCCCACGTGTTCGGGTGTAGGGGTTCCGTGGATACCGTAGCCGGGGCGGTCGAGGCCGATCCAGGCGACGCCAACGGGATTGTTGGGGCCGGGGGCGAGGATGAGTTTGCGGCCGAGGGTCTGGGCCTCGGCGGATTCGGTGAACGTCTCGGGGTCGAAAGTATAGTTGGGATCGGGGATGACGACGGTGACGTGGAGTTCGCCGACGGGGCGCTTCTCGACCTTCTTGGCGATGCTCACGGGAAAGTGCGCGAGCAGTTTGCCATCGGCGTCGCGGGCTTGGAGGACGTTGTCGGCGAGGCGGACCTCGAGGCGGGCGGCTTTGGCGGTGAACGGAGCGAGCTTGATGGCGGGAACGGAAAGCGGGGTGCCAGCGGCGAGGGTGTTCCAGTTGACGGACGGGTTGAGTGACTGGAGGTAACGTGCGCTGGAGTGGGTGAGTTCGGAGACGAGCTCGAGCGGTGTTTCGTGAGCGAGGGCGGTTTGCTGGGATTTTTCGAGCCAGGTTTTGCCCAATGGCAGAAGCGTGGCCAGGTCCTCTTCGGTAAGGGCAAGCTGCGTGAGTGGCGGGGTGTCGAGCAGGAGGGCAGCCTGCGTGGAGTCGTCGAGGCGGCCGGTGGGCTTGAGGCCGGCGGATTCTTGAAAGGCGCGCAAGGCGGCGGCGGATTGGGCGCCGGCTACACCGTCGATGGGGCCGCTGGAAAAGCCGTGGCGGGCGAGGGCGATCTGCGCTTCGAGCCAGGATTCCACGGGGCGCGGGTAGGTGCGGGGGGCGGGCGGTGGGGTGAATTCGACGAGCGGCGACGAAGGCGCGGCGGGTTGCGCGGGGAGGAAAGCGGCGGTGGTGAGGCCGAGGCTGAAAAGAGTGATGAGGAGACGGAGCGAAGGCACGGGTTAGGGCGGAGTTTTCCCTGCGGACAGCGGGGCGTCGAGGTGGTTCTTGTTTATGAGTTGGAGTGCGTGCTCCGGCGGCGGGTGATGGAAACTCTGTTTGTAATCGGGTCGGGTGCGCGGGATAACCGAGGTAAATGGGACGAAGTGTTGTTAATAATCCGACGTTGAGGTGCGTGCGTTGCCAGCATGTGCCGCGCTGGTGCGTATGCGAAGGGCTGAGGATCGTGGAGTGTCCGCTGGCAGTGGATGTGATGATGCATTCGCGGGAATTTTTTAGGCCGAGCAGCACGGGGCATCTGATCCAGCGCGTGGTGACGGGTGCGCGCACGCATGTGTGGCGGCACGATGCGACGCCGGCGCGGGAGAGTGTGGTGCGCGAAGGCAAAGAGCTGTGGGTGCTGCATCCGCTCGGCGAACTGATGCCGACGACGGGCGTGAACGTGGACAACGTGCAGGTGTTGTTGTTGGACGGCAGCTGGGGCGAGGCGGCCGACATGAAGAAAGATGTCGAAGGCTGGGGGCGGCGGGTGAGCCTGCCGATGACGGGGACGAGCCGGTATCTGCTGCGCGCGCAGCAGGGGCCGGGGCAGTTTTCGACGATGGAGGCGTTGTTGTTTGTGTTGTCGGCGCTGGGGCTGAAGGAGGTGCACGATGCGCTTCGGGTGCAGCTGGAGTTACACGTGTATGCGGGGCTGCGGACGCGCGGGCAGTCGGTGATGGCGGCGGATTTTCTGGCGACGTCGCCATTGCGCACGGTGATGCCGGAGGTGATCGCGCGGATGCATCCGCAGTCGCCGGACGAGAAGGCGGCGTTCAGCGCATTGCTGAAGGAGCGGACGGCGGTGGCCCGAGTGTTAAAGGATGCGTGAGGCTTGAGAGCGGAGGGACGGAGGACGGAGATCGGAATACGGAGGGTTCCGATTTCGGGGAGGGCTCGGTGACGGTTAGCGCTGGGTTACATTGGGCGGTAAATGCGAGGGGAGTTTGCGAAGCGTGGAAGAGTCGGCTTACGTCGCGATGTTCTGTCAGCCCTTACTTAACCCTGAATTAATTCATATGAGTTCTACCATTGTTCCGATGATTCCTTGCAGCGCGGCTGGTCCGCTTGGCGTGCTTCACCTCCCCCGTCTTTGGCTGAAAGTGTCGCTTGAGGCGTGCGGCAAACTGGATCCGGCTTATCCCGGCATCGGCAAGGGCTTCGATCAAATCGTGATCGATATGCTCGGCCTGAAGGCGGACGCGGTGCGCGATTTTATCACGAAGGAAAAGCCTTCGTATGCGCAGTTCGAATCGTGGGTGAAGTCGCAGGCGGGCGTGAAGCTCGACCGTGCGAATGTTTACAAGCTCAACTCGGTCGTGCTCGGCTATCATCACGATGACGAGACGCGCAAAGCTGTGCTCAAGGCCGCGGGTTATCCGGATGACGGCAGTGTCCAGGGTTCAGCGGTCGAGTTGAACGCGATCGACGACTGGGCGGCATTTCATGCCTCCGTGCTGAAGTAAGCTGACCGACAACGATGAAGCCCGCACTCGAGTGATGAAAGGGGAGTGCGGGCTTCACTATGTGCCAATGGCACGACCGATGTTCTAACCTAAACCGGTCAAAGCACTTTTTTGCCGATGAAAATCGCCGCGACCACGAAGATGATCACCAAGGCGAGGAAGATGAAGAAAAGCACTTTCGCGATAGCGATCGAAGCGCCCGCGATGGTGGTGAAGCCGAGTGCGCCGGCGACGAGTGCGATCAGGAAAAAGATGAGGGCCCATTTAAGCATAAAGAGAGGAGGTTGTTCCGGCAGACCGGCTTTGGGTAAACCGGTTCCGACACGCTTTGCGGCGGGTAAGCACGGCGGTTATTTGCGGGGTGAGGTCTTGCGGGTGTGGAGTGTTTTTCGCGCGGCCTCGGCAAGTTTCTCGTAATCGGCGCGGATGCGGTCGAGTTCGGCTTCTTCAAGGTCCTCGAGGTCGAGCAGCGCATTGTGCGCCCGGCTGTTGGCGCGGATGAGTTCGTCGATCTTCAGGTGCAATGCCTCGGAGTCGCGGTTCTGGGTGTTCTGGATGAGGAACACCATGAGGAACGTCACGATGGTCGTGCCGGTGTTGATGATGAGCTGCCAGGTGTCGCTGAAATGAAACAAGGGTCCCGACACGGCCCAGATGATCAGCACGAGCACGGCGATGCCGAAGGCGAGTGGCTGGCCCGAGGCGCGCGCGATGCGTTTGGCGAAGCGGGTGAAAAAAGAGTGCGGTCGGTTGGCTTTCATTAAGGCGGAGAGAGGGAGGGGACGGGATGTGTCCACGCAGCCTCCTACTAGACCGACTTAACCCAAACAGGTAACGCGGCTTCGGGCCGGAATTAGATCACGACCGAAGGGGTGGGTTCCGCTCCGCCCATATCGGGCAGGAACGGAATGGCGGGGCGCTCGGTGATTTCGAGCTGGAGAAACTCGCAGGCGGATTCCCACGTGGAAAACACCTCGAAGACGTGGCGGCCGGCCATGATGCGTTTATACACCATCGAACCGGCGGTGGCGGCCGGCGATGAAGTGATGACCGCCCACCGGCTGGTGCTCGTCTGGGTTTCGGACTTCAGGAAATCGACCAGCCCGTTCAAATCATCGAGACCTGCTGACGGCGTCATGCGGGAGATATCCACGATGCCGGGATACGTTTTCGAATAGGCCGGATCGTTCCACAAGCGCCGGACGCAGGCGATGATCTGGGTGAGCGAGAACCGTCCTTCGAAGGCTTGGAAGATGACCTTCCGATCGGAATCGATCATGTATCCGTAATTCATTACGTCATGTGCGGCGCTCATGGTGGATTGCCGGTTGAGCAAAAAGCAGGCCGGTTTGTTATCAAGGAACCTTTTGACCGCGGGCGGCGGCGAGCAGCGAATACCATTCTTCGCGGGTGAGCACGACGTCGTCGGCTGCGGTGCTGGCGCGAACGCGGTCGGCCTTGGTCGTGCCGATGATCGGTTGCATGCCGGCGGGGTGGCGGAGAATCCAGGCGAGCAGGATGGCCTCGGCGGAGACTTTTTTCGCTGCGGCGAGCTCGGTGATAAGCGGAGCGGCGGGGTGGTCGGGCTTGAAGAGCTTGCCTCCGCCCACGGGTGACCACGGTTGAACGAGGATTTCGTGACGACGGCAGTAATCGAGGGTGCCGGAAGCGAGGTTGGCCTCGGCCATGGCGCCGGTGCGGTTGGCCATGAAGCCCTCGACCACGAGGGCGGGCTGGGCGAGGGAGAATTCGAGCTGGTTTACCACGAGAGGCTGGCGGACGTAGTGACGCAGCAGCTCGATCTGGGCGGGCGTGTGGTTGCTCACACCAAAGTGGCGGACCTTGCCGGAGCGGAGTAGTTCGTCGAAGGCGCGGGCGACCTCGGCGGGTTCGCCGAGCGGGTCGGGGCGATGGAGGAGCAGCAGATCGAGATGATCGACGCCGAGGCGGGCGAGGATGGCTTCGGTAGAGCGGATGATGTGGTCGTAGCTGAAGTCGTAGCGCGCGGGTTCGCCGCTGAGGTAGGCGTCGTTGGCGAAGCGGATGCCGACCTTGGACTGGAGGACGATGCGGTCGCGGAGGCCGGGAGTGGATTTGAGGATGCGGCCGAAGAGCGTCTCGGATTTGCCGGCGGTGTAGATGTCGGCGTGGTCGAAGAAGTTGATGCCACAGTCGAGCGCGGCGGCGACGGTGTCGCGGGCGGTTTTCTCGATTTCGGAAGAGATGGGCTCATGATCCCACGTGCCGCCGATCTTCATGCAACCATAGGCGATGCGGGAAACAGTGAGGTCGGTCTTGGGGATGCGGTAGGTTTTCATGGGGTAGTAAGCAGAATGTGATTTCCAGCGTGCACGTCTTCATGACGGGGCCGCAAGAGAATGCTTTTTCCTGCAAATTTGCAGCAGCAGGCTTCTGTTGCGGGCAAGGCAGACGCGTCATTAGCTCACAGTTTATCGTTATGATTCTGGCCGCCGATCTGCACATTCATTCCCGCTATGCGAGCGCGGTGTCGAAGGACATGACTCTGGAGAATATTTCGCTCTATGCGCGCAAGAAGGGCGTGGATCTGATCGGCACGGGCGATTGCGTGCAGCCGGACTGGTTAAGGGAATTGGAGGCGGGTTTGCAGCCGGTGAAAAGCCAGCCGGGATTTTTTGCGCTGCGGAAAGAGCTCGGTGAAGCGGCGTCGGCGCAGTTGTCGGAGAAGCTGCGCAGGCCGCTGCGGTTTTTGTTGAGCACGGAGATTCATTGTTCACCGGCGGGAACGGCGGAACTACGCGGACCGCATCACCTGGTTTATTTTCCGACGTTTGACGTGGCGTGGGCGTTTCATCGGAAGCTTTCGCCTTACGGTGATCTTAACGAGGGGCGTCCGCGGGTGAGGCTGTCGTCGCGCGAGTTGCTGGAGATGGTGCTGGAGCACGGCGAAGGCTCGGAATTTGCTCCGGCGCATTGGTTGAATCCGTTTTTCTCGATCTGCGGGAGTCAGGGCGGTGGCGATGGAACGCTCGTGGAGCAATTTGGTTCGCTCGCGCCGCACGTGACACTGGTTGAAACGGGGCTGACTTCCACGCCGCCGATGTGCCGGCGGGTGTCGGGCTTGGACGGGCGACGGTTGTATTCAAATTCGGATGCGCACTCGTTGGAGAACATCGGGCGCGAGGTGACGTTGATCGAGGGTGCGACGGATTATGAGGCGGTCTTTGCGGCTCTGCGTGGAATCGGATCGGGGCGCGTGGTGAGCACGGTGAAGTATGCGATCGAGCGCACGCGTTACTTCCGCAACTGGTGCGGGATTTGTCAGGAATCGGTCGATGGGATGCTGTGCCCGACCTGTGGACGAAAGCTGGCGATGGGATCGCGAGATCGCGTGGAGCAGATCGCGGATCGGGCGGAGCCGGTGTTTCCGGCGGATGCGCCGCCGTGGATGATGATTCTTCCGCTGGCGGAAGTGTTGTCGGACGTGCTCGGGGTGGACGACAGCGCGAAGGCGGTGCAGCAACAGCACGCGCGGTTGTTGGAAGAGCTGGGGAATGAGCGCTATATTTTGACCGAGGCCACGCATGATGAAATCGCGCGCGTGGGCACGGCGCAACTGGCGCGAATCATCGTTGGCCAGCGGACACAGCCGCCCGGACGGAAGCCGCCGAAACTTAAGCGGGCGGGCGGCGACGACCAGTTCTCACTGGGCATCAGTTAACGGTCCTTGAGCCAACGCGGGACGGCTGCGAAGGGCGCTCGCGGCCGCTTCGATGTCGGAGCCCGATGCGTTTTGGAAAACGCGCAGGTCAAATTGTCCGATCACGGCCAGCAAGTGATCGAAGATGTCGGACTGCACATCCTCATAAAAAGCCCAGCGGATATCGGTGGTGAAAACGTAGAGTTCAAGCGGGACGCCATGTTCGGTGGGCTGGAGCTGGCGCACGAGGAACGTCATGTCCTGATGGATACCCGGATGAGCTTTCAAGTAGGCGATGCAGTAGGCGCGGAAGGTGCCGAGGTTGGTGAGCCGGCGCCCATTGCCGAGCACGCCGGTGTCTTGGCCGGGCTGATTCTTTTCTGAGGCGATGGCGGCTAGTTTTTCATCGAGGTAGGGCTTGAGCAGTCGAAGGCCGTTCCAGCGGGCGAGTTGCTGCTCGGTGGCGAAGGCCACGGTATGCATATCGATGTAGAGCGATCGCTTGATGCGGCGACCGCCGCTGTCGGTCATGCCGCGCCAGTTTTTGAAGGAGTCGGAGATGAGCGAGTAGGTCGGGATGGTGGTGATGGTCTTGTCCCAGTTGCGCACCTTGACGGTGGTGAGGGAGACATCGATTACATCGCCGTCGGCGCCGTTTTTCGGCATCTCGATCCAATCGCCGACGCGGACGAGTTGGTTGACGGAGATCTGGATGCCGGCGACGAAGCCGAGGATGGCATCTTTGAAGATGAGGATGATGATGGCGGTGAGGGCGCCGATGCCGGAGAGGAAATACACCGGCGATTTTCCCATGAGGGCGGCGAGGATGAAGATGCCGGTGATGAGCGTGGCGAGCAGCATGATGCCCTGAGTGAAACCCTTGATGGGAATCTGCGCGCCGCGTGTGGTGCGACCGAGGATCAGCTGCGCGGTGTTGAGGAGGGCGTGAAGAACCATCAGGCCGATGATGAGCAGGTAAATGCTGGTGGCGGTTTCGACGGCGGCGAGGGTCTCGGAGTTGTGCCCGAGTGCAACGGGGCCGAGCGCATCGATGACAAGGGCGGGAGCGAGGTGGGAGAGCCGGGTGAACACGCCGGTTTCAAGCAGCACGTCGTCCCACGTGACGGTGGTGCGCTTGGCGATGGATTTAACCGTCCGGAGAATGATGTGCTTGGCGATCCAGTTGGCGGCGAAGGCCAGCAGGAGCATGGCGACAACGGACGAGGCACGGGCGAGCCAAAGTGATTGTTCGAGCGAGGCGCCATGGGCCTGCAACCAGAGGGTGAATTTGTCTATGAACGATTCCATCACCGTCCATTCAAAGGCGTGCCGCCGCATCTGGCTAGACGCGATCAGAGGCGGCGGCAGTTTTTATCAGGAACGGATCGCGGGCTTCATCAACGAGGATGCGGCGGTGCCGGCGAGGATGAGGGTGCCGCCCAGCAGTTCGAGAGCGGTGAAGTGTTCGTGGAAGAAGGTGACTCCGCCGATGGCAATCCCGAGGGGCACGAGCATTTGCAGGAGGGAACCCTCGGACACAGAGAGATTGCGAAAGGCGTGGGTCATGAGGAGTTGTCCTGCTGCGGCGGATACGCTCGCGAGAATCAGCAGGCTGGCCGTGATCGGAGTGAGTGAAGGGAGGTGGGCCACGGCGGGACCGGCGCAGATCAGCAGGCCGTAAACGCATTGGGCGGCGAAGATGGTGGAGGTGTGTTCGCGGGCGTGGAGCTTGCGGATGGTCACGACGATCCACGCGGCACCGAAGGCGTTGAGCAGTGCGAAGGCGTCGAGCCAGCCGGTGTGGGTGCCGTGGGAAAACGGATTGGTGAGCAGGCCGAGTCCGAGCAGCGCAGCAACGGCACCAGTGAGGAGCGCGGGGCGCAGATGTTCGCGCAGGGCGAAGACGGCGAAGAATCCGCCCCAGATGACGTAGGTGTTGTTGATGAACGTGGCGCGACCGGCGCCGAGATGGACGACGGTATAGTAGAACCCAAACGTGCAGATGCCGCCGAGGACGCCGCGTTCGACGAGCTTCGGGTTGGTGAAGAGATTGCGAGGTTGGAACTCGCGCCGGTAGAGCGTGAACACGAGGGCGATGCCGACGAGAAAACGGGCGGACACGACAACCCAGACGCTCACGTTGCCGAAGCTCGCGAGGGCGCGGATGAGCAGCACGTTGGTGATGAAGCACGCGGCGGAGCCGAGCATCATCAAGATACTGTTGCGGTGGGACCGGTTGGTCGTGGAGCCGGGTGATGAGACGGAGGTCATGGCGGTTGTCGTGAGGACGAAACCGGTCCGATGACGGCGCATAAAAAAACCGCGCCGGAATCGGGCGCGGTTGCGAAGGGGAGATGTTTCTTGGTTGTGGGATTAAGAAACGATCACCGACCGTGCAGCCGCGCATCCGCTGACGCGAATGGCGCGCCAGAGAGCGAGTGCGGTTACACGGACTTTATGCTGATGGAGCATGGGTGAGGGAGTTAATAGAGTTAGGCGAGGAGGGTTGGCAATAACGAGTTAGGGCGCGTCGACTTGGAGGCGGACAAACACGCGGCCGGTGCCGAGGGCAGGGTTGATGCGAAGGGTTACGGTTTCGGTGAGGCCGTCGGGATTGGCGACGGTTGAGAGCACTTCGGGTGCGGTGGCGGGGGCGGACCACGTGGTAAGGTTCGTCGACGTGGTCACGGTGTAGGTAAGCGCGCCGGGATAAATTAAGCGGCGATAGGTATAGACGAGGTGGCTTTGTCCGGACTCGGGATGCGTCGCGGTGGTGCTGGTGGTGGGGGCCTGTGCTTCCGCTGAGTTGGGATCGAGGCCCATCGCGTATTCGAGGAGATTTGGAATGCCGTCGAGGTCGGGATCACCGAGGCGGCCATGATCGGCCGTAGCGGAGTCGGGATTGAATCCATGTGTAGTTTCCCAAGCGTCAGGTAGACCGTCGGCGTCAAGATCGGGCAGAGGCTCCAGTATGACGAAGGGAGAGCTTTGTCCAAAGATGCCGTTTCGGCGGGCTTGTAGTGTAATCGGTGAGTTGGACGCAGAACCCAACGAAACATCCCCCGTCCAGTTACCACCTAAAAACGGAATGGTTGTTCCGGGGGTTACGGTTACGGAGTTGGCACGACCGATTCTCAGGTCTGCCGTTACATAATTATGTGAAGGGCTGGGATTAATTCCGACCCAGGTAGAGGGCGCGCCATAGGCCATGGACTCGCTGGTGATCAGACGTATCTCACTCTCTGCTGAAGTGCGAACAGAGCATGTCGAATTGTAGTTGGTCGCGGTATTATCGAAGCTAAAATCCACCATCAGGTTGCTTACGCCGTCATAATTGAATGCGGTTGGAAGTGGGAAGTCGACCCATCCGCTACTTCCTGGGGGCAAGGTGACCGTGCTTCCATGAACAGTGGTCCAGTCATTGGATTGCCAGCCTATCGAGCGGAGCGCGGAAAAATGCTTCAGTCTGATGGTCCAGTTTTGAAGCTGGGTGCCGGTTTGTGCTGCGTAGAGGTATAGCCCGAGTGATTTGAGTGCGCCTGCCGGACCTATTTGTTGGGGTGAGTAAATGACCTGAATCCGGCCGACTTTGCTACTAGCGGTGATAAACGGAAGGATCGTGCTGGATGTCTGGTTTCCAGTTACACGAGAGGCTGGGCCGACGGAAAGCTCAGCCGAGCTTGCAAACGAGGTGATGGTGTTGCCGTAAGCATCCTGGGCAATGATCGTTGCTTGAACAGGGCGTCCGACCACGGGCGCTGTAGATGGAGACAGAGTCACAGCAAAGTTGGTGTGTGCGCCCACACCCAGTTGAAACGTATTGCTGGTTCCGGTATGTCCGCTGCCATCATCCAGGATCAGGCTGGCTGCGGTATCTTGCGCGTTAATGGAAACGTAAGTTGCGGCAAATCCTTCGCTGAAGCTCAAGTTTGCCGGCGTGATGGGAAGAAGACCATTAGAGCCCATCGCTTTTAAAGGGATGGAGCTGTTAAAATTTACGATTCTGGCACCGTCTTTGTTGAGGGGTTGAGCGGTTATCCAGAATGACCGATTGGCGATTTGAGAGCTGGCGATCGCATTAAATGCAAAGCGATCCGCATCGTTATCGGAAATAGATATGGTCGCAGTGGCCGAGGTGAATCCTGCCGCGGTGGCCGTGACTCCGACATCCACGATGTTTTCAATTTGGGTGTCTTCGACAGCCGTCATCACGAAACCAACCGAGGTGGCACCTGCCGGAATGATTACGGTTGGAGGAACAGTGAGCTGGGCGGGGTTGGCGGAGGTCAGTGAGACGCTCATCGGAGCCAGTAGTGAACCGGTAAGTTGAACGTATCCGGTGCGCGTGGCTCCTTCGAACAAAGAGTAGTCGTCTACTTTTAAAACAGCGGCTTCGTCATCAGTGACCGTGAACTGAGCCGTGGCAGGCGTTGTGCCCAGTAAAGTGGCCGATAAGGTGCAGGTTCTGTTTCCGTTGAGCTGAGTGTTGTTAATCGGGGTGATCGTAAACGTCGCGGTTGTCTGTCCGCGGCTCAGCAACAGGGTTTCGGGCACCGAAGCGGCCGATGGATCGCTGGAATTAAGAAACACCGTGACTGCAGCGGCTGATGCCGTTTGGAGGGTGAGGGTTGCGGTGACAGACTGATTGGTGTTCTCCGCAAAAATTGCGGGTGTGATCACGAGCCCCATGGCCGAAGCGTCGTCGTCGGTAATGGTTACATCCGTGAATCCGTTGAACAGACCGGCGCCCTCCGGCGGGCTGGCGGTAACCGTGATTACGCGGTGACCGTCGAAGAGCTCATCATTAATGGGAGTAGCGGTAAATGTGACGCTGGTTTCTCCGGCGGGCAGGGTGAGCGTCGGAGGCAGGGACAGTTTGGCCGGCGCTGACGAGATCAGGCTGAACACAGTAGGCGATGATCTCGCAGTGGCCAAGGAAAGCGTTCCGCTAACTTGGGAAGCCGATTCTGCGAGCACTGACTGAAGCGACAAAACGGGCCGGTTCACCGGGGTTGCGGTGATGGAGATGTCATCCAATGCAATGCCACCATCCGGAGGGAATTTATCGCCATACCGGCTAAACCGAATTCGAAATCCGGATGTGTAGGCGATGCCGTGTGTTGCGATGGCGGCATCAAGATTTATCGTGAACTGGCTCCATGCATTGGTGAGTGCCGGTGCGCGCAGAGGCTGAATTTCATACCATGTCACGCCGTCATTGCTGATCGCCACGCCATCAAAATTGGCCGAGCCGGTAAACGGGTTGGAGGAAGGCGCGTTGGCCACTTCGTTGAAGCCCTTGGCCCAAAAGCTAAGCAACGCGCCTGTGCGACCTGCAAGGTCTAGCGTAAGAGTCGCCTCTTTTCGCATGGCCAAACTGTAGTTGGAAGACGCGATGACCAGGTGTTTGGCGTCTCCGTGGGGTTGATGGGCGGTGGTGATCGCGGGCAGGTTATTGTCGCTGCCACTCAGGCTCCAGGCTGCGGATGGGGAGCCCGCCTCCCAGTTTTCGGTGAGCGGCGGAAGAGCGGCAGGTCGTGGCGGAGTGGATACACTGAATGTATTGGAATAGCCTGTTGCCTCGGGCGCGGCGTCGTGGGCGCGCAGCTGGATTTCATTTGAGGCATGGGGGGACGACATCGAACCGCTCCAAACGCCATTCACCAGAGATGCGGAGGAGGGACGGACAGGAATGGCCTCCAGATCTTTGAAGCGGATGGTTGGAGCAAAAGAGGACAAAGTGCCCCAAGTGTAAGCGAAAGGATCCAAGGCTGTTGAATCGGACTTGGTGATGGATCGGTTCGCGGGATAATGATAGGAAGATGATGAGCTCAGGTAGTTCGAGTCAGTGGCTGTGTTTACGAAGCTAAAATCCACCAAGAGAGAACTGCTGCCATCGTAGTCGAACGGCGTTGAGAAAACAAAGGAGTGCCAGCCATGGGAGGTCGGGGCAGCGTTTGAAACGTGGACAGTGGTCCATCCCTTGGAGTCGAATACCGGATTGGAAATGGAGGTTTTAGATGAGTTTTTTAGCCGTATCGTCCAATTACGAAACAGGGCGGCTGGATGACTGGTGCCCACATATAAATCCAACGAAATGAGCCGGCGGGGAATGCCGCCTATTTCGGAAGCAGGATAAATGACTTGCTGGCGGCTGGCGCGACCATAGCTGGACGCGAAAGGATAGGAGTCGGTGGAGGAGGAACTCGTCGGTGCCAGTGTGCGAGGGACAAGGGCGAAGAGGGTTGCCGGCCCGGAATAAAGAACAGGATTTCCGCCTGCATCGGCGGCGCGAAGCGTTACGGCGAAGGGCGTATCGGTCAATTGTGACGAAGGGATCGGGTCCCATGTAAATTGCGCGAGAGGGCCGGTGATCACCGAAAATACGCTGCTTGAGATGGCTGGGGCGATTCCGGTTGCGGGTGCGGTAAGCTGCGCCGAAGCCGAAAAAGCCGCGGGAGTGATCTGTCCGGTCCAAACGCCTCCGATCCACCCGGTAGCAACCACGGGGGCGGCCAATGTTGTGCCGGTGGCTCCAAGCGTAACCGGCGAATTAAAGCCACCTGCGGGCAGCCCATCGGCAGAGATGGCGCGTAATCGCACGGTGACAGGAACTCCGCGGATCAATGTTGCAGGCAACGGATCGAACACGAAGTGGTGCAGGGTGCGGTTGCGGCCGGTGACCGCGGCAGCTGCATTCAGGCGCCCGCCGGTGACGGACCGACCGTTCATCGATGGTATGGGATCGACGTTGGCCAGCAGGATCGACTTGAGCTTGGCGGCGGTAAGCGGGCCGTTGTGAGCCAGAACCAGCGCGGCAACACCTGACACATGCGGAGCAGCCATGGAGGTGCCGCTATCCACGACATAAAAAAATATATTCTCATTACTGGTGCTGTAGATACCGACGCCCGGGGCTGAGAGATCGACGGAGCTCGCGCCGTAGTCGGAAAACGAAGCAAGTGCATCCGAACGGTCGGTGGCCGCCACGGAGATGATATTCGGGAGATTAAAGGATGCGGGATAAGCGGGGAGGACATCGTTGTTACGGCCATCGTTGCCCGCCGCGGCCACAAACAGACGATTCGCCGCATTTACCTGGGCGATCGTATCGTAGAGGATTTGTGAATACGCATCGCCACCCCAGGAGTTGGACGTTAGCTCCAGTCCCAGGTTTGTTGCGTAGGTGATTGCGGCCACGGCATCCGAGGTGGCGCCGTCGCCGTGTGAGTCGAGAAACTTGATGGGAACCAGACTGACCTGCCAGTTTACGCCGACAACGCCCACGTCATTGTCGCCGAGCGCTCCGATGGTTCCCGCGCAATGCGTGCCGTGGCCGTCGTCATCCCAAGGATTCGCATCACTGTTAACAAAGTCCCAGCCGCGCACGTCGTCCACGTAACCGTTGTGATCGTCGTCGATACCGTTGCCGGCGATTTCAGCCGGATTGGTCCATATGTTGGCAGCAAGGTCCGGGTGGGTATAATTAATGCCGGTATCGATCACGCCGACGCGGATGGATCGGGAGCCGGTGGTGAGTTCCCATGCCTCGGGAGCATCAATGTCTGCATCGATTACGCCCCCATCCTGCCCGGTGTTATTCAATCCGTAGAGTTGCGGATAGTATGAATCGCCCGGTGTGGCAGTCGCGTGAACGATAAAATCAGGTTCGACAACGGCGACGACAGAGGAAGCCGCCTTGAGGGCTTCGATCGTCTGCTGGAGGCTGTTCAAATCAAAAGGATCACGGGTCTCGACAAGATAGAGCTGTGCTGCGGGTTGAGCAGAACGAATTTTTCCACCGGCGCGGGTTATCGCTGAAACCAAGGCAATCCGGTCAGTTCCGGCGGTGGCTGTAACCAAAACATGGTCTGCGACCATGGCGGTTTGTTTGACGAGGACATCTACTCCTGTCTGCGCATCTTTACGGAGCGTTTCTTCAATACGGAGCAAAGGATATTTGAATCCCGTGCGGACGATGCGGACTCGATGACGAAATGTGCGATCCACTGGATCGATAGTGATGGCTTCGGAAATGACGGGAGCTTGTGACCAGCGATCTTTTACCGCTGGCACGAGTGCCAGTTTATCGGTGGAGATGGGCGCTAATAAACGGGGCGAGACCGCGCTAACGGGACTTGCCTTTAAAACATGGACCGGCGTCGTCGGCGCGCCTGATGCCGTTTGAGAGACGGCGGTGGGTATAGGCTCCGTGGTGGAAGCGGGTGCTTTTTTCCAATCAAGCCCGAGCACGAACCAAAGCCCCAGCAGCAGACTTAATGCAGAGAAGATGGCAATCAGCTGACGACGTGAACGTGGAGCGGGCATGGCTGTGGAATGAGGGCATGAGCAAGAACACCCCGATGGCGCTTACAAGTGATCAATCTGCAAAAACTCCGAACTTTTGGATACGTCGATCGTATAGCTAGATCTAGCTATTGATAGGGTTGTGTAATGTCTGCGATGAGCGTTTTAGCTCGGGTCGTAGTCGAGGTAGGAGCCGAGCCAGCGTTCGTGTTCGACGAGGGGAATGCCGGTGCGGGTGGCGTAGTCTTCGAGTTGGTCTTTACCTAGCTTTCCGACGGCGAAATATTTCGACTCGGGGTGGTTGAAGTAGAAACCACTCACGCTGCTGGCGGGATACATGGCGCAGCTTTCGGTGAGGTTGATGCCGATTTCGCGCTCCACCGGAACGAGGTTCCAGATTTGGGGTTTGTGGCGGTGGTCGGGGCACGCGGGGTAGCCGGGGGCCGGACGGATGCCGCGGTATTTTTCGCGGATGATGTCGTAGGGACTTAGGTTTTCGGTGAGGCCGAAGCCGCTGAGGTCGCGTTCTTTTTTGTGGAAGAACTCGGCCATCGCTTCGGCGATGCGGTCACCCAGCGCTTGCACCATGATCGCGTTGTAGTCGTCGCCGGCGGCTTTGAATTCGTGGGAGAAGGTTTCGACTCCCGGTCCCGCCGTGACAGCGAATTGGCCGAGGTAGTCGGGGCGTCCGCTGGACTTCGGCGCGATGTAGTCGGCGAGGCAGTGGTTGAACTGGTCGGCGGGTTTTTCCTGTTGCTGGCGGAGGAAGTGGAAGGTGTGCAGAACCTCGGTGCGGGATTCGTCGGTGTAGATTTCGACGGAGTCGCCGACGCTGTTGGCGGGCCAGAAGGTTTGGATGGCCTGCGGCTGGAAACGGTTCTCGGCGATGATGCGCTCGAAGAGGGCTTGGGCGTCGTTGAAGAGTTTGGTGGCTTCGACGCCGACGACTTCGTCGGTGAGGATTTGCGGGTAGCGTCCGTGGAGTTCCCAGGCGCTGAAGAACGGACCCCAGTCGATGAACTCTTTTTCGAGGAGTTCTTTCACGGAGGCGTCGCGGAAAACCTGTGTGCCGAGGAAGGCGGGCTTGGGGATGTCGATGGCGGCCCAGTCGAACTTTTGGGCGCGGTCGCGGGCGGTCTCGATTGAGAGGAGCGGTTTGCGTTCGCGGCGGTTGGCGAAGTCGGAGCGGGACTTTTCCTGCTTGGCGCGGATGTCGGCGACGTAGGCGGGTTTGTTGTCGGGGTTGAGGAGTTGGGAGACGACGCCGATGACGCGTGAGGCGTCGAGCACGTGGATGACGGGTTCGGAATAGTGCGGGGCGATTTTGACAGCGTTGTGCGCTGCGGAGGTGGTGGCGCCGCCGATGAGGAGCGGGATCTTAAAACCCTGGCGTTCCATTTCTTTGGCGTTGTGGACCATCTCGTCGAGGGACGGCGTGATGAGTCCGGAGAGGCCGATGATGTCGGCGTTTTTCTCCTTGGCGGCGGCGAGGATTTTTTCGCACGAGACCATGACGCCCATGTCGATGACCTCGTAATTATTACAGGCGAGGACGACGCCGACGATGTTCTTGCCGATGTCGTGCACGTCGCCTTTGACGGTCGCCATGATGATCTTGCCCTGGGCTTTGGCTACGCCGCCGGAAGCGATGAGCGCGGCTTTTTCGGCCTCCATGTAGGGCTGCAAGTAGGCGACGGCTTTCTTCATGACGCGGGCGCTTTTGACGACCTGCGGGAGAAACATTTTGCCGGCACCGAAGAGGTCGCCGACGACGCGCATGCCGTCCATGAGCGGGCCTTCGATGATGGTGAGGGGCTTGCCGTATTTCTGGCGGGCTTCCTCGGTGTCGGTGTCGATAAACTGGTCGATGCCTTTCACGAGGGCGTGCGAGAGGCGTTCTTCGACGGTGCCCTTGCGCCAGGTTTCCTCGACCTTGGTGTCCTCGGCTTTGGTGCCGGAAGCGGACGCTTTGAGTTTTTCGCCGTATTCGACGAGGCGTTCGGTGGAGTCGGGGCGGCGGTTGAGGATGACGTCTTCGACGAGGACGAGGAGTTCAGGTTCAACCTCTTCGTAAACTTCGAGCATCGACGGGTTGACGATGCCCATGTCCATGCCGGCCTTGATGGCGTGGTAGAGGAACGCGGCGTGCATGGCTTCGCGCACGGGGTTGTTGCCGCGGAAGCTGAAGGAGACGTTGGAGACGCCGCCGCTGACTTTGGCGTGGGGGAGGTTGGCTTTGATCCAGCGAGTGGCCTCGATGAAATCGACGGCGTAGTTGTTGTGCTCCTCGATGCCGGTGCCGACGGTGAGAATGTTGGGATCGAAGATGATGTCTTCGGGCGGGAAACCGACCTGATCGACGAGGAGGCGGTAGGCGCGTTCGCAGATGCGGATTTTTTCGGCGTAGGAAGCGGCTTGTCCGTTTTCGTCGAAGGCCATGACGACGACGGCGGCACCGTAGCGGAGGATGGCGCGGGCTTGCTCGAGGAATTTGGCTTCTCCTTCTTTAAGCGAGATGGAGTTTACGATGCCTTTGCCCTGAAGACATTTCAGGCCGGCTTCGATGACCTCCCATTTGGAGGAGTCCACCATGATGGGGACTTTGGCGATCTCGGGCTCGGAGCCGATGAGCTGGAGGAAGCGCGTCATGGCGGCGACGCCGTCGATGAGACCGTCGTCCATGCACACGTCGATGACGTTGGCACCGTTGTCGACTTGTTGGCGGGCGACGGAGACGGCTTCCTCGTAGTTTCCGGCTTTGACGAGCTTGGCGAATTTGGGGGAGCCGGCGACGTTGGTGCGTTCGCCGACCATCAAGTAGGAGCCGAGCTGCTGAGTAAAGGGAAGCGAGCCGGACAGCTTCAGTGGGAGCGCTGATAGCTGAGAGTTGATAGCTGAGAGATCGGCGGCGGAGGCGACGGGGGATTTCGGACCGGGGTCAGCGACCCCGGCTACAACGGAGGAGGGGACGCGGGTGGCGATGGGTTTGCGTGGGGACTTGGGGGCGAGGGCTTGGGCGATCGCGGCGATGTGTTCGGGGGTGTTGCCGCAGCAGCCGCCGGCGATGTTGCACAGGTGGCTGTCGGCGAATTCGCCCATGTAGCGCGCCATGTCGGCGGGCTCGAGGTCGAAGCCGGTGGGCGTGAGCGGATTCGGCAGGCCGGCGTTCGGGTAGGCGGAGATGAAGGTGTCGGGGGCTTTCTCGGCGAGTTCCGCGAGGAACGGCCGCATGAGGTCGGGGCCGATGGAACAGTTAAGGCCGATGGAGAGCGGTTGATGGCTGCGGACGGCGCTCCAGAGCGCCTCGACGGTTTGCGCGGAGATCATGGTCTCGCCGCCGCGACCGACGGCGGCGGAGATCATCAGCGGGAGGCGGATGTTGTCCTCGGCGAAGACTTCCTCGATGGCGACGAGGGCGGCCTTGGCATTGAGGGAATCGAAGATGGTTTCGACGAGAAGCAGGTCGGAGCCGCCGGCGATGAGGGAGCGGATCTGGCGGCGGTAGTCGGCTTTGACCTGATCGAACGTGATGACGCGGAAGCCGGCGTCGTCGGCGTCGGGAGAGTTGGAGAGGGAAACCGTGAGCGGACCGATGGCGCCGGCGACGTAGCGGCGGCGGCCGGTGGCGTTGGCGATGCGGTCGGCCCACTCGCGGCACTGGCGGGCGGACTGGAAGTTGATGTCGTGGGCGAGTTCCTGGAGAAATTTGTTTTCGATCACGCCCTGGTAGAATGCGGGATCTTTTCGTCCGCCGTGCTCGCGGGGGTCTTCGATGAAGAACTCGCTTTGGCCGATGCTGGTAGCAGAGAAAGTGTTAGTCTCTATGATGTCGGCTCCGGCCTCGAGGAAGCGGCGGTGGATGTCGCCGATCTCGGTCGGGCGGGTGAGCGAGTAGATGTCGCCGTTGTTTTTGAGATCCTTGGGGGCGTCTTTGAAGCGGTCGCCGCGGGCCTGCTCCTCGGTGATGTTGTAGGAGCGGATGGTCGTGCCCATCGCGCCGTCGATGATGGCGACGCGCTCGGAGAGGAGGCGGCGGAGATCGATTTCGGCGGAGGAGATTTTGGGCGAGGCTGACGACATGGCTTGAGAGGGTTTAACGCAAAAAAGGGAACGCAATGGCGCGGTAAATGCAAGAAACATATCCTCGTATGCGGATGTGTTGATATGTTTTATGGATTGGGGCTTGATTCGCGAAGGACGGGGCAACAGCTTCCGCGTGGTTCGTCGTTCTTTTTAATCACTTTGCAGAGGCGGAGAAGGCCGTGAGAACCGGCCACAGTTGCGCTGCGGTATCGCATCAATCCAGACCCACAACCCGTGCCTTCAGGCGCACGGGTCCAAAGCCAATCGAGACGCGAGTCTCGGTGAAGGCGAGGGGCGAGGACGCACGACTCCCTGTCAGCCAGGCTCGTTTGTAACTTATTAAGTTACAAACCGGCTTGGGCCGCAGGAGGTCGGGCCACATATGCGGAGTCCGAACATCCTCTTTGCGGAGTCTCACCTGTCTCGATGCGATTGCGCGCAGCGGGACGTTTCCTTCATCGCAAAAATGAAGCGTGAGAGTAGCTGCTTTTTCGGACCGGGGTCAGCGACCCCGGCTACATTTTCCGGAAGGGGCCTGCTCTTGCCTTGGCCAGTAGCAGACTTCCTATGAACAGCTCTTTGCGCGCCCGTATTCCGGGTCGCCTTTTCCTCGCGTGCGCCGTTGTGGCGCCGCTCGTTTCCTTGCGCGCTGACGTCGACTCCGCGTCGGATAAAAATAATCCGCCCATCCAATTGCCCGAGGTGGTCGTCACCGCGCGCCGCGTGCCGGAAAATCCGCTCAACGTCCCTGCCTACACGCAGGTCATCACGCGCGACCAGATCCGCGAGAGCGGCGCGACCAATCTCATCGACCTGCTCGAGAGCCAGGCGAACTTGCAGTTCAATTCCTTCGTGAGCAGCCCGACCAGCGCGAACATCTCGTTGCGCGGCACCGGCGGCTCCAGCGCGATCGGCAACGGCCGCACGCTCGTCCTCCTTGACGGCATCCGTACGAATCGTCCCGACCAAGGCCAGTTCAACTGGCTCCAGTTCAACCTCCAGTCCATCGAGTCGGTCGAGGTCATCCAAGGTCCGCAGGGCGCGTTCTACGGCGACAACGCCGTGGGCGGCGTCATCAAAATCAACACGCTCGGTGCTCCCGCGAAAAGCGGTGGCGGCGCGCAGGTGCTCGTCGGCAGCGAGGGCACGTTTAAAATTTCCGGCGGCTACACCGAGCGTGTGGGCAAGGCGTGGGCGACGCTCTCGGGCGGTTACGATACGTCGGACGGCTATCGCGATCACTCGGGTTACGAGAATAAATATGCGACGCTCGGCTTCGGTTACGACAATCAGAAGAACTCTGTCACGCGCTTGAATCTGTCGTATCAGGACACTGAGTTCGATCAGCCCGGCGCGCTCACGAAGGCTCAGCTGGATCAGGACCCGACGCAGATTGGCACATCGATCGGCAACGGCACGACTGAATATCGCCGCATCGCCGTGAGCAACGAATACGGCGCGGCGGATGCCCCGGTTAAACTCCTCACCGACGCCGGCGTGAGTCTGGCTGACGAGTATTTCAACGCGTTTGCCGACCTCCCGTTCGCGACCCAATACAACCGCGATCTCGAAGGTTATTTCTTCGCACCAAAACTGCGCATCACGACGGATGATTTCACGTTCACGCCGGGCATCGATGTGAACCACGACCGTGTTGACGTGGTCGGCACCACGCCGGTGGACAGCACCGTGAAACGCTTCGTGTTGAGCCCGTATTTGCTCTCCGAATGGCGAGCGAGCGAGCAGTTCACTTTCTCAGCAGGCTATCGCCACGAGTGGAATAAAACCGAGGCCCGCGAGCGCGTGGTCAACGATACCGGCGAGCGTCGCGACACGGCGGATGCATGGCAGCTGGCGGTGAACTACCGTCCGACCGAGACGCTGCGTTTTTATGCGAAATACGACCGCACCTATCGTTTCCCCGCGACCGACGAGATGGCATATTACCAGGGTTTCCCGTCGCCGGTTTTCTTCGATGCGAATCTGAAGCCCGAGACGAGCGACAACTTCGAAGTCGGCGCCAACGTGAAGCGCGACGGCTGGAATGGCGGCGTCTCCACTTATTATCTGAAAACCGAGGACGAGATTTTCTTCAACGGTTTCCCCGTCTTCCAAAACCAGAATCTGCCCGAGACGCGTCGCGTGGGCGCGCAGGCGAATGTCGGCTACACGGCGAAGATCGCGGGCTTCCGTTCGCAGATCGATTTCGTGGACGCGGACCTCGTTAAAGGCGCGGGCACGGTGTTGACCGGGCCGCTGCGTCAGGTGCCCGAGTGGCGTCTCACCAACACGGTGTTCGTGAAGCCGGTCGAGAACTGGACGCTCAGCGTGACGCACCGCCATCTGGGCGAAAGTTACATGGATGATTTCTACGCGACGACGAATCCGCCCAAGGTGAAATCCGAGGAAGTGTTCGATGCGAAGATCACCTTCCGGGCGACGACAAACTGGAGCGTGTATGCGGGCGTGAACAACATCTTCGACCGCACCACGGTGTCGTATGCGTCCACGTCGTTTGGCACGGATTCGTATTATCCGGGACTGGGCCGCTTTATTTATACTGGGGCTTCGGTGCAGTTCTAATCAGGGTGTGTTTATGCAATACCTTAGGGCGTCGAACTCTGCGAGTGAGCGGGAAACAGGATTGGGCCGGCGTTGGCCTCGGTGGCACGGGCCTCTGGCCCGCCTCCACCTCGGCCGCCTTGGCCGAACCCCGTTTCCCACTCACGCCGACCTAATTTATTTCATAAAAACACCCTAAGGTGCTCCCATGATTCGGCTGCTCATTCTCTTTATCTGTCTGTCGGAGCTCGCGCACGCGGTGACGCCGGTGCGTGTGGTTTCGCAGACGGTGGGGACGGATGAGCTGCTCATCGCGTTGGCCGAGCCGGCGCAGATCGCGGCGCTGAGCCATATCTCAAAGCAGGCGGAGTTCTCTTCAGTGGCAGAGCAGGCGAAGGCGTATCCGAGCATCTCGGCGGGCGACAGCGAGGCGATCCTGCGCTATAAACCGACACTGGTGCTGTTTGCCGATTACAGCCGCGCGGAACTCGTCGCGAACGTGAAAAAGACAGGTGTGCGCGTGATCGTGTTCGATCGTTACGCGACGCTGGCGGATGTGTATTCAAATTTAAGGACGCTTGGGAAGGAACTCGGGCGCGAGGCGCGGGCGGAAGAATTAATCGCTGAGTGCGAGGCGCGGATGGCGCGGTTGCGGGAAAAGTTAAAGGGCGTGAAACCGGTGCGCGTGGTGAACGCCTCGACGTATGGGCTGTTGTCGGGGGCGGGGACGACGTTTCAAGATTTGTGTGATCATGCGGGGGCGGAAAATCTGGCGACGACGTTGGGCGGGATGAAGGGCGTCGCGCCGGAAGTGTCGGAGAAAATGCTGGTGTGGCCGATTGATGCCGTGGTGCTGGGCGGTGAGGGAACGGTGGAGGAGGCGTTGGCGCCGCTGCGGGGAATTTTGCCGTATCGGCATGTCGCGGCGGTGAAAAACGGGCGCGCGGTGGTGTTGCCCTCGGCATTGCTGGCGAGCGTTTCGCATCATCGCATCGAGGCGTATGAACGGCTCGCACGCGGGTTGCATCCGGAGGTGTTCAAGTGACGCGACGCGGCGAACAACGCTGGGTCCTGCCGGCGCTGGGCGCGGTGTTGATCGTGCTGGTGTTCGTGTCGCTGGGCTGGGGCGAGCTGGAATTTTCATGGGCGCAGTTGTGGGCCGGATTGACGGGCGCGGATGAATTGGCGCGGACGGTGTTGCTGGATCTGCGACTGCCGCGGGTGATCACGGGCGTGTTGACGGGCGCGGCGCTGGCGGCGGGCGGGTTGATCATGCAGGCGTATTTTCGAAACAGCCTGGCGAGCCCGGATCTGCTCGGCGTGAGCAGCGGCGCGGCGGCGGGCGCGGTGTCCGCGATCGTGTGGGGCTGGACGCTGGCGGGGCTCTGGGTGCTGCCGTTGACGGCGGTGGCGGGCGCGGTGGTGGCAACGCTGGCGGTGCTGGTGCTGGCGAAGCGAGGGGCGAGCAGCGAACGCTTGTTGCTGGCCGGCGTGGCGCTCAACGCGTTGCTCGGCGCGGTGACGAGTTACCAGTTGTCGCACGGCGTGGCGTTGTGGGAACGCAACGCGCAGCTGCTATTCTGGCTGCTCGGCGGATTGGAAGATCGCAGCTGGTTGCACGTGCTGGCTGCGCTGCCGATTCTGGTGGCGGCGGCGGTGTTGTGGCCGCTCGGGCGGCAGATGGATTTGCTGAGTCTCGGTGAGACGGAGGCGCAGAGTCTGGGCGTGGATGTGAAGCGGTTGCGGCGCGTGTTGCTGGCCCTGGCGACGGTGCTGGCGGCGACGGCGACGTCTGTGGCGGGCATCGTGGGCTTTGTGGGGTTGGTGGTGCCGCACGGGTTACGGTTGATCGTCGGTCCTGAACACCGGCGGTTGGTGCCGCTGTGTCTGGTAGGTGGCGCGGTGTTTGTGCTCGGGTGTGATTTGGTGGGGCGGCTCGGTGGCGGGCTGCGGTTGGGGATCGTGACGGCGTTGATCGGCGGACCGTTTTTTCTGTGGCTGTTGAGGAGGCGCGCGTGATGACGACGATGATAACGAATTTTTTAACCGCAGATTGCGCAGATGGGCGCAGATATCGGAGTTGTTTCACAGAGGCGGAAGGAGTGAGCACAGAGCTTCACAGAGTTCGGAGGGATGGGACTCGGTGGAACTCGGTGCAGCCTCTGGCTTGGCTCTGTGACGAAGGTCTAAATCGATGAACGCACTGACATTAAAAAATGTGAGCGTGGCGGGGCGGTTGACGGACGTGAGTCTGGAGCTGCCGGGCGGGGCGTTGGTCGGATTGGTCGGGCCAAATGGATCGGGGAAATCCACGTTGCTGCAGGCGGCGGCGGGGTTGCTGCCGATGTCGGCGGGTGAAGTATCGTGGGGGGAGGTGAAGGTGGAAAAAGTTGCGATTATGGAGCGGGCTCGACGGCTGGCTTGGGTGCCGCAGGAGGCGCGATTTGAGTTTGGGTTTTCGGTGCGCGCGGTCGTGCAGCAAGGGCGCTACGCGCACGGTGATGACGATACGGGCGTCGAAGCGGCACTGACGCGGTTTGATTTGATGGGACTGGCGGAGCGTCCGGTGAACCAGTTGTCGGGCGGGGAGCGTCAGCGCGTGATGCTGGCGCGGGCGCTGGTGACGGGGGCGAAGTTGCAGTTGTGGGACGAACCGCTGGCATCGCTCGATCCCCGGCATGGGTTGGAAGTGTTGATGCTGGCCAACGAACTCAAGGAGGTGGGCACGACGGTAGTGATGTCGCTGCACGACCTGCGGGTGGCGCATTGCCTGGACCTGGTGGTCGTGTTGAGCGGGCGAAAAGTGAGGGCGGTGGGAAAACCGCGCGAGGTGCTGACGCCTGAATTGTTGCGCGAGGTATTCGGCGTGACGGCGCGAATGGGCGAGACGTTGATCCTCGAATTATCGTGAGCTGAAGGTTTCGGCTCGAAATCCGCAGCGAGGTCGGGAATGCTCAAGTTCATGCCCATGAACGTATCGCAGTGTTGCGGTCGGATGAAAAAGAAACGGGCGAGGGGAGGCGTGGCATGCCTGTAAGCGCTTCCGGACCCACGATGCGGATATTACGCCGGCTGCGTTCACCGGCGGGATGGATTACGGGCGTGTATGCGGTGGTCGCGACGCTGTGGATTTTTTTGTCGGACCGGGCGTTGGGTTTATGGGTGGCAGATCCGGCGCGGCTGGTTGAGCTGAGTGTTTACAAGGGCTGCGCTTTTGTGGCGGTGACGTCGGTTTTGCTGCTGCTTTTGATGCGGTATGCGTTCGGCACGGCGGAGTCGCGGTATGCGACGCTGCGTGAGCAGGAGCGCGAAATCCGCCGGCTCAACCGCCTCAACGCAGCGCTGGGACACATCAACCAGGCGATCGTCCGCCTGCCGGTGCGTGAGGAGCTTTTCAAGCGGGTGTGCGACGTGCTCGTCGAGCAGGGCGGGTTCCGGCTGGCTTGGATCGGCTGGCGTAATCCCGAGACGGAGCGACTGGAGCCGCTGGGCGTGGCGGGCGATGAAAACGACTACATCAAAAACATCCAGGTCTATGCCGACGAGCGGCCCGAGGGGATGGGACCGTCGGGCCGGGCGTTTCGCAGCAAGCATGCGTATGTCTGCAACGACATGCTGAACGACGAGGCCACGAGCCCATGGCGAGCGGAGTTGATCCGCCGCCGGTTTCGGGCGTCGGTGGCGATTCCGATCCGGGTCGATGATCAGGTGGGCGGCGTGCTCAGCGTTTACTCCGACGAGAAGGATTTTTTTCAGGACAAGGAAATGGCACTCTTAAACGAAGCTGCCACCGACATCGCCTTCGCGCTGGCAAACCTCGCGCGTGAGAATGAACGCCATGCGGCGGAGTTGCGGGCGCAGAACGAGCGGAGGTTCTCGGACACGATGATAGAGAGCATGCCGGGCATTCTGTATTTCTACGATATGGACGGGCGGTTCCTGCGGTGGAATCGCAACTTTGAACGCGTCTCGGGTTACTCGGGTGAACAACTCGCGGGCATGCAGCCGCTCGATTTTTTTGCAGCGGAGGACAAGCCCGCCCTGGAGCAACGCATCGGTGAGGTGTTCAGACTCGGGGAGTCCTCGATCGAGGCGCCCTTTTTGTCGAAGGACGGCGGCAAGACGCCGTATTTTTTCACGGGGCGGCGCGTGGAATCGGAAGGGCGGCTTTGCCTGGTCGGCGTGGGTATCGACATCACCGAGCGCAAGCGTGCCGAGGAGGCGTTGCATACGAGCGAAGAACGCTACCGCAGCACGCTCGACAGCATTCTGGAAGGGTGCCAGCTGCTCGGGCACGACTGGCGGTATCTTTATCTGAACAACGCGGCGGCCATTCAAAATCGCCGGCCGAACGCGGAATTGCTGGGCCGGACGATGTCCGAGGCGTGGCCGGGCATCGAGGACAGTCCGGTTTTTGCGATGCTCAAGATCTGTCTGGAGCAGCGCGTGGCGCTTCACGATGAGATCGAGTTCCGGTTCATGGACGGGACAAGCGGGTGGTTTGACGTGCGATGCCAGCCGGTGCCGGAGGGCATCTTTGTGCTGTCGATCGACATCACAGAGCGGAAAAAAGCGGAGGATGCGTTGCGGGAACTCAACGTGAACCTGGAGCACAAGGTCGTGGCGCGCACCGATGAGTTGCGGGCGGCGCTGGTGCGGGCGGAGGCGGCGGACCGGCTCAAATCGGCATTCCTCGCGACGATGTCGCACGAGCTGCGCACGCCGCTCAACTCCATCATCGGCTTCACCGGCATCGTGCTTCAGGGGCTCGCCGGCCCGCTGAACGCCGAGCAAACCAAACAACTCGGCATGGTGCGCGGCAGTGCGCGGCACCTGCTCGAGTTGATCAATGACGTGCTCGACATCTCGAAGATCGAGGCGGGCCAGCTGGAGGTGCGCGCGGAGCCGTTTGATTTGCGCGAGTCGGTTGAGCGCGTGGCGGCCTCGGTGCGGCCGCTGGCCGAAAAGAAAGGCCTGGAGCTGGTGGTGCAGTTCCCGCCGGGTCCGGGTGCGATGACCGGTGACCGGCGGCGGGTGGAGCAGGTGCTGATCAACCTGCTCAACAACGCCATCAAGTTTACCGACCAAGGGAGGGTGAAGCTCGACGTCGAAGGGCTTGCCTCGACGGTGCGCCTGCGTGTGACGGACACTGGCATCGGCATAAAGCCGCACGACCTCGCCACGTTGTTCCAGCCGTTCCGCCAGATCGACACGGGGCTCTCGCGCCAGCATGAAGGCACGGGACTCGGGCTCGCTATCTGCCGCCGGCTGGTCATGTTGATGGGCGGCGAAATTACGGCATCCAGCGAGTGGTCTCGTGGCAGCGATTTTATGGTTACCCTTCCGCTTCAACCCCAAGCAGAGTCATGAGCCGCAACGTCCTCCTCATCGAAGACAACGAGCAGAACCGCTACCTCGCGACGTTTCTGCTGGAGAAAAACGGATACAACGTGACCGCTGCGTTCGATGGTCCGGGCGGGGTCGAACTCGCGCAAACGCTCCGGCCCGATCTCGTCTTGCTGGATATCCAGCTGCCCGGCATGGACGGCTACGCGGTGGCCCGGGCGTTGCGCCGGATCGAGGCATTGCAGGCCACGCCGATCATCGCGGTGACGTCGTATGCGATGGTGGGCGACCGGGAGAAATCACTGGAGTCCGGTTGCAACGGCTACATCGAGAAACCGATCAATCCCGACACATTTGTGGCGGAGATCGAACGCTTCGTCGGTCCAACGTCTTCGTCCACACCCCCATCATGACGCGCGTTCTCATCGTCGACGACAAGGAGGAGAATGTTTATTACCTGCAGGCGCTGCTCACCGGCCACGGCTTTGAGGTCGAGACGGCGCGGCACGGTGCCGAGGCGCTGGTCAAGGCGCGCCAGCATCCGCCCGAGCTGATCGTGTCAGATCTGCTCATGCCGGTGATGGACGGTTACACGCTGCTGCGACATTGGAAATCGGATGCCGCACTGCGGTTGATTCCCTTCATCGTTTACACGGCGACCTATACGGAGGAGCAGGACGAGAAACTGGCGTTCAGTCTCGGCGCGGACGCGTTTATTCTGAAGCCGGCGGAGCCGGAGGATTTTCTGACGCGCATTCGCACGGTGCAATCCGCCCCGGCGGTGGCGCAGCCCGTGACGCATTTCGACTCGGTCGGCGGCGAGCAGGACACGCTGAAAATCTATAGCGAGACGCTCATTCGGAAACTGGAGGAAAAGACGCTGCAACTGGAGCAGAGCAACCAGGCGTTGCAGAAGGACATCGCCGAGCGCACGCGGATGGAGGAGAGCCTGCGCGAGAGCGAAGAACGCTTCCGCGCGACCTTCGAGCAGGCGGCGGTGGGCATCGCGCACGTGGGCGTGGACGGACGCTTTTTGCGGGTGAACGACAAGCTCTGCGAGATCACCGGGTATCCGCGGGAGGAGTTGCTGCGCCTCACCTTCATCGAACTCACGATGCATGAAGACCGCGTGGCGGGCGACCAGGCGCGCCTGGAGATGCTGGGCCACGCGCGGACGGATTTTTCCGCGGAAAAACGCTACCTGCGCAAGAACGGCGCCGTGTTCTGGGTGAGCGTGGTCACGACGCTGTTGCGCGATCATCAGGGCGCGGCGAAATACTTCATCTCGGTGATCGCCGACATCACCGAGCGGAAAACGCTGGAGCAGCAGTTTCTGCGGGCGCAGCGCATGGAAAGCATCGGCACGCTGGCCGGCGGCATAGCGCATGACCTGAACAATCTGCTCGCCCCGATCATGATGGGCGTGGAGCTGCTGCGCTTCAACAGCATCGACCCCAAGACGGCCAAGATGATCGACAACATGGAGCGGAGCGCGAAACGCGCCGCCAGCCTGGTGCGCCAGGTGCTCTCTTTTGCACGCGGTGTCGACGGCCAGCGCGTGCTGATTCAAGTGCGGCACATCATCAACGAAGTCGAAGCCATCATCGAAAGCACCTTCCCGAAAAATATCAGGCTGGAGAGCAGCCTCGGCGCCGATCTCTGGCCGGTCGTGAGTGATCCGACTCAACTTAACCAGGTCCTCCTCAACCTGTGCGTGAACGCCCGCGATGCCATGCCCGATGGGGGCTGCCTCACGCTGAAGACGTCATGCGCGACACTCGACGAGCAGTCTGCCGCGATGAATCCGGGTGCGACCGCCGGCAGCTATGTTTTGATCGAAGTGGCCGACACGGGTTGCGGCATCCCCAAGAATATTCTGGACCGGATATTCGATCCATTTTTCACCACGAAGGAGCTGGGCAAGGGCACGGGGCTCGGTCTTTCGACCGTGCTGGGCATCGTGCGCAGCCACGAAGGCTTCGTGACTGTTCACAGCGAGCCGGGCGAGGGGACGACGTTTCGCGTCTATCTGCCCGCCCAAGTGGAGGAAGAAGCGGAGGCTCCGGCGCAAGGCGCGATGGATTCGGCTCCATCGGGCGAAGGCCAACTGGTGCTAGTCGTGGATGATGAAAGTTCGATCCGCGACATCATGAAACATACGTTGGAAGCGTTTGGCTATCGTGTGATCACGGCCGAGGACGGGGTGCAGGCGCTGGGGATTTACGTCCTTCAAAGCCGGGAGGTGGCCGTCGTGATCACCGACATGATGATGCCGGCGATGGACGGCCCCATGCTGATTGCCGCGCTGCGCCGCATCAATCCGTCCGTGCGTATCATCGGGGTGAGCGGGCTCAACGCCCAATGCAGTCTGTCCGCAGGGCAGGACGGTGGGGTGAAGCATTTTCTCAACAAGCCCTACACGGCGGAAACCTTGCTGGTGCTGTTAAAAAAAGTGCTCGCCGAGTGAGCACCGGCTAGCGAAGCGCGAGCCAGCCGTAGAAGCTCGTGAAGACGACGAACAAGCCGGTGAGACCGTGGTAGCCGAGCCGCAACCACACGCTTTTCAGATGCGGTGCGAAGTCGTAAGTGCGTTGGAGGAGGAGGCGCGCACCCCAGAATAAAGCGATGTAAGCGCACACCGCGCGCGCCAGCGGAATGCCGGAAGCGAGATCGGGCGCGCAGAAGAGCGAGACGAGTCCGAGTGCGGCGATGGTGACGCCGGTGTAGGCTTGGTAAACGTTGCACATCTGGCGCAGCAGACGGGGCAGGCTTGCGAGTTCTTCATCCCAACGCAGATTGACTGGCGCGTAAAACATCGCGGTGAGCGATACGAGATGCGCGAGGCCGGCGAGACGGATGAGAAGCACGGTATCCACGGGGCGGATCAGTTGTTAAAGGTCATGCGCGAATTGTCCTGGAGGTAGGAGGAGATTTCGCTGGAGAAAACTTCGCTGAATTCGGCGCGTTTTTTCTGACCCATGCCGAAGATGCCGGCCATGGCGTCATCAGATTGTGGATACTCGCGGGCCATCTGGCGGAGCGTGGCGTCGCCAAAGATGACGTAGGCGGGAACCTTGCGTTCGTCGGCGAGTTTTTTGCGGAGGTCGCGCAGGCGGCTGAAGAGGATTTCGTCGCACTCGATGTCGCCCTCGCGGCGGACGACTTTGCGGACTTTGGGCGTCTCCATCGGCTTGGTGAGCGTGAGGGTGCGTTTTTCTTTGAGGAACGCCATGCCGTCGGCGGAGAGCTGGAGCGTGGGGAATTCGCCTTCGCTTTGGGCGAGGAGACCGAGGCGGAGGAGTTCGCGGCCGACACCGGCCCAGACGGGGCGGGGGAAATCTTTGCCGATGCCGTAGGTGGAAATACGATCGTGTTCCCAGCGGCGGATTTTGTCGGTATCGGCGCCGGTGAGGACTTCGCACACGTGGTTGATGCCGACGCCGAAGCGGGAGGCGGCATTGATGCGATAAACACAGGAGAGAAATTTTTGCGCCTGGAGCGTGCCGTCGTAGCGGTCGCGGGGTTCGGAGCAATTGTCGCAGGCGCCGCAGTTATCGAGGGGGAATTTTTCGCCGAAGTAGGCGAGCAATTCGCCTCGACGGCAGCCGGAGCCCTCGGCGTAACGCATGATCTGGCGGAGCTGGTTGCGGGCGACCTGCGCCTCCTGCTCGTTGGTCATCTCATCGATGAAGTGCGTTTGTTTCGCGGCATCGCCGGCGGAGAAAAGCAGCAGGCAATCGCCGGGCAGACCATCGCGTCCCGCACGACCGGTTTCCTGGTAGTAGCCCTCGATGTTTTTGGGGAGATCGTAATGAATGACCCAGCGGACGTTGGGCTTGTTGATACCCATGCCGAACGCGATCGTGGCGCACATGATGCGGACCTCGTCGCGGAGGAAGAGCTCCTGGTTGCGGGCACGTTCGTCGGTGGGGAGGCCGGCGTGGTAGGGGCGGGCGCTGTAGCCCTTGCCGGCGAGGGCCTCGGCGACGCGCTCGGTGGCGGCGCGGGAAGCGCAGTAAACGATGCCGGATTCGTCTTCGCGTTTTTTAACCCAGGCGATGATTTGGTCGGTGGGTTTTTCCTTGGGCGTGACTTTGTAGGTGAGGTTGGGGCGGTTGAAGGACGCGACGAAAACGGACGGATCGCGGAGCTTGAGATGTTTGATGATGTCCACGCGCACGCGCTCGGTGGCGGTGGCCGTGAGAGCCATCAACGGAACGTCGGGCAGGAGTTCGCGGAGCTTCGAAATCTGGCGGTATTCGGGGCGGAAATCGTGACCCCATTCGGAGACACAGTGAGCCTCGTCGATGGCGATGGCGGCGACGTTCCAGGCTTTTAAGTTTTCCTGCCAGTTATCGAGCATGAGACGCTCAGGGGCGACGTAGAGGAGCTTCCATTCGTTGCGATGGAGACCGGCGAGACGCGAGCGGGCTTCGGCCGATGACAACGTGGAATTGAGAAACGTGGCGGCGACGCCGGCGGCTTGGAGTTGGTCCACCTGATCCTTCATCAACGCGATGAGCGGCGACACGACGATGGTCAGGCCGGGGCGGTGAAGAGCGGGGATTTGGAAGCAAAGGGATTTGCCTCCGCCGGTGGGCAGGAGAGCAAACACATCGCGGCCGGCGAGTGAGGTTTCGATGATCGCACGCTGAAGCGGACGGAATTCGGGATAGCCGAAGGTGGTGTGGAGCGTTTGAAGGAGTTCGGGCACGGGAGAATCGAGCCCGAGATTGGGTCCCGTCCGTGATGCCTCAACGGTGAATCGCAGGAAAAATCCGGATATCCCGGACCAGTTTGTAACGTATTAAGTGACAAACTTGCTTGGTTTTACGGCGTAACAAAAAAGCGCGAGGGGCGTTCGGCGCGGTGCGCCACGTCGGCGTTGTCGGCGTAAGGACTCCAAGGACGCAAAAAAACCCGGCGGGATCAGTGATGATCCGCCGGGTCTACACACACTACCTACAAACAAGATTCTATACGGGGTTAATGATCCGTTGCCGGACCAAAGGGGGGGTTAAGCGTAAGCGACGGTATGGTGACCGTGGCTGACGCGGCCGCTCTCGAAGAAGTCGCCGGGAGCGGACTCGGGGCCGAACTCGGGAGCGCAATCGGCGAGGAGCTTGCGGAGGTTTTCGCGAGCACGGGCGATACGGCTCTTAACCGTGCCGACGTTGATGCGAAGGGCCTTCGAGATGTCTTCGTAGGGAAGATCGAGCACGTTGCGCATGGTGAGGATTTCACGGTGCGAGGCGTCGAGTTTGTCCATGCACAAAGAGATCAGGGAAACGAACTCGTTGGTGGTTGTCTCGTGGGCCGGATCGGCTTCCTCGGAAGCGATCAAGTCGGAGAACGTCGCATCGGATTCGTCGGACAACGGACGCTCGAGGGAGAGCGAGTCCTGACGACGACGACGGAAGAAATACCAGTAACGGTTGCGGGAAAGATTGAGCGCGATGCGGTAAAGCCAGGTGGCGAGCGAGGAATCGCCGCGGAAGTTGGCCAGGCCGCGGTGGGCGCGGATGAAGGCGTCCTGAACGATCTCCTCGGCATCGGCGGCGTTGCGGAGAAGGTTGTGGGCGAGACTGAAAAGGCGGCTGTGGTAACGCTGCATGATTTCAACGAAGGCGGCTTCGTCGCCGGCGTTGAAGCGGGTCACGAGGATGGTGTCGTAAGCGGACTCGGCGGCGGATTCAGGTTTGGCCGGAGTGTAAGTGCGGACGGGGCGGGCGGTCGCTTGTGTGTTCATGGGTGGATTCCGTTGAAGTTAAAATGTGTCGAACGGATACCCATATAACTAGACTCGTGCCACCGGCCTTGGGGTTGAGTTAACCTATTCTAAATCATAGGTATAAACATAGGCATCAGGCGGTTTACCTATGCCTCTCTATTGCATAATGCGCGATGGATTTTTCATCCGTCGTGCACGCTGCATGACCAAAAATCCGGTCTCAGCGGGGGCTGCCCAAATAAGCCAGCCAGCCGCCCAAAGAGGAGATGTTGCGAGCGCCGTTGAGGGCGTGAGGTTCGCAGAGAAAGCTTTTGACCCACGTTCCGTCATTCAGTTCGGCATTACCGATAACAAGGGGCGCGGGAACGGCGGCTGTGAAGCGTCCGAAGGCTTCAAGGGTGAGCGCGTAAGTCTCCACCGCGATGGGAGCGCCACCGGATTCATCGGAGGCGATGCGCACGAGTCCGGGTTTGGGCGGCGTGGTGTGGGCGAGCGCGTAAAGTTGGTAACGCGCCGAGGTGGTGGTTGCGGCGAGGAAGCGGGCTCCGAGTGTCGTGAGCTGGTGGTGGAGGGGTTGCCCGCGCAAGTGCGCACCGCAGACGGCGAGCGTGATCTCGGATGCGACTGGCGAGGGCGACGCGGGCGAAGGGGGAGCGGCGGGTTTGTCACTTATTAAGTTACAAACCGGTTGGGTGTTTTCGCCGAGATAGCGGGCGCCGAGGACGAGGAGTTGTGCGTCTTGCCAGGCGGGGGCGATGAACGTGATGCCGAAGCCGGGGCCGAACGTGTAACGACCGGCGGGGACGGTGAGTCCGCAGAGGTCGAGGAGGTTCATGAAATTGTTGTAGCGGCCGAGATTCGAGTTCAGGCGGATCGGATCGGCTTCCATTTCGGCGACGGTGTAGATCGTGCCGGCCGTGGGAGCGACGAGCGCGTCGACGGTGGGGAGGATGGTGTCGGCGGCGCGTCGGAGTTCGGCGAGACGGTAGGTGGCGCGGAAGGCGTCGACGGCGGATGCGGTTTTTCCGCCGAGGATGATTTTGGCGACCGTGGGATCGAGTCCGGCGGCGCGTGCGGCTTCGGGCGTGGCAGAGTGTTGCTCGATGAATTCACCGACGGCCGCATAACGCTCGGCAGTCCACGGGCCTTCGTAGAGGAGGCGTGCGGCGTCGAGGAACGGCGCGAAATCGACCTCGATGATTTCAGCGCCGAGAGCGCGCAGGCGGTCGAGGGCGGTGGCGAACAGCGCAGGCGACTCGGTGTTGCCGAACCACTCGAGCTGATCGGCGCGAGGGGCGCCGAGGCGGGGTTTCCCGGAGGAAGTGTCACCTATTAGGTGACAATTTGGTTTGGGGCGGGAAAAAGGATCGGCGGGGTCGTAGCCTTCGGCGGCGGCGAGGACGCGGGTGGTGGTGGCGATGTCGCGGGCGAAGATCGAGACGCAGTCGAGGGACCGGCAGGCGGGGACGACGCCGCGGGTGGAGAGACGACCCTTGGTGGGTTTGAGTCCGATGATCTGGTTGAAGGCGGCCGGGACGCGTCCGGAGCCGGCGGTGTCGGTGCCGAGGGCGAAATCGACGAGTCCGGAGGCGACGGCGACGGCGGAGCCGCTGGAAGAGCCGCCAGAGATGTAGTCAGAGTTGAATACGCAGCGCGGAGCGCCGTGGGGTGAGCGCGTGCCGACGAGGCCGGTGGCGAATTGGTCGAGGTTGGTCTTGCCGACAGGAAGCGCGCCGGCGGTGAGGAGGTTTTGGACGACGTGGGCGGAGGCGGAGGGAGTGTAGGTGAAGCCCGGGCAGGCGGCGGTCGTGGGGATGCCCACGAGGTCAATGTTGTCTTTGATCGCGAAGGTCAGGCCAGCCAACGGGCCCGTCGAGGCGGTGGGCGTGAAGCGAGCTTGTTCGGCTGTGTTGAGGCGATGAATCCAGATCGCGGTATCGGTGCTCATGTGAATTTAGCCTTCGAGGACGATGAGGGTTTCGCCGGCGTTGACGGGGCGGCCTTCGGCGCAGCGGATTTCGCGGATCACGCCGGCGCGGGTCGCAGAGACGGTGACTTCCATTTTCATGGATTCGAGGATCACGAGCGGCTGGCCTTCGGTCACGGTGTCGTTGGGGGAAACGAGGATTTTCCAGACGTTGCCGGGGATGTGGGCGGGGAGCGCGACGCAGCCTTCGGGAATCGCGGACTCGTCGAGCGAGGAAGCGGATTCGTCGGATGCGGAGAAGTTGATCTGGCCGGAGTCGATCCAGCGCTGGCGCTCGGCTTCGAAGGCGGGCTGCTGATGGGTCTTGAAGGCGGTGATGGTAGCTTCGTTTTCGGAAAGGAAGCGCTGGTAGTCGCGGAGTTTGAAGGTGGTTTCTTCGATGCGAAGTTTGACGCGACCTTGCGGGAAGTCTTCGCGGAACTGGGTGAGCTCGGCGTTGGAGACAGGGTAGAATTTGATTTGGTCGAAGAAGCGGAGGAGCCAGGGTTTTCCGTCCGTGAAGTCGGCGGTCTGTTTGTGGCGGTTCCACATCTGGCAGGTGCGGCCGATGAATTGGTAGCCGCCGGGGCCTTCCATGCCGTAGATGCAGAGGTAGGCGCCGCCGATGCCGACGGCGTTCTCGGGCGTCCACGTGCGGGCGGGGTTATACTTTGTAGTGACTAAGCGGTGACGCGGGTCGACGGGCGTGGCCACGGGGGCACCGAGATAGACGTCGCCGAGGGCGAGGACGAGGTAGCTCGCGTCGAAACAGATGCGGTAAACTTCTTCGAGGTTGGGGAGGTCGTTGATGCGGCGGATGAACTCGAGGTTGCTCGGGCACCACGGGGCATCCTTGCGGACGATCTGCATGTATTTGCGGATCGCGAGGAGGGTGGACTCGTCTTCCCAGGAGAGCGGGAGGTGGACGATGCGCGAAGGGACCTCGATGTCGTCGATGGCGGGGAGTTCGCTTTCGGCGCGGAGGAGGATTTCGAGCAGGCGCTCCATGGGGAGCAGGCGGTAATCGAAGTGGACCTGGAGGGAGCGGATGCCGGGGGTGAGGTCGATGAGGCCGGGGACCTTGTGGCGTTCGAGCCAGGTTTGCAGCGCGTGGACGCGCATGCGCATGGCGATGTCGAGCTGGAGCGGGCCGTATTCGATGAGGAGGTTGGCGTCGCCTTGGCGGCGATAGACTGCGGCGGGCGCGGTGGGGCGTGCGGGGAGTTCGTGGAGGACGGCGGGCTCCGGAGGGGTGTCTCGCGAAGGGTGGGAAGGGAGCGAAGGTTCGGAGGAAGGGTTCGGAGTTTTAGAACTTTGGTTTGAACCTTCGCTTCCTTCGTATCCTTCGCGAGACAATGGCTTGGAGGTTCGCGAGGGGCGGAGGGTTTCGATGGTGGATTCCTGGGCGTAGGCGAGTTCGCGGGCGTGTTGGGCGGTGAGCGCAACGAAGCGGACTTTGTCGCCGGGCTTGAGCTGGCCCATTTTCCAGAGCTCGGCTTGCACGATCGTGAAGGGGCAGACGAAGCCGCCGCAGCTCGGTCCGTCGGGGCCGAGGATGATGGGCATGTCGCCGGTGAAATCTACGGCGCCGATGGCGTAGGCGTTGTCGTGGATGTTGGACGGATGCAGGCCGGCTTCGCCGCCGTCGCGGCGCGCCCACTCGGGTTTGGGTCCGATGAGGCGGACGCCGGTGCGGGCGGAGTTGTAGTGGACTTCGTAGGCGGTGGTGAGGAGGACGGAGATGTCGGCTTCGGTGAAGAAGTCGGGGGCGCCGTGCGGGCCGTAGAGGACGCCGATCGACCATTCGCGGGTGAGGGGTGGCTGGATGGCGGCGGGGGCGCGGAGAAGCGGGGCGTCGGTGGTGACGCCGCCGGGCGTGGAGGTGTGGACGCGGAGGACGTCGCCGGTGCGGAGGGCGCGGCCGGAGTGTCCGCCGAAGAGGCCGAGGGTGAAGGTGGACTTGCTGCCGAGGTAGTCGGGCACGTCGAGGCCGTGGCGGATCGCAAGATAGGCGCGTAGTCCCGCGCCGGATACGGAGCCGATGCGGAGGGTTTGGCCGGCGCGGATGCGGAAGGCGCGGTGGGGGGCGACGGGTTTGTTATCGAGCGTCGCGGGCATGTGGGCACCGGTGAGGGCGACGACGGCGGCGGTGTTGAAGCGGAGGGACGGGCCGTTGACGGTGAGTTCGAGGGCGGCTGCCGTGTCGGGGTTACCGACGAGGCGGTTGGCCAGGCGGAAGGACAGGTTGTCCATCGGGCCGGAGGGCGGGACGCCGACGTCCCAGTAGCCGATGCGGCCTGGGTAGTCTTGGACGGTGGTCTGCGTGCCGCCTTCGAGGACCTCGATGGTGGAGGGGACGAAGGGGAGGCCGTTGAGGTATTTGGTTGTGACGGAGCCGGTGTGGAAACCTTCGCTGGCGATGATCTGGCGGAGGTAGGGAAGGTTGGTTTCGAGTCCGTAGACGCGGGTGTCGGCGAGGGCGGAATCGAGGCGGGCGAGAGCGTCGGCACGGTCGGTGCCGCGGACGATGATCTTGGCAATCATCGGGTCGTAGAAGGCGGAGACTTCGCTGCCGGTCTCGACCCAGGTTTCGATGCGCGCCGATGACTGGAAGTGGACGTCGGTGAGCGTGCCGGCGGCGGGTTGAAAGTTTTTGCCGGCGTCCTCGGCGTAGAGGCGGACTTGGATGGAAGCGCCGGTGGCGGAGGGAACGTAGTTGCGGAGGTCGAGTTCGCCGGCGGCGGAGAGGATCATCCATTCGACGAGGTCGATGCCGGTGACTTCTTCGGTGACGCCATGTTCGACCTGGAGGCGGGTGTTGACCTCGAGGAAGTAGAAATGGCCGGTGGCGTTGTCGTAGACGAACTCGACGGTGCCGGCGTTGGTGTAGCCGGCGGCGGTGCCGAGGCGGGCGGCGCAGGCGAGGAGTTCGGTGCGTTGGTCGGCAGTGAGTCCGGGGGCGGGGGTTTCTTCGACGACCTTTTGGTTGCGGCGTTGGACGGAGCAGTCGCGTTCGCCGAGGGCGACGACGTGACCGTGGGAATCGCCGAGGATCTGGACTTCGATGTGGCGGGCGTGCTCGACGAATTTCTCGAGGAAGACACCGCCGTCCTTGAAATTGTTTTTGGCGAGGCGGACGACGGATTCGAAGGCGGGGGCGAGTTCGGCGGGTTTGCGGATGAGGGACATGCCGATGCCGCCGCCGCCGCCGGTGCTTTTCAGCATGACGGGGTAGCCGATGCGGGCGGCTTCGCGTTTCGCGGTTTCTAGGTCGGGGAGGAGGTCGGTGCCGGGGAGAAGGGGAACACCGTGGGCCTTGGCGAGGGCGCGGGCGGAGTGTTTGGGGCCGAGCTGGCGCATCTGCGCGGCGCGGGGGCCGATGAAGGCGATGCCGGCGGCTTCGCAGGCTTCGACGAAGGCGGCGTTTTCGGAGAGGAAGCCGTAGCCGGGGTGGATGGCTTGGGCGCCGGTGGCCTTGGCGGCGGCGAGGATTTTGTCAGCGTCGAGGTAGCTTTGCGCGGCGGGGGACGGGCCGATGTGGATGGCTTCGTCGGCTTGGGAGACGTGGAGGCTGTGGCGGTCGGCGTCGGAATAGACGGCGACGCTGGCGATGCCCATTTTCTTGAGCGTGCGGATGACGCGGCAAGCGATGGCTCCGCGGTTGGCGATGAGGACTTTTGAAAACATGATGTCTCGCGAAGGAGGCGAAGGGAGCGAAGGTTCGGAGGAAGGTGTCAACGGAAGGTGGGCTTGCCTTCGGCTCCGTTGACTATGCGGGTGATGCCGTTTTTGAGATGGGCTTCGTTGAAGTTGATGATAAAGCCGAGTTGGAGCGGGATGAGACGAAGATAGTTGTAGGTGATCTTTTTGAAGAGATCGGTGACCTCCGAGACGGACTTGAGCTCGATGAGGACGAGGTGGTTGACGATGAGATCGGCGCGAAAGGCGACTTCTTCGAGAAGTTCGTCGTCGTAGTGGACGAGAATGGGCTTTTGTCGCTCAACGGTGAATCCGCGTTTGATGAGTTCTCGGACGAGGGCTGCTTCGTATACGGATTCAAGCAGACCGGGGCCGAGTTTGGTGTGCACGGTGAAGGCGGCGTCGAGAATGGCTTTTCCGATTTCTTCTTGGTTCATGACGGAGAGGGTCTCGCAAGGAGGGGAAGGGATCGAAGGTTCTGAGAGGGGATTACTTTGGTTTGGTCCTTCGCTTCCTTCGTATCCTTCGCGAGACATATTCAGGGATTCCAGATGAGGACTTCGACGGGGGTGGGGTTCCAGCCGTTGCAGGGGTTGTTGAGTTGGGGGCAGTTGCTGATGAGGGCCACGATGTCCATGCGGGCGGTCATCTCGACGTATTTGCCGGGGGAGGAGACGCCGTCGGCGAATTGGAGGCCGCCCTCCGGTGTCACCGGGACGTTCATGAAGAAGTTTATGTTCGCTGGGATGTCGCGTTTGTTGAGGTCGAAGGTGCTGCCGGGCCAGGTCATGAGTCCGAGGAGAAAACTCTGGCGGCAGGAGTGCATGTGGCGCGTGCCGTGGCCGTAGCGGAGGGTGTTGGCTTCGCAGGAACAGGCTCCGCCGAGGGTGTCGTGGCGTCCGCAGGTGTCGGCGGTGATTTCGGCGAGGACGTTTAGTTCGTTGGAATAGAGCTTGGTGCCGGTGGTGAGATAGATGCCGCCGTTTTCGCGGATGGTGTCCTGGGCGCTGTAGCGTTCGCGGAAGTCGGCGGCGGCGTAGAAGAGGGTGTCGGCGGCCTGGTTGCCTTCGAGGTCGAGGATGCGGAGGACTTGGCCGGCTTTGATTTCGTGCATCCAGAAGTCGCCGGCGGGGATGACATGGCGGTAGGCGGCGTCGGCAGGAGTGAGCGAAGATTCGGTGTAGATGAGCGTGCTCATGGCCGGTCAGAGGGAGAAGAGTTCGGAGTTGTAGAGGGCTCGCTCGTTTTCGGGGCGGTAGGTGCGGCAGTAGTCGGTAGCGGAGGGCGGGTCGGTGCGGTAGAGTTGGAGTCGGATGGGAGCTGGGCCGTAGGCGAGGCGTGTATCCATGGGGTGGTGACAGGTTGTCAGGATCACGAGGACGTCGAGCTCGGCGCGGAGGTCGAGGTGGTCGCCGGCTTTGGAGTGGTTGGGGACGAAGCTCAGGCGTCCGTCGGAGTCGGTGGAGAGCTTGCTGAAGAAGTTGATGTTGGGGACGAGGTCGCGGGCGTTAAGTCCGTGTTTGGAGAGCTCGATGAGGAAGTGGTCGTGGGAGTTGCGGTGCCAGTCGTTGCGGGCGGTCTGGTAGTTCTTCTTGCCCCATTTCTTTTCGACGTGGGCGGCGGTGTCGTGTCCGCCGAGCGGGTCGTGCCAGCCGAGGGTGTCGCCGGTAATGGAGAAGAGGGCGCGGGCCATGTCCGAGTAGAGCATGCATCCCGTGGTGAGCTTGGAGGTGTGCTGGCCCTTGAGCGTGTCGGCCATGTTGTAGCGGTCGACGGGCTCTGCGCGGTTGAAGCAGAGGAAGGAGATGTTGGCACCGGCTTCGAGGGCGGTGAGGCGGAGCGTGGTGTGGCGACGGACTACGAAAGACACGGCGGAGCCGCCAGGAATGGTTTCCTCGACGAGCAGGCGGTCGGCGGGAATGGGCGCGGGCTGCGGGACCGGGCCGGTCGGGCGCGGCGTGGTGAAGGAGGTGCCGGAAGGAGCGGGTGGCGTAAGGAGCGGCATGGCGGTGTTACGAAATATTAAAAAAGTAATACTGCACGAACAATGCCAGTCCAGCCTGATGATGGGTCTTTTTCCGCGCTTAAAGCAGAGGCGGGATGGTGGTGGCGGTGAGGTTGAGCTTGCCGGTGCGGACGCCGCGGCAGGTGGTCAGCTCATTGGCCAAGGTCTGGAGGTCGGAGGCTTTGCCCTGAACGAGGAGGACCTCCATGTAATTATGGTGCTCGAGGTGAACGTGCATGCTGGAGACGACGAGCAGGTAGTGGCGGTGTTGAATCTCGGCCAGGCGGGTTTGAAGGCCCTTGGTGGTGTGGTCGTAAACCAGGCTGATGGTGCCGGCGACGGACTCGGTGCCGAGGCGGGCGGCGTTTTCGATGAGACCGTCTCGGGCGAGGGCGGCGACGGCTTGGGAGCGGCTCGCATAGCCGCGGCTCTGCACCATCGCGTCGAGCTCATCGAGGAGGCTCTCGGGGAGCGAAACGCTGAAGCGGGCGAGGCGGTCTTTTTTGGCGGCGGCGGTCATGAGGAGAAGTGTCGCGCGAAGGACGCGAAGGGCGCGAAGATTTGGAGCGGAACCGGCTCGAACCTTTGTTTCCTTCGCGTGCTTCGCGCGACTATTTTTTTAGAACATGCGGGCGTAGCGGTCGATTTCCCAGGCGCTGACCTGCTGGTGGTATTGGCGCCACTCTTCGGATTTGTAGGCGATGAACTCGTCGCGGAGACCCTGGCCGAGGACCTTCGTGACCCACGGGTCGGCGGCGAAGGCTTTGACGGCTTCGTCGAGCGTGCGGGGCAGCTCCTGGATGTTGCGCTTGGCGAATTCCTCGGCGCTGAGTTCGTAGAGGTTGTCCTCTTGCGGGGCGCCCGGATCGAGTTTTTCGCGGATGCCTTCAAGGCCGGCGGCGAGGGCGAGGGTGGCGGCGAGATACGGGTTGCAGGCGGAGTCGGCGTTGCGGCTTTCGCAGCGTCCGCCGCCCATGGGGACGCGGACGGAGTTGGTGCGGTTGTTGGTGCCGAAACTGTTGAAGACGGGAGCCCACGAGAAGTAGCTCATGAGTCCGCGGCGGACGAGACGCTTGTAGCTGTTCACCGTCGGAGCCATGGCGGCGCAGATGGCGGGGCCGTGGCGGAGGATGCCGGCGATGAAGTGGTAGGCGACGGGTGTGAGGCCGAGTCCGCGCGGGTCGTCTTTCGGGTCGCACTTGAAGGCGTTGGCGCCGGTGGCGAGGTCGGAGAGCGACATGTTGAAGTGCGCGCCGTTGCCGGTTTTGTCGGCGAAGGGTTTGGGCATGAAGGTGGCGAGGAGGCCTTCCTCGGCGGCGTAGTGGCGGGCCATCATGCGAAAGAAGACGTAGCGATCGCACATGGTGAGGGCGTCGCTGTAGTTGAAATCGAATTCGAACTGGCTGTTGGCGTCCTCGTGGTCGAGCGAGTAGAGATCCCAGCCGAGGTCGTTGATGGCGGTGGAGACTTTGTTGAGCCAAGGGTAGCGATCCATAAAACCCTGGACGTCGTAGCAGGCCTTGTTGAGGCGGTCGTCGGGGTTGGGCATCAGGAGGGATTTGCCGTCGGGGCCGAGCTTGACGACGTAAACTTCGCACTCGATGCCGAGGTTCATGCCGAAGCCGAGGCTGGCGGCGTCGGCGAGGACTTTTTTCAACGCGACGCGTGTGCTGATGTCGTAGGGTTCACCATGGAACGTGTTGTCGGCGGGGAACCAGGCGACCTCTTTGTTCCAAGGCAAAATGATGCCGCGATCGAGGTCGGGAAGGGAGGCGATTTCGTCGTCGTTGGGGGACTGGCCGAGGCCGTCGAGGGCGTAGCCGGTGTAGAGTTCGGAGCCGTGGGCGAAGTGGGCAAAGTGATCGATGGGGACGAATTTGCCCTTGGGGACGCCGTGGATGTCCACGTAGGCGCCGACGACGTATTTGACGCCTTTGGATTTGAGGTCGCCTTGGAGGGCGAGGATTTCGGATTCGGATTTCATGAAGGAGTTGGTTTCGGAAGTGGGTCTCGCGAAGGAGACGAAGGACGCGAAGGTTCGGAGAAAGGGAGGGATGAGGGCACGGCAGTGGCCTTGGGAGGCGCGGATGGCCGGTGGGCGGGGTAAGGGGTTTGTCACTTATTAAGTGACAAGTGGGTTCGGTCCGTTGGTGAAATACGGGGTGTCGAGCGGGGCGTTTTCGGAGAGGGCGCGGCGGATGGTTTGCGTGAGGTCGGCGACGATCCAGGCGAAGAGGCGGTTGCCTTGCGCGACGGTCGCGCGCGAGGGCGTGCCGGTGACGCCGTTGAGACTGGTGCGGTTGACGGGGTGCGCGAAAATGAGCCCCGTGGTGCGGTCGGGGTCGTCCGACGTGGCGAGAAGTTTGGGCCGCGCGAGGACGGAAGCGCGGGCGAGCATAAGGGACGTCTCGGCTTGGTTGGCGTGCCAGTCCGCTGCGTCGGCGAAGAAGGTTTCGCGGACGCGCGGGCTGACTTCGGCGGTGTTGATCACAGCGATCATGAAGCCGTCGTGGCGGGCGCGCAGGACTTCGAGTGCGCAGCGGAGCGGGGCGGAGTTGGTGACGTGGCTGTTGACGATGAACAGGCGGCGGATGCCGGCGTGCCAGAGCCAGTCGCCGATGTCGGTAACGAGGGCGATCAACGTTTGCGGCGATAAGGCAAGCGTGCCGGGCCAGCGGTGGGAATGGCCGAGCGAACAGCCGTAGGAAAGCGAGGGAAGGACAGGCACGCCGGTGGCGGCGGAAACGGCGGCGCAGACGTCGGTGGCGAGGGCGGTGTCCATGCCGGTGCCGAGGTGCGGACCGTGTTGCTCAGTGGCGCCGCACGGGAGAATCGCGGAGCGAGGGCCGTCGGCGATAAGCGCGCCGATCTCGGGCCACGTGAGGTGTGACCAGAGAAGCGGTGAGCGCGTGCGGCGACGGGTGGACGGCATGACGGGTTATTCGACGTCGTCGCCGACTTGGGTAAGACGGACGATGGGCAGGTGTTCGGACGTGGCGTGGAGTTTGGGGTGGATCAACTCGTCGAGGCGGCGGCGGGTGGCTTGGAACTCGGGTGATTGGAGCTGGCCGAGCGTGCGGGGGCGCGGGACGTTGACCTCGATGACCTCTTGGATTTCGCCGGGGTTGGCTTTGAGGACGATGATGCGATCGGCGAGGAAGATGGCTTCGTCGAGATCGTGGGTGATGAAAAGAATCGTGACGTCAACGTTGCGCCAGATGTCGAGCAGGTGGGACTGCATCTGCGCGCGGGTTTGCGCGTCGAGGGCGCCGAACGGTTCGTCCATGAGGAGGACGCGGGGATTGGGCGCGAGGGCGCGGGCGATGGCGACGCGTTGTTTCATGCCGCCGGAGAGTTGGTGCGGGAAGGTGTCGGCGGATTTGGAGAGGCCGACGAGGTCGATCCACTGGCGGGCTTCGCCCTCGGCCTCGCTCACGGATTTGCCGGCCATTTCCAGGCCGAACATCACGTTTTTCTTCACGGTGAGCCACGGAAAGAGCGTGTAGCCTTGGAAGACCATGCCGCGCTCGGGGGACGGGCCGGAGGTTTCTTTTCCGTCCACGAGCATGCGGCCGGAAGTGGGATCATCGAGGCCGGCGATGATGCGGATGAGCGTGGATTTGCCGCAGCCGGAAGGGCCGATCACGCAGACGAATTCGCGTCGGTGGATTTGCAGGGAGATGTCGCGCAGGGCGGTGACGGGACCGTGTTCGCCGGGGAATTGGCGGCCGAGGTTTTCAATCTCCATGACGACGGGGCGCTCTTTGATTTTGGCAAAGCGCGCGGCGACCTCGGGGGATTGCGTGCGGTAGTCGGGAAGGGAATCGGGGGCGCTCATGTGGAGGAGGGCTTATCCGGAAAGAGGAGGACATCGCGGCCGGCGAAGAGGCGGGTGAAGAACGTGCGAAAGCGGCTCGGGCGGGGATTTTTCCAGGTGAAGAGACGGTTGCCGATCCAGCCGAGTGCCTGATCCGTCGCGAGACCGATGAAACCGATGATGAGGATGGCGGCGTAAACGTTGTCGAAGTTGCGATACTTGGCCTGCTGGTTGATGAAAAACGTGATGCCGCTGCTCACCCCGATGACCTCGGCTACGATCAGGTAAGTCCACGCCCAGCCGAGAAGGATGCGCAGGTCGTTGTAGAGATCGGGCAGGCTGGCGGGGAGGATGACGCGGAGGACGAGCTGGCGGCGTTTGGCGCCGAGGGTTTGCGCGGCTTCGAGGAGACCGCCGTCGACTTTGCGCACGGTGTTGGCGACGACGAGGACCTGTTGGAAAAATGTGCCGATAACGATGATGGCGATCTTGGGTTCGAGGTGGATGCCGAAGACGGCGACCATGAGCGCGCCGAAGGCGGGCGCGGGCATGTAGCGCACGAAGTCCACGAACGGTTCGGTGAGGCGCGAGGCGGAGACGAACGAACCGCAGAGGATGCCGAGCGGGACGCCGATGGCGGAGGAAATGACGAAGCCCCAGAAGATCGTCTTGATGCTCATGGCGAGACTCTCGTGGAGCCAGAGATCGCCGCGAAGAACGGGCTTGGTGGTGAACGCGGTGTAGAGCGCGCGGCCGACCTCGTGAGGGGCGGGCAGATAAATCGGGTTGGCGCGGATGCCGGCGGGTGGGCGCGTGCCGGCGGCTTCGGCTTGGGTGACCAACTCGGCGAATTCGTGACGGTTGAGCTGGGTATCAACGCGGAGCCAGGAAACGTCACCGGCGTCGGCGACCTTGATGTTGGGATGCCAGATGAACGGGACGTAGCTGACGATGCTCCACAAGAGGAGCGGCAATAAAAATGCCGCGACTCCCAGCAGGCGCCGGCGAGACGGTGAGATCTCCTGGCGGACGGCGAACCAGCGGGAGTGCGGCATGAGTGACGAGTTCGAGGACTGGAGTCGAAGGACCGGCTTACTTCTTGAGGGCGTCGGCGGAGACCGAGGCGTCGATGTAAGAGGCGGCGTCTTGCGATTCCTTATATACTTCGTTCTTCACGTTGAAGTCGTTGGCGATCTTCGAGGAACCGAGCACGGAGTCGAAGCCGGTGGTCTTGGCGCTGAGAACCTTGGAGCCCTCGGCGAGCGTGTGGAACTTGGTGCCGGGCATGAAGGCCGCGTATTCTTTCGGATCAACACCGGCGCGGGCGGCCATGATCTTGATGCCGTCTTCCTTGGTTTTCGGATCGGCGAGGTAGGCGACGACTTTGTCCCAGACCTTGGCGACCTTGACCCACTCGGCGCGGTGTTGCGCGAGGCTTTGCGGGGTCACGGCGATGACGTCGTAAATGAGGCCGGGTTCATCGGCACTCGTGTAGATGGCGGTCGCGCCAGGGACGGCTTTGAGGGCTTCGCCGGAGTTGGGCTGCCAGGCACCGATGGCGTCCACCTGACCGGAGGCGAGGACCTGCGGAGTCTGATTGGTGGGCGTGGGAACGAGTTCGACATCAGACTCGGTGAGGCCGACTTTCTTGAGGCCGTTGAGGAGGAGGAGATGTTCGACGAAACCGATCTCGATGCCGACCTTCTTGCCCTTGAAATCCTTGAGGGACTTGATGCCGGGTTTGGCGACGATCATGTCATTACCGTTGGAATAATCGGTGACGATGACGGCGATGTTTTTACCGCCGCCGGCGCCGGTGACGAGGGCGTCGCCGTTGGTCATGGTAACGGCGTCCACCTTGCCGGCGGTGAAGGCCTCCATGGACGGGCCGTATTCAAACCAGAGAAGTTCGACGTCGACGCCGGCTTCCTTGAACCAGCCCTTTTGTTCGGCGATGGCGAGGGCGGTCCAGCCCGGCCAGTCGGAGTAGGCGATCTTGAGGGGAGCGGCGGAAAGGAGGGAAGCGGTGCTGACCGCGGCGGCGAGGAGGAGATGACGTAGGCGCATGATGTTTTCGTTAGTGTTACGTTTTTGGCAAAAAGTATTACCGACCGCATTTAAGCAGGTCCCATGCCCGCAGCGTCCGTTGTGCGGAATTGAGCAGTGGACGCGGCCTCACGCGAGGTGAGGCCCTACGAGATCTATTACGGAACGAGGTAGACGCCTTTGAGCGGATGGAGATCCAGAACGTTCGGTTCCCAGCCGCGCACGCTGGGAGAAGCGAGGTAGTTGCGGCGTCCGTAAACGAGCGGGGCGATTGGCATATCGTTGATGAGGAGCTGCTCGGCTTGGTGATAGAGCGGATAGCGCACGGCGTTGTCGCCGGCCTTGAGAGCCTCGGCGAGAAGGCGGTCGTAGGCCGCGCTCGACCAGCCGGTGTGGTTGTTGCCGCCACCGGTGCGGAAAACATCCAAGAAACTCGTGGGATCGAGGTAGTCGCCGACCCAGCCGGCGGGCGCGATGTCGAAACTGTGCGTGCGCAACGAATCGAAGAACACGCGGCCCTCTTGGAGCACGATGGCGATGTCGATGCCGAGATGAGTCTTCCACATCTGCTGCATGGCTTCGGGCATCTGGCTGCTGCCGCCTTTGGCGGTGAGGAGTTCGAGGCGCGGGAAACCTTTCCCATCGGGAAAGCCGGCGTCGGCGAGAAGTCTTTTGGCTTCGGCGATGTCTTCTTTGAAACCGGGCGTGGCTTCGTAGCCGGCGATGCCGGGCGGGGTGAAGGTGTAGGCAGGGGTGCGACCGCCCAGCAGCACCTTTTCGCAGAGAGCGGCGCGGTCGATCACGAGGGCGAGGGCGCGGCGGACGCGGACGTCGTTGAGCGGGGCCTTGGTAGTATTGTAAGTGAGGAAGTAGCTGGCAAACGTCGCCTCCTGGCGGAGGAGCTGCGGCTGGTCGCGTTTGTAGGTGGCGATTTTGTCGGGCGGGATGGTGGCGGTGACGTGAAGTTGTCCGGCGCGGAACGACGCTTCCTCCGTGGCGCGATCCTCGATGGGATAAAAGTTAACCGCTTTGAGGCGCACGGCGTCGCGGTCCCAATAGGTTTCGCTCTTCACGAGACGCAGGACCTGGTTGGGCTCCCAGGCGTCGAGGGTGAAAGGTCCGTTGCCCACGAAGTTTCCGGGGCGCGTCCAACGAGTGCCGCGTTCATCCATGCGGCCGAATTTCTCGATGGTGGCTTTGTGAACGGGATGCCACGACTGGTGCATGACGAGCGAGGGCAGGTAGGCGACGGGCGTGTGCAACGTGAGAGCAAGCGTGTGGTCGTCGATCACGCGGACGCCAACTTGCGAGAAATCGGTGAGTTTGCCGGTGTTGTAGGCTTCGGCTCCGCGGAGGCTGTAGAGAATCGAGGCGTATTCGGAGGCGAGGTTGGGCGAGAGAATACGTTGGATCGAATAAGCGAAATCGCGGGCGGTGACCGGATCACCGTTGGACCAGCGGGCGTTCGCGCGCAGGTGGAACGTCCAGGTGAGGTTATCCGCGGAGACCTCCCAGCTTTCGGCAACGCCGGGGACGGGGTGCGCGTCCTTGGGGTCCATGGCGGTGAGGCCTTCCATCAGGCCGATCGAGACCTGTGCGTCGGTGATGCTGGTGATGAGCTGCGGATCCAGATCGGACGGTTCGGAGAGATTGCCGAGGTGGAGCGTCTGCGTGCGATCTCCGGCGGTGACGCGGGTCTCGGCGCGTTTGCAGGCGGACGAGGTCAGGAGAAGGAGTGCGGCGGCAACAGGGAGAAAGCGTCGGGTCATGCGTGAGATGGACTGGTGAAAGGCGGGAAAAGTTCAGAAAAAAGCCACGCGGTCGAGGCGTGGCTAGTAGAGTGAAGACGGCGAAGAAGCGGGAGGTTTATTTCTTGGGCGACGCAGCGAGCTGGGCATCGAGGCGCTTCTGGATGTCGGCCATCTTGGCGACGAGTTCCTCTTCCTTCTTTTTACGCTCGTTGCTGGTGATGATGCTGAACTGCGAGGCGTCTTTCACGACGTTGGCCGGCAGCGTGAGCAATCGCGTGAGGATGCCCTGATCTTTCAAGGAACTCAGGTAAAGCGCGGTGATCTCGTGGGAGAGCGTAAGGGATTCGCGGGCGACGGCCTGGGTCTCGGCGAGGTTGTTGTTGAGGACCTGATTTTTCGCGAGTTCGGCGGTGAGCACGATGCCGACCTGGTCGGAAATTTTCTGGCTGTAACCGGCGAGCGAATCGCGGGTGAGGTGCTGATCCTTGGCGATGTCGGCGAGGATGGGTTGGATGCGTTCGGAGAGGCGATTGGAGACCTTGTCTACCTGCTCGTTCTGCACGCGTTCGGCTTCCTCTGGGGTCTTGGGCAGCGGGTTGAACGGCTGGATTTTTTGTGCGATGGCTTCGGCAAGCTGGTTGACCTTGGCCTCGTTGGCCTTGGCAAACTCCTCGTCATTCATGAACGCATCGGCGGAGCGCTTGGAGATCGCATCCTTGAGGAGCGTGTTGACGGCATCGATCTGGCGGCGCGTCTGTTCCGCGGAAGCCTGAAGCTCGGACGCGTGCTGCTGGCGAAGGGTGGACAGCTCTTCCTGCTGGGCGGCCTGCAGTGCGATGATGCGGGTGTTGGCGTAATAAACGGCGCCGCCGATGATCAGCGCGAGGATGAGGATGAGCGGAAACTGTTCCTTAAGTTTGGACCACATGGAGAAGGGGATTTGTCACGACCGTAGGCCGGCGCGGTTTAAAAGCAATGTCACGGTGGGCGGCGGGTTTGCGGTTGTTTTTCGGCGGAGCGTGCGCACGTTTCGCGGCGATGAGCCTTAACCGTGCCGAGCAGATGGTGTTCGATTACCTTCAGGAGAAACCTGACGAGAAGCGTCACTGGCATGACAAGGTCAGCGGTATTTCCGCGCGTGCGCGTGATCCGCACACCGCGGCGATCGAGCTCGAAGGTGAATTGTGGCGCTACTTTGAAGAACGCTCGGCGGTAGCGTCGCCGTTTCGCGAGCGCGCTCAACGCGAAGGCCTGCGTCGCACGAGCCTGCGTAATCTCGCGGAATATTTGTTGCGCGTGTGGGCTCCGGTGAAAGTGAAACCGCGCGCCGAGGGCGAGGAACCGTGGCGCCCCTACGCTTGAAATTCCGGCACGCCGTATGCGTTGAAGAAAACGTTACGGCCATGAAAAATATTGGAACTGGCTCAACTCTTGCATGGACAGAATACGTTCTGTCAGCAGACTTACTCACAAGTTATCCACCACCCTTAAATGGAACACCTGAGCGAGGCTAAAGCCTCTAAAACGCAGCTCAAGGTCTCTGCAAAGGCGAAGACCTTCGTCCTGGACACCAACGTCCTCCTCCACGACCCGCAGTCGATATTCAAATTCGAGGACAACAACCTGGCCATACCGGTCGAGGTTTTGGAAGAACTGGATGCCATCAAAACCGAGCAGTCCACCGAGCGCGGCCGCAATGCCCGCCGCGTGCACCGCATCCTCTCGGAGCTTCTGCCCGATTCGCGCTCCATGCACGAAGGCGTGAAGCTGGAAACGGGCGGCACGCTTTCGGTCATCATCAATCCCTACATGGCGGACAACACCGCCATGCGTGATGCGCCGCTGATGCAAAAGCTGCGCGCGGTGCTCTCTGACTTTTCGAAGAAGGACAACCGCATCATCGCCTCGGCGCTCTTTGTGCAGGAGCGCTATTCGCCGCCGACCATCCTTGTCACCAAGGACGTCAACGTCGCCCTCAAGGCGCGCGCCGTCGGTCTCGAAGCGCAGGACTATCTCAACGACAAGGTCCCCGAGACCGATGACGAGGACGCTTATCGCGAGATTCCGGTCACGATCTACGAGATCCAGCGCTTCTGCTCCGAAGGCGAATTCAGCCTCGATGAAGACACCGCCAAGGGTCTCTACCTTAACGAATACGTGCTCCTTCGTTCCGACGAGGGCAAGACGATGCCCGCCCGCTACTACGGCGAAGGCCTCGTGAAGCGTCTGCGTATTCCCGAAAGCATCAAAGCTCCCGGTGGCATTTCGATCCGCTCGCGCAATCTTGAACAGCAGTTCTTCATGGACGCGCTGCTCGATGATTCGATCGCGCTGATCACCTGCTTCGGCAAGGCTGGCACGGGCAAGACCCTGCTCTCGATCGGTTGCGCGCTCCACCAGACGCATGACGACCGCTCGCTCTACGACGGCGTGTCGATCTCCCGTCCGGTCATGGCACTCGGCAAGGACATCGGTTTCCTGCCCGGCACGATGGAGGAAAAGATGAAGCCCTGGCTTCAGCCTTACTTCGACGCGCTTGAGGTGCTCATGCCCTCGAAGCCCACGAAGGAGCCGCAATTCGCCGCGAAGAAAGTCTCCAAGAAACAGCAGAAGAAACAGCCTAGCGCCTTGGAAACATCGCGCCAGGAGTCCGTCTCCAGTCACGGCGGTCCAAATGGTGGCGGCCACGGTGGTGGCAATCATGGCGGCGGTGGTCATGGTCCGGCCGCTCCGATGAAACCATACGAGCGTCTGATTAAGAGCGGTCTCGTCGAGGTGGAGGCGCTCTGCTTCATCCGCGGCCGATCGATTGCCCGCCGCTTCTTCATTCTGGATGAAGCGCAGCAGCTCACGCCGCACGAAGTGAAGACGGTCATCACGCGTATCTCCGAAGGTTCGAAGATCGTGCTGATCGGCGATCCGGCCCAGATCGACAACCCGTATGTGGATGCGCGCAGCAACGGTCTCGTTTACTGCCACAACCGCATGAAGGGCCACGCGATCTCCGCACACGTAAAGCTCACCAAGGGCGAACGCTCGAAGCTCGCCGAACTCGCGGCCGACCTGCTCTGAGTCCGGTCAGTCTGTAACGGGTATCCGAATACAAAACGCCCGCCTCTTTTTTGGAGGCGGGCGTTTTTTGTTAAATCCTCACATCTCGGCCTGCCGTGCGAAGAGCCAGAGGAGGTCGGACACGCGGTTGATGTAATGACCGAGCAGCGGACGCACGGTGCGGCCCTGAGCGGGCAGGCCGACGAGACGGCGTTCGGCACGACGCGCGGTGGTGCGCGCCAAGTCGAGCGCGGCGGCGTGGAGGTTCGCGCCAGGCGTGGCCCAGCCGTCGAATCTCACGTTTTGCGCTTCGACCGCGGCCACGGCTTCGTCGATACGCACGAGATCGGCATCGGTGAGCTTGGGAAACTCGGATTCGGCGTAACGGGCGGCGTCCGTCTCCGCGCAGGCGATTTCGCCCATGAGATTGACCAGATCTTTCTGGATGCGCTCGAGCTCGGTGCGACGCGCCGCGTCGGCGCAGGTGGCCTTGGCGAAGCCCACGGCGGCGTTGAGCTCGTCAAAAGCGCCGACGGCTTCGATTTGCGGATGATCCTTGGGCACGCGCTGGCCGTAGAGAAAGCCAGTGGTGCCGTCGTCGCCGGTGCGGGTCGCGATGGATGACATGCGGCGAACTTCACGGCGCGGCGGGCTTTTCGCCAACGGAAAATAAAAAGCCCCGGGAATTATTCCCGAGGCGTGAACCCTGACTTGGCGGAGCCGGTGAAATCAGAAGCCGATATTGATGATCGGGAAAACCTTGGGCAGCGGGTCAAACTGGTCCCAGTCGCGGGTATTGACCTGATTCCACAGACCGATCTGCACGCCTTTGAGGCTTTCGGCATAGTTGATGAAGCCAAACTGAATGCCGTAAACATGCTTGGAGACATTCACGAGGCCGATGCCCAGACCGGACATGTTCGCAGTGGCGAGGGCGTTGAAGTTGAGCAGACCGGTTTGCAGACCGGTGACCTTGGATTGGTTAAGGTTCACCCAGCCGCTTTGCCAGCCGCTCACTTCACCTTGTGCGTTGTTGACGACGCCCCACTGGACACCGGTGGTGGTGCCGCCGACGTAGTTATAAAGTGTGAAAATACCGCCCAAGCCGGTGAAGTCGCCGGTGGTGGAATGGGCGAAACCGATATCGAGGCCCTTTACGTTGCGATTTTCGCCGTAGATCTGAAGGCGGATACCGGAAACATCTTCAGTCGAATCCACGAGCTGCGGCTCGGGTGCCCAGAGTGAGGCTTGAAAAAAAGATTCGGCGCGGGCGGAAACAAACAGGCTTCCAATGGCGGACAGAAACAAGACGGCTTTTAGCGATTTCATTGGGGGTAGGGGCTAACGTGATCGCAGGGGTAGGATCACGTTATGAGTCTGATTAATTGACGCAAAAAAGCACGCTCTTTAACGCCCGCTTTTGTAAGCAAGGAGTTAAAAAACGTGCCATTGCACGTGACTCTTTGACCGCGAAAAATACCCGGTGTTCGCGAAAAAAATCAGGCGATTTTTTTCGCGGCGGCCTGGGCCTTGAGGCAGAGCTCGGCGGCCTTGAAGGCGTGAGCTTGCGTCATGGCTTTTTCAGTGCGGTGGAGACAGTCCAGAATGAGTTCACCGAAGTAACGGAAGCCGACCTGTCCCTCAACGTGGAGATGCTGTTCACCCTTTTCATCAACGAGGTAGACATGATTGCCAGTTTTCTCGCGGCCCACATCGACGTATTTACGCAGCTCGATGTAGCCCTTGGTGCCGAGGATCGTCATCCGTCCGTCGCCCCAAGTGCTGAGGCCGGCGGGAGTGAACCAATCGACGCGGATGTAATTGGACGTGCCGTTGTTGCCGACGAGGCTGGCCTCGCCGAAATCCTCGAACTCCGGCGTGTCGGGATTCGCGTAGTTGGCGACGGCGGCGTTGGTCACGGTGGCGTCGGTCGCGCCGGTGAAGGTGAGGAACTGTTCGAATTGGTGGCTGCCAATGTCGCACAGAATGCCGCCGTATTGCTCCTTTTTGAAGAACCAGTCGGGGCGGCCGGTGCCGAGGCGGTGCGGTCCGAGGCCGATTACTTGAATCACGCGGCCGATGGCGCCCTGTTGGACGAGATCGGTGGCATACATGGCGGATTCAACGTGCAGGCGCTCACTGAAATACACGGCGTATTTGCGACCAGTGCGGGCGACGACCGCCTTGGCCTCGGCGAGTTGATCGAGGGTGGTGAACGGCGTCTTGTCGGTGAAGTAGTCCTTGCCGGCTTCCATGACACGGCAACCGAGGGCGCCACGCAGATTGGGAATGGCGGCGGCGGCCACGAGCTGCACGGCGGGATCGGCGAGAACTTCGTCCAGCGAGCGGGCGACCTTCGCGCTGGGAAACCGGGAAGCAAGAGCTTCGGCCTTGGCGGTGTCGGCATCGTAAACCCACTTGAGTTGCGCTCCGGCTTCGACGAGGCCGTTGCACTGGCCGTTGATGTGGCCGTGATCGAGATGGACGGCGGCGAAAATGAATTCGCCGGGTTTGACGACCGGGCGGGGTTTGCCCTGAGGGGCGTAGTTCATTCCGTCAGATTTTTGGCTCATGGTAAGGGGAAAGGGTTACCCAGAATCCAAACTGAATCCCCCGCGTGAGGCGAGGGAAGGAATCCTGCAAACTGTCTCAGCGGTGGTATGAAACCACCGGTCTGCCCGGACTTATTTTTCGCTGCAACCGGTGGCGCCCGCCTCGGCTTCGCCCTGTTCACGGGTTTCTTTCGCGAGTTCCTTGATCTCTTTCTCGATGCCCGTGCGCACTTTTTTCTCCATACGATCAATGAAGAGCGTGCCGTTGAGATGATCGACCTCGTGCTGGATGCAGCGTCCGAGCAAGCCATCGCAAACCAGAGTGTGTGAAGTGCCTTGCAAATCTTGAAACACCACGCGGATCACATCGGGCCGGATTACATCGCCGCGGATATCCGGAAACGACAGGCAGCCTTCCTCGTAAACGGTTTTTTCGGACGGCAGCACGGTCACAATGGGATTGGCCAGAGCGAGCGGCATGAACAATTCCAGCGGCGGTCGGGCGCCATCGAGTTCCCACTCGAAGTCACGATCGGCCGCGCGCAGGTCCACCACACAGAACTGGAGCGCCTTGCCGACTTGCTGCGCGGCGAGCCCGATGCCGGACGCGGTGTGCATGGTGGCCACCATCTGCTCCGAAAAGAGAGCGAGAGCGGAGTCGAAAACCTTCACGGGCTCGCCCTTTTTGCGGAGCACGGGGTCGTTGTAGCGAACAATTCGGAGGGCCATGTGTCTTCTATGTTTAAGGCCGCGTAACGTGTATTTGCCATGCGCGTGCGGCAAACGAATACTTTAACGCGCATGACGTCCTCCCGTTCTCCCTTTTCCGGATCAGCTTCGATCTGGATGCTTGCCGGCCTGTTGCTGCTGGCGGCGGCGTGGATCGTGCCCGTCAATCTGAAGTCGGTCACCCCCGCGCTCTTAAAGGAGGCCGGCGAAGGCACATCCACCGTGGCCCGGCTCGGACGCCAATTGCTCGACCGTGAGAAACCCGGTCCGGCCGCACTCGTGCTCGCCGCGTCGCGCACCCTCGGTGACCCGCAGGCACCGGCGCTAGCCACGGCGATTGACAACATTACCCACCGCCAGCCCGAACTCGTGCCGTGGGGCGGCTGGGATCCGTTTCTCGATCCGCTTTTCAGCCTTAAGGAAAACACCGGCCGCAGCGCGAGCACACCCGTCCTCACGTTTTTCATCACCGAAAAATCCCGCGCCGGCCTGCTCGCCTACCTGAAAAATTCGCGCTCGCAAGGCGTGCAAACGTTGCTGCGCGTGCGCGACGTTCCCGAGGCGGGGCGCTTTGTGCCTGCGACCAAGCCCGGCGGCCAGACGCTCGATGCCGTGGTGCTGCTTTCCGCGCTGCTTTATCAGGGCGATCATTTTTCAGCTCCGCTTCAACGCGAGTTGCGCGATTTGGCGCAGACCGCTGCGACGCAAAACAACCTGGGCGAATTGGAGCCCGCGTTCATCGACCTGCTTTCGCTGGGACGTCGGCTTGATTGGATTCAGCTCACCGAGTTGATGCGGGTGACCGACAGCGTGAAAACCACCGGAGAATTCGCACAGCTCGCGCGCGCCGCGTCCGACGATCTGCCGGTGATTTATGCCGCCGCGTTGCTCACCGGGTCGGCGGATCGCGTGGCGACGTATCTGTTGAAATACGGTCGTCCGGGCATGGACGATCTAAAGCTGGCTCTCACGCTCGGCCAGGGCGCCACGGAGCAGCTGCTTGCGCGCCAAGTGCCGGTCAACCGCCAGCCCGCCCCGTCGTTCGGCCCGATTACATTGATGGCGTTGCTCTACCCGAAGCTGGCGCTGATCGCCAAGTATCTCGGGTTTCTGTTGGGAGCCTTCTGTGTATTTCGCGGTCTGGAGAGTTTGCTCTTTGATGATACTGGCGACCGTTCGCTGCCTCGGGTGAAGAGCGGCGCGCTTGCGATTTTGACCGCCGCGCTGCTCGTGCTCGGCACGGAACCCTTCCTGCTCAAAACACCCGCACCTTCCGAATTTCAACTCAAGTTAACCATTCCCGTCCTCGCCAATATTTCCGACCCTGCCTCTCTCACGCCCACGGCTCCCACGTTTAACATGGATACTTCAACTCTCTTCACCATCGGGTTCTTCGCCCTGCTCCAGATCGGCATGTATCTTTACTGCCTCTCCAAGATCCGCGAAGTCGACCGTCAGGCCGTGCCCGCGCTCCTCAAACTCCGTCTCATGGAAAACGAAGAGAACCTCTTCGACGGCGGCCTTTACATCGGCATCGCCGGCACCGCCACCGCGCTCGTGCTTCAGGTGCTCGGCGTCATCCAGCCGAACCTGCTCGCCGCCTATTCCTCGAACCTTTTCGGCATCTGCTGCGTTGCGCTGATTAAGATCCGTCATGTGCGTCCCTACAAACGCAGCCTGATCCTGGCCGGCCAGGCCGAGTCGAAACCGGTGATCGCGGTGGCTTGATGCCCCACACTCTTCAGGCCTTGGCGCCATGAACAAAACACTCCTTCTCATCCTCTGCGACTTCCTGCTGCTCACGCTGCTGGCGTTGACCGACTGGCAAAAGGCCGCGCCGGTCCAACCCGCCGCGCCGCTGCCGCCCGCAAGCGTAACGCCGGGAGCCGGCGCCGCCACCAAGGATGACGATATCGTCTCCCTGATGAAGCTTTCGCTCGAGGACGAACGCACCCAGCGCGACCAGCTCTCGCAGCAGTTGCAGACCACGCAGACGACTCTCAGCGATCGCGATAAGTCCCTCGCCGAAACCTCCACCGCGCTCGCCGACACGCGTGCGAAGGCCGATGACCTTTCCTCGAAATACACCAAGGCCGCCGCCGATGCGTCGTTGACCAAGGAGCAGCTCGACCAGTTGCGCAAAGACCTCGAGAAGCGCCAGGCCGAGGCCGAGCGTCAGGCGAAGGAACTCGCCGCCCTCGAAAAACAGCAGGCCGAGGCCCGTGCGAAGATTGAGGATCTCAACGTGTCTGTGCGCGTCGCCGAGCAGGAGAAACAGTTGCTCCGCACCGCGGCCGAATCGTTGAAGGTTCAAGTCGAGGCCGAGCGTGAGGAACGCATCAAAGTGCAGGCGGCCACCACGCAGCTGGCGCAAGGCGTCGGCCAGCTTGCCGACAGCTCCACCGCGCTCACGAAGGAGATTCGCGACAACCGTCCGATCAATGTGAACATTCTCTTCAACGACTTCCTCGCCAATCGCGTGCAGACCTCGTTTGTCGGCACGCGCCCCGGGCTCTTCGGCGTGAAGACGGAGAACAAGGACACGCGCACGATCTTCGTGACCGACGGACGCGATACGTTCGCATTGTTTCATATCAACGACACGCCGTTCACGTTGAGCGAAATCAACTGGAACTGGAACACGTTGAAAGCCGAGTTCCGCAAGGACGGTTACTCCACGACGTCTGAGCGCCTCACATTTCTCGCAGTTGATCCGCGCGTCGCTGTCATGCCGGTCACGGCCGAACAGCAGGCGGCCTTGGGCGTGAAAGCCTATCCTATTGCACTCGAGCCGTTCAAATACACCGAGGCTTTACTCATCGCGAATGGCGGCACTGGCTACGGCGAAATTCCGTTCAAACTCGATCCGGCGAATCCGAGCTATGTGCGCATGGACAACCGTCTCGTTCGCCGCCTGTTTGGCGATTTCTCGCCGTCGCGCGGAGACCTTGTGCTGAGCAAAACGGGCGAGCTCCTCGGCATCATGGTGAACAGCGAATACTGCGCGCTGGTGAATAACTTCCTGCCGTCGCAGGTCATCCGCACGGGTGATGATCTGGCGAGCCGTCCCACGGCCAAACAGTTCGACGACCTCACGTTGCGCCTGCGCAAACTCCCGCTGCGCATCCAGCAGTGAGTCGCACGACGCACGGCTGAAAAGAAGACGGCGCACTCCCCAGTGCGCCGTCTTTGTATCCCTATATGTATGTGAGCCGGCCTTGCCTGCCGGTTACCTTTACCCAGACGTCGCGAACTCGCGGCCGGTTACAGCCGTCATTTTTTTGGAGGGGCGATTAAGGTTTTTTTGAGCGCGACGAAGTTGCCTGCAATGACTGCAACGCGGCGAAGTAGCGCGCGCCGAATTCCTTCAGCGCTTCCGAGCTGAAGTGCAGTTCGTCGCCTTTGTGGCCGAGCCCGGCGGAGGAAACTGCGGCGGCATGCGGGATCAACGAAGGCAGGGTGTTGATCTGTTCGTTGATCACGCGCGCGAAGGGGGATTTGTCGCCCTTGCGCGTGTAGAGGAACTCTCCCAGTTCGCCCGCGATGAACGGGACGTCAGGCGCATTGAGATCACGCCGAAAGCCGGCGGCGACCTCGGCGAGATTTTCCGCGTAAGCACGCGCCTTGGTTTCATCGCCTGACTCGGACTCGCCTTGGTGCCAGAGAATGCCTTTCAGCCGTCCGCTTTGCTGGGCGAGCTTGGCGCGTGCGAGTGCCGCTTCGTAGAGATCGGCACCGGGCTTCCAACGCGCGATTGGTGTGCCGCCCACGGCGCACGGAATGAGGCCGACGGTTACACCGGGATTTTTTGCGGCTGCCAGTTTGGCAAACGTGAACCCAAGGCCCACGCCGGTCATGCCCGGTTTATCGAAGTGAATCGGCTCACCTTGGGACACCCAGGCATTCTCTTTGTTAAGGACGAAAATGCGCGGATCGGGTTTGCGATCGGCTTCGCTGAGTGCACCGCGGCCGGCCATGTTTGACTGGCCGATGAGCAGGTAGAGATCGAGCGATTCTGGCTTGGTGGCGAAGGCAGGAGATCCGGAAAAAAGACCGCAGAGCAAACTGACAATAAGAAATCGTTTCATGGGGAAGGCATCAGCTTGGTGCGCTGCGCAGGCAGCGTCAGGCGGGTGCGTCTGAAAACAGATTCCCAATCCGGCGCGGGTTAACTCAGCCGGCGACGGAAGAAATCCACGGTCATGCCCATTGTGAGGTGCGCGAGTTCGGCGTCATAGCGAAGGCCTTCGTCGCGGAGGAAGGCGTGGGCGCCGTTGAATTCGTGCCAGGTGAACGTCGTGCCGGCCGCAGTGAGGGCGGAGTAGATTTTGGCGCGACCTTCGCCGGGCACGTGCGGGTCCTGGCGTCCCCAGATCATCATGAGTTCACCTTTGATGTCGGGAATGCGGGCGAGCGAGTCATCGGCCTTTCCTTTCCCGAGCGAACCCTGATGGATGTCGGTCGCGTAGAAACACGTCGTGGCGTTGACTTCGGGCAGCATGGCGGCGCGGAAAGAGAGGTGTCCGCCGAGGCAGATGCCAATGGCGCCGACGCGGCCGTTGCCGTTGTCATGATTTTTCAAATACGCGACGGCTGCGCGGGCGTCATCGTCGTAGGACGCGAGCTCCTTGGCGTATTTGAGTTCGTTGCCTTTGTCGGCACCCGCTTGGTCGTAGGCAAGCACGGTGCCGGCGGGCAGGAATTCGTGGTAAACCTCGGGCACGGCGACGATGAACCCGTGGCCGGCGAGAAACGCGGCGGTGCGCCGGATCGGTGCGGTGATCTGGAAAATCTCCGAATACAAAACGATGCCCGGATGACGTCCGTCGCCAGTGGGACGAAACACCTGCGTGCGCATCAAGCCGCGCGGCGTGGGAAGATCGACGACTTCGGGTTCGCGAATGGTCATGGCCGCCGAGCGCAACACGCCCCAACCGCCTTGGCAACCCGCCGCATCGTGGACGCCTGCACCCGTTATCCGATCAGTCAGTTTGTAACTTATTAAGTTACAAACTGGTTTTTATACACGGCGCTGCGGAGGAAGCAGCCTTGGCGGGAGGTTTCGGCGAGCAGGTGGAATCCGGCGGTTTTGAGCAGTGCTTCGGCAGGAGGAAGTTCCCTGATGGCGAGGCCGGTTTGCCAGCGGAAAAAGGTGAACATCAGCGCGAGCCAGATGCGTGCGCGGGTTCGGGCCCAGCCACGGACGACAGGCAACGCAAAGTCCGCATACAACCAGATGGCGTCGGGCTTGAGCGACGGTCGCACGTGGTCGATACAGACACGGATTTGTTCGGGTGAAAAACAATCGAGGAAGAATAGCGTGGTGACCGCGTCGTAAGTGTTGCGCGGAAATTCAGCGGTGAGAACATCGGCCTGAAGCAAGGTGACGCGCTGGCGATCCGCCGGACTGAGGCGATCGGCGGCGCGTCGAAGCATGCCGGCGCTGAAATCGACCGAGTCGATCTGCGCATGGGGTGCAAGTTGGCATGCGAGGGCGAGGCCGCGGCCATCGCCGTCACCGAGGAGCAAGATACGTTGGCGTCCGCGCAACTGCTCGAAGTGCTGGAAGCGTGCGCGTTCCAATGCGCGGCCAAAGGCGAGAAATTCCAGTGACCGATAAAACCGGGCGAGTGGATCGTAGCCGTTGGTTTTCATGGGATGAAAAACAACACGACGGGCGTGATGAGCGTGAAATCCACCAAGGCCCGCGCGGTTTCACGACCGATGCGCGGTTGCGCGAGATCGAGCAGACCGAGGAGCAGACCGCTCGCCGCGGTGCAGAGTGCGCCGGGGTGGGTTGGGTCGGAATTGAGGACGGCAGAAAGTAATCCGGCGATCAACAGCAGCCATGGCAGCGCATGGATGAGCGTCCACCGGCCCTTGAGTTGGAGGGCGAGGGAGGTCTGGCCGTGCAGCGTATCAACTTCTTTTTCCCAAGAGGCGATGAGCGCGCAATTGGAGAAACAGAGAAGTCCGAACAGCGTGACGGGAATAATGAGTGATGTGATTTTTTCGGGTGCGAGGACGGCGGGCGCGAGTGCGCAGCCGATGGCGAAGATCACCGCAATGACGATTTCTTTGGGCAGGCGCAGCGGATGATGTCGATGAACCAGCTGGTGCGAAAACAAATACAGAACAGTGGGAATGAGCAGGATGAAGCCGGCTTTGAATTCGCGTTCATCCAGGCGTCCGAGGGCGATGACGGTGGTCGCAATGATCGCGGCGATACCGACCCAGAAGACCGGCCAGCGGTTGCGAATGTAGAATTCATGGCGACGCGTTTGCACGGTGTTCGGGTCGAGCCGCCAGCCTTCGATCCACCGATCGGCCGCGTAGATGATCCACACGGCGAGACCGATTAAAACGGGGTCGTGCCAGTCGAGGTGCACGTCGAGTTTGCGGGCGAAGAGAGCCTGCCAGAGCACGGCTACGAACGGGGCGTCGAGGGAAAGCGTGGAGGGCCATTGCCACCAAGGCGGGCGTCGCGATGTGCGGGACTGCGGCATGCGACGATGACTGAAGCGTGGGGATCGGTTGGAAGCAAAGGCTGGTTTTGCGTTGAAGGTTTGCGCGGCGGGGCGGCGGTGTGCGTTGATGACGGTATGTCGTCAACGGCCGCGCCCAACATCCTGTGGATCGTCACCACGCAGTGGCGGGCGCAGGCGTGCGGTTATGCGGGTGACGTGAATGCGCGCACGCCTCACCTCGATGCGCTGGCGGCGCGATCGGTGAATTACACGCAGGCGGTGACTCCGCATCCGTTCGGGCCGTTTGCCCGTGCGGCGTTGTTGACCGGTGTGCGTTCACCGGAAAACGGCGTGCGCGATTACTACGATCCGCTGCCGGTGGAGGCGCGGACGATTGCTCATGAGATGAACGACCGGGGGTATGCGACGGCGTTTTTTGGAAAGTGGCATTTGGCGCAACGCGATCCGGCGGCGGCGTTGGTGGGCGAGACGCATGCAAAGATGATTGTGCCGACGGAGTCGCGCGGTGGGTTTCAGTTTTGGGAAGGATTCGAGGGCGGGTTTTTGCTCAACGATCCCTGGCTGCACGGAACACGGCTTCCGGAGCCGGTGCGGTTCTGTGGTTATCAAAGCGACGTGCTGTGCGAACGGGCAGGGGAGTGGCTTGGCGGTAGCGCGCGACTGCCGGGCGCACCATGGTTTGCCGTCGTGAGTTTGGAGGCTCCTCATCCGCCTTATGATGCGCCGGCGGCAGGCGTCGAGCCGCGCGCTATGGTGCTGGCGGATAACGTGCCTGTGTCGGTGGCGGAAAAAGCCACGCGTGAACTGGCGGGTTATCATGCGCATATTGAGGCGACTGATCGCGCGATCGGTCGATTGGTTGCCGCGCTGCCCGAGGATGTGATCGTGGTGTTCACTTCGGTGCACGGAGACATGCACGGCGCGCACGGGTTGTTTCGCAAGGGATGGCCCCACGAGGAAAGCGTGCGCGTGCCATTGTTGGTGCGCGGTGCACCGAGCGTCGAGCCCGGGGAGGGGAATCCGCACGGCTGCTCGGTTGAACCGGTCTCACTGCTGGATTTACCGGCAATGACGCTCGCATGGTCTGAAGGCCGGTCATGGACCTGTCAGCGGGACCGGGCGGAGATTTCGATGCCGAGTGTCGTTGCGCTCCCTTATCAATGCGACCGGACTTGGCGCGGCTGGCGATCGGCTACGCGGAAAGAAGTTTTCAACACGGATGGCACGCCGTGGCTGGCGTTTGATTTGGCGGCCGACCCTGGCGAGGTCAGGAATTTGACCAATAAAAAACCCGGCTGATTAAGGCCGGGTATTTTTTAAAAACTGGCGGAGAGGGAGGGATTCGAACCCTCGGTAGGTTGCCCTACACACGCTTTCCAAGCGAGCGCATTCGACCACTCTGCCACCTCTCCGTTTTGATGTTCTGGACAAACCTCCGAAGAGCTCTGTCCGATGGGCGAAGGGCAGAGGAAGTCGGTTCACTCCGCGCGGGTCAATGGTGAAAAATCTGATCTTCGGTTCGCCGCGGACTCATACCGGTTGCGTTTCCGAAATGCGTCTTGCGCGACCTTGCACGGGTGCTACGGTTCGCCGGTTTAGGACCTTTTAACCACGACCAACGACCATGGTTTCAGCTAATAACGAACTGGCATACAACACGAAGATCGAGGGTGACATTGTTGTCACCCGTGCCGATGCCGTGATCAACTGGCTGCGCTCCTCCTCCGTGTGGCCCATGCCGATGGGCCTCGCGTGCTGCGCCATCGAGCTGATGGGCGTCGCCGCCGCCCGATTCGACATCGCCCGCTTCGGCGCCGAGGTGTTTCGTTTCTCCCCGCGCCAGGCCGATTGTATGATCGTAGCCGGCACGGTTACTTACAAAATGGCTCCGCACGTCCGCCGCATCTATGACCAGATGGCCGAGCCGAAGTGGGTCATCGCCATGGGCGCCTGCGCTTCTTCTGGCGGCATGTATCGCAGCTACGCCACCCTGCAAGGTGTCGATCAAATCGTTCCCGTGGATGTATATATCAGCGGTTGTCCTCCGCGCCCCGAAGCGTTGTTGGACGCTTTGATGAAGCTCCAGTCGAAGATCAAAAAAGAGCCTTCGGCCAACACGCTCCTGCAGTCGGCTTAATTTTCCCCGCATACTTTCCATGACCGCGCCCGCCGACGTCACCGCCTCCCTTCAGGCCAAGTTCCCTGCCGCCACCCTGCGCCCTTCCGGCGATCATCCGGCGCTCAACCTTCCCATGGGCGAGGTTGTTGCCGCTCTTAAATACCTGCGCGACGAGTTCGCTTACGATTTCTTGGTGGACGTCACCGCCATCGACAACGGCGTCGAAGCCACCCCGCGTTTCACGACGGTCTGGCACGTTTATTCCACCACCGGCCACGGCTATGTGCGCATCGCATCCGATTGCGCCAGCGACGAAGATCCCGTTGCGCCGACTGTCTCGCACATCTGGCCCACCGCCAACTGGCACGAGCGTGAGACCTACGATCTGCTGGGCGTTAAATTTTCCGATCACCCCGATCTGCGTCGTATCCTGATGTGGGACGGCTATCCGTATCACCCGTTGCGCAAGGATTTCCCGCTGGCAGGCATTCAAACTCCGCTGCCCGACCTTGAGGTGGCGGATCTTACGAAAGCTTCGGTCAAGCCTGCGCCGATGATGGGCGGACCGTTCGTCGCCTCGTCCGGCGAGATGAACATGACCGACGCCGAGCCTCGCGCCAAAGACGAAAGCTGGACCGAGCGCCGCGAAAAACCGGCCTCCGAATAAACCGCCTGACCCGCGCAACGACCGACAGACCTTTTCGACCTTAGACCCAATTTCCGATGGCCACCGAATACGCTTTTCCCGACAACGCCGCCAAGACCGCCGACGCGGCCGCTCAGGAATTCCAGACCGAGAAAATGTCGCTCGCGATGGGCCCGTCCCATCCGTCCACGCACGGCGTGCTCCGCCTCCAGCTCGAGCTCGACGGCGAAATGGTCACCGCCTGCGATCCGATCCTCGGCTACCTTCATCGCGGTGACGAAAAAATCGCCGAGAACATGACCTACAACCAGTTCGTGCCCTACACGGACCGGTTGGACTACCTCGCGCCTCTCGCCAACAACGTCGCTTACGCCATCGCTGTTGAAAAACTCGCCAACCTCAAGGTGCCCGCCCGCTGCGAGGCGATCCGCGTCATCTGCTGCGAACTCGCCCGCATCTCCGCCCACCTCCTCGGTCTCGGCGCCTACGGCATCGATGTCGGCGCGTGGTCGGTGTTCCTCTACTCGTTCGAAGAGCGCGAAAAACTCTACAAGCTCTTCGAAGAGCTCACCGGCGCCCGCTTCACCACCAGTTACACCCGCATCGGCGGCGTCGCCCGCGACGTCCCCGAGGGTTGGAATGACCGCGTCGGCAAGTTCTGCGACCAGTTCCTGCCGATCCTCGAAGAGATCCTCACGCTCCTCACGCGAAACAAGATCTTCACCGATCGCACCCAGGGCGTGGGCATCATCTCGAAGGAAGACGCGATCGGCTACGGTCTCACAGGCCCCAACCTCCGCGGTTCCGGCGTCGCCTTCGACCTCCGCAAGGACAAGCCTTACTCCGGCTACGAACAATACGAGTTCGACGTCCCCGTCGGCACGACCGGCGATTGCTACGACCGCTATCTCTGCCGTGGCGAGGAAATGCGCCAGTCCGTCCGCATTGTCCGCCAAGTCCTCAAAAACTTCCCCTCCGGCTCCTACTACGCCGAGGACGCGAAGAAGATCTTCGCCCCCCGCAAGGACAAGGTGCTCACCTCGATGGAAGAGTTGATCAACAACTTCATGATCACCACCGAGGGCCCGCAGATGCCCGCTGGCGAAGTCTATTTCGAGGCCGAAAACCCGAAGGGCGCGCTCGGTTTCTTCATCGTCAGCAAGGGCGGCGGCGTGCCTTACCGCATGAAGATCCGCAGCCCCAGCTTCTGTAATCTCTCCGTCCTTCCCAAGGTCTGCCAAGGCAACCTGGTCTCCGATGTCGTCTCCATCCTCGGCTCCCTCGACTTCGTCATGGGTGAGTGCGACCGGTGATCCTTTTTCTTATTTCGCTTCGATGAATCTCAAGCCCGAAACCTTCCAGCGTATCGACGAAGTCATTACGCACTATCCGGTGAAGCGCAGCGCCACGCTGCCGCTCCTGCACCTCATCCAAGAGGACGCCGGACACATCTCCGACGAGGCGATCACCTGGATCGCGACCAAGCTGGAACTCCAGCCGATCAACGTGCTTGAGGTCGTCACGTTCTACCCGATGTTCCGCCGCGCGCCCATCGGCCGCCGCCACATCAAGGTCTGTCGCACGCTCTCCTGCGCCCTCAGCGGCGGCTTCAAAACCTGCGAAACCTTCGAGAAGGAATTCTCCACCCACCGCGGCGAGATTTCCCCCGACGGCGAAGTCACCGTCGAGTTCGTCGAGTGCCTCGCCTCCTGCGGCACCGCGCCCGTCGTCCTCATCGACGAAACGCTCCACACCAAAGTGGACGCCACCAAAGCCAAACAGCTCTCCGACCAGATCAAGGCCGAGGCCGCCGCCCGCAAGTAACCCTTACGCTCACCGCCATGTCTGCTCCCGCCCAACAACGCATCATTTTCCAGCACATCGACGAGCCGGGTTACACCAACGACATCGAGTGCTACCTCCGCAACGGCGGCTATGAAGTCCTCAAGAAATCCGTCGGCCGCAAACCCGAGGAGCTCATCGACGAGGTCAAAAAATCCGGCCTGCGCGGACGCGGCGGCGCCGGTTTCCCCTGCGGCGTGAAGTGGGGTCTCGTTGACCGGAAGAGCGGCAAGCCGATCTACCTCATCGTCAACGCCGACGAATCCGAGCCCGGCACCTTCAAGGATCGTTACATCATGCACCAGGATCCGCACCAGCTGATCGAGGGCACGATCATCAGCTGTTTCGCGAACAACGTTAAACAGGCTTACATCTACATCCGCGGCGAAATGCCTGAAGGCGCCCGCATTCTCGAAAAAGCCATTGCCGAAGCCCGCGCCAAAAACTTCGTTGGCCCGAACATCCTCGGCACCGGTTACTCCTGCGAAATCTACGTCCACCGCGGCGCCGGCGCCTACATCTGCGGCGAAGAAACCGGTCTCATCGAATCCCTCGAAGGCAAGCGCGCCAACCCGCGCATCAAGCCCCCGTATTTCCCCGCCGTCCTCGGTCTCTACCAGTGCCCGACGATCGTGAACAACGTCGAGACGCTCTGCCAAGTGAAGTATATCTGTGACGTCGGCGGCGAGGCCTACGCCAAGATCGGCACGCCCGGCAACACCGGCACGCGCATCTTCTGCGTCTCCGGCCATGTCCAGCGTCCGGGTTACTACGAGTTCCCCGCCGGCACCATCACGATGGGCCAGCTGCTTAACGACGTCTGTGGCGGTCCGCTTCCCGGACGCACCTTCAAGGCCGTCATCCCCGGCGGTTCCTCGGCGAAAGTTCTGAAGTTCGGCGAACGTTACAAGGGCAAGCGCAAGGTCGGCGCCGACATGGTCGATTACGATTGGGGCGTTGAAGACGTTCCCATGGATTTCGATTCGCTCGCGATGATCGGCTCGATGGGCGGCTCCGGCGGCGTGATCGTCATGGACGACACCGTCAACATGGTCGAGGCCCTCGCCAACATCAACGCGTTCTACTCCCACGAGTCCTGCGGACAATGCACGCCCTGCCGCGAAGGCTCGTTGTGGATGAAAAAAATCTCCTCGCGCATGGTCAACGGTGACGCCCGCCCGCAAGACGGCGCGTTGCTGAAGAGCGTGGCCGACCAGATTCCTGGCCGCACCATCTGCGCCTTCGGCGAAGCCTGCTCGTGGCCCACCCAGAGCTTTACCATCAAGTTCAAAGACGAGTTCGACGCCTATTCCGAGGTGAAGAAAACCCTTCCTGCCGACCGCACTGTCCTCGTCTGATCCACCTCGACTACCTTTCGCAATGATCCAGCCCGCCAAACCCGACCTCGTCACCGTCAACATCGACGGCAAGGAGATCGCCGTGCCCAAGGGCACCAACGTCATCGAAGCCGCCCGCCTCGTGAACGTTGACGTGCCCCACTACTGCTACCACCCGAAGCTCGCCGTGGTCGGCAATTGCCGCATGTGCCTGATCGAAATGGGCATGCCCGCCGTCGATCCCGCCACCAAGGTGCCGATCATGGACCCGGCTACCGGCAAGCAGAAGATCAACTGGATCCCGCGCCCCCAGATCGGCTGCGGCACCAACGTTTCCCCCGGCCTCCACGTCAAGACCACCAGCCCGATGGTCAAAGACGCCCGCGAAGGCGTGATGGAGTTCCTCCTCATCAATCACCCGCTCGACTGCCCGATCTGCGACCAGGCCGGCGAATGCAAACTCCAAGAGCAGGCCACCGGTTACGGCCGCGGCTACTCGCGCTTCATCGAGCAAAAGAACGTGAAGCCCAAGCGCACCCAGCTCGGACCGCGCGTCACGCTCGACGATGAACGCTGCGTCCTCTGCTCGCGCTGCATCCGTTTCTCCCGCGACGTCGCCGGCCAGGACGTCCTCGGTTTCGTGGACCGCGGCAGCTACTCCACGCTGACCTGCCACCCCGACAAGAAGCTCGATCACAACTACTCTCTCAACACGGTGGATATCTGCCCCGTCGGCGCTCTCACCTCGACGGACTTCCGTTTCAAGATGCGCGTTTGGTTCCTCAAGCAGACCAACTCCATCTGCACCGAGTCCTCCGCCGGCGTTAACTCCGTCGTCTGGTCCCGCGAAGGCGTCATTTACCGCATCACCCCGCGCCGCAACGACGAGGTGAACGAAACCTGGATGCCCGACTCCGGCCGCGTCCTCTACAAACAGGTCCAGTCCGCCGACCGCCTCAAGTCCGGCACTGCCCTCGACGCGCTCGTAGCTCAGGCCGCAGCGATCTTCAAGACCTCCGCCGGCGCGATTTCCGTCGTCGGTTCCGGCCGCAGCTCCGTCGAAGAACAATTCGTCACCAAGAAACTCGCCGCCGCCCTCGGCGCGCAAGCGCATCTGGTGAAGCGGGTGGGGGAGGGCGACAAGCTCCTCATCTCCGCCGACCGCAATCCCAACACCCGTGGCGCCCTCGTCACCGGCCTGATCTCCCAGCTCCCCTGCGCCGAGCTCAAGCAGCTCTCCGGCGAGATCGACTCCGGCAAAGTGAAGACGGTCGTCGCGATCAATGAAGACCTCCTCGCCGCCGGCCTCACCGCCGCGCAGCTCGCCAAGGTCTCCGTGATCTACCTCGGCACCCACGCCAACGCCACCAGCGCCGCCGCCAAGGTCGTCATCCCGACTGTCACGGTTTTTGAAAAAGCCGGCACGTTCATCAACCAGCAGTTCCGTATCCAGAAATTCATACAAGCGGTTCCTCCGCTGTCCGGCGCGCACAACGACCTCACGGCTCTCGCCACGCTTTCCGCCGCCGCCGGTTCGCCGGTTGCCTCCGAGCTCGGCACGCTCTGGCCCGTGATCGCCGCCGAAGTCCCCGCGCTCGGCACGATGCTATACAAGAACATCCCCGAGACCGGCCTCCTCCTCGATTCCACTCCGTGGGCCGGCCTGCCTTTCGCTGAAGGCGAAACCCTCCACTTCAAACCCGCCGCGCCCGCCGCCGCCGTGACCGCCTAATCCAGACGCGCCGCCATGTTCGACTTTTACTTCAACCTCCCGCTCTGGCTCCGTCTCGTGCTCCAAGGCACGGCCGTGATCCTTGTGCTCTTCCCCATCGCCGCCGCGTGTTCGATGGCCGAGCGCAAAATCTCCGCCTGGCTCCAGGGCCGCCCCGGCCCCAACCGCACCGTGCCTCCGATCCTCGCCTGGATTCCCGGCATCGGCGTGTTCCAGCGTCTCGGCCTTTTCCAGCTGGCGGCCGACGGCGGTAAATTCACGTTCAAGGAAGACCCGATTCCCGGCCACGTGAACAAGTTCTACTTCGTCGCCGCGCCGATCCTCGCGATGATCCCCGCGCTTTCGACCATCGTGGTCGTTCCTTTCGGCGCGTATTTTAACGAGGCCGGTAAACTCGTGCCCATCATCCTCGCCAACCTGGATATCGGCCTCCTCGCCGTGTTCGCGGTTTCTTCGCTCGGTGTTTACGCCGTGATCCTCGCCGGTTGGGCCTCTAATTCCAAATACCCGTTTCTCGGCGGCGTGCGTGCCTCGGCCCAGCTCATCTCGTATGAGCTTTCAATGACGCTCTCCGTGCTGCCGGTGTTTCTCTGGATCAACGCTCCCGGTGGCGAAGGCACGCTGAGTCTTTTCCGCGTCGTCGAACTGCAGTCCGGCTCCGGCTTCGCGTGGGACAGCGTCTGGTATGTGTTCTATTTCCCGCTGTCGGCGTTCATTTTCCTGGTCGCGCTCTTTGCCGAGACCAACCGCCAGCCGTTCGACATGCCTGAGTCCGAGTCGGATCTCGTCGGTGGTTTCCACACCGAATACGGCGCCTTCAAATGGTCGCTCTTCTTCGTGGCGGAATACTGTCACATGATTGTCGGCTCGGCCGTGTTCATCCTCCTCTTCTGCGGCGGCTGGAATCCGCTCCCCGGCCTGCCGCTGGGCGATGTGATCCACTGGCTCTCCGGCTTCGCGTCATGGGCCGCGCATCCGCTTGTCATGGGCCTGATCGGCATCGGCATCTTCCTCGGCAAGGTCTTTGCCTCGATCTTCTTCTTTATGTGGGTGCGCTGGACGCTCCCGCGCTTCCGCTACGACCAAGTGATGACCATCGGTTGGAAGAAGCTCCTCCCGCTGGCGATCGCCAATCTGATTATCTACACGCTCGGAATCGCGGTTCTCGCGCATCTGAAAAAGTAATTTCCCAACAAATTTCGCGCCATGGCCGTCATCCAAGTCGAACGCAAACCGCTCTCCTTCGCCGAGCGCACCTACATCCCGCAGATTCTCGGCGGGTTGAAGACCACGTTTAAGCACCTGCTCAAACCCACGGTCACTCTGCAATATCCCGAGCAGCGCCCCGAGATCCCGAAAAATTACCGCGGCGTTCCCACGCTGGTGAAGGATCCCAACGGACGCGAAAAGTGCGTGTCCTGCCAGCTCTGCGAATTCGTCTGCCCGCCCAAGGCCATCCGTATCACGCCCGGCGAGATCCCCGAAGACTCCATCAACGCCCACGTCGAGAAAGCTCCGCAGGCCTTCGACATCGACATGCTGCGCTGCATATACTGCGGCCTCTGCCAGGAAGTCTGCCCTGAGGAGGCGATCTGGCTGCAAAACCAATTCTCCATGTCCGGCTACACCCGCGCCGAGATGGTGAACAACAAAGCGAAGCTCTACGAACTCGGCGGCACGCTCCCCGACGATCACTTCAAGTGGGACAAAAAGAAGTCCGCCGAAGAACACGGCAACGCGCACTGATTTTTAAAGCAGCGAGTAACGCCTGTTACTCACCACCCGCTACTCACTCCTTTTCCCAAACGCCCATGTCGTCTGACATTTTCTTTTATTTCTTCGCCGCGCTGACCGCCGGCTCCGCGCTCGCGGTGGTGCTCACCAAGAACACCGTCGCCTCCGCGCTCAGCCTCCTGGTCAGCCTCGTCGGCGTTGCCGCGATCTTCGTTCTGCTCGACGCCTTCCTCCTGGCGGCGCTCATGGTGTTCGTTTACGCGGGCGCGGTCGTCGCGTTGTTCCTCTTCATCGTGATGTTGCTCGACAGCCACGGCGGTGACCGCAAGCCGTTCAAGAAGGCGACCATCGTTGCCGGTGCGTTTGCGTTCGTGCTGCTGGTTCTGGGCGTCTTCACCTTCGCGAAACACGTCTCGATCGAGACGCCTGCCGCTGAATCATCCGCCGCGACCTTGGTGCCCGTCGGCGCCAGCTTGCGTGCTTACGGCGAACAACTCTTCACGACCTACCTGCTGCCGGTGCAGATCGTCGGATTTCTACTCTTGATCGCCATGCTTGGCGTCATCGTGCTCAGCAAAAAATTTGAAGGCCTGGAGGACGTAAAATGACCGTCGGACTCAATTCATATCTCATCCTTAGTGCGATTCTCTTCGCGATCGGCTTCTTCGGGGTTCTGCTCCGCAAGAACACGCTGGTGATCTACATGTGCCTCGAGCTCATGCTGGTCGCCTCGACCGTCGCCCTCGTCGCGTTCTCGCACTTCAACCGCACCAATGACGGCAACGTCTTCGTGTTCTTCATCCTCACGGTCGCCGCCGCCGAGGTTGCGGTCGGCCTCGCAATCATCGTGGCCCTTTTCCGTCGCCGCCAGACCATCCAGGTCGAGGAGCTCAACGCGCTGAAAAACTGATCCCCTTTCCAACGTGTCTAATTCCGTTTTCGGCTATTCGCCCACTGTAATCGCGTTGCTCACGCTGCTGACGCCTCTCGCGTCGGCCCTCGTGATCGCCCTCTTCTTCCGTCGTGCCGGCGGCATCGCTGCGCTCGTCTCGACGTTCACCGCCGCCATCATCGCGGCCGGCGGACTCACGCTCGCCTTTGGCGGATATCGTGACGCGGCGGTGGATGCGTCCGCCGCGTGGCTGTCGCTCGGAAGCTTCACGCTGTCGCTCGGCATCAAGTTCGACGATCTTTCCGCGCTGATGATCTCCATCGTCGGCGTGGTCGGCCTGTGCGTGCACGTGTTCTCGCTCGGCTACATGCATGACGACGAGGCCAAGGCCCGCTACTTCGGAGGTCTCTCGATTTTCATGTTCTCGATGCTCGGCATCGTGCTCGCGGACAATCTGTTCATGATTTTCATCTTTTGGGAACTGGTGGGCTTCAGCTCTTACGTCCTCATCAATCATTATCACACCAAGCAGACCGCCGCCGACGCCTCAAAGAAGGCTTTCATCACCAATCGCGTTGGCGATTTCGGCTTTCTGCTCGGCATTATCGGAGCTTACTACGCGTTTGGCACCGTCAATCTGACCGAGATCGCCGCAATCAGCGGAGCCGGCGCCAGCTACAATATCATCGCGCTCCTGCTCTTCTGCGGCGCTGTTGGTAAATCTGCGCAGGTTCCGCTTCACGTCTGGTTGCCGGACGCGATGGAAGGACCGACGCCCGTCTCGGCCTTGATCCACGCCGCCACGATGGTGGCCGCCGGTATCTTCATGTTGTGCCGCATTGAGCCGCTGTTCGCCGCCGCTCCGATTGCGCTCAACGTCGTTACTTGGATCGGTGCGATTACTGCGCTTTACGCCGCGCTGTGCGCGATCACGCAGAGCGACATCAAGAAAGTTCTCGCTTACTCCACGCTGTCACAGCTCGGCTACATGGTCGCCGCGTTCGGTCTGGGTCGTCTCGAACTCGTGCCCCACGGTGAAGTTGGCCAGCTCGTTTTGATCTCCGCCGGCGCTGGCGCCGCGATGTTCCACCTGACCACTCACGCATTCTTCAAGGCGCTGATGTTCCTCGGTTCCGGTTCCGTCATTCATGGCTGCCACCACGAACAGGACATCTTTAAGATGGGCGGTCTCTCAAAGAAGATGCCGCTGACGTTCATCACGTTCACCATCGGCGTCGCCGCCATCGCCGGCCTGCCGTTCCTCTCCGGCTTTTATTCGAAGGATGCGATTCTTCACCTCGCGCAGGAAAAGAACTACGCCGTGTTCGTGGTGCTCTTCATCACCGCGATCCTCACCTCGTTCTACATGGTTCGCATGTGGAAGCTGGTTTTCCTCGGTGCTCCCCGCAGCGACGACGCTTCGCACGCCCACGAAGGCGGCATTTCGATGACGCTGCCGTTGGTGGTGCTCGCGGTTCTCGCGGTGGTTGCCGGTTACACCACGCATGAAGGCGGCGGCTTGATCTACGGTGATTCGTTCAAGGCCGTCTGGTCGCAGATTCCCCATGCCGAGGGTCTGGGTGTTTACGTGATGAGCATCGTGATTCTCGCGGTGGGCGCGGGCGCAGCCTTTGCCCTCTACAAGCCCGCGGCGGCCGATTCGCTCGCCGCCAAGTCGCCAGTGCTTTTCGCGTTTCTCTCGTTTTTGAAAGGTTCGTTCGACGGTGCTTACAACTGGTATGTCGCCAAGGTTCAGCAGCGTTTCGCGCTGATTCTTGAATTCCTGGAGCGGGTTTTCCTTTCCGGCCTGATCATCCGCGGTGCCGCCGGTGTGGTCGGCTTGGTCGGTCTTGGCGCGCGCGCGCTGCATGTCGGCAGCCTCCACGCCTACGTTTACTGGTTCCTGTTTGGCGCGGCCGTTCTCTGGGCCTTCGCCGGCGGTTGGCTCAACTAAAGCCCTTTCGATTTAAACGTCATGTTCTCCCATCTTCTTCTGCTCTCCATCGTGGCGCCGCTCGCGGCTGCGTTGGTGATCTCCGCCGGTATCCCGACGCGTCTTGCCAAGATCGTCGCCGCTCTCGGTTTCCTGGCACCTGCGCTCATCGCGCTGCACGTGTGGTATCACTTCCCGCTCGGCGCCGGTGCCGGCTATGAGTTCAAGGAGCTCTACGAAACCGGTCTACAAGGTCTGGGTATCAAGCTGCACCTCGGACTCAACGGCATCGCGCTGCCCCTTTATGTGCTCGCCGGCATCGTGGGTCTCGCCGCGGGTCTCTATGCCATCCAGTCCGGTGCCGAGCGTCTCAAGACTTACCTCGCGCTGCTGCTGGTCATGCAGGCCGGTCTGATGGGCGTCTTCGCCAGCGTGGATATCTTCTTCTTCTATTTTTTCCACGAACTCGCGCTGATCCCGACCTTCATCATGGTCGGAATCTGGGGTGGCAAAGATCGTGGTTACGCCGCGATGAAGATGACGATTTACCTCACCGCCGGTGCGATGCTTTCGCTCCTCGGTTTGATCGCCATCTATTACAAGAGTGGTGCCGAGAGCTTCGATCTCATCACACTGCGCCAGGTGATTTCTGAAGGCGGCATCAAGGCCGGCACGCAGAACCATATTTTTGGCCTGCTCATGTTTGGTTTCGGTATTCTGGTTTCCCTCTGGCCGCTGCACACGTGGGCGCCGCTTGGTTACGGTGCCGCGCCGAGTTCCGCCGCCATGCTGCATGCCGGTGTGTTGAAGAAGTTTGGTCTCTACGGTCTGGTGCAGATCGCCGTGCCGTTGCTGCCGCTGGGTGCCGCTCACTGGGCCCAGCCGCTGGCTTGGCTCGCGGTGGTCGGTAACATTCTGGTGATCGGCTTCATCACCATCGCCCAACGCGACCTCAAGCAGATGGTCGGTTACAGCTCGGTCATGCACATGGGCTACGCGTTTCTCGGCGTGGCCACGCTGACTGCGGTCGGTGCCGGTGGTGTCGTTCTCATGATGGTGGCGCACGGTCTCTCGGTCGCGTTGCTGTTCATGCTCTCGACCAGCGTTTATCACCGCACGCAGACATTCGATCTCACCGAGATGGGCGGACTCGCGCAAAAGGCTCCGGTCCTTGCCGCGTTCTTCGTCACCGCCACCATGGCCAGCATCGGTCTTCCCGGTCTCGCCAACTTCTGGGGTGAACTCACGATCTTCGTCGCCGCCTGGCAATTCTCCAAGGTCCTTACGGTGCTCTCCGTGTCCGGTGTGGTGATCTCGGCGATCTACGGACTGCGTGCCGCCGCCAAGGTTTTCTTCGGCCAGCCGACCGAGGCGTTTGCCAAGGTCATTGCGGAAAAACCTCCGGTGGATCTCCGCTGGTCCGAAAAGATTCCGGCGCTGATCCTGATCGCTGCACTCCTCTTCATCGGTTTCTGGCCGAAGTCGCTTTCCACGCCGCTGAACGCCGCGTTGGAAATCGTTTATCCGGCCAAGGGTCCAATCATCACCATCGTCGGCCAGTAATCCTGTAATTTTGCCCATGTCTCCCGAACTCATCCAGGCCGCCGCCGACAACCGCTGGGCGGCCATCGCCCCCGAGATTTCCCTCGGCTGTCTCGCGCTGTTCCTCCTCGTGCTCGAGGTGTTCCTGCCGAAGAAGCACCACGTCGTTATTCCCACACTGGCGATCGTCGGCCAGATCGGTCTGTTGATCGGCTTCCTGTGGAACTTCCGCACCGCCCAACCGTTCGTCGCCTACGAAACCTTTAACGGTCTCCTCCGCCACACGCAGGAGGGCCAGTTCATGCGGGTCTTCTTCATGCTCTCGTCGATCCTTGTGAGCATCCTCGGCGTGGTGGCCCTCGCGAAGCAGAAGATGCCGCGCATCGAGTTCTTCCACATCGTCATGGTGGTCTCCGCCGCGATGATGCTCCTCGCGCAGAGTAACAACTTCGTTCTCTTCTTCGTCGCCCTCGAAACCGTCACGGTCGGTTTCTACATCCTCGTCAGTTATTTCCGCTCCAGTCCGCTTTCGCTGGAAGCCGGTCTCAAATACCTGATCACCGGTGCGCTCAGCTCCGCGATCCTGATGTTCGGCATCGTCCTGCTCTACGGTGTCGCGGGCAACTCGACGCTTCCTGGCTCCACTGCCGAGTCGATGAACTTCAATGCGCTTCGTGTATTCCTCGAAGCCAACCCCGAGAACTTCCTGGCGAGTGTGGGTATCGTGTTCGTGCTCGCCGGCGTCGCGTTCAAGATCGGTGCCGTTCCGTTCCAAATCTGGATTCCTGATGTTTACCAAGGCGCGCCGACCCCGGTCACCGCGTTCCTGGCCGTCGCCTCCAAGGCCGCTGGTTTTTCGGTGCTCCTGATTCTCACCCAGCGCGTGTTCGGTTCGTATTATTATCTGACGGTGCCGGTGCTCTCCATCATGGCGGGTGCGACGATTCTTTTCGGCAATCTCGCCGCGCTCACTCAGCACAATGTCAAGCGCCTGATCGGTCTCTCCGGCGTCTCCCACGCCGGTTACCTGCTCATCGCGGTCATTGCCGCCGGCAGCCAGCCGCTTGCCGCCGGCGCGGTTTATTTTTACCTCTTCGCCTACCTGCTGGCGTCCTTCGCCGTGTTTGGCGTGATGACCCACGTCGCCGGCGAGAATGACGCAGACCAAGACCTCGACCACTACACGGGTCTGGCCAAGTCGCACCCGTTCCTCGGCGCTGTGCTGGCGATCGGCCTCGGTTCGCTCGCCGGCATTCCTCCGCTGGCCGGCTTCATGGGCAAGCTCTTCATCTTCATCGCGGCCTTCAAAGCCGGTCTCTACTGCTTGCTCGCCGTCGCCATCGTGGGCGTGATCGTTTCGATCTACTACTACTTCGGCTGGATCAAGGCGGCCTACTTCGAAACGTGGACCGCGCCCGTGTTGGAAGGCGAGACCGACACCCGTCCCGCCCGCACACCGGTGAGCCTCATGGCCGGCGTGACGCTGGCCTCGCTGGCCGTTGCCACCGTCGTTCTCGGTTTCTACCAAGGCGCACTCGGTGAGTGGCTCCTGTCACGATAACCATTAAAAAAGCGCCGGGCTTTTCGCCGGCGCTTTTTTTGTGCCTGAAATCCACGGTTGTTTACTCGAACGCGCTGACCACCGGGCGGCCCCAAAAGCTTTCGGGAACCGGCACATCGAGCAGCCAGAGCGCGGTGGCGGCGGTGTCGTATTGAACCACCGGCGCGGTGACGGTGAAACCGGGTTTCACGCCTTTACCCCAGGCGATCCAGGGAATGATGACATCCGAAGAATCAGGTAAGCCATGGGTGCCGGGCGAGGGAGGCTGGCCGCGTTTGATACGCTCCGCGATCTCGGCGGCGGGCCGGTCGTGGCCGCCATGATCAGCGGTGAGAATCATCACGCTCTTATCGGCAATACCGGCGGCGGCGATCGCGGCACGGATGACGCCCAACGCCTGGTCGCAGTCGGCGAGTGCCTGCATTTTCTCCGCGGAATCCACGCCGTATTGATGACCGGTGGTGTCGGGGTCGGCGAAATGGATGAAAATCAGATTGGGCTGTTTGGTTTTCAGTAGATCGGCGACGGCGGCACCGATGTCCTTGGCCTTGGCGTCTTCGGGAATCAGGAACGTATCGAGCCCGCCCGCCTGCTCGAAGGTCCGGAATTTGTTCTTCGCCGCGATCATAGCGGTGCTGAGGCCCTTGGCCTTGGCGAGGTGGAAAATCGTGGGCACGGCGAGCTTCGGGCGCGTCTCATCCCACTCATTCCAGAGAATCTGATGTTTTTGGATGCCGACGCCCGTGAGCATCGAAACGTGCGAGGGCAGGGTGATGCTCGGCACGATGGTGTAGGCTTCCCATGTGTGCGCACCCTCGGCCGCCATGGCTTTGAAAAGCGGCATGTTGGCCCGGTTGATTCCGGCCGGCGCCGCTTGATCGAAACTAATGACGAAAACATGCTCGGCCCGCGGTGCGGCCTGAGAGGGGGATCCCAGGCAAACAACAGCCAGAACGCAGATTAAAAAGGGGCGGATTCGGGTGATCATAAGAAGTAAAACAGACCCGATTTCAAAGACTCCGTTCGTGGCTGGCGACGTATTTAGTGTCACGTTGAGGTAAAGCAGACCGCCGGCTTTCTTCCCGAGGAATAGTGGAGATTTTCCTTTCAGCACGGAGGGTTTTCCTACACCGCTTTTTGCATCGTATGAAGGTTACCGGCCTCGCTCTTGTTCCTCCCCCCTCGGCCGCCGACCTGCCCAAGGTCACGCCTGAGTTGCTCGCTTCCGTGCTGGCCCGCTATTCGCGCAGCAATGAGGGCATCCACGCCATCCTGGAAAAGGTCGACCCCGCGGATCCCGATGCCTCCATCGACCGCATCCTGAAGTTTGTCGATTACGGCCACGCGTCCATCGGCGGCCTGACCGGCGGCCTCGCCATCGCCCTCGATGACATCTCGATGTGGCTCGCGTATAAACTTTTCGAGATCGCGCAAATGGCCGACGGTCAGGAGTCGTCCACGCGCTACATCACGATGAACGCGGACAACCTGCCGTCCGCCGCCGAGATCGGTATTCCCGAGGATCTCGCGCCTCGCTGGCAGGCTCTCATGGCGAAATCATTCGCCGCTTATAATTCCGAATACTCCCGCCTCGATGCGCTCGGCGTGGCCGAACCGGATCGTGTGCGCGTGCCCGTCAATGCGAAGCCCGCTGTTGTTACCCGCATCCGCAAAAACTACGCACTCGATCGCGCGCGTTATTTCATTCCGCTGGCCACGCGCACCAACGTCGGGCTCGTCCAGTCTTCGCGCATGTGGGCGAACACCGTTAAGCACCTCGACTCGATGCCGCATCCCGAGGCCCGCGCCGCCGCCGGGCTCATCCGTAGAGAGTTGATGAAAATTTCGCCGCGTCTCATGCGCCACAGCTCCGCCGAAAAATCCTATCAGCAGCAGGCGCAACAAGAGCTCGATGCCTCGCTCCGCCTTGGCCTCGCGCGCCTTTCCACGAAGCCGCTCGCCGATGACGTCTGGGTGCATGTGGACCGCAGCACGCCGCCTTTCCTCAGCGAAGAGCAGCCGCTGGCCGAAGCCCTGCGCCATCGCGCCAACCGCTACGGCTACCAAGGCACCGCCACCCGCCGCATGCGTGTGAACTTTGCTTGGAACAACATGGCGATCGCCGAGCTGCGCGATCTCAACCGCCACCGCACCGGACATCGTTACACGCCGCTCATTCAGGCCGGCTTTTACCTGCCGCCCGAGATTACGCATGCTGCGCATCAGGAACTTCTCGACGAACAGGCCGCTCTCACCAAGGAGCTCATGCAACGCGGTTCGTCGGCCTACGTTTACTCGTTGCTGCTGGGTGCCCAGACGCCGTTCGAGCACAGCACGCATGCCGACAAGTTTATCTACGAGGCCGAGTTACGCACGGGCATGGGTGCACATTACCGCTACGCCGATCATCTGAGCGCGGTGCTCAAAGCCTTCTTTGCGCAGGTTCCCGAGGCTCGCCAGTGGGTGGTCGAAGGCACGGCCGAGCCAGAATAAACCTTGTCCACGCCGTCGGGGATTGGTTGACTGTCGGCTCTGCCATGAGGCCCGTCTTACCCCTGATCCTCTTTGTTGTTTCCGCCGCGTTGCCCCTTGGTGTGCACGCGAAGGATCCTTCGAAGATAGACGCCGCCAAGCAAAACGAAGCACTCGCGCCCAAGGCGGACAACTCTGCGCCGATGGCTCCTTCACGTGAGAGCAACCAGCGTCCTTTTCTGCGCAACGACCACCTTCAGGATCAGCGTTTCCAAGCGCCCGATATGATTGAGCGCAAAGACTCGGCACTGGGCGATAAACGCGCGCCCATCGACTTGAAGGAGAAGCGCGATAAAACCATTGTTGATCGCAAAGATTATCCCAAGCCCGAGGTGCGTGATCGCGAGTTGAACAGCCACGATGGCCAACGCTCCAGCATCCAGCCGAAGGGAGATCAGATCCTGAAATATGATACCGTTGCGAAATATCAGGACCGTATGAAAGATGCCGAAACCGCGGCTTCACAGCGCCAGCCAAAAATGGAAAAGCGCACGACCTTCGATAAACTCAATCGATTCCTTTTCAAAAGAAACGGACCGGGCACGGAAAACGGAACCGCCATGGTGACTCCAGCTGCAGGTGGACCAGCCCCGGCTTCGCAGGACACCCATACGAATTACAATATCGATTGGAGCAACACGTCGGCCGCGCCGCGTTGAGCGGGCCGCTTACTTGCTGCGACGCACGCGCTCTTTTTCGTCGTCGCGTTCCTCTTCGAGACGCACGCGTTCGCTCGCGATCTGGTCCACGATCTTGTTCACCTCGGCGAGTTTTCCCTCGTTGAGGGCATCCTCGATGCGCTTCTTGAGGAAGATTTCACGCTCGGCGATTTTGCCTTTGTAGATGAGATCGAGCTCGGCGAGCCGGGCCTTTTTTTCCGCAGTGAGCTTGATGCCACCATCCGGATCGGACTTTTCGAGACGTTCCATGGCGAGTTCGTAGGCACTTTTCATGAGACCGAGCGTGCGCCGGTCGCGCGGGAACATCAAGCAGCGGCGATCAATTTCATTCCTGCTAACAACACGAGCAGCGTGAACGCAAAAGGCGTCCAGAACCCGCCGCAGGCTCGCCGCCAATCCAGTGCGTATCCCATGACGATCAGAGCCAACAGTCCGGCGAACGCGGCATAGCCCAGCCAGACGGGTGAGAATTGAGCCGCGTGGCTGGCTCCGGGCACATCGACAAAAAAGCGCACGCCGCGTTCGATGACCATCATCAGTAAAGTGCTCGCATGATTCAAAAGCACGGAGAGCCATCCGATGCCGATCAGTCCGCACAGCAGGGAAAGGAATCCTGAAATGATGACGAGTGATCCCAGGGGAATCAGCACGAGATTGGCCGGCAGCGAAATCGGGGTGAACAACTGGAAGATCACCACGCCGCTGATCATGCTCACGACCGTCGTCGACAAACCGATGGCGACCAACCCGAGCAGTCCGCGCCAGCAGTAATCGACCCAGTGATGATACCACCGCCAGGTCACTTTGGGCAGGTGGGGGAACAGCATCCATTTCTCCACGCAGTAATCGCCCATTGGCAGTCCGAGCAGCAGTAACGCGGCGACGATTCCGTAACTGAGTTGAAAGCTCGCCGTGAAGAGCTGCATCGGTTGCCAGAGCAACACGCACACGGCCGACGCCACCAGTGCCGCGAAGGGATTGCCGGGCACGCGCAACGTGTGCGAGGCATGCACAAACATCACCATGAGAAACGCCCGCACCGCCGAGGGTGTGCCGCCCGTGATATCCACATATAACCAAAGCAGGATTCCGCCGACCACCACGCGTGCCAGCGATGGCAGCCGCACCAAAATCAGTATCCCCTGAATCACCGCGGCGATCACCGCGATGTGCAGTCCGGATATCGAAAAGAGGTGCATCGTTCCGCTTTCGCGGAAAATCGTTTTTTGCGTATCATTTAATTCCTGCTGCTGGCCAAGGAGCATGGCTCGCAATACGCCGGCCTGTTCGGGGTGCGTTTCGATACCACGACCGAGGATGCTATTAAAACGACGGAGCGCCGTGTCGCAGAAAACCTGATACACACCGGCTTTTCCGACTTCGGCGTTCATGCGCGCCCGTGTCAGCTTGAAGTTCATGCCCTGGCTGGCGAGATAGCCGTCGAAGGTGTCGATGGCCGGATTTCGCGGCAGGGTTTGCAGCACGCCGGTTATGTCGAGCCGGCTTGAGCGAAGAGGAGGCGCCTCGCCGCGTTTCAAACCGAGGGAAAAATAAACGGGTTGGCCGGCGAGTTCGGCCAGGTGTGTGTCGGTCGAGACGAGCCGTCCGAGTCCGCCCAGGCTGCGCATTTCCGGTTTGGGCGGAAACACGCGGTCGATCTCCAAAGTCGCACGGATTTCGCGCGGAGGCAGCGAGTCCCAGTCGGGCAAACGGTCGCGGCGGATTTCGTAGAGTGCGCCTCCACTTAGGAAAATACCGAGAACCACGCCCGGAGCCCAAGCCCGTCGCCAACCCAAGGCCAGGCTGATGGAGACGAGGGCCGCGCTCATCCACCAGACCGGGGAGAGCGGAAGCCATTGGAGTTTCGCCGCGACGAGTCCGCTCATCAACGGCAGCAACACCCATAGAAGTGGTGCGCGGTGTCCGAGGCTGCGGCTGGTCATGAATTTGAGTTGGAACCACTAATCGCCACTAATGAACACTAATTTGCGAATGGGCTTTTATTAGTGCCCTTTGGGGGGAATTAGTGGTTTCAAAATGCCTGTGTCCGACCAATCCGATTTCTTTGCAGAATCCCTCGCGCCGGCTGCCCCTGCGCCCTCTGCGAAAGTGCGTCCTTCGGCGCAGCCGCTCGCGGCTCGCATGCGTCCTCGTGTGTTGGCCGACATCGTTGGGCAGGAGCATCTGACTCAAGCGGACGGTTTGCTCACCCGCCTGATTAAGAGCAACCGCTTCGGCAGTCTCATTTTCTATGGTCCGCCCGGTTGCGGAAAAACCAGTTTTGCCGAAGTGATCGCCCACGAAACGCAGAGCCGGTTCGTGCGCATCAATGCCGTCATGTCCAACGTGGCCGAGCTGCGCGAAATCCTTGCGACCGCCCGCAAGATGCCCGAGACGCCGACGCTGCTCTTCATCGATGAGCTGCACCGCTTCAATAAATCGCAACAAGACCTGCTCCTGCCTGACGTCGAGGAAGGTTACGTGCGGCTCATCGGCGCGACGACCCACAATCCCGGTTTCTACGTCAATCCGCCGCTGCTATCACGCAGTCATCTGTTCCGGTTGGAGCCGTTGCCGGCGGCCGCCGTGGCCGGCGTGCTGGCGCGTGCGTTGACCGATACGGAGCGCGGACTTGGGGCCCGTGGTTGCACTGCCTATGGCAAGGTGCTCGCAGATCTCGCGGTGCTCTGTGACGGCGATCTGCGCCGCGCGCTGAATGCGTTGGAAGTCATCGTGCTTTCGCTGCCCGAAAAAGCCGACGTCACCGAGAAGGAGCTGGAGGTATTCGCCCGAGAGCGGCGCATTCGCTACGACGCCGACGAAGATGAACACTACGACACGATTTCGGCGTTCATCAAAAGCTGCCGCGGCAGCGATCCGGATGCGGCCATGTATTGGCTGGCCAAGATGCTGGCGGGTGGCGAAGACCCGCGCTTCATCGCGCGTCGCCTGGTGATTCTGGCGAGCGAAGATGTGGGTCTGGCCGATCCACTCGCGCTCCCTCTGGCGGTCGCGGCGCATCATGCGTGCGACTTCATCGGTTTGCCCGAGGCGGAACTCACGCTGGCGCATGCCACGTTGCACATCGCCTGCGCGCCGAAGAGCAACTCGGCCACGCTCGCGCTGGCGGCTGCGCACCACGCGTTGAAATCGCGACCGGTGCAACCCGTGCCGCTGCCATTGCGCGACAAGAGCGGCGCGGCGAGCAAGCAGAACGGACACGGCAAAGGCTACCGTTACTCGCACGATTATCCGGAAAATATCTCGGGGCAGGACTATCTCGAAAAGCCGCTCTCGCTCTATACACCCAAAAGCGCGGGGCTGGAGACGCGCATCGTGGAGCGGCTGGCGCGTTGGTCGGAATTGAAACAGCAGGCAAAGAACGCCGGCTGACGGGCGGTGGCGGCTTGCGTGACACGCGAAAGCCATTACGTCTTGTCGGCAGATGGTGCTGATTGATATCGCGGGCGGAGTGGCGCTGATCCTTTTCGGGATTCGCTTTCTACGCAAAGGACTCGACCGGTTGGCGGGCGAGCGCATCCACCGTTGGACGGCAACCATGCAGAAACGCCGTGGCGTCGCACTACTTGGCGGACTCACTTTTGGCGCGGTCGCACCTTCGTCCACTGCTCAGACTTTGTTTACGCTGCAGTTGTTGCACGCGGGGCGATTGTCCGGCGACCGGCTGCTGATTTTTCTGCTGGGCGCGGGCATCGGCATCACCGCGACGGTGCAGCTGATCTCGTTTCATTTATTCGATTATTACGCGGTGCTGCTGGTCGTGGGTTTGTTGTGTTTCCAATACGGGCGCAGTGAAGCCCTGCGCGGAATCGGACAGACGGTGCTCGGCCTGGGCTTTGTTTTTCTGGCGATGGTGCTGACCAGCGGAGCGGCACGCGCGCTGACCGCCGATGCGGATTTTCAGACGCTGATGGGCGTGGTCACACATTACCGGCTGGCGCTGGTTCTCTTCGCCGCCGTGGTGACCGTCGCGATGCAAAGCTCAACAGCGTCCATCGGTCTGGTGCTGGCATTGGGCGAAGCGGGCGCGGTGGATATCACGGTGGTGCTCGCGGTCGTGATCGGCACCAATCTAGGGCTGGGCGTTACCTCATTGATCGCAGGCTGGGGAACGTTGCCGGGCCGGCGGCTCACGTTTGCCAATCTGCTGCTGAAGGGAGTGGTGGCTGCGGCGATGCTGCTGGCCTTCGACCCGATTCTGCGATTGCTCGCGGCGTTTCCAGGCTCACTCACGCGGCATGGCGCGGATTTGCACACGGGGTTCAACGTGATCACGGCGGTGCTCGGCCTGGTCTTTGCCGGACTGCTTTCGGGCTGGCTGGAGCGCATCATCAAGCCGGCGCCACCGGCAGGTGCGGGCATATCGGTCCCGACGCACTTGGATGAGCGGGCGCTGGCGAGTCCGGTGTTTGCCCTGGCGAACGCGTCGCGAGAAATTTTGCGATTGGTGGATGAAATCCAGGCTATGTTCTCCGGTTGCTGGGACGCATATCTGCAGGGATCCGCGGAGCAGGCGCGGCGTGTGCGCAAGCGCGACGACCGTATCGACGAACTGCATACCAAAATAAAAAATTATCTGAGCCGCATCCCGTCCGAGGCGCTCAATTCGCGCGACAGTGAACTGCGGTTCGGGCTGCTTCATTTCACGAGCCAGCTGGAAGCGGTGGGCGACATCATCGAGAAAGAATGGTGCGCCCAGGTGATCAAACACGCGGAGCATCCGTTATCCTTTGCCCCGGCGGATCAGGCGAATCTGGCGGAACTGGCGCGCAAGGTCGGGCACCGGCTCAGTCTGGCGGCCTCGGTGCTCACGACGCGCGATCGTGAACTCGCGAAGGGATTTTTGCATGAAGGCGATGAGCTCAAGGAATGGTGCATCACGGTGCAAAAACAGCATTACGACCGGTTGAAGTCGGCCGATGCGGCGGCGCTTGAGGCGAGCGTTCACTTCATCGACATGTTCAATACGCTGCGCCGCATCAGCGGACAGGTGAACTCGATCGGACACACGTTCACGCTGGCGGGTGAAGTGTGAGCCGCGCGAGTTTTAGATACGCTGCATCACCACGGCGACTGATAGCTTTTCGGTGTGGGTGCCTTTGAACACGCCGCGGGTGGGAGTGCTGTCGTGATAATCGCGGCCGACGGCGACCTTCACATGGCGTTCGCCGGCGATGCAGTCGTTGGTCGGGTCGAGCGGCCACCAGAAGCCGCCGGGCAGATAGACTTCGACCCACGCATGGCTTTCGCTGGCACCGATGAGCGCGGGAGCGCGTTTGGCCTCGGAGGCTTTGCGCTGGGTTTCGGTTTCGATATAGCCGGTGACGTAGCGCGCGGGAATCTCGGCCGAGCGCAAGATGGCGATCATCACCTGGGCAAAGTCCTGGCACACGCCGCTGCGTTGTTTGAGCGCGGTCGTGACGGGCGTATCGATCTGGGTCGAGCCGGAGACGTAGCGAAAGTTGGTCTTGATCCAGTTGTTCAATCGCAGGAGCGAAACACCGAGCAGATCACCGGGTTTGAAGAGCTTGTTGGCGAGGGCGTTGACCTCGGGGCCGATCGTAATCGACTCGGACGGCATCAGAAACTCGAAGAGTTTCAGCTTCTCACTGCGGTAGAGCTGGCGGGCCTCGGAGATGCTGATTTCCAAGGCGGCGGCGGGCGGCGGGCAGGGTGTGGTCTCGATCTCGCACACGCTTTCAAGGAGGAGTTCGCGATGGCGTTTCACGATCGAGAACGTCTCCACGGTGTTGCCGAAATAATCGGCGTAGCTGTGCATGTTGGCCGCCGGGGTCGAGACGAGTTGGCGGGAAAGGAGCTTCTGGCAGTCGTCGGTCGTCGGCGTCAGACGCGCCTCCATAAACGATTCGGAGGCCGAGCCGGCGTAACGGTAAAGAGTGCGATGAGTGATTCGAAAACGCATGGAGTCGCGCAGCGTGTATTAATTGCTGCCGGACGGCTCGGGGGGAAGTCCTCTTTTGTATTTCAACTTCCACAGGTTGAGTGATTCCTCGGAGAGATTGTCGAGCATGCCGTGAATCGCGGTCACTGAACTGGTGATATGGGCATGGGCGGTCTTGAAGGGCATTTGGTCCTTTTTGTGCATATCAGCCGCAAAGATAATCACGCAGAGCTGGTTGTTCACGATGTCTTTTAACATGCGTTCGGCGTCCTCAAGCGTGCGCTGGCGGATGCGGCGCTGTCGGGTGCGCACGATCCAGAAAATCACCCCGTGAAGAACGCCCACTGCGATGGCGGTGGCCGCGGTCAACGCCCACGGGTGTTCGCTTTGTTGGAAAATCCAATGAACCGCAAAAATCACCAGCAGGCCGGCTGCGGTCAAAATCAGCTCCAGGTTCTCAAAGAATTTTCTCATGTGAAAAAGCCATGCATAAAGGCGCCTTCTTTGCATGCAACCTGAGAACAGCGGGTCGTTCCCGCTTCATTGACACGGGGGCGGGGTCTGGCGACGGTTACACCCCATGGCCCTCTCCGCAGCCTCCCCGTTCGACTCCATCGAATCCGCGATTCAGGACATCGCGGACGGTAAAATCATCATCGTGACCGACGACGAGAATCGCGAGAACGAGGGCGATCTCGTCATGGCGGCTTCCAAGGCCACGCCTGAGGCGGTCAACATGATGATCCGCCATGCCCGCGGTCTGATCTGTGTGCCGACGACGGGATCGCAACTGCGTCGCCTCGGCATCAACCCGATGGTGCAGGAAAACCGCGAATCGCACAAAACCGCCTTCACCGTCTCGGTCGATGCGGCCGAGGGGATCACGACCGGCATCAGCGCCTACGACCGCGCCCGCACCATTTCCTTGCTCGCCGATCCCGACGCGAAGCCCGATGCACTCGTGCAGCCGGGTCACATTTTCCCTTTGCGCGCCAAGGATGGCGGCGTGCTCGAGCGTGCCGGCCACACCGAGGCCGCTGTGGATCTGGCGTCGCTGGCAGGTCTGCACCCCAGCGGGGTCATTTGCGAAATTCTCAACGACGACGGCACGGTCGCGCGTTTGCCGGAGCTGATTAAGTTTAAACAACAGTTCGGGCTGAAACTCGTCTCCATCGCCGATCTGATCGAATACCGTCACCGTCGCGAAAAGCTGGTGGAGGTCGTGTGCACCCGACCTTTCGCAAGCGAGTTTGGTGATTTTACGTTGCATGTTTTTCGCAACAAACTCGACGGGCGCCACCACCTGGCGTTTGTGCTGGGGGGGCTCGATTCCGAGCCGACGCTGGTCCGCGTGCACAGCGAAAATTTACTGGGGGATCTTTTCCGCCAGCGCGGCAGCGACAGCCATGCCATGCTCACGGGCTCCTTGGAGGCGATCGCCGATGCCGGCCGTGGAGTGGTGCTCTATATGGAACATGCGCAAGGCGGCGCCGATGTGATCGACCGGCTCGCCGCGCGTCACGGTGCGGGCATGAGTTTTCGTGATTATGGCATCGGAGCCCAAATCCTGACCGCCCTCGGGCTGCGCAAGATTCGCCTGCTGTCCAACAGCTCGCGCAAGGTCGTCGGTTTGGATGGCTACGACTTGGAGATAGTCGAGGTCGTCCCCCTCGGCGGAAAATAGGTTGCCGAGGCACGTCCGCCTTCGCACACCTGTCCTTTCACTTCTTTCACATGAGTCTCGACGCGCCCAAGCCATTGTCCGTTTCCGGTGCCGATTATCGTATCGGCATCGTGGCCGCCCGCTTTAACAGCACGTTGGTGGATGCTCTCGTGGACCGTGGCCAGGCCTGGCTCGTGGATTCCGGCGTCGCCCCGGCGGCCATCGAGATCGTGCGCGTCCCGGGCTCACACGAGATTCCCTGGGCCGCCCAGCAACTGGCCGCTTCCGCGCGCTTCGACGCGGTGATCGGTCTCGGTGTGTTGATTGCCGGTGATACCAACCACCACGAGATGGTCGGCGATGCCGTCGCTGCCGCGCTCATGCGCGTCTCGCTCGATACGGGCGTGCCGGTGATCAACGGCGTCATCGTGGTCAACACCCTCGCGCAAGCCGAGGCCCGCGCCACCGGCTCCATCAACCGCGGCACCGAATTCGCCGCCGCCGCCCTTGAGATGGCCGTGCTAAAGAAAAAACTTTCCCAATGAGCAGCAACAAAGCCCTTTTCGCCCAGCGCCGTGACGGCCGGGTGGCCGCCCTGCAGTATCTCTTCGCGTGGAGTTTGAATACTCCGAAGAACCTGTCCGATGACATCCGCACGTTCATCGAAACGCAGGAACAGCCGCGCGAGCACTACGCGTTTGGCGAGGAGCTGATCAACGGCGTGGTCACGAACGTGAACGAGATCGACGGCCGCATCCGCGGGCTCGCCCATAACTGGGACTTTGAGCGCATCGCCAAGATCGACCTCGCGATCCTGCGTCTGGCCATTTTCGAAATGGTCTATCGCAAGGACATCCCGCCGGTCGTCTCGATCAACGAAGCCATCGATCTTTCGAAGCAGTTTTCAAACCTCGATGCCAAGCGTTTCATCAACGGCATTCTGGACCGCATGAAAGACCAGCTCGGCCGCGACTCGCGCAAGGTCGAGAAGGCTGAATGATTTTTTAACGCAGAGATCACAGAGGACACGGAGAAAATCCATTCCTCTGCGGTCTCTGCGACCTCTGCGTTAAATCATGTTTGGTTTATTCAAAAAATTTAAGGACGGCTTCTCCAAGACGGTCGCGGCGATCTCGGAGAAAACGCGCGGCATCTTTGGCGGACGCTCCATCGATGCGTCTTCGCTCGAGACGCTGGAAGAAGCGCTCTACACCGCCGATTTCGGCGTGGCCACGACCGAGGAGATTCTTACCGAGATCAAGTCTGCCTACAAAGCGGACAAAGATCTTCGCGGCCAGCAGGCGGCCGCCATCGGTTCGTCGGTTTTGAAGCGCGTTCTGGCCGGCAGCGAACGTGAACTCACTCAGGCTCCGACCGGGCCGACGGTCATCGTGATGATTGGCGTCAACGGTTCCGGCAAAACCACCACGTCGGCCAAGCTCGCCTGGTTGCTCAAGCAGGACGGGAAATCTGTTATGCTCGCCGCGTGCGATACGTTTCGCGCGGCTGCGGTCGAACAACTCAAAGCGTGGGCGACCCGTCTCGATCTGCCTATCGTCGCCAGCCACACGGGTGCGGATGCGGCAGCGGTGGCGTTTGACGCGATGCAGGCAGCGAAAGCGCGCGGCTGTGATTACCTCATCGTCGATACCGCGGGACGTCTGCACACGAAGAGCAACCTCATGGACGAGTTGGCGAAGATCCGCCGTGTGTTGCAGAAGAACGATCCGACCGCGCCGCATCATTCGTGGCTCGTCGTGGATGGCTCGCTCGGCACCAACTCGATCGAGCAGGCCCGGGTATTTCATAAGAGTTTTGGTATCACCGGCCTCGTCGTGACGAAGCTCGACGGGACCAGCCGCGGCGGCGCGATCGTGGGCATCTGGCGCGAGTTGAAGCTGCCGATTTATTTCCTAGGCCTCGGCGAACAGCCGGAAGACCTCCAGCCGTTCAGCGCGGAGAATTATTCGAAGGCCGTATTCGGCACCGAGTAGTTTTCTCACGATCGGGTCTGGTTACGCGTAAACCAACGCAGTCGTTGCGCACGCATGGCGCGGTCGCGATACCCCGTGGCGTTAGTTCGTCCGCACCCCAACCCCAAACCCCGGAGGTAAAATGAAGACGCCCCTGCGTATTCGTAGTTTGACGACTGTATTGGTCGGCGCCTTGTCCGCCGTTTCTGCGATCGCTGCAACCTATCACGTCAAGCCGGGCGGAAATGATCTGGCGGACGGTCTGAGTGATGCCAACGCCTGGGCGACCATCGCCAAGGTCAACGCTACCACGCTGGTCGCGGGTGATCAGGTGTTGTTCAAAGCCGGCGGCGTTTACAACGATGCCACGCTCGTGCCGTCGGGCTCGGGCACCTCCACCAATCGCATTATTTACAGTGCCTACGGCGCGGGTGCGAAACCGACCCTGACCACGGCGATCGTGTTGCCATCGTCGGGCTGGACGACGGTGGGCGGCGGCGTTTACAGCCGTCCGCTCGCGACCGAGACGCGCATGGTGACGGTGAATAACACCTACATGGTGCGCGCGTTGACGCAGGCGGCTTTGCTCGACGGAGAGTATTTCTGGGATGTGGCGACCGGGACGCTTTACGTGAAAGATCCGGCCGGCAGCCCGAATACGACGGGGAAAATCTACGAGGCCGCTCAACGCGATCACGTGGTGCATTCAAATCCGACGAAGACGGCAAAAAAACCTTATCAGACTTTTTCCGGCTTGAGGCTGGAAAAATCCAATCTCGGCCTCGCGGTGCTGGGCACGTATGCGAGCTACTACACGTTTGAGGACTGCGAATTCTTTTTTGCGAGTTCCAACGGGCAATATGCGTCCGCCGGCGTTCTCTCCAATCTCTGCGACGGACTGCGAGTCGTTGATTCGCGTTTTTCGTGGCTGGAGGGCGACGGCATCTATGCGCAGAGCGGCGCCAACGTGGAGATCATCGGCAACGAGATCGACCACCTCTTCGACAAGGGCGGCGACAACGGTCCCGACGGCATTCAGGTGAACGGACTAAAGAGCCCTGCAAACAACTTCATCGTGAAGGACAACATCGTGCGGCGTGAAACCAACACGACGGCCAAAGGCTGCATCATTGTGCAGCGCGGCACGGGAGGTCTGGTTTCTGGCAACCGGGTTTTCAAGGGCGCGTTCGGCATCGCCGTTTATACCAAGGACACGGTCGTCGAATACAATTACGTCGAAGACAGTGGCAACGGCAGCGCCTTGCGGATGTGGGAAAACGAAGGTCAGACCAACGTCACGCTGCGTTACAACATCGTGAACGGGAGCATTAACTCTGGCCTCAACGTGGGCAACGCCACGTATGCGGCGACTCCGATGGCCAACATACGGATCTACAATAATCTGTTTTATAACACATATTGGGGCGTCGGTGTTTCCGTGCCCGTCTCGGGCGAATTCCGAAACAACATCATCTGGTCCGACGCCCATGCGTCTCCGCAGCGGCGGTTCACGGTTGGCAGCATCATTGCCGGCCAGACCTTCGTTTCAGATAACAACATCATCCAGGACAAAGGGACCAACGTGATGGCGAGCTGGCTGGGCACGACCTACAACGATCTGGCGACCTATCAGGCCGGTTCCGGTCAGGAAGCAAACTCGCTGACGGCATCTCCGGCCTGGGTGTCGCCGGGCTCGGGGGACTTTCATCTGCAGGCCGGTTCGCCGGCAATCAACGCGGGTGCCGCGCTCGGCGCGACGACCGACTTTGATGGCAATCCGGTTCCGAATGGCGGCGCGACCGATATCGGGCCGCTCGAATACGGCGGCCTGATCGCTTATGAGGGTTTTGACTACACGGCGGGTTCGCTCACTTCGGCCAACGGCGGACTCGGCTGGTCGGGATCGTGGACGGTCGGCGGAAGCGCGGGCATCACAGAAATCCTGACGTGCAGTCATGCGTGGACGGCTTTGCCGGCTACTGGAAACCGTTTCCGAATTTATGACACCGACGGGGCGCATCAGGAAATCAGTCGCACGCTCACCAAGACATTTGGTGCGATCAGCGAAACCTATTGGCTGTCATTTCTCGTCAAAAAATACTCATCGGGACGCGAAGCGTATCTCGATATGAACGGGTTTGTGTTCAAGGCGACGAGCGGAGACTGGCAGGTGAAAACTCCGTCCACGAGCTACACGGGCATCACGAGTTCCAATTATGCCGGGCTTCATCTGATTGTCGCTCGAGTGGATGCGATGGCATCGGGCGACATCGTTTATGTGTGGGTTGATCCGGTGATCGCGTTGGGCGAGCCCTCCGTCGGTAGCGCCGCGGCCACGCGCAGCGACCCGGGCTTCACGTTCAACACGGTCAAGATCAAGCACGGTCCTTGGGGCAACTCCTCGCAAAGCAGCGAGTGGGATGAACTCCGCTTCGGCACGTCGTTCGGCGCGGTCGTATCCGGCCCCTGATACGGCGTGCTTCATGATTCCAAGCGCACGGGCATGAAGAGCCCGTGCAGCTTTTCCATTTTCCCCAATGCCTGAAACCCAACTACAATGAAAATGCTGCTGAGTATTCGCAGTTTATCCCTCGTCTTGGCCGGCGCGCTTTCGGCCATGTCTGCTTTCGCCGCAACCTATCATGTCAAACCGGGCGGCAGTGATCTTGCCGACGGTTTGAGCGACGCCAATGCGTGGGCCACCATCGCCAAGGTTAACGCGGCCTCGCTGGTCGCCGGTGATCAGGTTCTCTTCAAAGCCGGTGGCGTGTATAGCGATGCCACGCTCGTGCCGTCCCATTCGGGCACGTCCGCCAATCGCATTATCTATGGAGCTTACGGCACCGGCGCGAAGCCGATCCTGACGACGGCGATCGTGCTGCCGTCCTCGGGATGGACCACGGTGGGCGGTAGCGTTTACAGCCGGCCGCTGCCCGTGCAGACGCGCATGGTGACGGTGAACAACACCTACATGGTCCGCGCCTTGACGCAGGCGGCTTTGCTTGACGGTCAGTATTTTTGGGATGCAGCGGCCACGACGCTTTATGTGAAGGATCCCGCGGGCAGTCCGAATACCACGGGCAAGATCTACGAGGCGGCGCAGCGCAACTACGTCGTGCATTCCAGCACGGGAAAGACCTATCTGACTTTTTCCGGTCTGCGCCTCGAGAAGGCCAACTACAATCTGGCTGTCGTGGTGTCGTTTTCCCATCACCACACTTTCGAGAACTGTGAATTTTATTTCGCCAGTTCGAACGGACAGTTCGCATCCGCCGGCGTCATTGCGGACCGCAGCGACGGTGTTCGTGTTCTTAATTGCCGGCTGGCCTGGTTGGAAGGAGACGGCATCTACGTGCAAAGCGGGGCGGGCGCGGAGATCATCGGCAACGAGATCGATCACCTGCTTGATGAAGGCGGAGACAACGGTCCGGATTGCATCCAGATCAACGGCATCAAGAGGCCGATCAGCAACTTCATCATCAAGGACAACGTGGTTCGTCGCGAGAGCAACACGACGAACAAAGGCTGTATTATCGTGGCGGATGCCTCGGGAGGAACGGGAGGTCTCATTTCTGGAAACCGCGTTTACAAGGGGAAGTTCGGCATCGCTTTTTACACCAAGAACACGGTCGTGGAATACAACTACATCGAGGATGCCGGTTCCAACGACGCGTTGCGCAGCTGGGAAAATCTGGGCCAGGAAAACAACACCATCCGCTACAACGTGGTGAACCGCTGTCTGGGCTCGGGCATTACGATCGGCGCGTATGTCACGAGCCCGGCGGTGGCTCCGCCGCAGGCGAACATCCATGTCTATAACAACGTGTTTTATGACACGCTTTACGGGGCGAATTTCCGTGTGCTGATGTCGGGCTCATTCCGAAACAACATCATCTGGTCGTCGACCGGAACGATGGCCCGGCGCATGCGATTCACCGGTCCGATCGGAACGGGGCCCGGACAGACGTTTGTTTCGGACAACAATATCGTGGAGGACCAGGCCACCGGCGACTTCGCGGAGTGGATGGGAACGGATCATGCGACGATCACTGCCTATCGAACTGCGTCAGGTCAGGACACGAACACCGTGACAACCAATCCGCTTTGGGTGAATGCCGCCGGCGGGAATTTTCATCTGCAGACTGCGTCTCCCGCCATTGATGCCGGCGCATCGTTTGGTTCACTCGTGGATTTCGACGGAAATCCCGTGCCCAGTGGCGGCGCGACCGATATCGGAGCACACGAACACGGCGGCTTGCTCGCGTATGAGGGTTTTGACTACACGACCGGCACGCTGACATCGGCAAGTGGTGGCTTGGGCTGGACTGGTTCTTGGACGAGCACCGGCACGGGAGTAGCGGAGGTGCTCACGGGCAGTCTGGCATGGACGGGTCTTCCCGCCACGGGAAATCATCTGCGCATTTACGATGCCACCGGAGGCAATCAGGAGATCACGCGCACGTTGACCAAGACATTCGGAGCATTGTCAGAGACCTATTGGATTTCGTTTCTCGCCAAAAAAAGGAATTCCGGCCGCGTGGCGTATCTCGATCTGGGCAGCTTTAGTTTCAAGGCCTCCAGCGGCAACTGGCAGGTGAAGACGTCTTCGACGAGTTTTACGGATATCACCGGCTCCAACTACGCGGGCCTGCATCTGATCGTGGTTCGCGTGGATGCGACGGTCTCGGGCGACACCGTTTATGTCTGGGTCGATCCGGTGGTCGCATCGGGGGAGCCTTCGACAACCACGGCGGCGGTGACACTCAGCGATCCCGGGTTTACGTTCAACACGGTGAGCATCAAGCACGGGCCGTTCGGCAACCATACCCAGTCCTGCGAGTGGGATGAACTGCGGTTCGGTCAAAGTTTCAACGCGGTGGTGACGGGGCCATAGGTTGAGCAGGTTTACGCCGCGATCTGTTCCGCGCGCAGAACGCGGGCGCGGCGCAGGGCGCGGGCGTGGTTGGCGGGGTCGATGTTGGCGCCGGTCAACGCGACCAAGACCCGTTTGCCGGCGAGTGAGGACAGGCGTCCGCTTAAACACGCGGCGAGCGCGGTGGCACCGGCGCCCTCCAGCGTGACGCCGTGGGCTTCGTGCGCGGCGAGCAACGCGAGGGCGAGGTCGTCTTCGCTCACGGTCACCACGTCATCCACGAAGGCGTGCGCATGGGCGAAGGTGTGGGCGCCGGTTTGCGCGACGGCGAGTCCGTCGGCAAGCGAGGGGAGCGTGGCGGTGCGCACGGGACGGCCGGCCTGACGCGCGGCGACGAGTCCGGCGGCATGCGCGGGCTCCACGCCGATCACCTGCACCTCGGGGCGCAACGCCTTCACAACGGTCGCGACACCGGCGAGCAGTCCGCCGCCGCCGACGGGAACCACAAATGCATCCACGTCGGGTTCGGCGAGCAACGCTTCGAGGGCAAGCGTGCCTTGGCCGGCTATGACCGACAGGTCGTCGAAGGGATGGACGTAGGCGAGTCCCTGCTCCACGGCGAGAGCGTGGGCATGAACGGAGGCCTCGTCATAGGTGTCTCCGTGGAGCACGACACGGGCGCCGAGCGTATGGCAGCGCGTGGCTTTTACGCGCGGGGCGTTGCGGGGCATGACGACGGTGACGGGCACGCCAAGTTCGCGTCCGTGAAACGCGAGGCCGAGCGCGTGGTTTCCGGCGGAGGCGGCGATGACGCCGCGGGCGCGTTGAGCGGGTGTGAGCGAGGCGAGGGCATTGCGTGCCCCGCGTTCCTTGAACGAACCCGTGGCCTGGAGGTAGTCGTGTTTGGCGATGATCTCCATGCCCGCCAGATCGCTAAGGCGCGCCGAGGGCGCGCAAGGAGTGACGCGGACGCCGCCTGCCAGGCGCGTTTGCGCGTGGAGGACGTCGTCGAGGGTGAGCAGGGATGTGTTCATCGAGAAAAAATCTGAAAAGCGGAGAAAGGTCGGAAAATACAGACAACAAAAAGCCCCGGGCTGTGAGGCCCGGGGCTGATGGAAATTCGCGTTTAAAAGTGTGATGATGCGTTCACGCGATGCGTCCATGCCCGGGCCGGCGGCTGATAATAATCATGCCAATAATCATGGCGCGGGCGTTGGTGTTGCGGGAGGTCATTGCGGTGAAGCGATTACGAACCATGCGGAAATTGGTGGTGAAAGCAAGGCCGCGGTCCTGCGGGAGCCGTGCGTTCCCTCTCAAAAATAATTCAAAAAATCTTTCAACTCCGGATGATTTTTTGGCAAAGATGAGTAGATTAATCACGTGACCGAGAGGTCACTGACTCCGCCAGATAGTAAGACGAAGATAACCGCCATAGCCGCGGTATTCGGGTCTGAACCCGAAGACGTAGAATAGTCGCCGCCAGCTCAGAGCTGACGGCGACTTTCTGTTTATAGCGGGCCTGATCTGATCAGAAGCTGGCGCGCACACCGAAGGTAATTGCGCGGCCGGGGAGCGGGGCGATGTCCTTGATGTTGGCAAAGGAGCTGGCGTTGCGCGCGGACTCGTCGGTGAGGTTGCTGCCGCGCACGAAGAAATCGTAGGTCACGGGATTCGTCTGCCAACGATAGCCGGCAGAGACGCCGAGAAGGGCGTAGCCATCGGTGGGCGTTTCGCCGGGAGCGCGGTTGCGTTGCTCGGCGGCGTATTGGACGTCGATGCCGGCGCGCCAGGCGGCGAAACCCCAGTCGAGGGCGACCAGTCCTTTCACAGGTGGAATGCGGGGCAGGTCGGGACCATCGATTTCGCTGGCGCGGGTGTGGTCGATGTTAAAGCGCAGATCGAGCGTATGGCCGGGTTCGTCGTGCAGATGGAAAACCGTTTCCAGCTCCACGCCGTAGAAGAGCGCGTCGCGTTGCACGAAGCGAAATTCGGGGAGCGTTTCCTCGTCGCCGCTGCCGGGGATGCCATCCGGATCCTCGAAGACCACGGGCGTCGCGGTGTCCTGAAGGAAGATGTATCCATCAAATCGATTCGCGAAGACGGTGAGCGCACCGGTCACGAAGCCGCGGGTTTTGCGCAGACTGAGCTCGGCGCCGAGCGCGGTCTCGTTGTCGAAGGAGGCGTTGCCGACTTCGTAGGCGTCGGTGCCGATGTGCGGGCCGTCGGCATAGAGTTCCTGCGCGTTGGGTGCGCGGGTGGTGTGCGTGAGGCTGAAGGCGAGGCTGTAATCGGGGTTGAGCGTGTAGATGACGCCGCTGGAAAGGCTGAGAGTGTCCCGGTCGTCGGAACGTGCGGCGTAGGTGCGCGTAGGGTCCAGGCCGTTCAGGAAGAGGACGCTGTCGAAGGCATCTGCATCGATGGCGCGGTGTTCGTAGCGGGCGCCCGCCTGCCAGGTGAACGCGCCGGTTTTTGCTTCTTCAAAAACAAAGAGCGCGAGATTCTGCGTGTCGCTGGTCGGCAGGTAAGCCTCCGCGCCGACCGCGCTGAAATCACTGAAGCCGACCTCGGCACCGAACGCACCGGTGAAGCCGGCGAGCGGGCCGTGGAGGAGTTCGACGCGACCGTTGTAGCCCTTGTTGGTGAACACGGTGCCGGAGACGCCACCCTCGAATTCGGTGTGCTGGTAATCGGCGACGCCGAACTTGGCGCGGGCGCCGGTGAAGATGCCGAAGTCACGGTTGTAATCTGCGGAGAAATCATAGCGACGCTGACGCAGCTCGATCTCGACGGACGGCTCGTTGGGCACGCCGTAGGTGGTGTTGAACCCGTTGTAGTTGAGGCCGGCGTTGAAGTCGGGATTCACATAGGAAAGCCCGATGGAACCGCCGTCCGCGTCGAGTTGGGTATTTGGAATGTGTCCGCGACTGGCAGGGTTGGACGGATCGGCGAAGCCGGGGACTTCCACGTCGTCGGCCTCGCGGCGGAAACCGTCGAGGTGGAGAACGAAGCCGGATTTTGTTTCGCGATTCGGGGCGAGGGCCACGTCGAGCGAGCCACCGGTGGCGTAGCCGTTGGTGTTGGTGTCGTAGCGCGAATCGATGGTGCCGGAGAAGGTATTTTCCGGCAGTTCGCTTTCGATGCGGTGATCGATGACGTTGACCACGCCGCCGACGGCCGCGCCGCCGTAAAGCAACGAGGCGGGGCCGCGCACGATCTCGATGCGTTTCACGAGAAACGGTTCGACGCTCACGGCGTGATCGGGGCTGGTCGAGGAGGCGTCGATGGTGTCGGTGCCGTTCTGGAGCACACGGACACGGTTGGCGTCGAGGCCGCGGATCACGGGACGGCTCGCGCCGGGGCCGAAGTAGCTTGAACTCACGCCCGGCTGGCCGGCGAGGGTTTCACCGAGGGTGGGTTGCTGGCGCAGGAGCAGTTCGCGACCGCCGAGGACGGTGGTGGCGGAGGTCAACTCGGCCTGGCTACGGGCGTAGGGCGAGGCGGTGACCACGACATTTTCGAGGCTGACGGAATCGTCGGGCGGCGTTGCCGGCGGGACGGTTTGCGCGTGCGCCAGACTGGTGGCGACGGCGAGTAAGAGGGGAAGACGGACGGAAAAGTGCATGATGATACGAACGACTGCAAAGGGATGTATCCGCGCACAATGAAGGCGCGGGGGTGCGAACAGGAATAAGCACGGGGCTTCGCGCAGGAAGCCGCCGGAAGATCAGCTGAACTTTATCCGATGTAGGGCGGTCCGCGCGCCGGCCAAAGCAAGTGGCGCGGAGCGGAGACCGCGAGTGTGTCCCGCGCAGGCGGCACATTCGCGGTCCAGGTAATACGCGGCGTGGTGATACGCGGCAGGTCGATCGGCGTGGTGATTCCGTGGCCAAAAAGAGTGATTGCGCAACCGGCGTCGTCCGTTGCGAACGGAGCGTCATGATGGTGGGCTGACGACGAATCGTGCAGATGGGCGTGCGCCGAGGGGGAGACCGCCAGCAGGCCCAGAGCGAACACCAAGCCTGCAAGCAACCACGTGAGCGCACTCTGGGTGCGGCTGAGAGTGGGAGCTAGGCGAGGGGATGACATGACTGGCTTAGAGTAATAGCAGATGCGTCAAGGGGCGCGCTCGTTTTCAGGGCGTGACCAGCGTGCGCACATTAAACAACCACAAGTCGGGACCGATGCGCTCGGTGCGGGCAAAGACGCGCGAGTTGGGTTTTGCCGCAGTGATCATGTCGGGCGCGGCTTTGAAAATCGTGGTCGTGGCTTTCAGGAGGCCGGGAATGTCGTCATGGCTGAGCGTGATCGTGCCGGCCTTTGGATTGATGTCGGTGATGCGGCCCTTCAGCGCGTAACCGCGTTGGTCTTCGGGACGCGGATCGCAGCCGCAGGTGTCGGCTTCGGCCAGCAAGGAGGCATCGGGCAACGTAATCAGGCGGGCGACGGGTTGGCCTGAAACGGTATAGGCGAGGCGCAGTTGGGCGGGCGTGGTATCGCCATCTTTGATACGAGTGAGTCGCGGGTGGCCGGGATCGGGGGCGAGACGGGCGAGTTGCACCGGCACGCTCAGCGTGCCTTGGGGTGAGATGCGGCGAAGCAGAATGACGTAGTCGGTTTCGAGGCGTTCCACCCAGGAGACGAGTTGCGCGCCATCATCAAGGAGGACGATGGAAACGCGGCCGATGGGGGCGATGTCGTCAACGCGGAGGGGAATAAGCCATTGGCTGCCGGCGTTGCTGGAGGTGGCCACATTGATGCGCGGACCTTCGGCGGCGGTGAACCAGGCGACCGCGACATGGGACCCGCGGCTGTCGATGGCCGGACCCTCGCCGACGGGATCATCCAGTGTGCGCCAGTCGTCTTGATTGAGCGTGGTGGCCGGTTGCCAGGCGCCGTCTGCGAAACGGGCGGTGCGCAAATCACGAGTGTCGCCTTCGCCACGACCGCGCCAGACGAGCAGCGCGGAGTTGTCGGCAAACGCGACCAAGACAGGCGGGCAACCGGCGGTGGCATGCGGATCGAGCACATACGAAGCGCCCTTGGTCAGATCAAAAAGGAGTTCTTCGCCGGCCAGCCAGACGGTGAGTTCACGACCATCGGTCAACGTAACGCGGGCGCGGGCATCTGTTTCGGTGCGCGTGGATGCGGAGGTTGATGCGGGCACCGCGACGAGCTGGTTGTGCACAACAAACGTCGGAGAGTCCGTGGCGGCACGCACCCCGGAGGCAGCCGTCAGCAAACCAAGGAGTAAAAACAGGGGGCGCGATTGCACAGGTCTAGGTATGCAACCGGAACAGGCTGGAGACAAGCCGTGCGCAGGGTTTTCGAGCAAGCGAACAGGAGTTGGCGCCAGTGGACTTGCTGCTCGTCTAGCGGGTGTTAAGCTCGAAATCGTGCTCTCGAAACCGATTCCGCCTTGGATTCTTGCTGGTGGTTTTGTGCTCACCTGCGCGGCGGGGAGCATCAATGCAGTGGGTTTTCTGGGGATGCACCATCAGGCGATCTCGCACATGTCGGGAACCGTCACGGTGCTGAGCAATGAATTGGCGACGGGCCAATTTTCGCTGGCGTGGTATGCGGTCATGGTGGTGCTGGCTTTTTTTACGGGCAGTGTGTTGAGCGCGGTGATCATTCGCCAAAGCGCGCTCAAACTCGGGCGCCGTTACGGGGTGGCGCTGATGCTGGAATCGGTGTTGCTGATCGTGGCGAGCCGGCTGCTCGCGCATGGTGATTACATGGGAGAGTGTCTGGCGGCGATGGCGTGCGGTCTGCAAAATGCGATGGCGACGCATTACAGTGGCGCGATTATTCGCACGACGCATGTGACGGGAATCATCACCGATCTGGGAATTGCGGTGGGGTTGAAATTCACGGGGGAGCCGATTGAAAAGCGCAGGACGGGATTGCTGCTGGTATTGCTCGCAGGGTTTTTCACCGGCGGAATTCTGGGCAGCTGGGGCTACACGCTGCTAGGGTTTGATACCCTGTTGTTTCCCGCGGCGCTGACCGGCGTGGCGGGCGGTGGTTATTTTGCATACAAATACTTTGCGCGCCGGGGCATGGCTGAATCTTAACCAGCACTAGAGTAGAAAAATCAGCATTTTTTGGAAAACGATATTCTCGGCTTGCCAGCTCTTCATTGAGAACAAGTCTCAGTATCTTATTATTATGAACATCAAATCCTCGTTATCGGTGATCCTCGGTGCAGTTTCTTTGGTTTTGGCGGTGCCTGCCGTGCAGGCCCATGGCGACCACAGCGCGGGCGGCAACACGCCTGAAGCTCGCGCCAACCGTCTCGAAGAAGCGCTCGGCTTGAGCGAAGAACAGGCCAAGAAAGTCGAAGCGGTTTACGTCGAAGAAGCTGCGGCGATCACGGCTCTGAAGGAAAAGAAGCTGGAGCCCAAGGTGCAGCGCGAAGAGATGAAAACCTTGCGCACCGCTTTCCAAGTGAAGGTGAAGGCGGTGCTCACCGCCGAGCAGCTGGCGAAGCTGGAAGCGCAGATGAAAGAACGCGCCGCCGCTCGCGAGGCCGCTGAAGCCGCCAAGTAATCCGGTTCGGATTTGTTAAATAAAAAGCCGCCGCCCTGCGAGGGGACGGCGGCTTTTTTGTGACTGATGCGATGTGATGAGGTGAGGCTTCCCAGTGGGAATGCTTTCGGAGCGGGCGCACACAAGGTGCGCCCCTACGGCATCAGGAGGTGGGTGCGGGCTTGGTTTTCTTTCGACCGTTTTTGCCGAAGAAGCGGCGCCAGCTGAGGGCGAAGCCGGTGTAAACGAGGAAGAGCGCACCGATCGAGGCGATGGCCGCGATGAGCTGAGTGGGCCAGCCGGCAATGGTTCCCATGTGAACGGGTTTGGCGAGGGCGCGAAGGCGGCGGCCCAGGTTTTGATCGCCGAAGTTCTGGGTGCGCAGGATGTCACCGGTGTAGGGATCGAGCGAAAGGGTGAGGCTTGAGGTGGAAAACCACATGTCGGACGTGCGCACCGTCAGGACGACCGCCTGCGGTGCGCGGGGCGTGCGGGCAGCGCCGCCACCTTCGGCAGCGCGGGCCGGACGTTCGCCGGCGCTGGCGGTTTCACTCGGGGCTTCCGTCTTGGCGGCGGGAGCAGCCGGAGTATCGCCGGCGGGGCGGCGTTGCTGCCGTTGATTTCCACCGGCGGGACGGAGGGTGATCTGGGTCCAGTTCGGGTAGGTTTCGCGGACCTTGGCGAGGAGCGGGTCGTAGGCGAGGGCGCGGGTGCCACGAGGAGGCGTGGGGACAACCACCGGAGGAAGGCCGTCGGGTGTGGTTACAGGGGCCGGTGCCGCAGGAGCGAGCGCAGTGGTGTTCGCAGCGGGGGCGGGAGTTGTGGCGGGCGGTGTATTTTCGCCGGGGCCACCTTCGGGAGCACCTTGGGCGCGGGCGGCGGGCACGGGATTGCCGGTGAGGATGTAGGCGAGGTTGCCGGCCCAGCGGTAGGTCATCATCAGGCCGGTGATGCAGATGAGGATGAGCAGGGGCGTGGTCCACAGGCCGATGACGTTGTGCCAGTTCCAATCGCGCAGTTTGCCTTTGGCACCGATGAACCAGACTGAGGGTTTCATGGAGCGCCAGTTCCACTTGCGCGGCCACCAGATGATCAGGCCCGTGACAGAGAGACCGAGGAAGATGAAGGTGGCGATACCGATGATCTGGCTGGCGATGGGGCGTTGGTCGCCGGAGAGTGCGAGGTAGCGGTGCAGACTAAGGGTGAAGTTGAAGAAGGCGCGGAGCTTTGCGGAGCCGGCTTCCTTGATGGCGGTGGTGTGGGGATCAACGTAGAACGTGAGACCGCGGCCGGCGGGGATGACGATGGCAGCGGTGGGATCTGCGTAGACGGTGAAACCGGCGGGTCGTGCATCGGGGTGTTCTTCGCGGATGAACTTCATCAACTCCTCGATGCTGGTCTTTTCGGCGTCGGCTGCGGCGGCCGGGATGCGGCGGACGTCACGCTCGACGAAGTCGATGATCTGGGGCTCGAAGGAGAGCGTGAGGCCGCTGAGGGCGAGCAGGGCGATCACGAGGCCGGCGGTCAGGCCGGAGACGAGGTGCGTCCAAAAAAAGATTTTACGAAGGTTCATTGAAACGAAGAGGAAAGGGAGAAACGCCGGTCGGCAGGTCGCGAATGACGGCGGGGACAGCGAAGAGTTACGCGCCTTTGCGTTTGCGTCGCGCGCAGGAGCCGCACTGGCGGAGTTCTTCGCAAGAGGCTTCGATGCGCAGGCTCATTTTCTGTGGGTTGAAGCCGAGTTGTTTGGCGAGGAACCCTTCACGTAGCGGCAGGCAATCGTCATTCATCGGGATGACTTGCTCGCAATCGGTGCAGACGATGTTGCTCACGCCGGTGTGCTTGGAGTCGATGAGGGTGTAGCAACGCAGATCGTTCGGGCCGGTGATCTCTCGCAGCAGGCCGGCTTCGACGAGGCTGCCCAGTGTGCGGTAGATGGAGGCGTAGGAAATGCCGCGATCAATCAGACGGGCCTGCGTGCGAAGTTCGTCGGCGGAGAAGGGTGCGGCTTGCGCGGCAACAACGCGGGAAAGCACATCGCGGACTTGGGTGCGACGGCTGCCGTCCTTACTCCAATGATCCTGCGCGCGCTGCACGAACGCCTCGATATCTTCCGGGGGGCGCGTTGCCATAATACGAACTCAAGCCGCCTGCTTGTAGCGGAAGGCGAGATTGATGCCGGTAGATCCGTAGGCGCGGTTTTCGTGAAATTCGGCCATCGTGCGACGGCAGTAGGTCTCCAGATCTTCGGACTCGGAAAGTTGGAGCGGAAACGCTTCGAGGGGGCGGGAGGATTCGTCGGAGGCGACGACTTCGATGTGGGTTTCGAGCCAGTTGCGCAGCGGGCAGAGCTTGGCGATCACGCGTGCAGCGGCGGCCGTCTGAAGGGCAAAGTAGCAGGCGACGCAGCGACCGGGACGGGTCTTGCTGGAGGCGCAGGCGCGCAGGTCGAGCAGGGTGTCTGCCTGACGGCAGAACGGCTCAGCCAAGGGCGCGAGCACCGGATCGAATGCGTGGTTAAGTTGCACGCGGCGAAATTGATGAGACTGAGAATCAGGCTCAACTAAAAAACCGAAGAAAAACGGAGGCTTTTTGGCCTCCGTGAGTTAGGTTGTGGCAGTTAACGCCACAATTGTGATTTTTGCGCGTAATCGGCGCCAAATGATCAGGCCTTGGAATAATCGCCGCACCAGTCGGCGGCTTTGGTGACAGGAAAGCGGGATTCAAACTTAACATCGTCATCGACGTTGAAGGCGATGGTCTGCGGGGCGTGGCGACGGCATTCGCCCAAAGTGTTGGTCTTGGCCTCCCAGTAAGTGCAGGACTTGCATTGGGCGGCGGCGGTGACGGAGGCTTTTTTGGTTTTGGCGAGAGTGCTCATGGGAAGTGGTTGGTTTGTATCCAACTCTATCCCACGACAGGCCTGCTGGCACAAGGTAAGAGGCCGCGGCGGGCGTTCTTGTGGCTGACATTCAGTCGCAACTGAGTGATCGGCGGGGACCAAATCCGGCGATCTTTACCTGTTTGATCTGCAATCAACAGGAACGACCGAGCACTTGGTGAAAAGGAAAGGGGGCGCGATCAATGAAGTAGTAGCAGGAAGGCGGCGAGTCCGACGACGGCGCAGACGATGGAGAGAGAGAACTTCCACGTGTCGATCGCGTCGTGGGATTTCGCCGCCTTCATTGTATTCAGGAAGCGGTGACGGCTTCGCTGATGAGGGGGAGGGCTTGGCCGATCCACTCGTTGTAGGTGTCTTCGTAGTCGAGGTCGGCTTCGGCGCGCGGGAGAAGGGCCTTGGCACCGAGAGCGGTGAGGCGTTCGTCGAGCTTGCGGGCGAAGCCGTTGAAGTCGGAGTAGTCGCGGTCACCGAGGCCGAGGACGGAGTAACGCAGACCGGAGAGATCGAGCTGGGCCTTCTCCAAATCGTAGAAGAAGTCGCAGCCATCGCTCGGGGGTTCGCCATCGCCCCAGGTGCTGACGACGAACAGGGCCAGCTGCTTGGAAACGAGATCGGCGGGCTTGAGCGTGGAGATGTTCGCCACGATGGCATCGGCCTGACCTTCGGCGACCGCGCGCTCGTGTGCCTGGCGGGCCAGCGTTTCGGAGTTGCCGGTTTCGGTTGCGTAGTAAATCGCGAGGATGGGTTTGCTCATGGGAAAATGAAGTGTGCCGGGAGACGGATGTCAGCGGACAAAATTATCAGGTCGGGCGGCAACAAAGCTTACCGATTCTTGCTTAACTTTTACCGATCCTTGCCGTCGGTTTTCCATTTGCCGGAACGCGATGTGCGGACACAAAAAGGCCGCCAGGCGACCAAACCCGGCGGCGACCAATTTTGACCTTAACGACTCTGACCAAAGAACGCGACTTGCTGGTAAACCGAACAAATCGTGGAGCTACTTTAGCATGCCTGAATGGCGGAATGCTTACCGGTCCTTGCTGAGTGTTTACCCGTTGTTGCGAGGGAGCAGGGCACTGGGCGATTTGCCGTGGTGTTCGGTGAAAGCCCGGGAGAATTGGCCCAGGCTTTGGTAGCCGGCGGCAAAGGCGGCTTCAGTGACGTTGGCCTGTCCGGAGCGGAGAAGTCCGGCGGCGTGATCGAGACGCAGGCGGCGCAGATGCACGGTCGGGCCATAGCCGAATTCGGCGGTGAACAGACGGCTGAGATGCGAGGGGCTGCTGTGCGCGGCCTCGGCGAGATCGGTCAGCCCGATGGGTTCGGAGAGGTGCGCCGCCATGAAATCCAGCACGGCGCGCAGTGCCGGGTGCAGCACGCGCGAAGTGTTGCGGGAGTGGGGTGAATCGGCCGGAGGCGGAATGATCAGCGTGAGCAGTTCGATGAGTTTTCCGGTGCCCCAAAGCGCGCGGAGCACGGGAGAGACAGGACAACTGCGCAGGGCGAGGATCAGCGTCTGCATCGACGGAGTGAGCGGAGCAGGGCCGTGGGCGGGCGCCGCTCCCGGGGCGGCCAGCAAGGAATGCATCTCGGTGGGTAGCGCGGCCGGCTGGAAATGCCATACGAGCAGTTCGGCGGCGTTTTTGGAAGCGGAGCGGAGCACGGTGGCGCCGAGCGGGGAGAGCCAGGCGAACTGGTTTGTTTCCAAGATCCAGGAGCGATCGGCGTGGGTGCACGTTACGGGGCCTTTCAGGCAGAGCAGAAGCAGGTGTTCGGGCTGGGCGGACGAGGCATGGGGCAACACGAGGCCGTCCGCGGGGAGGCGGATTTCGGCGAGGTGCTGGGATGAAGCGACTTCGCCGGAGAGCGTGCGGGTGTCCGGCGGGAGCATGATGTTGATAAAATAAATCAGCCGCCGGACGACCAAGTCCGGCGGCTTTTGACCTTGTTTGACTCTGACCCGACTAACCTGACGTCGTCCAGAACGACCAAGAACCGGACGAAAGTGAATTATACCTCAGCCCATTCGCGGATGAGGTTGTGATAGACGCCGGCGAGCTGCACGGCGGCGGGGCTTCCGGGTTGCTCGGCACCGACACGCTGGGTGGCTTGATCCAGCTCGAAGAGCAGTCCGCGGTGAGAGTCGTGGCGGATCATGCTTTGTATCCAAAAAAACGAACACAGGCGCGTCCCGCGCGTGACGGGGGTGACGCGGTGCAGGCTGGTGCCGGGGTAGAGCACCATGTGGCCGGCGGGGAGTTTTACGGATTTCGCGCCATAGGTGTCTTCGATGATGAGTTCGCCGCCGTCGTAGTCTTCGGGGTTGGCGAAGAAGAGCGTGGCGGAGAGATCGGTGCGCAGGCGCTGGGCGGTGCCGGGAATCTGGCGGATGGAGCCGTCCACGTGGTTGCCGTAGTTTTGTCCGCCGGTGTAGCGGTTGAACATCGGGGGCAGGATGTGCAACGGCAGGGCGGCGGACATGAACAACGGGTTTTGCCCGAGGGCGCGGACGATCATCTGGCCGACCTGTTTGGCGGCGGGATGATCGGCGGGGATCTGCATGTTATCCTTCACCTTGGCAGCCTGATGGCCCGCGGTGGCCTTCCCGTCGGTCCAGTCGGCGGCGTCGAGAAGCGCGCGGGCTTCAGCGAGTTGGTCGGGATTGAGGACGTTTGGGATGTCGAGGATCATGCGGATTGAAAAGACAAAGCCGTCCCGTTTCGCAAGGAAACGGGACGGTGGTGGCCGAGGAGCTTAGAACTTAAAGTCGGCGCTGAGGACGTAATTGCGGGTGGCGCCGGGGTAGTAACGCGCGCCGCCGTTGTTGACGCGGTAGTATTGCTCGTCGAGCAGGTTGTTAACGTTGAGGCGGACGGTGAGATTTTTGCTCACCTCGTAGGCGACGAGGGCGTTGACCAACCAGTAGGACGGGACGCCCGTGATGGTGGATGCGGTGGGCACGGCGGTGGTGCTGGTGCTGCGTGCGACCGATTCGGAATACTGAACGCCGCCACCGATGGTGAGGTGGAAGGGCAGCGCGTAGGTGGTCCAGAGGTTGCCGGAATACTTGGGAGTGAAACGGAGTTCGGCACCTGATCCGGCGGCGGGCGGAGCACCGGCGGATGTGGTGTTGGTGGTGTCGAGCCAGGAGAAGCCGCCGAAGACGAGCCACTCTTTGGTAATCTTGCCGGAGATGCCGAGCTCGATGCCGTCGACCTGTTGCTCCGCGTCATAGACGATGACGGGGATGGCGGTGGTGCCGATGTTGGTGGCTACATTGGTGTTGAGGGACCGGAATGCAGCGAGGTTGGTGGACAGGCGGCCTTGGAAGAATTCCCACTTGGTGCCGATTTCGTAATTTTGGGCTTCCTGGGGTTCGACGCCGGGATCGTTGGCGTTGCCCGCCGTGGCGGAGAACGCGAAGTTGGTGCCGGGAGGGGTCTGCGAATTACCGTAAGCGGCGTAAATGGTCCCGTTGGGAAGGGGCTTGTAGGCGGCGCCGACCTTCCAGCTATAGAGGTCGTCGGAGGTCTTGACGCGGCTGAGGACGGGAACGGGGGTGGTGGTGCTGGGCGTGGCGAGGCTGGTGCCCGTTATCCAATAGCGCTCGGCGCGCATGCTGCCGTTGATGAGGAAGCGTTCAGTGATATGAATCGTGTCGAAGAGATAAACCGCGACGGTGTCGATTTCGGCTTCGGAGAAAGCGCCGTTGGCGACCCGACCGGGGACCACGATGGGGCGGTTGGGATCGGGGTTGTAGGCGTCCGTGATGAGGTTGGGATCCAGGATGCTGCTACCCGGGAATGCCGTGCCGGAGGCGAGAACGCTCTGGTAGCTCGGCGTGTATTGGTCCTCGCGGGTGGCATCGAGTCCGGTGGAGACATCGTGGGTGAGGAAACCGGTCTCAAACTTCGTGGTGAAGTTCGTCTGGTTGGAGAAGATTTTGTTTTCCGACTCGTTGATGATGCGGCGCGCGAAGACGTTGGGGGCGGTGTAGGGATTCGGGCCGATGTAGGTGGTCATCGCCTTGCGATCGGTCTTGGCGTAACGCGTCTGGTTGGTGATGCGGTTGTCGGGCGTTAAGTCGTGTTCGATGCGGGCGGTGAAACCGAGGCTGGTGACATCTTCATAGTCGGCCTTGGTGCCGTAAAAGTTGCTTTGATCAACTGGGCCGGAAGGAAGCGTGGCGCCGAGGGGATTGCCCGGGAGGAAGGCGGCGGGAAGGCCGGAGTCGGGGCGGTTGTCCTGCTTCACATAAGAACCGGAGAGGATCAGGCGCGTGGGTGTGCCGAGTCCGAAAGCGAACGACGGCGCGACGCCGGTGCTGGTGTTCTCGACGTAATCGCGACCGGGGACGCCGCTGTCCTGCGCCATGAGATTGAGGCGGAAGGCGGTGCCGGGGACCGGGCTCTTATCGAGCGCGATGTTGGTGTCGATGGCGGCGCGGCTTTGGGGATCACCGCCACCCTCGGACAATCCGTAGCTAAGGGCTGCGGTGGTGAAGTTTTGAAGCGAAGGGGATTTGGTCGCGAGATTGACGTAACCCGAGCTGCCGCCGCGGCCGTTGTCGGCACCGGCGGGACCCTTGGCGATTTCAACCTGTTCGATGTTGAAGACATCGCGGCTGAAGGCGCCGGTGTCGCGCGTGCCATCGACGAAAATGCTGCCGGAGGAGTCGAAGCCGCGCATGGTGAAGGTATCACCGGAGGCAACGTTGCCGTTTTCGCCGGCGGTGAAGGTGATGCCGGGCGTGTTGCGCAAGACGTCGCTGAGGGTGGTGGCGCCCTGCTGGTTGAAGATTTCCTTGGGCACGACGACGACCGTCTGGGGGGTGTCCAGGAGGGGTTGCGTGAACTTCGGTGAAGACAGTTTGGGGGCTGCGGTGGCCTCGACCGTGACGGCGGGGAGTTCGACCACGTCAGAAGGCTTGGTGTTCTTTTGCGCGTCCGTGTTAGCGGGGGCCGGAGCGGCCTCTTGGGCGCCGAGTGAACCGATCATCATCAGCGGGGACATAAACGCCAGAGTCTTGGCGAATGAGCCAAAGCCCATGGGGCAATCGCTGGCGGCAGTGGAAGGGAGATCGCGGGAAGAGGAAAAAGATGAGGGATTCATCGGATGGGCGCTGTTAATGAGACTCCATCTCATGCTGGCAAGCACTATTTAATACTAGGTCTCAATTTCATTAAGCTGAGTGATCGTGGGTAAATGGTGAATGATTCGTATCAAATTAAATGTTAATTGGTTAGATGTTATGACGGGGATTCGGTCTTGCCGGAGCTAGATGAGACGATCAAAGAAATTCCCTAAATTATGGATGATTCGCAGCCCCTAAGTATTGAGCAGGTGCAAGCCGAAGCGCGTGCGATGATCCATGCGTCGTCTGCTGCGTGGATGTCTCAGGACGCGGCCCAGATCACCGCGGCGTTGCAAGCGTGTGAACAGGTGCTGAAAGCCATGCCTCCAGAGAAAACCGTCCCGGAGTCAGGAGCACCGGATCCCACTGATGTATTGGCGACTGAGCGCGCATTGGCGTGGTTGTGGCGCGGGCGTTTTTTAGTGGCGGCGGACAACCCCGATTTAGTGGTGAAGGGCCTGCAAAGTCTCGATCAAGCCATCGCGCGGCTCGTTCTGGCGGGCAATGCCGAGGAGTCGCTGTCCATTGCGTGGATGAATCGCGGGAGCGGGTTGTTCCGGCTGGGCTCGCACGAGGCGCTGGCGGAGGCCGTGCGTTGTTATGAAAAGGCGATCGAGTTGTTGGAGCGCGCACCCGACAACGCACGCAACGCACTCGGTGCGGCGTTCATGAACCGCGGGGTGGGTTTGATGCACCTCGATCACGTGAAGGACTCGCCGGAATCGATCGAGACGCGTCTGGCTGAGGCGGTGCGTTCTCTGGAACGTGCGGTCGAAGTGTTGCAACCGCTGGCGTCCACGCAGGTCGCCGCACAACGCAACCTCGCCTCGACGTGGGCTAATCTCGGCATGTTGCACACACGGCGTAAAAACACCGAAGCTGCGGAGGTCGCACACCGACAGGCCGTGGAATTATTCCGCCCCATCGCCGCGCAGACGGGATCGCCCGGTGCGTTTGAACTCGCGGCGCGTTTGTTTAATTACGGTCAGGCCAGTGGTGAAGGCGGTCATACGATCGAGGCGCTGGCGGCGGGACGCGAAGCCATCGTGCTGGCCGACAGCGTGGATGCGGCGGACCTGCAAGCGGCGGAGCTGGCCTTGCGCGCACGTCACGCGGTGTGTGTGGTGCTCGGCGGGCTGCTGGCGGCCGGACGTGTTCAGACGCAGGACCCGGATCGAGCGGCGCGTCTCGAAGAAGCGGGCGATCTGGTCGAGGACGGACTCGCGCAGTTGATGGCGCGAAGTGAAACCACCGTGGGCATGATGGCGGCGGGTGCACGGCTCTATGAGTTTGGCGCGTGGCTTTATCGCACGCAGCAACCGCAGTTTCTTGGTGAGTTTTTGCTGGAGCATCTCGGCGACGATCCGGTTCGCACGCAGATCGCGGAGGCATCGGTGCAAGCGGCGCGTCAGGCACTCGTGCAGCGCAATTTTAACGACCCGAGCCACGGCGGCATGGAACGCGTGCTGGATGTTTTGCAGTCACTCAGCGAAGTCGAAGCGCGTGTGAAGGAACGCAAGGCCGTCGTCTGATCGACGCGGACACGACTCGTTTTTATGCAACCGCTGCTGACAACCATTCCTGCCGATGTCGTGGCGGTGGCTGATTACGAAGCGCTCGCACGTGAGCGGATGACACCCGAAGCCTGGGCGTATATCTCCGGTGGCGGCGCCGATGAACTCACGTTGCGATGGAACCGCGAGGCGTTTGATCGCATCCGTTTGCGGAGTCGCGTGCTGGGCGGATTCACCGGTGGCGGACACACGCGCCTCTCCCTGTTCGGGCGCACCTGCGAGCACCCGATCCTGCTTGCCCCAGTGGCGCTGCACACGCTGGTGCATCCGGACGGCGAACGTGCCACGGTGCTCGGCGCGGCGGCGACCCAGGCGACGATGATCGTAAGCACACAGGCAGGCGTGGCGTTGGAGGACGTGGCGCGCGGCGCCGAGGGCGCGCCGTTGTGGTTTCAACTTTATATCCAACCGGATCGCGCGTTTACCGAGGCCTTGGTGCGGCGGGCCGAAGCGGCCGGTTATGAGGCACTCGTCGTCACGGTGGATGCTCCGGTGAACGGCATGCGCAACCGTGAACAACGTGCGCAATTCCGTCAGCCGCCCGGAGTCGAGATGGTGAACCTGCGCGGCTGCCGCCCGGCGGAAATGCCCGCTGCGGGACTGTGTGGCGGACTCATGGCTCTCGCGCCGACGTGGAGTGATCTCGCCTGGCTGCGCTCGCTCACCCGGTTGCCGATCATTCTAAAAGGCATCATGGATGCCGGCGATGTCGCGCGTGCGATCGAGGCGGGTGTTGATGGTATCGTGGTGTCTAATCACGGCGGTCGCACGCTGGACACGTTACCCGCGACCATCGAGGTGTTGCCGCTCATTGTCGATGCGGTCGGTGGACGGTTGCCGGTGTTGTTGGATAGCGGTGTGCGACGTGGCACCGATGTATTAAAAGCGATGGCCTTGGGCGCGACCGCGGTGCTCGTGGGGCGTCCGTATATTTACGGTCTCGCGGCGGCGGGTGCGCCGGGCGTCGCCCATGTGGTGCGTATTCTGCGCGCCGAGTTGGAAGTGGCGATGGCACTCACCGGTTGCGCGACACCGGCGGATATCGACCGGTCCGTCCTATGGGAGTGAACACCCAACCGCCGGTCACGGTGTTGTGCGGGTTTCTTGGCGCGGGGAAAACCACGCTGCTCAACCACCTGTTGCGACAGGCCGAAGGCCGGCGTTGGGCCGCGGTGGTGAACGACGTGGCCGCGATCAATATCGATGCGGCGGTGGTGCGCGCGGGCGCGGAGACCGCCGCGACCCGTGACGTGGTCGAGCTCGGCAACGGCTGCGTGTGTTGCTCGTCAAAAGATGAACTGGCCGAGACCGTGGCGGAGCTCGCCGCATCGGGGAACTACGAGCACATTCTCGTGGAAACGACCGGCGTGGCTGAGCCGCGCGGGATCGCTAATCTGTTCACGCGCAAGAATCCGTTTGGCCGGACGCTGGGCGAATTCGCCACGCTCTCCGCGTTGGTGAGCGTGATCGACGCGGCGATGTTTCTTCGTGAGTGGGCGCGCTACCAAACGCGTGCGGTGGCGCGTGAGACGTTGGCCGGCGGCACGCGTCCGGTATTCGAGTTGATGCTGGAACAGGTGGAATGCGCCGACGTGATCCTGCTGAATAAATGCGATCTCGTGAGCGAGCAACAGGCCGTGCAAGTGGAGACGATTCTTCGCGGGTTGAATGCCCGCGCGGAACTGCTGCGGACGGAACAAGGGCAGGTCGCGAGTGAATTTTTGCTGGGTCGTGTGCGCTTTGACGCACTGGAAACTCCAGGTGCGGCGCGCTGGGTGCGGGCATTAAATGCGGTGGCGCCGGCGACGGGCGGTCTGGTCATGCGCCCGGTTGCGCCGAAGCAGCCCGCGCATGAAACGAAATACGGAATCACCTCGTTCGTGTATCAGGCGCGCCGACCCTTGGTGCGCGCGAAGTTTTATCAACTGATCGAGAGCGGGCTGCCGGGGATGTTGCGAGCGAAGGGATTTTTTTGGACCCGTGAGCAGCCGGACGAGATGGCGTTCCTCTCGGTGGCGGGCGGCGCGGTGCGCTACGACACGCTTAATTATTGGTGGGCAGCGATGATCGAAAACGGCAAGGCGCGGCTCGAAGACCGGCCCGAGGCGATTCGCGCTTTGTGGGCCGAACCGCACGGCGACCGGCGGCAGGAACTGGTGTTTATCGGTGTGAATCTGGATGAAATCAAAATGCGCGCGGCGCTTGACGCATGCCTCGATGGGGCGTGAATGGCGGCAGTGTTTTTTGTCCGCAGAAAAAATCTGAAACAATGCGCGGTCGGTCGCGTCAAAGTCCGCGTGCCGGTTGTTTTTAAAAAGCTGACGAGGGTCGCGAGCATGATGCTGGCGATTGGTGTTTCCGCGCGTGCGCAAGGCGACGCGGAGGTGCTGCCGGTGCCCGATGTGCTGGTCTATCGCGATGGGGATCGCGTGCAGGGACGACTGATCCGTCGCGAAGATGAGTTTCTGATTTTTAAGTCAGTTCGTTTTGGCGAATTACGCGTGTCGACCGCGGATGCCCGGATCGAGAATGCGGGGACGACTGTGGTCGTAGCGGCGACGCCTGCGCCGGCCAAGGACGCGGTTGCGCCGGTGCCGCCGCTGGCGAGCAGTTCGCCGGATGAACTCACGAATTTATTCCGCAATTTTTTTGGTCCGTGGCACGGCCGGTTCGCGCTGTCGTCGCAGGTGATCAGCGATACCAGCGACCGCGCGGACTTCATGACCGAAGCCCGGCTTAAACGTAAATGGACGAAGGACGAAGTCTCCGGCTCGATCCGCTACGATTACAGCAAGACCAATGACATCGTAACGACGGATATCATCAAGGGTAACGGGCTGTGGCGCCGCACGCTGCCCAAGCGTTTGTTCACCGTGTATCGTCCGGCCTATGAATGGAATCGCGCCTACAAGGACGACGGGGTAAATCGTGATTATATCCTGCTACAGCAGGAAGTCGGTCTGGGCGTGAGAGCGGTGGATACGGAGAACTGGAAGGTGCGCGTGGGTGTGGCGGAAAATTTTTTCGACGCGTGGGATACCTCGGCGGGCGGCCATACCAGTGCGCAGGTTGAATCGTTGTTTGCGGAGGCGGATCTCAAGTTGCCCTGGCGGATCATCGTCACGGAGCGCGCGGTTTATTACTACGCGATCAAAACCGGAAATGATGGTTTCGAGAACCAATTTGAGATTACCAAAAAACTTACCGACACGCTCAGTCTCGGTCTGCGCCACGAGGTGCGTTACAACGATCCTGATGTGCGTTCGCAGGATTACTCACTGCTGCGGTTTTTGATCGGCTTCGACTTCTAAGCGGTGCACGACCGCGTTCACAGTCAGGCCAATAAGTCGGCAAACTCAGTGTGGCGCTGGATAAACGTGGCGACGTAGGAGCAGGCGGGGACGACGCGGAAGTGATGCGCGCGAGCGTAGGCGAGGGCAGGGCGCACAAGTTGTTCGGCAACTCCGCGTCCGCGCAACTCGGGCGGGACGAAGGTGTGCGTGAAGATCATGCGCGTGCCGTCGAGCGTGTAGTCGGCGTGGGCGAGGTGTCCGTCGATCTCGGCGGCGAAGCGCGTATTCGCTTCGTCGTGGACCACGTTGACTGGCGAATGCGCGGACATCAGGCCTCGCACTTAAGGACGTAGACGACGCCCTTTTCGCTGCCGACGGCGAGGAATTGATCATCGGGCGACCAAGCCAGTTTCGTCGCGGGGACGGGCATCTTCACGGTGGCGCGAAGGGGCTTGGGACGCTCGGGGCTCCAGAGCTGCACGACGCCATCTTGCGACGCGGTGGCGAGGATGCCGTGCTTGTGCTGAAAGGCGACGGCGCAGACGCGGGCTTCGTGCGGGAGCATGATGGGTTCGCGACCCTCGGGGCCGCCGCCGGTGCAGTCCCAGAGACAGGCGTCTTGTCCGCCACCGGTGGCGAGCCAGTGGGAATCTCGGTCGAAGGAGAGCTCCTTCACTTTGGATTCGTAGCCGCTCATATGGAACTCGTCGGTGGTGTCGGGGAGCCAGAGGTGGACGCTCGGGTCCTGGTTGCCGGAGACGAGCCAGCGGTTGTCGGGCGACCACACGAGCGCGTGAATACCGTTGGCGTAGGCAAATTCTTTTTGGGCGAAAAAATCATCCGCATCCCAGAGGCAAACGCCGCCGAAATAGGCGGAGGCGAGACAACCGCCGGCGGGTTGCCAGGCGATCGCGCTGATGGTTTTGGGGGCGGGCTTGAAGGTGTGCTTCGTCGAACCATCGGCGTTGAGAAACGCGAGGTGACGTCCGGCGGCAGCGGCGAGAACTGAGGACGGACCAGACGAGGCGGGGCGCCAGGCGAGGTGTTCGATCCAAGAGCCGCCGACCTCGGCGGAGCCGGTGTGCTGGGCGGTGGAGGCGTCCCAGAATTTGACCTTCGCGTCCTGTCCGCCGGAGGCGAGGAGGAGTTGCGATGGATGCCAGGCGAGGCAGTTGGCGCCGTCGTCATGGCCGGGGAGATCGGTGCGCGCGCCGTCGGCGGTCGCGAAAAGAGAAAGCGGGCCGGAGGATGCGGCGGCGGCGAGGCGGGAGCCATCGGCCGACCAGCCGAGGTCGATCACGTAGTCTTCGAGCTGTGCGGCCCAGTGCTTGGTGAGTTGCATGAGAGGACAAGTGAGCGCGGCCAGGCGTTGCGCACAAGTGAAAGTATACGCGGCGTCACGTGCTTTTCGCACAGAAGCGCTCGGCAAGGTCCACTGCCTAGTGTGTTTGAGGTGAAAACCAGAAGAGGGAGTGGATTTTATTTCGCCATGGGAGAGGGACCGTCCTTCAATTTGCATATGGAAACCCCGACAGGCGCCGGCTCGGTTACGCTCTATCTGTTGAATGTCGCGCGGTGTGTTGTGCAGGCCTTGGTTTCGCGCGCGTGAAATCCTGCGGCTACAAATCGTGGTGCGTAGCGGCGGCTTATGTCGTGTTGCATGTGGTCGCGCATCTGTCGGCGCAGTGGTTTGAGGTGTCGCCGGGAATTTCGCTCTGGTATGTGCCGGGCGGGCTGGCGCTGGCCTTGGTGACGTTACTTGGGCCGCGTTATATGCCGCTGGTATTTGCGGCAAATTTCGTGACAGCGTGGCTTCCGACGACGGTCGCGTGGTGGATGGTGTGGTTTTTTCCGCTGCTGATCACCTTGGGTTATGGTGCGGCGGGCGTGCTGGTGCGCCGGCATTTGGGCGGAAAACTGCTGCCCGGCACGCCAAGGGAAACGCTGGGCTTTGTGCTCGTGGCCGGCTTGGCTCCGTTGGTCGTCGCGGTGATCGGCACGGCGGTGTATTATGTGAAGTCCAGCTTGGGGCAGGCTCCGTTCGGTGCGGACTTCTGGCCCTCGGTGATGAGTTGGTGGATCGGCGACACGAGCGGTATTCTTACGGTGGTGCCGGTGATCATGGTCTTCGTGGCTCCGTGGCTGGCGGGGGAGAAACCGGCGGTCGATCTGCGGCGGATGAATGCGCGGACGATCACTGCAGCGGTGGCACGTGCGTTGGTGCTCATGGGCACGATCGCGATCGTGGTGGGGTTGCCGGTCCTGCGCGATCATGACGCTTTCTACATTTGTTTTCTACCGCTGATTTGGATCTGCGTGCACCACGGTCTGCCCGGAGCCACGCTGGCCACGCTGCTTATCATGATGGTGGGCTTGGTGAGCATGCGGATGGCGGAGACGACGGTGGGATTTGCCCACGTGTTTCTTTTGTTTGAACTGGCGGTATCGAGCGTGGGGCTCGGGCTGGGCACGATGGTGACGCGGCGCAACGAGGCGGAGCGCAAGCTCGCCGCCGCCGGCGCGAAAATGGACCGGGTTATTTCCGGCGCGCAACTCGGCCTGTGGGATCTGAATCTGGTGACCGGTGCGGTGGAGATCAACGAGCGGTATGCAGACATGATCGGATATGAGGCGGCGGAGCTGTTTCCGTTTCGCGAACGCTGGCCGGAGTTCATTCATGCCGAGGACCGCCTGCGCGTGGAAAACGCGATGATGACGCACCTCGAAGGACGCTCGGAGTTATTTGAGGTGGAGTTTCGCTTGCGCAAAAAAGACGGGCATTGGTGCTGGTTGCATTCGCGCGGTTCGATTGTGAAGCGGAGTGCGTCCGGCATGCCGCTGCAAGTTTCCGGCACGCAAGTCGACATCACCGCCCGCCGTCGCGTGCAGGCCGAAGTGGGGCGCCTGCTCCGCATCATCGAAGCGACGCCCGATCTCATCGTGACCGCGGATGCGCAAGGCCGCGTGATCTACATGAACGAGGCGTTGCTCAAAGTCTGTGGCCAGTGCGACCGGGAGGGTGCGGGCAAAAACCTGCGCGATCTCCTCGCGGGCGAGGCGGCGACGCGTTTACTGGGCGAGGCGTTTCCCGCGGCGCTGGCCGCGGGCAGCTGGCATGGCGAGGCGACGATCGTGGACGCGGCGGGACGTTCGATTCCCACGTCGCAAGTCGTGCTCGCGCATCGTGACGAAGAGGATGATTCGTTCAGCTTTTCCGTGGTCATGCGTGATCTCTCCGATCAGCGGAGGGCGGAAACTGAACGCCGCCAACGCGACCGCGAACTGCTCCAGCTGCAGAAAGCCGAAAGCCTCGGCGTCATGGCTGGCGGCATCGCGCATGATTTCAACAACCTGCTCACCTCGGTGATGGGGCATGCGAATCTCGCTACGGTTGAACTTCCGCCGGGGGCACCGGCCTTGATGCATCTCGCGAAGATCGAGCAAGCGGCCACGTGCGCGGCCGCGCTTTGCCAGCAGATGCTGGCTTATGCGGGACGGAATCCGGTGTCGTTTTCAGAGATTGATCTCAACCAGCTCGTCGACGAGGCGAGCGGGTTGCTCGGTCCGAACATCGGTGGGAAAGTTGACGTGCGTCTCGATCTCGCGAAGCCCTTGTCGCCGATTCTCGCGGCGGGCACGCAGATGCAGCAAGTGGTGATGAACCTCGTGCTCAACGCGGCCGAGGCGATCGGCACGGGCAACGAAGGCCGCGTGACGGTGCGGACGGGTGATTTCGAGTTGAGCGAGGCGGAGCTGGGACGGCAGTTTCCGGGACACATGGCGGCGGCGGGTGCGTATGTCGTGCTCGAAGTGGAAGACACGGGTTGCGGTATGTCGGTCGAGACGCGTGCGCGGATTTTTGAGCCGTTTTTTACCACGAAATTCACGGGTCAAGGCCTGGGCCTCGCGGCTGTAGCCGGTGTGGTGAAGTCGCACCGTGGTGCGATTGCGGTGCGCAGTTCACCCGGCGCAGGGACGATCTTCCGCGTGGCCTTCCCCTCGCTGGCCAAAAAATCGGCACCGGTGATCATCCGTTACGAAGCGTTACCCGATACGTGGAAAGGCACCGGCACGATTCTCGTGGTGGACGACGATCACATCATCAGCGAGGTCACCGCGCATATTCTGCGGAGCTTTGGTTTTGCCACGCTGACGGCGGGCGATGGCCGCGAGGCGGTCGAGGTGTTTGGCCAGCATTCAGCTCATCTGGCCGGTGTGTTACTCGACCTCACCATGCCGGTGATGGACGGGTTCGCGGCGCACGCGGAGATGCATCGAATCAATCCCTCGGTGCCCGTGATTCTGATGAGTGGCTTCTCGGAAAAACTCGAACATCTGCCGCCCGAGGCGATCCATCCGGCGGGCGTGCTGGCCAAGCCTTTTAATCGCAAACAACTCCGCGAACGCATCGCCTCGGTGATCCCGCAAGGCGGTTAGGCGAGGGCGCGGTGTATTCTGCGTTTCGTCCCGCGTCGTGCGACCCGTGTAGCGACACGTGCCACGCACCGCGCGCAGCCGCGCCACGCATTACGAGGCTTCGAGTGAGCGGTAGAGCGGGGCGAGTTTGCCGCGGCTGGTAATGCCGAGCTTGCGGAAAATGTTGCGCAGATGAGTGCGCACGGTGCTTTCGCTCACGCTGAGCTTGCGCACGATCTCGGCGTTGTTGTCACCGGCGGCGGCGAGGCGGGCGACTTCACGCTCGCTGGTGGTGAGCTTGGAGAGTTTTTCGAGCACACGACCGGCCTCGGGCGTATCGGAGGGAGGCGGTGAAAATTGGATGACAAAGGACGGCTGCAGAGAACGGCCTGGCACGGGCTCGATCAATTGCACGGTGGCCTGAAAACCGGTTTCCGTGTCATGATTCAGAAGCCGGATGTGTTGCAGACTGGCGAGCGTGTGGGTCTGCACGGCGCCCTGCCAGGCGGTCTTGAGTTCATTGCACGCGGCCAGCAAATCGGCGGGGAGTTTCTTGGAAACATCCGTCTTGAACACACGGGATGACTGCAAACCGTGACGCCATGCGGATATGGTTTCGCGGGCCGCGACATTGGAGTAGTTAATAGCGAGATCCCAATCCACCCCGAGCATGGGAATGGGCAGGGAATGCACGGTGTGTTCGAGCGACGTGTGCGCGGCGGCACGTTTTTCGGAGGCGAGCAAACGCTCGACCGCGGCGTTAGCCAAGGGATGAAGCAGACGTAGCACGCCCATCTCCTCATCGGTAATATCGCCCTGCGCTTCGGTGCGGATGAGTGACAGCTGGCCGATGAACTCGCCTGACGACGACCAGAAGATCATGCCTGCCGAATACAACCATCCTTCGGGCTTCATGAATTCTTCGTAAAAAGGGAGGCCGGGTAGCGCTGCAAGCGGCAGGCCGTCGCTCATGCGCAGAGTGGTGACGCCGGGGTTGCGGGCGAGGTGGTCGGCGAGGGGTGCGACGGCATTCAGCCGCACAAAGTAAGTGTCGGGATCAGGCACCGGCAGGGTGGTGCGCAGGAAAACCGGCATGGTGCCGAGGCAAGGTAACCCGATGAGCACGTGATAGACAGGCATTGCCGACCGCAGCAGTTGATTGGCTGCCTGCCACAACTCCTCGGGCGTGAGGGCGCGTTGCAAAGCGATGAGGGCGGTGTGGGTGTTTTCTGAATACGGCATGCGGCGAGGGTGGTGGCTTTCAGCACGGAGCACGCCGTGATCGACGCAAACTCAAAGCAATATCGTCGGATCCGACGATATGCGGTGCCGGTAACAATCGCTATGATGCCGGCTTTCTCGTCCCTCCCCGCCCGGCGGCGTTCTCTGTAACCGCAAAATTTTCTCTATGAAACCTACCCGCAGAGCCTTTTCGTTTTTGTTCGCACTGGGAGCAGTGGCCATGGCTGGCGTGGCCTTCGCGCAGGCACCGAATATTCCCAAGCAACCTCCGTCGGATGCTGCCGTGAAGAAGGCCGAGGCCGCTCAAAAATCCGCCGAGAAAGCGGAAGCCGCCAAGAAGGCTGCCGATAAAGCCGCCGCCGCGAGCGCCGCCTCTGACAAAGCCGAGGTGGCCAAGAAAGCCGCCGACAAAGCGGATGAAGCGTCGAAAGCGGCTGCGAAGGCCGCGGCTGCGCAGAGAGCGGCGGCCGCTGCTGAAGCCGCTCAGCGCACCATCCAGGCTCCGCCCAAGGAAGTGAAAGTCAAAGACGTGAAGGTGCCGGTGACGCCGCCGCCTGCCGTGGAGCGCGTGGTGGTTACTCCGAAGATTCCAGTCGCCGCCAAGGTCGAGGTGCCGGCGGTAAAATTGATCAATCAGGACATCATCAACGCCCGCGCCGACAACGCGCCGCGCGAACCGGGCAAAGGGCCCAAGGCGGATATCCCCGGGATTGATCGCGACGCCGCTGCCAAGAAATCCGACAGCCTCAGTGCGGTGGTGGCTGGTTCGAAAGACCGGAACGCCACGCTCGCGGATCGGTTTAACGACACCACGAGCAACGAGCAGGCCGCCGCAAATGCCGCGACCGGCGCACTGCAAGACGACCGCACGCGACGTCCCGCGTTTGACCAAGGTTTTGGCGACAAGCCCACGTTCACCCAAGATCAGGTCAACGATGTCAAAGACGCGTCCAACCCCATGGGCAGTCTCACCGGCGGCGGATTGCGCGGCGGTGTGGCGGACTCCGCCCGCAAGGATGACGGAGTGACCAGCATCGCCGAGCAGGGACGCGGTGCGATCAGCGATGGCGCGCTCGGCTCCTCATCGGGAGCGACGGTGAATCAATCCGGAGATGTCGAGGCCGTCACCAAGGCACCTCCGGGGAGCTCCAAGAGTTTTTGGCAAAAACTCGCGGGTGTCTTCACCGGCCAGTCGTCATTGAGCGGCCAGACCACCAACAATGGCGCCGCGCTCAACCAAGCCATCAACGAAATCGATGGAAAGGGAACGCCCGCGCCCGCCGGTCCCGCCGCCGGCGTTGAACCGGCTCCGCCCAAGGGCCCGGCCACCACGTCGTCTTCCGATGGTCGCAATGTCGTGGTAACCGATGCGGACGGCACGAAAAACGTTTATGTGGATGGTAAGAAGGTGGGAGTCATCGAGCCTCCGTCCACGCCAGCGTCCACGCCCTCGGCCGGTCGTCCGGCCGAGCCCGTCACGCCGCTCAAATACGATATCGTCAACACCTCGACGGCCACGGCGCAGCTCCGCCAATCCAAGCTCGGCAAGGGAGAGGGCGTCACCAATCCCGATCGCAACGGCGAAACCAATACGACCTCTGAGGCGTCGCGCGCCGCGACCTTGCAGGTGATCGAAGGCCAGGGCGTCGGCCGGCTCGGCCAGCCCGTGGGCGGCGGAAATCTGAATGATCAAGGCGGTCGCGCGGGCAACGTGTTCACGGGTTCAAACGGTGCGGGCGCGATTAATCCCGGTGGTGATACGGTGATCACCACGGGCGGCATCGAACAAAACCCCGGCGATGTTTTTAACACCGGCCCCGGTCCCGACCAACAGCTGCGCGCTCCGGGCTCTTCGTCGAGTTCGACCGAGCCGGCGGCGTCAGACTCCACGCAAACTTCGACGTCTTCCTCCTCAGACGATTCCAGCGATAAAAAATGAAAACCCGACGCCGCTTTTTTTCCATTCTGTGCACGGTGGGAGCGCTCACTTGGCCACTCGATGCCGCCTTTGCGCAGGTGCCCAACATCCCCAAGCAACCTCCGTCTGATGCTGCCGTGAAGAATGCCGAGGCCGCGCAAAAAGCGTCTGAAAAAGCCGAGGCGGCGAAGAAGGCTTCTGAAAAAGCAGCCGCTGCCAGCGCTTCGGCCGAAAAGGCGTCCGCTGCAGCCGCCAAAGCGGACGCAGTCAAAAAGTCATCGGATAAAGCCGCCGCTGCGAGTGCCGCGGCCGAGAAGGCCGAGGCAGCCCAAAAGCTGAGTGCCAAAGCGCAAAAATCCGCCGACAAAGCGGAAGCCGCCAGTGTCGTTGCGGACAAGGCGGCGGCCGCTCAGAAGTCGGCTGATAAAGCAGCGGCTGCGCAAAAAAGCTCCGCTCAGGCAGACGCCGCTCAAAAAGCCGCGGCCAAAGCGGAGGCTGCCCGCAAAGCATCCGATAAAGCTGCGTCAACGGCAGCGACCGAAAAGGCGGCCGTGCGCCAGGCTGCGGTTGAAAAATTAACCACCATCAACACGGCGACCGCCCAGGCGGACGCCGCGCGCAAAGCCTCGCAGAACGCCGCGAAAATTTCTTCCACCGCGACGGTTCCGACCGCTGCGACGGATGTGACGCGCATTCGCCTGCTTAATCAGCCCGCGCCCGAGACGAAGGGCGGCGATGACAAAAAGACGCCCGATTTAACCGTGACGGGAGAGCCGCGTAATCCGATCGCTGATCGTAAAGCTCGCGAAGAGGCCGCGCGCTCCGTGCGTGTCCCCGAGGTTGCAGCGGCCGCTCCCGCTCCGACGGCGGCTGACGAAATCCGCTTAACGAAGGACATCGTGCGCGATGGCCTGGCCGATCTGGAGGTCGCACCGGAAGTCGCGAAAAAACTGGCCGATGATTTTGTCGATCCGGACAAAGCCCCGGCTACCCGTGTCCGCGTGGAAGAACTCGCCAACACCTCCTCCGATCTGCAACTCGTCTCGGTTCCCGAGGCGACTCGCCGGAAGATTATCGACGAAGTCAGTCGCAGCGCCGATCCGACTGCCACCGCCAACGAGAAAGTGGGCGAGGCCGCGACCGAGGAAGTGTTCGGAAAAGACGTGGCGGCTTTGGTGCCCGTCGACAAACGCGGCAAGTTTCGCGAGGTGTTTCAAAACCTCGCCGATCTCCGCTCGGGTTTGGAAACCATCGGCGCTTCGCAGGACGATCCGGAAGTGATCGAAGCGGTTAAAGAAGGTGCGGCGAAAGGGGTCACTACGCGTGAAGAAACCCGCGCCATTTTTGAGGGTGCCGGTCAGAAAGTGCTGGATCGCCAGGGGTTCTCGCCCGCGAAGGTTGGCGAGGGTTTTGGCGCGCGTCTCGATCGCATTGCTGCGGATCAGAAAGTCGAAGTGGAGCGACTGAAGCGCCAGGCGAATTTGGATAAATCCGTGGTGCGGGCGGGTGCGGTCAATTCGAGGGCGCAAGCGGGTGCGGCCAACGCTTCCCAAGCGCGCTCCGTCGCGGGCAATGTGGCGCAGGCGGGTAATTTTACGGTTACCGGCGGTGATGGTGGTGGAGTGAGCGCAGGGCTTGAATCGACATTTGGGCGAAACCCGAAGGCGTCCCAAGTCGCTTCGTCTGGGGGCAAATTACGCGGCGATGGACATGGCGTCGGCAATGATGCCGCCAAGCCGGGTGGCGCCCCCGGCAGCTCCGGCAGTGGTGCCGGTTCCGGTGGTAACGGTGGTGGCAATGGCGGTGGTGCCGGCGCGGGCTCGGGTTCAGGCTCCGGCACGGGTGAAGGCGGAGGCGGCGGTGGTGCAGGTGGCGGCGGCGGAGCTGGAGGAGGCGGTGGTGGTGGTGGCGAGGGCGGCGGCGGCTCGGGTAAGAGCGATGATAAAAAAGACGGCGAAGGCGGTGGCGATAGTGACGGCGGCACCGGCTCCACCGACAGCCACGACAAGGACAACATCGATCTCAGCGGCGATGGCATGACTTTTGAAACGAACCCCGATGAAGCGGCGAAAACCATCGGTTCCACCACCATCAATCCGCTCGACGACGGCGGTCGGAACCCCATGGCGCTCTCGGAAAAAACCGGCGGTCGCCTGGGCGGTGCCGAAGCACGGCGCCAACAACGTGCGCTGCAACTCGCGGGTTCCGGCGGTGGCGCCGGCGGGCCGAATCCCGATGGTGTGAACACAACCCCGACTTTGATGACGCCCGAAGAAGAGGCCAACGCGGCTCGCCTGATCGGCATGAAAACCGGCGGCGGCGTTACAAATCCGAACCCGAACAAAACGGGCGGCATGGCCGTCACCGATCGCGATCTGAAAGAGCTTCATCTGCGCGGTAACGGCGGCGCGGCGGGACCGACCGACACGACGGCACCCGCACCGCCGCAAGATCCCAACAGCCCTGTGCCCGGACTCGCTCCCGGCCCCGCGCCGACGGGCGGCACGCGCATCAACGGAGTCCAGGCACCGGCGGTGCAGGTGGACCGAATCGATGTGAGCGGCCAGATCCGCGAAAACACCCAATGACCCCTCGTTCCTTCATTCGACGCGCACTTTCTTCACTCCTTTTTTCGACCCTATGAAATATCTGTCTGTTCTCCTGTTAGCCCTCCCGTTGTGCGCCGTGGCGCAGCCGTCACCGGCCGCGCTTGAAGCGATCGGTCGTCAGGACCCCACGGGAAGCGGCACATTTCACCGCATCGGCATGTTGCGCGAGCAGGAGAACACCGTCTCCCGCCTTCAACAGATCACGGACAAACTGAGCGGACAGGTGCGTGCCAACACCATGCTCTTCGCGTCGGATAATATCTTCAATACGCCCAACAACCGGGAGTCCGACAGCCAGCTGGCCGAGTTTCTCGGTGCCAATCTTCGCGTGACGTTTAACGACGCGCTCAAACTCAACAGCAGCTATGACGCCGCTTTTTTTCGTCACAACAAGGACGCGAACAGCGGAAATGATTTCGATACGAGCACGTTTCGCCAGCAGCTTACTTACGAGACATTTATTCTGAACAACAAGGCGTCCGTGGGCATTCCGCTCTCGTGGCAATACTCGGAAGTTTACCGCACCGGCGGCGGCGATCCGCTTGCGCAAACCTGGACCTATTCCAGCGGTGTGGAGTTCTCGTGGTTTCCCAACAGCCGCGTGTTTCCCACGTTTTCCTACAACTACTTTTTGTCCGATCCCAAGACGGGCTCGGGTAAAAACAAACACGACTTCAACCTCGGCGTGACCTTGATTCCGTTTCAAGGGAAGCGCTTCTACGTCATCCCCTCGGTGCAATACAGCTACGAGGATTTCCGTAAGAGCAGTCGCACGGATAAGGCCTGGACGCCTACGCTGACCACGAGCTGGTCGCCGCTGACGTTCTTCGCGGTCGACGCGGTCGGCAGCTACACGGATTCCGCGTCCAATGTGGGCACGTCCGAGTTCGAAGCCTTCACGGCCACGCTCTTCGCCCGCCTGTTTTGGAACTGGTAGTCCGCTCTTTTTATGAATCTCCATTTTAATTCCCGGATTTTATGCCGATGCCTGCCCGCGCTCGGCGGTTTGCTGGTGGTGTCCGCGCTATTTACGGCGGAAGCGTCCGCTCAAGTTTACGTGCAGACGCACAACCTGCCGCAGCAAACGGGTGCGACGGTGGCCTCGCTCGAGTATTCGCATGCGGAGGTGAGCGAGGACCTTAAGAACTACCGGTTCAATCAGGCCGAGGGCGTGGCGCGCATCGGGCATCTCGGCGTGTTTGCCGAGTCGGAGATCCGTGGTGAATGGAATACCGGCACGCTGGCACTGGCGGGTTTCCAGGACACGTTGACGATCAATGCGGCGGGGCTCACCGGCATGACGGGTTATTTCACCGCGCGGATGCGCGTGAGCGGCGTGTTGCTGGGCGATGCTAGCTACAACGGGACGATCTATACCGGCTATGTTGAAACCAAGTTCTCCGCTTTGCTGGGTGGAAACGGCAGCTACTACACGAATCTTAGCGGCGACTATCGACGGAATTTCGAAGGCGATGGATTCGCCACGTCGGGAGACCTGCCCGGGCTGATGGAGGTGGAGATATCGTTTATCTTTGGCACGCCGTTTTTGTTGGAGGGGCAGTTGAAGGTGGATACCTATGCGCAAGGAACTTTGAACGTTGCGAATGTCTGGGCGCTGTCGCGCGCCGAGTTCGGCCACACGGCTTACGTCGAGGGAATCGACGAGATATTCACGGAGGATGACGAAGCGGTCAGCGGGTTCACGATCACGAGTCTTTCGGGGGCGGACTACATCGAGGGCTTTGAAAATGCCGCCATTCCCGAGCCGGCGACGGGGTCTGCGTTGGCGGGCGCCGTGGCATTGATGGCCGTTCTGGTGCGGCGCAGGCGCTAGAACGAATGGCCCTTGAGGTCGTATGAGGAGAATGCCCTAGAAGGTGTCGGGAGTCCTATGCCACTCTTGATTTGAGGCGGTGTTTCGTATGAGTTTCGCGAATCCCATGGTTCGCGATTTACCTCAATGACTTCACCTTGGGCTTTTTACCGCGCCGGCCTCCGCGCGCCGATCCGTCTATTCCTATGCACGGGGCTGGTCGTGCTAACCTTGGTTTCGAGTGTGGTTTTGCGGGCGGACGAAGATCCGGTGACGCTACAATCGGTCGAGGTCACGGCGCAAAGCGCGGAAGCGTCGCGGTTGGCCGTGCCGGGTGCGGTGACCGCTTATGATGGCAGTTTTTTGGTGGCCAACGGTATCAACGATTACGAACAACTGGCGCCGCTGGTGCCGGGGTTTTTTGCGACCAACCAATCGGTCGACAACGTCTCGCTCAACCTTCGCGGCCTGACGTCCGATTCCAGTGATCCCCGCGTGCAGCCGCGGGTGTCGGTTTTCCAGGACGGCATCGGTCTGAACAATATCCACGGCAATAATGTCGCCTGGTTTGATCTGGATAGCGTGTCCGTGTTCAAGGGCCCGCAGCCGACGCGCTTCGGCGAAGGCGTGGAGACCGGCGCGGTTTCGATCACCAGTAATCGCGCGCGTAACGAATCGAGCGGTCATCTCACGGTCGGTTTTGGTGACTTTAACACGCGTCTCGCCGAAGCCGCCATCAACCGGCCGGTGGTGGCGGATAAGCTTTTTATCCGAGTCGCGGTGATGGTCGAAGAACGTGACGGCTACGTGAAGAATCTCGCGGACGGTTCCGATCTGCAAGGTGACGGCACGGTGGGGTTCCGCACCAGTCTGCGCTGGCAACCGACGGCGGCGACCACCGTAGATTTGATTCTGAACTATCAACACGATGATACGTCCGGCACAGCCTTTAAGAGCGGCGTGATCGGAGTGCCGCCGGCATTCATCGACACCAATCCTTACACGCCGGCCAATCTTAACCGTGGTTCCGAACTCGGCATCGTGCGCGACGTCACCGGACTCACCGGCATCGTGCGGCATGAGGTCAACGAAACCTGGACGCTCACCTCGACCAGTGCGTGGCGCCAAGTGGACAACCGCGATGAATTTGATGCCGATGGTTCCTTTCTTTATTTGCTCGAAGTCGGTGAGCGTTTCGATGGCCAACAACTCAGCCAGGAGCTGCGGCTCGACTATGATCGCGGCGGCCGCTTCACCGCTTCGACCGGTGTGCAGGTCGCGTGGTCTCGGGATGACCAGGAAGTGCTCGTTCGCACCAACGAAAATCTCCTCAATTTATTTTTGGGTAATCCGCCTGCGCCGGGGCTCAATCCGCGCTACATGGAGCGTCACACCCATGAAGCCGAGACGACTTCGGGGGATGTTTTCGGACGCGTGGATTACAAGCTGACCGACAAACTCAATGTCGGCGGCGGCTTGCGCGTCACGCAGGAACGCATCGTATCGCGCTATCAATCTTTCGCCGCGCCGGTTCCGGGTAATCTCGTGGGCGGACTGCCGACCTCGGGTGGCTCGAATAACTTTTTCCAAAACACAGCAGGAGAACTCACGAATTCCGCGGACGAGCAATCGTGGGCAGGGCAGCTCGATGCGCGGTATGCGTTCACGCCAAGATTCGCGACGTATGCCTCCGTGTCGCGGGGCCGCCGGCCGACCGTGGTGGATTTTAATGAAATGACGCTCGCCCCGCGCCAAGGCGCCGAGGAGTCGGTGTGGAATTATGAAGTGGGCATCAAGGGCGCGAGTGCGGGCCGGCGGATCCGTTATGATGCCTCGGTGTTTCAGTATTACTTCGATCACTTCCAGACGCAGCGGGTGGTGTCGCCCGGAGTGATCGCGCCCTTCGACGGCGGACGCGCGCGCGGACAAGGTTTCGAGACCACGGTGGCGGCCGATGTGGCGCGGGAGCTGACGCTGTTTGCGGCCTATGGGTTCACGGATGCGAAGTTTTCCGCACAGGGCGAAAACGGACAGCCTCAGGCGTTTGCGGGAAACTCGTTCCGCATGACCTCTGAACATGTGGTGTCGCTGGGTGGCACGCTTTCGCTGCCGTTCGTGGACAAAGGCACGGTGTTTTTCACGCCGCTGCTGATGTATCGCTCGGCTTATTACTTCGAGGACGACAATGCCCAGAACGGCGGCATTCTGCGGCAGGGTGGATTCGCGCTGGTGAATCTGCGTGTCGGCTACCGTTCGCGCACGCAGCGCTGGGAAGTGGTCGGCTACATGAATAACGTATTTGAAAAACAATACCTGTTGGATGCCGGGAATATCGGCGGCGCGTATGGAATCCCGACCTTCATTCCAGCCGCGCCGCGCACCGTCGGAATGAAGGCGACAATGCGGTTCTGATCGCTCCAAGGACTAGCGGTGACGGCGGCGGATCACCGCGAAGGTGAGGATGATCATACCCGCAAGCAGCGCGCAGGTGGAGGGCTCGGGGACGGCGGAGGCGGTGAGGAGGAATTGATTTCCGGCCTGCGAGAACGTGTATCTGTAGCCGGCGATGACGGTGCCGAGTTCGAAGGACGTTGCACCGATGCTGGATAGCGTGGCGCCGGTGGCGTCGATCAGGGTGTAGGTGCCGGCCGTGAAGCCTCCGGAGTCGGTGAGGTTTACGGTGATGGCTCCGGAGCCGGGGCCGGTGAGCGTGCCGCCGGAGACGATGAGGGTATTAATCTGAGAACCGAGGGAGTAGGAGAGGATGGCGTCTGTGTGGAGGATGAGGCCGTTGCTGAACGAGAGCACCCCGCCGGCATCGGGAGCGAGCGTGCCTCCGGTGTGGACGGTGGTGAGGCCGCTGATCAAGTCATTGCCCGCGAGGGTTCCGCCGCTGTTGACGGTGACCTGACCGGTGCCGAGCGAGGAGGAACCGGCGAAGGCTCCGCGGGCGGCGAGGGTGCCGCCGTTGATGATCGTGCCGTGGGTGAAGGTGCTCGCGGCGGTGAGGACATTGTAGCCGGCGGTGTTGATGACCGTGGCATTGCCTTTAATCAGCACACCGGTGCCATCGGCAGTGCCGTCCCGCGTCAGGTGGAAGGGTGATGCGGCCGTCGCCGTGGTGTTGAGTTGAACGGTGCCGGTGCCGTCGAGTCCGGTCGTTATCTTGTCGGTGTCGAGCACGCCGCCCGCGGCCGCCGGTGCGGTGGCGGTGGCACCGATGTTGAGTGTGCCGGTCGAACCGTAGTAAGTGCCGAGAACCACTTTGCTGGCGCGGATCAAGGCGCCGTCGGAAACGGTCAGGATGCTGTCGCGCGCACTGGCGAAGTCACCGAGGGCAATCTCTTCGGAATGGGACCAAGTCGAGCCGGCACCGGTCACCGCTACCGTGCTCGCGCTGATCTGGGCGAACACCGCACTCATCGATCCCCCGTCGCGCAGGATCAGGCCGCCGCCGCCATCGATGACGGTGCCGCCGGTGTAGTTGCTGGTGCCGGTGAGCGTAAGGATGCCGGAGCCTGCTTTCCAGATGCTGCCATAATTGGTGATCGAGCCTGCGAAAGTGGTGTCTCGGTCATTGTCTATCGTGAGGGTGATGGCCTGATTGCCGAAAACGAGGGAGCCTGCACCCGAAAGGTTGCGAAGGGTCTGCTCGAAGCCGAAGACGCGGAGCGTGGCGCCGGCGGCGATGTTCACGCTTTCGGAGGAGGCGATGCTGCCGGTGTCGGCGATCCACACGGTGCCGGAAAGAAGGGTGGTGGCGCCGGAGTAAGTGTTTGCCCCGGCGAGGATGATGTCGCCGATGGGATTGGCACCTTCGTCAAAGGTGAGGGCGTGCGCACCGCTGATGATGCCGGAAATCGTCGAGTTGGCCCGGGGACTGGAATCCGGATTGGCGGAGGTGATCGTGATGTCGCCGGAGAGGATGACCGCGCCGGAGAGATTGGTGTAGCGGCCGAGAGTGAAGTCACCGTTGAGGATGACGTCATTTGAAAGGGTGCGACCGGCACCTTCGGCACGGACGGTGCCGCCGTTGATGGTGAGGGTGCCGGAGCCGAGGGCGTTGTCGGCGCCGAGGCCGAGGGTGCCGGCATTCAGCACGGTGCCGCCGGAGTAGGTGTTGGTCGCGGTGAGGGTGAGTTTGCCGTCGCCGTCTTTTACGACGGAGCCGGTGCCGCTGAGGACGCCGCTTTGCGTGGCTGAACCCGTGACGATGCCGAAGGTGAGCGGCGAGTTCGGCGAGGAGGTGTCGTAGGCGGTGGAGTTCGTCTGCTGGTCGTCGAGCGTGACCGTGGTCTGGGACCGCAGTGACAATGCGGCCAAGGGCAGGAGTGCGAGTGGGAGGAAGCGGGATGGGCGCATGACGGAGGATCGTTGCGGGTAGTCCGGTGCGGGGTGGCGGAACGGGCAACGGGGCAAACCTCGTAGTTCTACCAGCTTTGAGTGGGAGAGGGGGCTTGCGGTGGCGGGGGGACGTGGGGTGGATTGACGAGAGTGAATTTTCCACAACTTAGCTCCCGACTTGGTCTTTTCGCGGGACTGGTGTGCGTGATGGCGGGGCTCGGCTGGCTGGTGTTTGGCGTGGCGGGCCATCGCGACGGCATGGAAATCCTGCCGAATAAGGCCGGGTCCACCGTTGAGTGGATGAACGATCCGGGGGCACGACTGAGCTTTGAGGAAGTGGTCGCCACCTCACCGGCGGAATGGCGTGCGTGGGATGGCTTGGACTACCTTCGCGCGGTGCAGGGCGATGCGGTGTGGGTTCGTGCGACGGTGCGCAATCCGGGTGGGCGGGCGTTGCAGGGCGTGCTCGCGGACACCGAGTATTTCCCCGACCAGATTGATTTTTGGATACAGGACGACGCGGGAGCTTGGCAGCCGATGCGTTCGGGCGAGGCGGCGGACTCGAAAGTGAAACCGCTCTGGGGACGCACGGCGGCGTTTACGCTGACGGTGCCGGCGGGCGGCGAACGGGTGGCCTACCTGAGGGCGGAGGATTATTTTAACGTGTATCTGCGGCCGCGGTGGTGGCCGGAGGTCGGGGAGTTTTTCGCGGAGCAAGTGCGCGATACGCTGGCGGAGGCGATTTGCTACGGCGGGGTGCTGGCGCTGTTGCTCTACAACGGAGTGTTGTGGGCGCGGCTGCGGTTTCCCGACACCGGGTGGTATGTGCTCTACGCGGGGACGATGGCGGGGTTTAATTTTATATCCAACGGTGGAGCGGCGCTGCTGGGCTTCGCAGTGGGATCGCCCTGGAAGGAAATGCTGGTGACGGGGTTGTTGTCGGCGAGCGGACTTTTTCTGGTGCAGTTTGCCCGGGTGTTTTTGGGAACCGCCGCGCGGGTGCCCGGAACGGATCGCGTGTTGCGCGGACTGCGTTGGTTGCTGGCGGTGTTGCTGGCCGGGGTGGCGATGATGCCGTGGATGTCCGGTCTGCATTGGCTCGGAGCCGTGGTGATTGCGGTGAGCGCGACGCATCTCGTTTTGCTGGCGGTGGCGGTGGCCGGCTGGCGGGCGGGCGTGAGTCATGCGCGCTTCTTTGTGGCGGCCTTCGGGTTGTTGCTGGCCGGAGCGGCCCCGGCGGTGGTGACCTGGCTGAACCAGGATATCCTTTCCTGGGCGGCGATGTGCCTGCTGGCCGGTTCGACGCTGGAGATGTTGGTGCTCTCGTTCGCGGTGGCCGACCGGTTTGCACGCATCCAGCGTGAACGTGCGGAAGCGCAGACGAAGTTGATCGACGAGACTGAACAACGCCGCGCCATCCAGGAAGCCTACGCGGATGAACTCGAAGTCGAAGTGCGTGAACGCACGCGCGAGCTGGTCGAGGCCAACGCCGATAAGGACCGGATGATCGCGGTGATCGGCCACGACCTGCGCAGTCCGTTGACCGCGCTCACCCGCACGGCGGAACACCTGGGCGCGGGCGAAACGGGGCAGACGCCGCAGGGGCGCTTCATCGGCGACGCGGCGCAGCTGGGGAGGCAGGTATTGTTGCTGATCGAGGATCTGGTGCTGTGGGCGCGTTTGCGCGCGGGCTCGAAGTTTCTCGTGGCGCAACCGGTGACGGGCTTGGTCTCGCCGGTGCTGGCGTTGTATCGTTCGCAGGCGGATCTCGCAGGGCTGGAGCTGCGCATGGTGGACGTGCCGGACGGTTTGAAGGCGACGACCGATCTGGTGCTTGCCCAGACGTTGATCCGCAACCTCGTGGCCAATGCGCTGCGTTATGCGCGATCGCGGGTGCACGTGACCGCGACCGGCGTGCCGGACGGGGTGCGGATCACGGTGCGTGACGACGGTCCGGGGTTGCCGCCGGTGGTGGCGGCGCGGCTGGCATCCGATGCGGACGTGCCGGACTGGGCGGGCAACGGACTGGGGTTGCGACTGTGCCTGGAGATCGCGCGTGCGCTGGACGCGGGGCTGAGCGCAAAGCCGGTCGAAGGAGGCGGGACGGAATTCTCGTTCACGCTGCTGGCTGCTCCGGATAAATTAAAATAAGTCGCCCTATTATGAATACACGAATGGATGCGCTGACCTCCGCGCCGGTGCGCGTGCTGGTGGTCGAGGACATGGGGATGTTCCGTGCGTTGCTGACTGATTTGATCGCGGGCTGGGGACGCTACGCGGTCGTGGGCGTGGCGGGTTCGGGAGAGGATGCGCTGGCGCTGATGAGCGCGGTGCAGCCGGATGTTTTGATTGTCGATCTGCAGCTGCCCGGGATGGGCGGGCTGGAGTTTGTGCGGGCGGCGCGGCAGATACGGCCGCAGGTGCGGGCGCTGGTGTTGTCGTCGCTGGTGGATCCGCTGGCGCTGACGCGCGTGCGCGAGAGCGGCGTGGAAGGCTACATCGAGAAGGATGCTACGCCGGAGCAACTGGCCGAAGCGTTTGGCGCGGTGGCGGACGGACGGTTGTTCTACTCGGCGCGATTCAATGAGACGCTTGCTCGCGAAGGCGCGAAGTCGCTGGCGGTGGGGAAGATTTTGTCACGTCGCGAGCAGGAAGTGCTGACGCATGTGCTGGCCGGCCGCACGAGCCGTGAGACGGGCGAGGTGGTTGGTTTGAGCGCGCGCACGGTGGAGTTTCATCGTGCCAACCTCATGGCGAAACTGGGTGCGGCCAACGTCGCCGAGCTCCTCGTCAACGCGCGACGTATGGAGCTGGGCTGAAAAATTGCGGATAGAAACCGTATTCAGCGACGGCGGCGTCGGACGGCGGCGAAGACAAGAGTGGCTGCACCGAAAAGCTGGGCGACCGTGGTGGACTCGGGGATGACGGAGGCGGTGAGCACCAGCGTGCTGCCGGAGAACGCCAGCGCGTAATTATAGCCGGAAAGCGTGGAGCCCAGGACGAAGTCGGAGAGATCGAAACTGCTCAGGGTGGCGTTGGAGAAGTTAACGAGTGTGTAGGTGCCGGTGACAAAACCACCGGAGTCGGCGAGATTGATCGTGATACCACCGGCGACCGCGGAGCCGGTTAGCGTGCCGCTGGAAACGCGGATCAGGTCGCTGGCCGTGCCGAGATCGAAATCGAGGATCGCCCCAGTGTTGAGCGAGAGACCGTTGGCAAACGTGAGCGTGCCCGAGGAAACGCCGGGAGCGAGGCGGGCTCCGGACTGGACGGTAGTTAATCCGCCAATACTGCCCGTTCCACCGAGGGTGGAGTTGAGCTTCACGGTGACGGCCGTGTTGGCGATCGAACCGTTGACGAAAAGTTTGCCGGCATCGACGGACGTCGCCCCGGTGTAGGTGTTGGTGCCGGAGAGTGTGAGCGTGCCGGAACCCGCCTTGGTGAGTTTGCCGTTGGTTCCGCTGATAACGCCACCGAAGGATGAGTTCAGGTTGTTGTTGGTGTTGCCGATGGTGAGCGTATTGCTGCCGAGCGTGACGGTGCCGCCGGTGCCGTTGAGCGCACCCAGTGTCGGGACCGAGGCAATGGCGAGCGTGGCTCCTGAGGAGAGCGTGACGTTGGCGAGCGAGCCAAGTGCGGTGGCGTTGTTGAGATTGGTGACGCCGGCTTCGAGGTTGATGGCTGTGCCGTTGACCAGACTGGTGGCGGCCGAGGCGAGGGTGAGAGTGCCGGTGCCTTTTTTGGTGAGTGAACGCGCGGTGCCGTGGTCGTTGAGCGCACCGAGTGTGGTAACACCGATGCCGGAGCCGTTGACGTTGGTGAGGTCAAGTGTGGCGTTACCCGTCAGCGAAGTTGAGCCGAAGGTGACGGAGCCAGTCTGGTTGGTGCTGAAGTTAGAACCGCGGGCGATGGTCAAGGTATGGCTTCCGAGAGAAAGCGTGCCGAGGACATGAGTGATGCCGTTGCCGCTGCTGCTGGCGCGGGATGGCGTGAGCGTGGAATTGGCGGTGACGGTGACGGCGCGGTTGAAGGTCGTCGCGGCGTTGTTGGCGAGACGTAGATTGCCGCCGGCGAGAGTGACGCTGCCGGAAGCATTTCCCAAGTTCGTGTTGTTGCTGACGGAGAGCGTTCCGCTGTTGATGCGAGTGCCGCCGGTGTAGGTATTGTCCGCAGAAAGCGTGAGCGTGTTCGAGCCGGTTTGGACGACGGAGCCGTCGCCGGAAATGATACCGGCAAAGGCGAGGTTGTTGGAGCGGTTAAAGGCGAGGGCGGCTCCAGTGGCGATGGCGACGTTGCCGGTGATCGAGCCGTCGCCGCTGCCGTTGCCGATCTGAACGGTGCCGGCGTTGATGAAAGTGCCGCCGGTGTAGGTATTGTCTGCGGTGAGGATGAGCGTGCCGGCGCCGGTTTTGGTGAGCGTGCCGACGTCCGTGGCGTCGCCGTAATACTGGGTGATCGGTGTGTTGAAGATGAGATTGTCTGTGAAGTTAAAGATCATGGCGCCCCGGTTGTTGACCATGCCTGCGGCTATCATGCCGGCGGTGCCGCCGGTGCCGATCGTCAGGGTGGCGCCGGGATCAAAATAGAGGCTTCCGTCGCCGGCGCTACCGATTCTAAGGGTGCCGCCATCGGCCACCGTAATGCTGTTGCCGGTAGCGATAGGGAAATAGGTGTCGGCGAGGGTGAATTGCGAGCCGGTGTCGCGCACGGTGATTGATCCGGTGCCGGCAGAGTGGGCGCCGACCGCGGGGCTGGCACCGGCGTAACCTACATTGATGAAACCAACGGAGACCGTGGCACCTTGTTCAACCGTGACCGATCCATGACTGCCGCCGTCGTAGGCCATTTGCAGCCTGCCGACTTCCCAAGTGGACCCGGCACCGGATACGAGCACCGCGCCGCTTCCCCAATAACCGACGGCGACGATGCTATTAATGGCGGAGGCACCGTCGCTGATGGTGAGCGTGCCGCTGCCGATGCCGCGAGTAGAGTAATCGCCGGAGCCGAGTGTGAGGCCCCAGTATCCGCCGGTCGCGGTATCGACCAAATGCGAACCCGCACCGGTGACGAGAATGTTACCTTGATTTACAGTGCCATTATCAGCGCTGCCAACGGTGAAGCTGCTGGCCGTTAATCCGCCTCCCGCAGACACGGTGATGTGGTTGGCATCGCTGTTGGCGTTGAGCGACACGGCCTCGGTGACGGTCCAGGATGAACCGATGCCGGTAACGAGGAAGCGACCGTCCGAGTTCAGCTGGATCTGGCTGCTGGAGCCAGTGCCGCCGTTTTCGACGGTGAGCGAGCCGGAGTTGGCAAAGCCGATTAATAGGGAGTGTGCGACGGCTCCCGTAGAGGCGACAACGGCGGAGTGGTCGTTGTAGATGAATACGTCGTCGTCCGCGGTCGGAAGTTGTCCGGAATACCAGTTGTCGTCGTCGAACCAACTGTTGCCGTCCACCGACTGGAAGATGCTGGCTTGGGCACTGAGATGAGGCGAAAGCGTCGTCAGTAGAATAAAAAGCGTGGCAACGCTGCGGCGGCGGGAAATGGTGGACGAAGATTTCATGGTCGGTGTGGGCACAGAGGTTCCCGCCCACGAACCGCAGGGCGGATGATGACGTCGCGCAAATCTCCCGTGACAACCGCAGGCATGTCGGTGACAACCGCACGGATACGCCCGCGCAAAACGTGCGACGCCCGCGTCCTGCCGTCGGCTTACCGTCGGTCTACCGTCGGCGATGGCGCGCGAGTGTCTCGCGCAGAGTTGGAAGGTAGCGGTAGCTCGCGGTCACAGGTTCGGTCGCCCCGTCGAGGAAGACGTGGCTGGTCGCTTCGGTGACGCGCTCGATGCGGGTGACGTGCGCGACGTTGACGATGGTCGTGCGATGCACGCGCCCGAATTGCTCTGACGGCAGTTCGGCTTCCCACGTAGCGAGTGTTTTACGCACGAGCACATGTTCGCCGCCCGCCAAGTGAACTTCGCTGTAGTTTTCGCAGGATACAATCTGCTGGATGTCTGCCAGGCGCACGAAACGGTCGTTGCCCGAGCCGAGTTTCAGGAGTAGGCGATCGTCGATTGTGAGTGTCGGGGGCCGGTTGACGGGCTGTTGCGCAGGTGCGCCGAGGCGGGCGAGGGCTTGCGCGATTCGTGCCGGGGCGACGGGTTTCAGGAGGTAGTCGAGTGCGTTGACCTCGAAGGCGCGCAGGGCGTGTTGATCATAGGCGGTGACGAAGATGATGCGGGCCTCGGGCCGGACGTGAGGCACGAGATCGAAGCCGTTGCCGCCAATGAGTTGGATATCGAGAAAAACGAGGTCGTAGTCGGACGTCGCGAGACGCGTGCGGGCAGTGGCAACCGAGGCGGCATCGCCGACGATCACGACCTCGGGGTGTGCGGCGAGAAGACGGCGAAAATCTTCGCGGGCGGGTGCTTCGTCTTCAATTAAAAGGGCTCGGATCATGGTGGATCAGGTTACGGATGGTGCGGGTTGGGTCAGTCGCAGGCTGACGCGCACCCAGCCGTTGCTTTCTCCGGTGGTGAACTGGTGGCGGTCCGGATAGTAGCGGGCGAGGCGCTGGCGAAGATTGGTCAAACCTATGCCGGTGGACGTGGGTTCGCCCAGGGCGGGTGTGCCGACCCAGTGGCCGGTGTTGGCGACTTCGATGACGAGATTATGCGCATCGACGAGGAGAACGGTGATGACCACCTCCACGGTTTCTTCGCTGGTGCGCGTGCCGTATTTGATGGCGTTCTCGACGAGCGGCAGGAGCAGGAAGGGCGGGACCTGCACGACGAGTGTGGCGGGCTCGGCGTCTATGCGGGTTTGCAGGCGTTCGCGCCAACGCGTGCGTTCCATGTCGAGATACGTGGAGATCAACTTGAGTTCATCGCCGAGTGTGCCGGTCGTGGCGGCGTCACGGGTGAGCGTCTGCCGGCAAAAATCGGCGAGCTGGATGGTCATCTCGTCGGCGGCTGCGGGGCGCGTGTGCACGAGTGAACGGATCGAGCCGAGGACGTTGTAGAGGAAGTGCGGGTTGAGTTGATAGCGGAGCGTTTCCAGGCGCGCGCTCTCCTCGGCGAGTTTGGAGGCGAGGCTGTCGCTTTGGAGACGCGCGAAGCGGTCCGAGAGGGCGAGTGAAAGCAGCAGCATTTCCAGTGCGGAGCCCATGCGCAGTGCCTGGGCGGACATGCCGAGCGGGATGGCGAGCAACCAGATCGCCGCGGTGGGCAGCACGCCGCCGAGTAGAACGCCGAACGAGAGCACGAAGTAGCGGGCGTAGTAGGAACCCGCGCGCCACGCCTGCACCGCCGCGGCAAAGAGCACGATGTGGGTGACAGAGAATGCTCCCACCGTGATGTGGAGAAGCAGGGTATTATTGCTCCACGGCAAGGTAAGGGCGACGAGCAGCGTGCCCATGATGATCCGCATCACCCGCGCGGCCCAGTCCATGCGCGGTGTGAGTCGGGCGAGGTCGAGAAACACGCGGGCGAACTCGACGAGGAAAAAACCGCCTGCCGCCAGTGCGGTGGTCAGGATGGTCTCCATCGTGGGCGAGCCTATGGACAGACCGACGACCTGATGGGCCGAGCGGGAAAAGAACATGAACAGGCCGAGCGCGCAAAGGTAGCACAGGTAGTAGCCGAGATCACGGTGCTTCAGTCTCGCCCAGATGACGCAGTTGTAAACGAGCAGGGCGAGGAGCACTCCGAAGTAGCAGGCTTCGGAGACGATGTCGCGGATCTGCGAAGAGAGAAACGCGCGTTCTTCGCTCCACCAGACGGGGCGCAGCCACACGCCGAAGTAGTCTTGCAGGCGCAGGTAAACGACGCGTTCGCCGCGGGCGGGCACTTCGACAAAAAAAGCCGAGTCGCGTCCCCAAAGCGATTTCTCGTGGGCGGGTATCCATTCGCCGGAAACCTGATGCCGCAAGCCATCGGGGTAGCTGTCGTCGGATGTCCAAAGGTCGATACGGTCGGTATAATATTCGGCGTCGGCCAGCACACCGCGCGCGGAATGGTTGGACGGATTTTTAAGAACGAAGCGAACCCACACGGCCTCGCCGAAGAGAGCGCGGATGTAGCCGTGGCCGTCCCAACGGAGCCAGTCGGAATCGTGACGGGAGAGAACATCATCACGCGTCAGGGTGCCAACCGGATCGTGAAGCACGTCCACCGTGGAGCCGTGCGCATCGGGGAGCGCCTGCATGCCTTTGCGGTCGCCGGCGATGCCGAGGATGAGCCCGGCGATGCCGAAAGCTGCCAGCGTGAGCACGGCGGCAACGGGCAACCAGGAGGCGAAGCGCATGCGCGTCATGGCTTGCCGAATTGCCGGTCCGGTCGGTGCGCGGCAAGCATCATCTGGATGCGCGTGAGTGAACGTGTCGCCTCCCCGGCACCGGCGAAGGTAGCCCAATAGGTTACTTTCGCCGACGGCGACGGAGGGTGGCGGACGAGGGCGAGAAGTCCGGTAATAAAGGCAAGGCTTCTTGTAGAAAATAGAGCGCGGAGCGAAGCCTGAGCCGCAGCCAGGCCTACATTTGCAGCGGGGGGCTGACGGGGGCGGGTTTGGGAATGGAGGGCACGGGTTTGGGGATCGAGGGAGCGGGACTGGGTGCGGGCATTTCCTGGATAGAGAGGTCGGAGATGCGCAGGCCGGGTTGTCCGCTTACCCAGATGCGGAGGGCGACGGCTTCGGCGGGGATTTTCTGGCGGTTGTTCATGTCGAGACGCCGGTCGGGTGCGAGAGTGAACAGGATCCGCTGCCAGCGGAAGTCACTGTTATCAGTGCCTTGAGCGGGACGGTTGTTGCCGAGGGCGTTGCCTTTGGCATCGAGAAATTCGATGCCGATCTGGGCGTATTCTTCGGGGAGCGAGTTTGCCCAGGCGCTGATCAAGTAGGTTTTATTGGGATCGACGGGGATGGGTGCGGTCCGGGTGATGCGCTCGTTGTTGTTATTGTTGATCGGGGTCGCGATGAAGGTGACCGTGCCTCCAACCGAGGGTCCTCCGGAATAATTGAGCGGGCGGATAGGCATGTTCCATCCGGGGATCTGTGCGGGAGCTCGTGTATCGGCCCGGGCCTCGGGGTTGGTGAGGAGGTTGGGCAGTGTGGAGTAGATTTGCGGTGCGAGCACGATGTCTTCGCCGCCATCACGGGGATGGAGCGTTGCACGGAAGAAACCGTTGGAAGGCGGGGAGTCGAGCCGGTGGCGTCCACGTGAAGCGACTGAAGGAAGATCCAGTTTGGCGAGAGGTTCGGACTTGGAGTTGGTGTCGGCGACGAATTCGACGAGCAGGTCGTAGGTGCCGTCGGTGGTAGAGGCGCGCGGGAGACCGAAGACGCGCGGGAGGGATTTGGCGTCGTTGTTTTTATCGGAGGCGAGGCGGGCGGCGACTTCCCAGTGAAGCTCGGCCGTGCCATTCGCAGAGGGTATGATCCAGGCGGCGAGCGCGGGTGCGGGCGCGTCGCCCTTGCCTTCGAGGGCATCGAGAAATTCAACGAGACGCTTGGCGCGGGTGTCGGTGGAATTGCGGTTACCTTGGCGGCGTTGGACGCGGACGAGAGTCGTGTCGTGCACGCGGCGGGCTTCGGTGACATCACCGAGCGCGAGGAGGCGGCCGAGGATTTGGCTGGGCAGGCTTGAGTTCATCTGACGCGGATCCTGACGGCTGGCGGATTGGTTCAGATCGAGGAGGACCTGACGGCTGCCGGCGGTGTCGCCGTGGGTCAGGAGATAATCGCCCCAGGCGAAACGCACACCGAACTCGGCCCACGGGTTGTTGAGGAACGCCGATTGGATGGTGGAGGGAGTCGAGATAACGTTCATGCCGCTGCGTTTCGGGAAGAGCAGGAAGGCGGAGCGGAAGGTGTCGGCGATGCGTTTGTCGGGGTCGGGCAGACCGGAAACGCGTTCGAAGCAAGCCGGGAGGAAGCCGTTAAGCGGGTTGAATTGAGACTGATAGCCCTGGCGTTGAGCGGGGGGGAGTTTGGCCTGGGCGACGGCGTCGTTCCAAAGCGTGGCGAAGGCGGCACCGGCACCGGGGTCACCGGCGCGGATCTTGAGGGCGAGATCGTAGCAACGGGGTTCCCAGCCGACGTCGGGTGCGGCGAGTCGAGGGGTGTTTTCGGAGATCAGTGCGCGGAGGAATTCGGGATCGTCGATGTTGTCGAGCAGGTTGAAGGCCGGAGAGATGAGTCGGCTGCCGGAGGAGCTGAAATTGGAATACCACGGTTGCTGGTAGTAGCGCTGCGCGAAGTCGTTGAAGACGGGCGCGGGTTTTTCTTCGGTGACCGGACGGCTGATGAAGTAGTCGCGAATGATGGGGATGGAACGGGTGCGGTTTTCCGCCGTGTCGGCGTCGAGTAGGGCGGCGACGAGTTCGCTGCGCACGGTGGAGGACTGGTCGTCGCGGAGGACGGGGAGGATCTTTTCCCAGATCACGATGGCTGCGGTGGTGTCCCCCGATCGGTGCAGATTGCGGGCGAGTTCGAGAACTTGGTAATCGATTTGTGGATACTGGCCGGGGCGGGTGCCGGCGGTGATGGCGCGGCGGGTGACGTCATCGGCAAAAACTGTTAGCGTGCCCGCCTTGCGGTGGGCTTCGATCACCTGGCTGTTGGACGCGAAGCGCAGGAGCTGGTCCTGGTTTTCAGGGCGGGCGAGAAAAGCGAGTGCGTCGTCGGCGCGGCCGCTTTCGAACAGGGTGTTGATGTAGCGATTGCGCAGTTGTTCGTCGCGGGGGCGGAGGGAAACGAGTTTGGCGAGGTAGCCCTGTGCGAGGCGCCCGGTGTAGCGGCGGGCATTGAAGGAGAGGGTGCCATCCTCGCCTCGAAGGAGGCTCACGCGGGGGAATTTATCGGTGGAGTCACGCAGGACGAGACCGCGCACGGCGGGCACGCGGATCTTGGGTGAGTCGGGTGCGTCGAGGACGACCTCAATCGAGGCGCCGTCTTCGAGCGGGGAGGCGAACGGATAAAAGACCACCGACTGGTCACCGACGCGGATGTTATCGCGCTTTTTGAAATCGTCGGCGGGAACGGGCTGGCCGGAGAAGCGGATGTCGTTGAAGAGTCCGGCGGTGAATTTACCGAAGTTTTGATTACGCCCGGCCAGACCGGCGGGAGGCGAATCAAAATCGGCGAGGGTGACGGCGCCGAGATCGGTCCAAACGGGAGCGGGCGAAGGGGTGTCGGATGCAGTCACCGCGGGAAGGGCGGGATCGGCCGGCGCGGGGACGACGACCGGGGCGTAGCTGGCGGTGTAGGTATCGCCTTTGCGGACGAGGCGAAGACGGAGCGGAAGCGGCAGTGGAGCGGAGGAAGCCGCGACCGAAACGAGATTGCCCGAGGAGGAGTTTCCGGCGTTCTGACGGATGACGCTGTGGGCCTCGGAGAGCAGTTCAATGACGAGTGCGGAGTCGGGATTGCGGGCGAGCTGGGCATCGAGATCAGCGACATAGGCGTCCATGAGTCCGATGCGGATGTAGGCGGAGAGGGCGCTGCGGCGGCCGTAGTCGTTGCCCTGGCGGGCATCGGCCAACGAGGCATTGGCGAGCAGGCGGTTGGCGATGCGTTCGGCCGCGGGGAAGTCCTTCTTATTGAGGAGCTCGCTGAGTTCGTTGTTGAGACGGTTAATTTCTTCGTAGCGGTTTTGCTGGGCGTTGCGCTGCGGGCGCACGGCGGCGTTTACGGCGATGGCGGGCTTGAGCGTTTTCTCGAGGCCGAGTTCGCGGAGAATGGAGTTGAGATCGAGGTTGGGGAGGTAGGACGGGGGACGGAGGCGGACGAGGCGGGTGGCGGAGGCTTTGGCTGCCTCGGTGTCATCGGCAAGCAATGCGAGTTCGAGGAGGCGGCACTCGGCGGCCATGGTGATCGCACCGGCGTTGGCGGGGATGGCGGAGTAGCGGGCCTTGGCGATGTCGAGCTTTTCGGCGCGGAAGGAGAGTTCGGCGAGGTTGAAGAGGAGGGCTGGCTCGGGTTTGTCCGCGAGGAGCGTGGCCGACAGCGTTTCGGCCTGAGTGGAGTCGTCGGCGGCGAAGGCGAACTGCAGGGCAAGCAAACGGGCGGAGGTGAGCGCGGCAGCACCACGCTTTTCGGCGAGAGCGAGCAGGCGGGTGACGAGCGGCACGCGATGCTGGGCAAAGACGGTGGCGTAATGCTTGAACTGGTAGTTCATGCCCGTGGCCTGTCCGCCGAGGGGGGCGCCTTGCTGGAAGATTGTTTGCAGTTCCTGCTGGAGGGCGGAGCTGGTGCCCATGCCACGATGCGAACTCATCTGGGCATAGTATTGTTGATTGAGCCCGGCGGGAACGGGCTTGGCGCTGGCATCGAGAATGAGATTCGCGAGCGTAGTGTAATCGGCTTCGGATACGGCGGGAGTTTTGCCGTCGGCATCGGCTTCGCGGTTCAGATAAGTCCCGACATAGTGCAGGATGGTATTCCCTTGGAAATTTGGATCGTCGGCGATGCATCGCGCCAAAAGTTTAAGGAACTCGTCCCAATGTTTGGCCTGAAGGGAGAACTGGAGTGCGAGCGATTGAAGCTGGCGGCGCTCGTTTTCGGAAAGCCCCGGGCTGGCTTTGAGCTCGTTTAGGCCGGCGATGGCCTCGTCGATTTTTTTGGAGCTGAGCAATTGATAGAGCTGTTGGACGCGCTGCTGGAACTGGCTGCCTGGGGGCGTGAGTTTGGCGAGGGCTTCGCTGAGCAGCTTGAGCTTGGCGGTGAGTTCGGGAGAGGGTTCGGGGCGGATGCCGTTGTAGGAATTCGGGCGATCGGGGATGAGGTTTTGAGCGATATAAAGCGCGGCGACCGAAGGTGCGGGCTCGGCGAGCACGGCGTCGAATTCGGCGAGGGCGGCTTCGCGGGCCTGGACCTTGGCATACTCGATGAAGCGTTCGGAAGCGGACAGGTTGCGGGAGTTCAGCTCGGTTTTGAGACGGGCGAGGAACTCGGCGGGTTTGTTTTGATTGACGGCGAGGGCGCCCAGATAGCCGAGGGCGGTGTCCTGATTGCCGGTGAGGCTCGGCGGGAGATTCATCCCGTAACCGCCGTAACTGCGGCTGCCGCTTCGGTAATAGCGACCGCCTGACTGGTTTTGAAGAAGCTGCAGGGCGCCCTGATAGGATTGGGCGGTGGTCTGGAGGGACTGCTGCGCGATCATGAACGGCTGGGGCGCCCGGTTGACGGCCATGAGCGAAGTGGTGGGCACGGGCTTGGCCGGCGCGGCGGCGGGAGTGGCGGCGGGGGCCGCGGGCGGACGGCGGTAAACATCCCAGAGCAGGCGCTCGGCGTTGGCGAAATCGCGGAGGGTGATGAACGCGGTGGCGAGGACGAGGTCGCGGTCGGATGGGTCGACGGCGGCTGCTGATTCCGCGCGCAGGCGGGCGATAAGTGGTTCCGAAAGATCCTGGGCAGCGAGGACGGGCAGGACGCGGCCGAGGAGAGTTGTATCCGAATAAAAATACGAAGCATTCGCCAGAAAAAGTTCGACGGCCTCGGGCGCGGCGTTGGTGGCAAGGAGGGCTTCGCCGAGCTCGATCCCGTTGACGGGAGTGGCTTCGCGCTCGTAGCGGAGGCGGGCGAGTTTGACGACCGACGTGCTGTCGCCGTTTTGGCGGGCGAGATCGAGGAGGCGGGCGATGAGACGCGGGTCGTCGCGTTTGAGTTCGAGGGCCCGGTTCCAGGATTCCTGGGCGCGGGCGTAGTCGCGGGCGTTGAAATAAATCTCGCCGAGCTCGATGTGGTAGGCGGCGGAGTCGCGGCGCGGGCGGTTGCGCTCGGCGAAGCGGATGAGCAGGCCGTCGAGGTCGCCGGCGATGACGGCGGACTCGGTCATGGGCGCGAGGAAAGCGCGGCGGGCGTTGTCGTCGGCAGCGGCATAAAAAGCCTCCTCGTAGATGGCGAGGGCGGCGGCGGGACGGTTTTGTTCGAGGTAGGCGCGGGCGAGACGGGAGCGGACCGGTGCGGGATCGGAGGCGAGACGGATGGCGCGCTGGAGGGCGGTGATGCCGGCATCGGGTTTGCCGGAGTCGAATTCGAGATCGGCGGCGAGGACGTGATTCTGGGCGTCGGCGGGGGCGAGCGCGATGAGTTCGGCGACGGCCTTGCGGGCGCCTTCGGTGTCGCCCTCAAAACGATACGTGCCGACGAGACGGCGGAGCCATTCGGCGGAGCGTTCGGGTCGGAGTGTGCCGAGGCGGCGAAGGGCGGTGATGCGTTCGGCGAGCGGAGCGGAGCGGTCGAGATAATCGGCTTCGAGCTGGGCGATGGAGAAGGAGTCGGGGAAATTTTTGCGTGCGGCGGCGAAGGCGGCGGTCACGTCGGCCGGCACCGGGAGTTGTTGGGCGAGGACGAGACGGATGTGGAGACGATGGTCGGCCTCGGTGAGTGCGGGGTCGGAGTCGGCGACGCGTTTGGCCAAGTCGGCGAGGGTCGAGTCGAGTTTGCCGGCGGAACGAAGCGCCTGGAGATGGCGGCTCTCGATGGTGTCGCGGGCAAAATCGCCCGGAGCCTGCGCGAGGAGGCGCGGGAAAAGCGCGAGGGCGTCGTCCCAGCGGAGGAGCTCGGCGAGAACCTGCCAGCGGAGTTCAAGCAACTCGTAGTTGTCGGGGGCAAGGGTGAGGCCACGGTCGATGGAAACGAGGGACTCGGCGAAGAGGGCGTTGCGTTTTTCGAGGGAGGCGAGGCGGCGGTATTGGCCGGCATCGGCGAGACCCTTGGGGCCACCGCGGGCGAGCGTCCAAGCCTCGTCGTCGCGTTTCATGGAGAGGAGTTGGAGGGCGAGGCGTTCGCGCAGATCGTAGGAGGCGGGTTCGACGGCGACCGCGCGGGCGAGCGTGGCGCGGGTTTCCTCGGCAAGATCGTGTGTGCGGTAGATTTCGGCGAGCGCGAGGAGATCGGTAACGGGTGCGTCCTTGGGGGCGAGACCGGCCCACGTTTCGAGTGCGAGGGCGCGTTCGGAAGAAGCGGCGGCGGCATCGGCGGCGGTTTTTATACGGTCCCAGTGGAGCTGACCGAGGGTGTCGCGGTAGGAAGATTCCTTGGGGTAGCGTTTGACGAGCGTCTCAAGGAGAGGAAGCGCGTCGGCGTCTCGTTTGGCGGTGATGAGGGCGCGGATTTGGGCGAAGCGGAGAGCGTGGTCGTCGGGGGCCCAGCCGGTGGCCTTGTCGAACCATTCGAGGGCTTTGTCGGTGCGATCCAGTTCGATGAGCAGTTCGGCGAGACGGCGGGCCGCGGCCGGATCGCGCGAGGCACCGGAGAGGCGGCCCTCGTGAAACGCAATAAGGCCGTCGTAATCGCCACGGTCGCGGAAGAGGGAGTCGACGCGGTTCTGGGCCTCGCGGTGGAGCCAGCTGTCGCGGTGGGTGCCGTCGAGGGCGGCGGAAAAACGGGCTAGCGCGGCTTCTTTGTCGCCTTTTTTGGCGGCGACCTCGCCGAGGCGAAGACGGGCGAGGACGGCGCGGTAGGCATCGCCGGAGGCAGCTTTTTCGAGAGACGTGAAGGTCGCGGCGGCATCATCGTAGGCGGCGGCGTCGAGCTGGGCCTGACCGACCTCCTCGAGGACGAGGGCGTCGTCGGGGAAACGGGCGGCAAGGTCTTTCCACGCGGTGAGGGCGCCGGCTTCGTCGAAGGCGCGGGAACGGGTGCGGGCGAGATCGCGGAGGACGTCCTGGGCGTCGGCCGGACCCATATCAAGGACGAGGGCCTTCTCGAAAGCGGAGAGGGCGGCGGGGAGTTTTGCCTCGCGCAATTCGAGGCGGCCGAGGCGGTGGAGCGGGCGGAAATCCTTGGGCGCGGCGGTGGCGGCCTCGGTGTAACGGATGCGAGCGGTAGTAAAATCTCCGATACGTTCGGCGAGTTGTCCGAGGAGCAGGCCGTAGGCCGAGGCTTCGGCGGAACCGGCGGGGGATGCGTCGCGGGCGGCGGTCCAGCGGGCGGCGAGGGCGGCGGCGCCCTCGGTGGAGAAGTAGTGGGAGAAAACCTCGTCGAAGGCGCGGCCGGGACCGGGTGAGCGGACGAGCATCTGCTCAAAACGGACGATTTTTTCGGGCGGCTCGGCGGACGTAGCGCCGGCGGGAGCGGGTTGGGCGCGGAGGAGCGGGATGGGGGAGAGGCCGGCGAGGGCGAGGAGAAGAATGCGGGAGGGAGACATGGGGCGAAAAGTGTTAGGAGCGAAGGGGTGACGGGAGGCGTTTGAGGGCGACGTCGATGAGGAAAGTGAAAAGGGCCGCGGCGGTGAGCCAGGGCCAGAGCGGGTGTTCGTGGCGGGCGCTACGCGGGTCGGCTGCAAGGAGAGCGGCGAGGTTGGCTGGGTTGAATTGTCCGCCGGTGGACGTGGCGAGACGCTTGAGAAGGTCGAGGTCGGGAGGGGCGAGCTTGTATTCGTCGGGGAAGGACGGGGCGGCGGCGGCGTAGGCACGGACGGCGCCGTCGGGAAAGGCCGGGGATTCGAGACGGATGTCGAAGTGGTGGTTGCCGCGGGCGGGTGCGGGGACGCGCACGGTGAAGCGACCGGGGCCGGCGGGCGCGAGATCGAGCGAGCGGCGTTCGCCAGTGGGATCGAGAACGAGGACGCGGCCGGAGGCCTGGGTGACGAATTCGCCGGCGGGATCAAGGGCGTCGAGCGTGATGCGGAAACCATCGCCGTCGGCGCCGGGCTCGGGGGTGACGTTCATGGCGAACGGCGCGGCGGCATCGGTGCGCATGAGATGGCGGACGGTTTGCGCCCAGAAGCGACCGTAGCCGTCCCAGCGAAGCCATTCGACGGCCCAGCGGGCGCGGGCGTCGGAGGTGAAAGCGCCGGCGCGACCGAGGCCGTGGCGCCACGTGGCGAGGAGCGGTTCGCCGCGTTCGGTGGAGAGCCAGAGCTCGGCCGTGGGCCGGAGTTCGGTGCGGACGTAACCGTAGAGAAACGGTGCGGACGCGAAGTCGATGTCGTTGAGGAAATCGGCGGAGCGGACCCGGCGCGGGGCGAAGGGAAATTCCTGGAGGGCGGACTTGGCGGCGGTGACGGTTTCCTTGGCGAGGATTTGGGGGACGTCCTGGCTGTTGGCGGTGAAATAGTAGCGGCCGTTGCCGCGGCGGGCGATTTCCTGAAGCATCTCGACATCGATGCCGTCACCGAGACCGACGGTGGAAACGGTCATGCCGGCCTGGGCCATCTGCATGGCGATCTCCAGAATGTTGCCGGGCGAAGATTGGCCGTCGGAGAGAATGATGACGTGTTTCAGCTTGGCCGGAATCGGGGCGAGTCCGCGGTAGGCGAGGTCCATGGCGGGCGACAGATTGGTGCCGCCGTCGGCCTCGATGGAGGCGATGCGACGGCGAAAGTCATTGCGATCAACGACGGTCTGAATCTCGGCGGCCCAGGAGGCGTCACCGTCGAACACGACGACGCCGGCGTAGTCTTTGGGTGTGAGCAGGTCGATGGCGCCGGCGGCGGCGGCGCGGGCCATGGCGATGCGTTCGCCCCCCATGGAGCCGCTCTTGTCGATGATGAGGACGAGGCCGAGGGCGGGAGCTTCTTCGTCGGCCTGGAATTCACTGCGGAGCGGAAGAACCTCGTCGATCGGCGTGCGGTGGTAACCGCCGAGACCGAAGCTTTGGTCGCCACCGAGCATGAGCAGACCGCCGCCGAAATCCGTGACGTAGGAGGCGTAAAGTTTCAGTTGAGGTGCGCCGAGCTCGACGGCGGAGACGTTGTCGAGAATGAGCAGCGCGTAGTTTTGGAGGTCGCCGAGAGAAAGCGGTGCGCCGCGGGCGGGACGGATGTCGAGGCGGATGCCCTCCTGTTTGAGCGCGTGGTCGAGATAGCGGGCTTGCGAAGGCGTGTCGGTGAGCAGCAAGACGCGTGGTTCGCCCTCGGCGCGAACCAGCGCGGTGAGCTCGTTGTTGTCGGCAAATGTATCGTCGCGCGCTTCGACGCGGACGATGTATTCGGCGAGGGCGTCGGACTCGATGACCTGCGTGAACTCGAAGCGGTTGGAACCGACGGAGAGTTGCACCGGCGAAGTATCGACCAGCACGCCGTTGCGGAAGACGCGCAGCGTGGCGGGTTGGGCGCGGTTGCTGGTGATGTCGGTCTGAATGCGGAACGGTTCACGCTGCCGGACGCGGGCGGGGGCGCGCAGGGAGCGGACAAGAGTCTCCGGATCGTCGGGCGGGGCGACGGAGACGGGAATCACGCGGATGTCGTCGGCGGCGAGCGAGGCGACCAGCGAATCCCATGCGGCGGGTTCCGAGACGCCGTCGGTGAAAACGACAATGCTGCGGACGCGGTCGGCGGGAAGAGAGGCTTGGGCGAGGCGAAGGGCCGAAGCCAGATCGGTGCGCGAAGGAACGAGCGGACGCCGGTCGAGTTCGGTGAGCGCAGCGGGACCGGCGATGACTTGAGTGGAGCCGGCAAAGGCGAGCCAACGGGCGGAGTCGGGGTCGCGAGACGAGTCGGTGGACGTGAATGCGGGCGGAAGCGCGGCGGAGGCCTTGGTCGCGGCGGCGAGGGCGGAGGCACGCACGCTGTCGCTGGCGTCGACGAGAAACGCGACGGATTGTTGACGGGTGGTGCCCAGCCAGCGCGGGTCGGCCAGCGCGAACAGCAGCAGTGAAAAAAGGACGAGACGCGCGGCGAGGCTCGCGCGGCGGCGACGCGGCGAGAGCGGGGCGAGCGTGCGGTGGGATTGCCAGACGAGGAAAGCGGCGAGCGGGGCGAGGGCGAGCGCCCAAGGGTGCATGAATTCGAGCGGTATCATTCGGTCACGCGGCGGGAATAGAGACGCCACTCGATCAGGGTCCAGAGCAGGGCGATGGAAACGAGGATGCGCCAGGGTTCGAGCGGAGGCAGCCAGGAGCGGGCGGGAGATGCGGTGACCGGCGTAGTGGTTGAATCACTACCGGCGGTCTTGGCCGAAGCGAGGCGACTGACCACTGGGCCGGGGAGCGGCGCGGAGGCGATGCCGCCATCGGCGGGTGCGTCTTGCAGAAGGTTGCTTAGGAAAATCGGGAAAGCGGTGCGGAAAACGAGGTTGCCGCCGGCGAGATCGAACGGGGCGACGAGCCAGTGCGAACGATCGTCCCAACGACCGAAGAGAATGGGAGTGCCGAAACTCGCGGCGAAAATTTCGGCGTCGGCCGACGGTTGAAAAATACGGGTGGAGCCGGGGCGGACGCTGGAAAAATCGACATGGCGGAAAAGCGGGTGGGCGCGTTGCCAGTCGGTGACGAGAGGAGTGTCGGCGCGCCCGGCGTCGACGGCGGTTTTGCCCCAGAAACCGATTGATGCGGGCGGATCAAGGATCAGGACGTGACGGGAGAGCTGGAAATTTTCAGGCGGGGTGACGCCGGAGAAAATCCAGAGCGAAGCAGGTGAGGACGTGGCGAGTGCGGAAGGATCGACGAAGGCGAAGTCCACCTCGGAGAGGGACGTGAGGGCGGCTTCGAGAAACGGCTGGCGGGCACCGACGATGCGGACCACGGGGTGAGGGAGCGCGGGAACGGTGAGCGAGGCAGATTTGTCGAGGGCGAGGCGGTGTCCGGCGGTTTTGTCGAGGACGAGTTGGTAGGTTGCGGAGGCGCGATTGTTTTCGGTCCACGCGTAGGTCCAGGTTCCGCCGGCGGGCAGATCGATTTCGCGGGCGTCGATGAGTTTACCATCACGGTGGAGGAGGGCTTCGCCGCGCCACGGTGCATGCGGGGAAACGACCACCTCGGCGGTGAGCGTGGCGGCACCGGGGGAAGAGTAGGAGCGGCGGGCGTCGAAGCGGGAGATGCCGGCGTTGGGGCCGGGGTGTGACAGGTTGACGACGGTGACCCCTTCAAGAAGTTCGGCGGACGGAGGGACAGCCCAGATCTTGTCGGTGAGGAAGACGATGCGGCTGCCTGCGGCGGTGGAGGCGAGTTCGCGAGCGAGGCGGAGCGCGGCGACGGGATCGGACGGTGTGTCGCCGGGGACGAGCGGAGCGAGCGCTTCGAGGGCGCGGCGGCGGTTGCCGGTCCACGAGCGGGCGATTTCGGGTGCGGTGCCGGCGCGGATGATGGCGACGCGGTCGGAGGCGCGCAGGAAGGAGAGATTCTCGCGGGCGGCGGTGAGGAGATGATCCCAGGTGCGGGTGCCATCGGGGTCGGCCGCCTGCAGACTCGCGGAAGCATCAAGAATGAGAACGGTGGCGGTGGCTCCGGAGGATTGTCCCTCGCGTGCGGGCCGGGCGAGCACGGCGATCAGGAGGAGCAGACAGAGAAGTTGAAGAAGGTAAGAGAGCCAGCGGCGGAGACGTTGCCAGAGCGGGTGGGCGCGGAGCTGCGGCGTGAGGGCGTCCCAAAAGAGAAGAGTGCTGACGATGCGAGGACGCGGACGCTGGCGGACGAGGTAGAGCAGCAAGAGCGGGACAAAAGCGAGCAGGGCGAGCCACCAGGCGCCGGGGGCGAGGAAGTTCATTGCACGAACCCTTTCTCGCGGAGACTGCGGGTGAGGAGGGCGATTACGTCCTCGGAGGTTTCGGCTTTCAGAAGCGGGATCTGGTGGCGGCGGCAATGACGGCCGATCTCGTCAAGGTAGGCGGTGTAGCGCTCGCGGTAGGCGCGGCGTAGGGACTCGTCTACGACCACGTTGCGAAGGGCGCCGGTTTCGCGGTCGGTGAGTCGGTATTCGCCAGGCTCGCCGGGGTCGCCCTCGGTGGGATCGGCGATGTGGATGACGGCGAGTTCGTGGCGCGCGTAACGGAGACGGTCTAGGGCACGGATGGCGTCACCGGGATCGGAGCCCCAGAGATCGGTGACCCAGACGGCGAGCCCGCGATGGGGACGCGCGGCGATCCAGCGGCGGGCGGCGTCTTCGAGCGAGGCGGGAGTGTTGGTCGCGGTGCGGTCGGAGAGGAAACGGAGAACTCCCTGGAAACGGGAACGACCGCGACCCGGCGGGAGTGTGGCGGGTGAGGCGCCGTCGAGGGAAACGAGACCGAGGCGGTCTTGGTTGCAGAGCGCGATGTAGGCGAGACCGGCGATGACGCGACGCGCGTGGTCGAATTTTTTCGGCGTGCCGAAGTCCATGGACGCGGTGGCGTCGAGCAGGAGATGCACGGGCAAGTCCTGTTCCTCGGAGTAGAGCTTGAGGACGAGCGTGCGCCAGCGGGCGTAGGCGTTCCAGTCGATGTGGCGCCAGTCGTCACCCGGGCCGAAGGGGCGGTATTCGGCGAACTCAATGCTGGCGCCGCGCTGGACGGAACGCCGCTCGGCGCGCTGGCGCGAGTTGACGAGCTGGCGCGCGAGCAAGGCGAGGCCTTCCAGACGGCGAAGAAAATCCTCGTCGAAGAGCGGGTCCGGTGCGGCGGGCATTGAGCGATGGGCGGGACGGAGGCCGGAGATCAGACGCTCCAGGCGGCCTGGCGGGTCTTGATGAGCTCGGCGAGGAGCTGGTCAATGTTCACGCCGTCGGCCTGGGCTTCGAAGTTGAGGATGACGCGGTGATTGAGCACGGCGGGGGCGACTGCGATCACATCCTCGGTGGCGACATGGTAGCGGCCGGCCAGCACGGCGCGGACTTGGGCGGCGAGGAGACAGGCCTGGCCGGCGCGCGGGCTGGCGCCGTAGCGGGCGTAGCGTTTGAGGCCGGGCGAGGCGTATTCGGTTTCCGGATGCGTGCCCATGACGAGTTCCACCGTGCGGCGGCGGACGGTGTCCGGAATGGGGACGCGGCGGGCGAGCTGACCCATGCGGACGAGCTCGGCGCCGTCGAAGACCGGCTGCACGCGAGCGGTGGTGGCGCCGGTGGTGCGGGCGAGGATGTTTTCGAATTCGGCGAAACTCGGGTAGGGGACGACGAGACGGAAAAAGAAGCGGTCGAGCTGGGCTTCGGGAAGCGGGTAGGTGCCCTCCTGTTCGAGTGGATTCTGGGTCGCGAGGACGAAGAAAGGCGCTTCGAGGCGGTGGGTTTCGCCGCCCGTGGTGACGGATTTTTCCTGCATGGCCTCGAGCAGGGCGGATTGGGTCTTGGGGGTGGCGCGGTTGATTTCGTCACCGAGGAGGAGGTTGCAGAAAAGGGGACCGCGGGAGAATTCGAAGCGGGCGGCGCCCTTGCCATCGTCGATGAAGATGCGCGTGCCGACGAGATCGGCGGGCATGAGATCGGGGGTGAACTGGACACGACCGAACTTGAGGTGAAGGGCGTCGGCGATGGTTTTGACGAGGAGTGTCTTGCCGAGACCGGGCACGCCCTCGAGGAGAACGTGGCCGCCGGCGACCATGGCGGTGAGGCAGTGGTCGATGATCGCATGTTGTCCGACGATGACCTGGCCGAGGGTTTCCTTGAGAAGTTTGAAGGCGTCGCGGAAGCGGGCCAGCTCGGCCTCGGTGGCGGGGTCGAGGTCGGGCGCGGGGACGACGGGATCGGGGTGTGACGCGGGCGGCGGAAGAAGCGGATCGGTCATGGAGTTTTGGATACGGGAGACGGTGTTTCCTGGGAAGGGCGGATGAGCTGGAAATAGCGGTGGATCGAGCGGCGGTGCTCGAGCGGGAGGGACTCGTCCTCGACGGCCTCGCGGGATAGGCGGGTGAATTCGGCGATCTCGGCCTCGGTGGCATTGGCGGCTAGGGCCGGTGCGGCCTCGGAGGCCTTGATGGTGCGTTTGGTGCTCTCACCGTCGGCGTTGACGGTGCCGGTGAGTGACTCCTTGCGGGAGGCGGGATCGAGGGCGTTCTCCGCGCCAAGCGAGTGGTCGCCCGCGGCGTCGCCGATGCCCTTGCCGGACTGACCGCCGCCCGGGCCACGCCCGGGTTTGTCACCCTGCATTGCGAGCGACATGGGTTCGGTGGATTCACCGGGCTTCTTGCCCTCGGCGAGCGCGAGACGGGCTTCGGAAAGGGAGCGGGAAACGGAGGCGAGGGAGGCGCGCGCGACGTCTTTGGCGGCGGCTTCGCGGGATTGTTCTGCTAGCGATGCGGAACCCTCGCCGGCGGATTTTTTGTCTCCAGTCTTGGCGGCTTCGCTGAGTTTCTTGGCGGTGTCGGCGAGTTTGGCGTCGCCCTTTTTGGCGGCTTTTTCGGACAGCTGGGCGAGGCGTTTGGCGGCCTCGGCGCCGGTGCCGTCTTTGAAGGCGAGTTTGGTGTCAGCCGAGGCGAGGGAAGCGGCGGCTTTGTCGAGTGCGGAAGCTGCGGCGGCAAGGTCACGCTCCTTGAGCGCCTTGGCGGCGGCTTCCATGCCCTCGATGCCGGCGAGCGCGTCGGCGAGATCCTCGGCATGGTTGGAGATGCCACTCTCGGCGACGGCGGCGGTGGCCTCGGCGAGTTTGGATTCAACTCGGGCAAGAGCGACGAGGAGTTCGCGTTCTGAGAGGTTTTGCTCGGCGAGTTTGGTTTGGAGTTCGGTGAGCGTTTCGCGGAAGGCATCCCACTCCTTGCCCTTCAAGTCATCGGCGGTTTTCTCCCAGGTTTTGGCGAGTTCGGCCAAGGCGGTGTGTTGTTCGGCGCGGAGGGCGGCGGCGGGATCAGGGCTGACGGGGACGGAGCGGGGTAACAAGACGAGCGCGAGCAGGGCGGCGAGGATGGCGGAGCCGGTGGCAAAACCGGTGCGACGCGGCCAGCGGACGGGCCAGGCGATGTTCCAATCGGCGGAGGACGTGTGGGCGACCGCCTGACGGAGAATGGCGGCGCGCCAGGCGGGGGAGGTGCGATCGGCGAGCTCACGCGCGGCCAGAGCTTCATCGGCGAGACCGAACTGGCGGTCGATGCGGGCGTGGATGACGGCGGGTGAGAGCGGACGAAGGTGACCGACGAGCCAACCGGCGGCCGGTGCGGCGACGGCGGCGGTGATCAGAGAAAGAGAGAAATCGGAGTTGAGCCCGGTCGCAGCGGAGCCGGCCGCGAGGGCGGCGAGCGGGACGGCGCAGAAAGCTCCCGAGACTAGGCCGGAGCGGGCGCGGGCCAGACGGATACGGGATTCGGCGCGGGCGATCAGGGACGTCCACGCCTGTTCAAGGGCGGCGGAATCGGGGTGATCGGGGGGCGACATGGGGTAATCGGACCCGGTTGATCTATGCGAGGTTGCGTAGGACCGTCGGGCGAAAAGAGATCGAACGCAAAAAAGGTGCAGATCAATCCTTACCGTGTCAGGGCATGTAAAATTAATGTCATGCCTTGGCGTAAGGCAGGACGCTTATCCCCAAAGCAAGGGGGCTTCGGTGATGGAACCAAGGCCGCCCGAGCGATGAATCAGACGAGGCAGGATTTAAAGCCTTCGTTGAGGGCTTCGCGGTCGAGGTTTTTGCCGATGAAGACGAGGGTGTTGGTGCGCGGGGCGCCGGCCCAGGGCTTGTCCATCTTGGCGTCGAAGAGCATGTGCACGCCTTGGAAAACGAGGCGGTTGGGCGAACCCTTCACGGAGAGGACGCCTTTGCAGCGGTAGATGTCGTTACCCTTCACTTTGAGGAGTTCGCTGATCCACGCATTGAGGCGTTTGCCGTCGAGGTCGCCGGTCGTGGTGATACCGACGCTGGTCACATCGTCGTCGTGGCTGTGGGTGTGGTCGTAGTCTTGCTGCCAGCCGGGCTTTACGGTTTCGCCCATGACTTCGATGTGGAGCGGATGGTGTCCGCAGGCTTCGAAGACCATGAACAAACCGGGCTCGGCGATGGTGAGGCCGAAGTGCGCGTGGGATTTCTCGCCGATCTGGAGGCGCTGGAGGGTGCCGCCGGGGACGATGGCGTTGCCAGGTTTCACCTGGTTTTCCCAGTCGGAGAATACGAGCACGGCGGCATCGCGGGCGGCGACGAGGTCGGCTTCGGCGAAGGACTTCACGGGCATGACGACGATGTCGAGAGTGCCGTCGGGGCCGTGGTGGTGATGATGGCCGTCGGCGCCGTGGTCGTGGTCACCGTGATCGTGGCCTTCGTGGGAGTGGTCGTGGCCGCAGCAGTCGTCGTCGCTGTGGCCGATGATCAGTTGGTGGTTGCCCTTGGGGATCGCGTAAACGCCGGCCCATTCGAACGGGTAGGACGGCTCCATGAACTTGGGATCAAGCTCGGTGGCGCGGGAGAGTTGGAAGCCGCCGACGTTGAGGACGGAGGAAAGTGGGATGTCGGCGTTTTGGGCGCGGTGGATTTTGGCGGCGCCGTTCATCTTGTGGATGCGGGCTTCGAGCGCATCGAGATCGGCGGGGGAGACGAGGTCGGTTTTGTTGAGGATGATGACGTCGGCGAAACCGATCTGCTTCTTCACCTCGGGAGAATCGTCGATGTGTTGGAGGACGTGTTTCGCGTCAACGAGGGTGATGATGCTGTCGAGGCGGAAGGCCGCCTTCATCTCGTCGTCGGTGAAAAACGTCTGCGCAACGGGGCCGGGGTCGGCGAGGCCGGTGGTCTCGATGATGATGCCGTCGAGACGGTCTTTACGCTTCATCAGTCGGCCGAGGATGCGGATCAAATCGCCACGCACGCTGCAGCAGATACAGCCGTTGTTCATCTCGAAAATCTCTTCGTCGCTCTGGATGACGAGCTGGTTGTCCACGCCGACCTCGCCGAATTCGTTTTCGATGACGGCGAGTTTTTTTCCGTGCTGCTCCGTGAGAATACGGTTGAGGAGCGTGGTCTTGCCGGCGCCGAGAAAGCCGGTGAGGACGGTGACGGGAATGGGGGCGGGAGCAGCGGACGCGGAAGTGGTCGGGGACATGATTAAAGGAGAAGTGATGACTTAACCCAACAGACGATTGAAGCGCAAACTGGGACGCGATTTGCGCGGCGCCGTGTTCAATGGCTGTGGCCGTGGGTGTCGTGGATGCCGTAGGCCCAGAGCGTATCGCGCCAGAGCACGCGGTCGCCCTGACGGAGGATGAGTTTCACCTTGGAGTGAGCGTAGGGATCGACGCGGAGTTTGCCCGGACCGAAGCGGCTGGCGGCGGCATCCCAGGCAAGCGTTTCGTTGCCGAAGTCGCCGGAGATTTCGAGGGTGGTGTCGGCGGCGGGCGCGGGGGAAATGGTGGCCGAAATAGCGGGGGCGACCCAGCCGAGCTCGATGGTGGCGGGAGCACCGGCGATCTTGATGTCGTAGAGCGCGCCTTGGGTGACGCCGCGACGGGCGTCGTGAGCTTCTTCGTCGAGGTTATGCTGGTAAACCGGGATGAACAGGATGCCACCGACGACCAACGCGACGAGAGTGATGGCGAGAAGCGCCTTGATCGACCAGCGACGGGTGGGGGCTACAAGAGTGGGTTCGTCGGAGTAGGACATGGGCAATGAATGACCCATGACGAATGTCCGCAGATCGTTGAAGAGCAAACTACGCTGTTACCATTCGGGGTAGTTGGGATTCCAGTAGCCGTTGTGGTCGGCGGGGCCGAACCAGCCGATGGCGAGGGCGCGACTGTCACCGCCGTAGTAGTTGGCGGTCTCGGCGGTGGAGTTGGGCAACTCGGCGGTCACGTGGCCGTCGCACCAGGCGATGTGGGCTTTGCCGTCGTGGCGGAAGTGGGTGCTGGGCTGGAGCGCGCCGTTGGGCTGGCCCGAAGGCGCGAGCGATTCGTAAGGCTCGGTGAAGGCGTATTCCTGCGGTCCGGTCGCGACGGCGAAAGCGGTGCTGGCAAACATCACGGTGCGTGCGGGACGCGGGAGGCGGTTGACGTAGGTCGGTTTGGTCCAGTCCTGCGGAGTGCCGCCTATGTAGGCGGAGTTGTAACCGTAGCCGCCGGTGCCGAGTTCGAAGGAGGTCGTTGATTTTTGCAGCAGATCGAAACGCGGGCAGTTTTTGACGCGGCCGCTTTCGCCGAGGTAGGGCGCGAGATAACCTTTTGAAGGATCGAACGGTTTGCTGCTGCTCTCGCGTTCGCCGTGCCAGCGTTTGCGGTTGTTGACCGAAGTGGCGGGCACGAATTGTCCACCGTGGTCGGAAGCGTAACCGAGGTTGGCCTGCGCGAGCTGGCGAAGATTACTGAGACCGGTGATGCTTTGCGCGGATCCGCGAAGGCGACTGGTCAAGGGGATGATTATCACGGCGAGTATGCCGATGATGACCACCACCATGAGCAGCTCGATGAGCGTGAAGCCTTGGCGGGAGTTTTTCACGAACGGCGGCGGCGCGTCCCGATGAAGCACACGGATGCGAAACCGGCGAGCAGCGCGAGAGACGCCGGTTCAGGAATGGCCTCGTAGCGAACACCGATCGCGTCGAGGTCGAAGCCGCCGGTGTTGAACGGCGTGGAGTAGGGATCGTTGATGATGTTGCCCAAGGAATCGTAACTCGCGTGGGCGGGATCGATGGTGCCGACGACATCCACGATGCGCACGTGAGTGATCGCGTTGATGTCGAGGAGTGAGCCGATGATGGAAAGCTCGGAGAGATCGAAACCGGTTCCCCAGCCGGTGCGGTATTTGCCGGCGAGGTTGTGAAGGTTGGTGGTGTCCACCGAGCCGAAGCCGCCGATTTGCGTGGTGACGGGTGTGAGCGAGACCGATTCGAAACGGAAAAAATCAATGCCGTTGGAACTGACCTCGACGAAGGCGAGTTCGAGGAAGGTATTGCTGAAACCGTTTTCGAAAACGGCGAAATCCCAGCCCGCGCCGTTGGTGATGGGTTTGTCGAAAGTGAGGGTGATCCAGCCGCCGTCGCCAAGGCTGACGACTTCATACACGTCGTCTTCGCCATCGCCGCCGGGCGAACCGAGCGCGGAGTTTCCGGTGCCGAAAGACGCGTTGCCGAGACCGGGGTTGGCGATGTTAACGGGACCGCGCACGAGCTCGGATACGCCGGTCGCCCAAGCGGTGAACGCGGAGTCGTTCATGTGAATGGCCTCGGAGCCTTCGGTGCCGGCCGGACCCGAGTAAGGGCCACCGTGCGCGAGTGGAGCGAGGGCGAGAAACGAAATGATTACGGCGAGTTTCATGAGCGGCGGCGGCGGGTGAGTGCGAGGACGAGAGTGAACGCGCCGACGAGAGCGGCGTAGGCGGAGGGCTCGGGCACAGCGGTCACTCCGCCGAGCGCGAAGTAGCTGGGGGTGTTCATGCCGTAGTCGCCGCTATCGCTGGAGGTTAGTGTGAATTCCAGGGTGTGCACGCCGGTGCCGAGTCCGGTGAGATCAACGTCCGTCCAGTCGGTGATGATGTAGTCGAGTTCGTTGTCAGCGAAGCGGAAGTCGGCGAGGTAAAATTCGACCGAGCCGAGGGTGGCGTTGAACGCATCCTTGCCAGTGATGGTGAGCAGGAACCAGTCGGCATCGTTGCCGGAGACGCCGCCGAATTTTTTGGCGAAGCTGTCGCCGTTGAGCATCGAGTCGTAGGCGTAGGTGGTATTGGTGAGCGTGAGCGACAGCGGGGTGTCGATACCGGCGGGAAGTGTGATCGTAGTGGGCCCGTCGTAGCTGGAGACGTAGGCGATGCCGTAGGGAGTGCCGGTGGTTAGAGCTCCGGGGAACGCACTGTATTGGTTGGCCATGCCCGCGGTGACGGAATCGGCGGTGGTCGAGTAAGCCCAGCCGGACCAGGAGCCCCAGTCGCTGTTGTAGTAGTTGACGAACTGCGCGCCGCCGCTCGTGAAGCCACCGGCCGAATCGGAGCCGTAGTAATATACGCCGTTGCCGGGGCCCTCGTAGGACTGGGCGGGACCGGATTCGGTCGAGGTGTTCACATCGAAAAAGTCGATGGTGAGCGCCGAAAGCGAAGTGGCGGCAGCTAGGAATACAGAACTGAAAAGCAGACGGATGACGTTCATGAGCGGGCGTTGATGAACGCGCAGAGCAGGGTTGTGCAAATACAAAATGGCAGTGCGATGCCAAATTAAGTATTGTTGCAGAGCGTGTGAAGCGGAGATTGAGGCAGGTTGACGTGACTGCCGGACACGGGTTTATCGGTGGATATGCCCACCCCAGCCAAACGGATTCATGCCACGCGACAGCGGGTCGCGATCAACGCGGCGCTGGACGGTGCGAAAGGTCCGCTGACTGCGGAGGAAGTGTGGGTGCTCGCGAAGAAAGCGAAGCCGGGGCTGGGTTTGCGCACGGTGTTTCGGAATTTGCAGGAACAGGTGGACGAGCAGGCGTTGCTGCGCGTGGTGTTTCCAGGACAGCCGCCGCGCTACGAAAAACCTTCGCCGCGGCACCATCCGCATTTCGTGTGTTTGAAATGCACGGGGGTCTTCGATCTGCCGGGCGAGACGCCGGATGTGCGTGCGCAATGCGAACTGCCAGCCGGGTTCGAGGCGGTGGGCAGCGAGGTGACGCTGTTTGGTTATTGCGCGGACTGCCGGTCTGAGAAGACCGCACCGCGTGCGGCTCGCGCGAAGCAGGCATAAAAAAAGCGCGCCCGTTGAAGGGCGCGCTTGATAGGGCGGACGGTGAGGCCGACCGTTTCTGAAATCAGCGAACGGTGCGGAGCTGCACGCTGTCGACGAGGCGGTCCTCGGTGAGGATGTCGGTGGCGACGATCAGCTTGTCACCGACCTGCACGCGGCCCTCGCGAACGAGGAGGGCGATGGCGTTTTCGATGGTCGCGTTGGGATCGCTTTCGAGCTCGAGGATGAACGGCTCGACGCTGCGCATGATGCGAAGCTGGCGAAGCGTCTCGATGGTGTTGGTCATCGCGTAGATCGTGGCGTGCGCGGGGCGGAGAGCGGCGAGACCGCCGGCCATGTTACCGTGGCGGGTGAAGGTCAGGATGGCCGAGCCGGGGAACTGGTGCGCGAGCAACACGGCGGATTTGAGGAGCTTGATCTTATCGCCGGAGACATGCTCGGGCTCGGCGAACGGGAACGGGCCTTCGAGCTCGATGCGGCGGGCGATCTTGTCGAGGGTCTGCACGCATTCCATCGGGTATTTGCCGACGGTGGTCTCGCCGGAGAGCATGACGCAGTCGGCTTTTTCGTAAACGGCGTTGGCGACGTCGGTGATCTCGGCGCGGGTGGGGACCGGCGAACTGATCATCGATTCGAGCGTGTGCGTCGCGATGATCACGGGCTTGCCGTGATGGAAGCAGGCCTTGACGGCGCGGCGCTGGATGACGGGGAGATCCTCGAGCGGGCACTCGATGCCGAGGTCACCGCGGGCGACCATCAGGGAGTCGGTGGCCTTGATGATTTCATCGAGGTTGGCGATGGCGGTCTGATCCTCGATCTTGGCGATGATCTTCGCCTTGGAGCCGTTGTTGGCGATGAACTCGCGGAGCTGGACGATGTCCTTGGCTTCGCGGACGAAGGACAAGGCGACGAAGTCGATGCCTTCCTCGATGCCCATGAGGGTGTCGAGACGGTCCTTCTCGGTGAAGGAGGGAAGGTTCACCTTCACGCCGGGGAGATTGATGTGGCGGCGGGAGCTGAGGGCGCCGGGGGTGAGGACTTTGCAGCGGATGTGATTGTGATCCTTGGCGAGGACCTCGAAGCGCATGAGACCGCTGTCGACCAGAACGATGTCACCGACGTGGATGTCGTTGACGATGTCCTGATAGTTGACGTTCACGGAGCGGATTTCTTCGCCCTCGCGGTCGCTGGGTTTGACGGTGAAGTCGAAGGTCTCGCCGACCTTGAGCTCGATGGGGGCCTCGACGTCGCCGGTGCGGATTTCAGGACCTTTGATGTCCATCATGATGGCGATCTCGCGGCCGATCTTCTTGGAAACGGCGCGGATGCGGCGGATCACGGCGCGGGTCCATTCGTGGTTGCCGTGGGCCATGTTGAGGCGGGCGATGTCGGCGCCTCCCAAGATGAGCTTCTCCAGCATTTCCTCGCTTTGAGTGGCAGGGCCGAGCGTGAAGATGATCTTGGTGCGACGAAGGGACGTGGACGTATGCATAAACAGAGGATTCAGGCCGTTCGGCTCACCGATGGTCAATCTTTCTAAGCAGGCCGTGCGCTTAAAGAGCTGCCCTAAATTGTATTAAATGCGAATTACAGCTCGCAGACGGCCGTTCCCCCCCCCGAGGCGACGATGTTGAACTGGCAGGTCAGCCGTGCACGCAGGTCTATAAGCGCCTTGTCGATGGCCTCGTGGCTGTTGCAATCGCGTGACAAGTGCGTGAGGAAAATCTGGCTCCAGCGCGGGCTCGCGACGGCACCGAGCAAGTCGCACATGGCTTGGTTGGACAGATGACCGTGGCGGCCGGAGATGCGCTGCTTGGTCGGCCAGGGGCGTTTCACATCGGCTTCGAGCAGGCGCGGGCAGTGGTTGCTTTCGACGACAACCACATCGACGTCGCGGATGCGTTCATGGATGTGTTGCGGTGCGTGACCGAGGTCCGTCAGCCACGCGATCCGGCGGCGCGGGGTGAACAGATCCGCCTCGTGCCCGTGCGAAAAGGTAAAGCCCACCGGTTCCTGCGCGTCGTGCGGCACATGAAAACTCTCGATCTCCAAGTCGCGAAAATGGAAACGCGAACCGGTTTCGAAGATCTGCCATTCCACCTTGTGATCGACCTTGGCCTGCACGGCGCGGGCGGTGGCGGCGTTGGCGAAGACCTTGATATGCGGAAACTTTTTCAATCCCTCGATACCGGCGCAATGATCGCCATGTTCATGCGTGATAAACACCGCGTCGATCTGCTCCAGCGCCTCGCCCGCGTCGTGGAGGAGCTGGCGAAGTTTGCGTTGGGTGAAGCCGGCGTCGATCAGCACGCGCGCCTGATCGGTGCGCAGCACGGCGCAATTGCCCGCACTGCCACTGCCCAGGATTCTGAAACGCATCGCCATGTAGTCACCGATGAAGGCTGCGCGGGGCGGACGCGCAAGGGGGTTTTTGCATCCGGCGCGTGCAGACTGCGTATCTGCCTGCGCGTGAATTGACCGCGAAGCGTTTTTGCGTATGTCCTGTTTGCTCCACATGCCGAAGAAAGCCGCCAAATCCAAACCTGCCGCTCCTGTCCTGCGCCCGATGAAAGGCGTGGTCACGATCACTCGCCAGGTGCATTTCAACTCGGCGCACCGTCTCTGGAATCCTACCAAGAGCCAGGCGTGGAACGAGAAACAGTTTGGTCTTTGCACGAATCCGCACTGGCACGGTCACAACTATGTGCTGGAGGTTTCCCTGCGCGGGCAGCCCGATCCCGACACCGGTTGCATCATGGATCTCGGCGATCTCAAAGATCTCTTGAACACGCACGTCGTGGACAAGTGCGATCATCGCAACCTTAACGACCAGGTCGATTTCCTGCGCGGTATCATTCCCTCGACCGAAAATCTGGTCATCGCCTTCTGGAATGAACTCCAGCCGCACATTCCCGCCGGCCGCCTGTATTGCGTGAAGCTTTACGAAACCCCGCGCAACTTTGCCGAATACCACGGTCCGGATGTTTCTTAATCACTAAGCGGGCGCGTCCACCCCGCGCTTTTTTCAACTTTCAGCGTTTGCGAGCGGTTATCGTCACCCGCCGGACGCAGCAAAAAACAAAAACGAATATGCCGTCTTCCAAGAAAAAGCCCATGTATCTGCATCGCACCGCCGACGGTGCGGCCCCGCGCATCCAGCGCGGTTATGATACGAAGTTCAAAGTCACGCCCGCGTATCGCGCGTCGCTGCCCGACATGATGGAGACGGCCGAGGCGATCCCCGGCGCGCATGTGCCGATCCAGCAGGTCGGCATCTCAAATTTTAAACTGCCGCTCAAATACCGGACGAAGGACGGCAAGACGCTCACCCTCGAGACAAGCGTCACGGGAACGGTTTCGCTGCAAGCCGAGTTGAAGGGCATCAACATGAGCCGGATCATGCGCTCCTTCTACGATCACAAGGACGAGGTCACCACCGGCGAGTGGATGGGCAAGATTCTCAAAAGCTACTTGCGCAAGGTCGAGAGCAAGGCCGCGCGCTTGAAGATTCGTTTCTCGTATCCGATGACGCAGACCAGCCTGCGCAGCGGCTTGGACGGCTTTCAGTTTTACGACGTCGCTTTCGAAGGCGTGATGACGGCCGACGGACGTTACCGCCGGTTCATCCAGTTTGATTTTGTGTATTCGTCGGCCTGCCCGTGCTCGGCAGAGTTGTCGGAACATGCGCGAGATCAGCGCGGTGCCTACACCGTGCCGCATTCGCAGCGTAGCAAGGCGCGGCTGCTCATCGAGGAAGTCGAAGGCAAAAAAATCTGGATCGAGGACATCCATGCGCTGTGCGTGCGCGCGCTGCGGACCGAGACGCAGGTGATGGTGAAACGTGAAGACGAGCAGGCGTTCGCCGAGCTCAACGGCGCGCACCTCAAGTTTGTCGAGGATGCCGCGCGCCTGCTCTACGCGGAACTCGCCAAGGACAAACGCATCGCGGACTTCCAGATCGCCTGCTCGCATCAGGAGTCGCTGCACTCGCATGACGCGGTGAGCGTCATCTGCAAAGGCGTGCCCGGCGGACTGGCGGCGGACTTCACCGAGTTTGGTCTGCTGCGTTGCTGATTCCGCACTTTATGAAATCTCCCGTCATTCTCATCACCGGCGCGTCGCAGGGCATCGGGGCAGCCATCGCCAAAGTGTTTGCCAAGGAGATGGGCAAAGGGGCGCGGCTCGCGCTCGTGGCTCGCAACGCCCGCAACCTGTCGACCGTGGCGCGCGCCTGTGCGAAAGCCGGGGCAACCGTCGAAGTGTTTGCCTGCGATGTGACCGACGAAGAGGCGGTGTCGGCGATGGCGGCGGCAGTGGTGAAACGTTTTGGCGTGGTCGATGTGCTCATCAATAATGCGGGTGTTTTTGAAGCGGCTGCATTTACGAAGACCAAGGTGGCGACGTTTGACCGCATCCTGGCGGCGAACCTGCGTAGTGCGTTTTTGGTTACGCAGGTGTTCGTGCCGGCGATGATCGCCAAGAAACACGGCGACGTGTTTTTCATGAGTTCGATCGCCGGTCTCGAAGCGTATCCGAACAGCGCGGCGTATTGCGCGGCAAAATTCGGGGTTACCGGGCTGGCGAAAGTGTTGCGTGCCGAGACGCGCGAGCATGGCGTGCGCGTGTGTTGCGTGCATCCCGGTGCGACATGGTCACCGTCGTGGTCGTCGAGCGGCGTGCCCGAGGATCGCATCATGCCGGCCGAGGATGTGGCGCGGGCGTTTTTCGATATTTACCGGCTCAGCCGTAATACGGTGATCGAGGAAATCGTGCTGCGTCCGCAATTGGGGGACCTGTAATTTGGCGTCGCCGCAGGACTGCACGCTGCAAGGCGGGTGCAGGGTGGGTATTGCGATTTGCAAGAGGACTTTCCTCGGAACAAACCGAGCGCGGAAGTAAGGTGTTTGAAATGGGAGTGTTATATTTTGGCACCTAGGCTGGCACGCATCCGGCGATAGTGAGTGCATGAACACGTCGAACGCATTTGCATTCATCATCACTGGGCTACTGGCGGAGGCCCTGCATTTTCTTCCTGAGGTCACCGGTGTGCGCGAAATGTGGCTCATGCTTATGGGCGTAGTGCTCATGCTCACCGGCGGTGTGTATCTGGCCCAAGCGTCCTGCGTGTGGCTGATTCCCCGTATGGTCACGCCAATGCTGGCCTTGTTGCCGAGCCGGACCTCCACCGGAACGCGCAGTGTGCCCGAGGGCGATCAAGCCACGGTGTAACCTGGCCGGTCTTTTAATGAGGCGAAAAAGCCCCGCAGCCTTTGGTGCTGCGGGGCTTTTTGTAATTACGAGGGTTTAAATTCGTGCGTGATCGGTCTTGTTGAGTTGTTCGGCCAGCGAATGAGCGGAGCGTAGGGTGGGCGCACGCCGCTTCATGACGCGTTGAAAAAACAGATTGTTCGGGATCTGCATGACGCCGGAGTCCTCGGTTTGAAGCGTGGTGAAGATGAAGTTCAAATTGACCACGCGGCCGCGGACTTCCTCGCCGACAAATTCCACCTCGTCGCCGATATCAAACGGGCGCGTGATCAAAATCACCAGCGTGCACAACCAGTTGGACAGGACGCTCCACACGGCGATGAAACCGATGGCAACCATGGCGAGCACGGTGGTAAGCATCGTCCAGAGTCCGCCCAAATTGAATCCGAATACACCGAGCAGCAGCACGAGCGTGGCGCCGGTGATGATCCAGTCGCCGATCTTGAGGAACGGGGCGACATCGCGGTGTTCGAGGCGGGTGCGGTCGGCGAGGAGCTTGAGTCCGCGGTTGAGGACGAAATGCAGGATGAATGCGCCGATGATGATGGCGATTGCGGCGGGCAGGCTGGTGATGACGCGGGCGAGGGCGAGTTGGAGTTGCGGGAGGATGTTATCCATTAATCAGTGTTTCAGGTGGGTTGATGACGAAGGGTAGGCCGGAGTCGCGCCGCGCTGGGACGCGACCCATTCACCCGTGCGGCAGGCGCGGGCGAGGCTCTCTTCGTCGGAGAGCCGGCGCTGGAGAAGATGAGTGAGTAACGAGGCTAGAAAAGAGTCGCCGGCACCGACCGTATCGACGACCTCGACGGGCCGGCCGGGCTCCCAGTGCCACACACCGTCGCGAAGAAGCCCTGCGCCGCGTGAACCTGCCGTGATGCAGATGATCGGGCATCCGGCGATGTGATGAAGGCTGCGCGCGTGGGTTTCTTCTTTGCCGGGGATCTCCTCCCATTCGCCGCAAAGGCGGGCGGCTTCCTCGGCGTTGAGTTTTAAGAGAGTCGCACGCGGGGCGAGTCCGCGCACGAGCTCCAAGTCGTCGTGCGGAGCGCGGAGGTTCACATCAAACACACGCCACGCCTGGTCGCGGCCGGGCAGCACGTCGAAGATGCGGTTGAGAACCGTGCGGTTAAACGGCGAGCGTTGGGCGAGTGAACCGAATACGAGTGCCTGCGCCCCGACGGCGGCCTGGGCGACGTCCTGAGTCATGAAAATCTGATCCCAGGCAACGCTGGTCGTGATGTCGTAACGCGCATCGCCATTGTCACCAAGCACGGCGCGCACGTAACCGGTGGGCAGGCCGCTGTGACGGGTGATGAGCTCCGTATCCAAATCCCAGTTGCGCAGGCGCAGCAGAAGTTCCTCGCCGAGCAAGTCGCGGCCGATGGCGGAGACGAGGCGGACATCGGCACCGTGCTGTTTGAGGTGATAGCCCACGTTAAACGGTGCTCCGCCGGCGAAGAGACCGGCGGGGAGGAAATCCCAAAGGATTTCACCGAAGCAGAGGATGCGCGGAGGGACGGATGACGGCATGGCGGAGGACGGAAGACGGAGGACAGAATACAGACGGAATACGGGGGACGGACGGAGTTAGTCGTTGGTGAGGTGGGCGGGGTCGGCTTCGATTTCCTGGCAGGCGCGGATGAAGCACGCGGCGGACCACGCCTGGTAGGCCTTGCCCATGGGGCGGCCGGTCTGGCCGTGGGCCCACTCGTTGAATTCCCATTCCTGGTCGCGGCCGAGCTGGTTGAGTTTGGCGAGGCGCACCAGTTCACGGCAGGCGACCTCGTGGAAGCCGAGCCGATGAATGAAGCGCACCCACATGCCGCCGATAAACGGCCAGATGCCGCCGTTGTGATAGTGATGCGGCAGGTTGAGAAGATTGACCGTGTAGTAGGCACGCCAGTCGGGATCGCCGGCTTGCACGACCGGGTAAAGGTTGGCGCCGGGGTGAGGCTCATTGACGCCGACGCCCCACATGAAACGAAATGCGGTGCGGGCGCGGTCCGCATCCAGAAGGTTCATCAGGTAGGCGAGGATGTTGGCGTAAACATCGCAGCGCCAGTTGAAGGCAAACGGCGTGATCTCGGCGATGAGGTATTGGGTGTCGCCCATGCCAAACTGGCGTGAAGCGAAACGATTCGGAGCTTTGTCGGCGGCGCTGGGAGCCGTGCTCGGCCAGAAAAGATCCAGCACGCGGCCGCGAATGTTCTGCGACCAGCGGAGATAATCAGTGGCGCGTTCGTAGTCGCCGAGGAATTCTAGCATGCGGCCGTAGCAGACGTTGGCGCGATACCAGAGCACCTCGTCGTAAAGGACGTTGTAACTGCGGCCGAAGAGATCGGTCCAATCACCGGCTTCGGGGATTTCGAGAAGGCCGTCGTTGTTGCTGTCGTGCGCGCTGAGCCAGTTCATGGCGAGCTGAAGACGCTCGGCGTGGTGGCGCAGGAAGTCGTGGTCGCCGGTCGTGGTTACGAAATTATAAAACGCGATGATCACCCACAGTCCGCTGTCGATGGAGCAAATGCTGCCGACGCCCGAGTAGTCGGGGATGCCATCGTCGATGCGAACGTTGGCGGGGATTTGTCCGGTGGGTGAGGCCGCGTTGAGCAACGTGTCGAGCGTGCGGCGCTGGCATTCGCGGATGTCGGCATCGTCGAGATCAAGGGTGTTGATGACTGTGATCGCGCCGTCGCGGGCCCAGACGCTGCGATAATTCGCATCGGTGCCGGTCACGGTGTTGTCTTCCAGCGAACAGGCGGAGAAACCGATCGGCGTGATGTTTTTTCGAAGGGCGATAAGCGCCTTTTCGTAGGCGGTCTTCAAGAAGTCCTTCTCGCTGTTATCGAGGGAGCCGAGACGCGTGCCGGTGAACAGCATGCGGAAACCGGGGGTGGTTTCATGACCGGGTTGCGGCGTGGTCTGGCTGGAGGGCAACTCGGCGATCACTCCGTAATGACGCAAGCCGTCGAGCACGCCGTCAGCCATGACGAGACGCGAACAGTAGGCGGGAACATCGACCGTGGCCTCGAAGAGTTCAGGCAATGCGTTTTCCACGATGATGCCTTTGATGCCGGGCAGGCGGAACATGCTGCTGTCGTTGCCGGTGTCGCCGGCGACGGCCACTTGGGCGAGCGGGATGGCAAGATGTCCCGCGAGCCACTGGAGTGCGCCGCCCTTGGTGGCGCGACGCGGCAGGATGTCCAGGTCACGATTACTTGAATACACGATGCAGGCCTCGATTCCGGCGGCGGAGAGATGTTGATCGATGCTGCGAAGGGTTTCCGGCGTGGCGCTGTCGAGATACCAGCTGGATTTGAACTCCTCCTGGAAGTCGGCGGGTTGAGGACGTATGCCCGGCGTGCGGGCGACGATCTCGATGGCGCGAGAGAGATCCCAACCGTGGCGGATGTGCGCGGAGAATTCCTCCATGGATTTCTTGGCGCGGGTTTGCTGGATGCGCGTGCCGACTCCGCCGATGTAGTAATCGGGCGCGGGGAGTTTTCCGTCGGCGACGAGTTGCTGCATGTCGGCGACGAGGCGACCGCTGTTATAAACCAACAGCGGGCGTTTTTCGGCGGACAGGGATTTCCACGCGGTGGCAAAACGACGGGCCGACTCGGAGTTGCCGAGCAGGGTGTTGTCGATGTCGCTGCAGAAAAGACGGATGGATTCAGTGCTCATGGTTTTATCAGGGGACTTGGATTAATCGCCGTCGTTCCACGGTTCTTCCCATTCGGTGTCGTTGAGGGCCTTCGGCATCGGCCGGCCCTCGACGAGGCTGATGAGTTGCTGCGCGATGCCGGTCCAGGTGAACAGGCTGCGGGCCTTGTGCGCGCCCATGCGTGAAAGGCGGTTCCAGATTTTGGGATGACAGAACGGTTTCAGCATCATGATGCCGAGGTCTTCCTTGTCGAACGGGTCGCCGAAGAGCGCGTGGCGGCCGAAGGTGACGGCGCGGAAAAGTCCGCCGTGAATCGTGACAACGGTTGGGCAACCGCAGGCCATCGATTCGATGGCGGTCATGCCAAACGGTTCGTAACGACTGCTCAACACGAAGAGATCGGCGGCGCGGTAGTAGTCGGCGAGATCTTCGTTGGCGATGTGACCGGCGAACTTCACGCGCTTGGTGAGGCCGAGTTTTTTGGTGAGAGCCTTGAGATCGGCCAGGATGCGTTTTTCCTGAGCGTCCATGCGTGTGCCGCCGACTGCCAGGTGGAGGATGATCTCGGGCGATCGTTTGGCGACGACCGCGAATGCTTTGATGAGGAGATCGTAGCCCTTGTTGGTCGCAAGCCGGCCGAGAGCGAGGATGGTGGGCTTGTTGAATTTGAGCCGGCGCCGGATCATTTGCCGCGAGGCTTCGCTCACGGGATAGAAGCGGTTGTCGTCGTAACCCGGTGGGATCATGTGCACGCGCTCGGTGGGAATACCGTAGTCGGTGGTGACCATGTCGAGCTGCGGCGGAGTGGTGGCGACAACGAGATCGCAGGTGCGGTAGAGAATCGTCTCATGTTGGATGCGCTCGCTGAAGTTGAACTCCTTCTCAAACGACGCGGCTTTTTCCGGGTAGTCGGTCTCCATCTGTTGTTTTTTCCAGAGACCGAGCGAATGAGGAGTGTGCACGTGCGGGATGCTCAGCGCCTCGGAGAGACGCTGGCCGGCGACACCGGCATCCCAGTAATGGGAGTTGATGAACTGGTAGGTGAGCCGGTTCTTTTTGATGAAACGCAGGGCGTTTTCGCACCACTCCATCAGATGGCGATGAAGGTATTCCTTGGGGATGAATTCATAGCCTCCGCAATTGGCGCGGATGACGCGGACGCGTGAGTTGACGATGTCGATCTCGGGCTGGCCCTCGAAGCGACGGGTCCAGATGTCGACCTCGTGGCCGAGCTGGGCCAGTTTTTTTGCGAGCTCGATGACATAGACGACTTGACCGCCGGTATCTGCCGCGCCGAGAGGAGGATTGGCCGCGACATAACCATGGGTTGAAACCATGGCGATGCGCGGACGTTTTTTATCGGTATGTAACGTAGCCATGAGTTCGAGTTTTTAAACCCACGGCGGGATGTGCAAGTCACGATGAAAGCAGCCGGTAATTTGTAGTTGAAATAAAACTACAAATCGCGGTTTTTTACCACCGGAGGAAATTGGTTTTGGGGGATTCCCCCAAATTTAAAAAAGCCTGGCGAGAAGCCTCAATTGACGGCCGGGGCGAGCCAGGTTCGCAGCGTTTTTTTGGAATCGGCGGGATGCGTCAGCAGAAAAAAATGGTCGGCGCCGGCGATGACCACGCCCTGATAACGCGCGGAGCGGGCGGTGAGTGATTTTGAATACGCGGCGAAGCCACCGTCCTTGACGTAGTATTCCTGTGCGCCCACGAGAAAACCGGCGCGTGCGGTTTTCGGCCAGGCGCGGTAGGCGTCGTCCGGCGGATACGCGGCCATCACGACGAGTTGTTGGTATCCGGCGGGATTGGCGGCGTAGACGCGCGTGGCCCCGAAACCTCCGGCGGAGAGCCCGACGAGCGAGGGCTTGGCCAGCGGATGTTTAAAGCGGACGGCGGCGGCGGCGAGGCATTCGCGTAAATAGGCGGCGGAGATTTCGGAGGGATCGATGCCGTAGGACGGGCAGAGGATGATGTGGTCGGGGAACCACTCGGCGAGCTGGTGTTGATACCAGATAAAACTGCCGCCGTAGCCGTGGAGAAAAAGAATGACGGGCGTCTGGGCGTTGCTTTGACGCGGCTGGTAAAGCAGCGCGAGGCCCTGGCGCGGGCGCGTCTCGGACAGGCAGTAATCGAGGGTGGAGGGAACGTTTTTAAAAACCGGACTGGCGGCGATCGCGGCGTAACGACGAGCGACGAGTTCGCTGAGTTTATCGGCATCGGCACCCGACATTCCGAAAACGGAGGACTGCGACAATGCGAGATTCACCAAGGCCGATTCCGGGAGGCGGCCGACACTGGCGCGCAGCATGGGCAGATATGGAGCCACTTCGGGCGTGGCCGAGGCGGGCGGCGCGGCATTGCGGGTGGGCCACGTGAGCTTGGTCACGGATTGCGCATGCAGACCGGACGACAAGAAGACGGCGAACACGCAGCCGGTAATGATGAGCCGGTAAATGCTGCGGATCGACGTAAGCATGATTGAATGACGCGGCGAAAAACCTTCGATGTTAATTGCTGTGCAGTGCGCGCAGCATGAGTTCGCGCAGGCGGTCGGGCTCGGTGGCGGACGTCTTGGCGACGAAGCCGCGGGCGTGGGCGAAGTGGACATCGGACTCGTTGGCGATGCGCGTGAAATCGAGGCGCGCGTTGTCACGATGACGGGCGAGCCCGTAACCGGTGTTGCGACGATCGGGCGAAATCAGGCCGATCACGCGATCACCCAAGCCGCGGCTTTCGACGTAACGCTCGATGGCGGCCGAGGGATCTTCGGGCATCGGGTCGGTGCGCGGGAGAAAAAGAACGGCGGGTGATCCGGGGACATCGTCGAGGGTCCACAGTTGGGCCGTGCGGGCGATGAAATCGAGACGCTCACGGAGTGAACGCACGTAAGTGAGAATATCCTCGCCGATCAGGCGCATCATTTCCCAGAGCGGTTCGCCGGGCTGCAGACGGGTGGTCTGGGCAAAGCGGCGCAGGAGGGTGCCGTCGATGGGGGAGTTGAGCTTGCCGATGACGTTGCGCTCCACACCGAGCCAACGCGCGGTGTCCATGGGACCGCGGCAGTCGAACCACTCGGCGGGTTCGAGCCAGTCGCAAAACTGGCGGGCATCCTCGTAGAGCCCCAGGTGGCGAAGCACGAGTGAGAGCGAGCACGTCGGAACGTGGTCGCGAGGGAGTTGGTGGTGATCGAAATTATTAAGCGCGGGATCGTGGCTGTGGCCGACATCGATCACCGCGATGGTGGAATCGGCGAGATCGGCGGGTGCAGGCTCGCGACGCACGATGGGCACGGGTTGCTCGGCGAGCAGCACGCAGCAGGCGAGGAACTCGTCTTTATGGGCGCCGCCAGGGTGCGTGAGAATCGTGGAAAACGGAGTGAAGGAAGACATCTAGGGAGCGAACGTAACCGCATGTGCAGTCGCCGCAACCTCGCAAGGCTGCACGCCGCGGAGTTTTCAGATCGCGGTGGACGACACTGAAGCCGTCGTGCAAAACGAAGCCTCCCCATGAAGCGACCCGACCTGCAGGCTGAAGTGCAACAATTGTTCGATGACCTTGTCGCCGCGAACGAAGAGCGTGGCTTGCAGGCGGCGGTGTATCTGCGCGGCGAACTCGTGGTCGATGCTTTCGCGGGTCTGGCTGATTCCGCGCGTGGCACGCGGGTGACAAGCGATACGTTGTTCCCGATTTTTTCCTGCGGGAAAGGTGTCACCGCGACGCTGATACACCGGTTGGTGGAGCGTGGTGTGCTCGCCTATGATCTGCCGATTGCGAGCGTGTGGCCGGAATTTGCGGTCAACGGCAAGGCGGGCGTGACCTTGAAGCAGGTTCTCAATCATACGGCGGGCCTTCATCTGCTGGAGCCGACGCGGGACCGCTCGAAAGCGTGTGATTGGGCGGCGATGTGCAGCGAGATGGCGGCCATGAAGCCGGCGTGGGAGCCGGGTTCGCGACGGGAATATCACGCGATCACACAGGGATGGATTCTGGGCGAAGCGGCGTGCCGGGCGACCGGCCGGACGTTTGAGCAACTACTTGAAGAGGAGATCCGGGCTCCATTGGGATTGAAAAACATGTTCATCGGAATTTCCGCTGCGGTGGAGCCACGCGTGGCGGTGCTGGAGGAAGTCGGGCCGGCGCAGGAATTCCCCGAGGTGGATATTCCGCAGTCGATCCCCAACTGGGTGCAGCCACTCTATGCGTGGATGAATCGATCGGATGTGCGTCAGGCCTGCATCCCTGCGTCGAATGGCATCATGACCGCGCATGATCTGGCCCGGCATTACGCGGCGTTATGTCCGAGTGGTGTGGACGGCGTGGAGCTGTTGCCCGCCGGGCGTGTGGCGAAAGCCATCGAGGAAGTGGATCCGCTTATTCCCACGACGATGGGACCGTGTGGACTCGGTTATGGATTGGGCGGTGTGGGATCGGTGATGGGAGATCGTCCGGTGTGCTTTGGACATGGCGGACATGGAGGCACGGTGGGGTTTGCCGATCTTGATCACGGACTGGCCGTGGGTTTTGCGCGCAACCGGCTGCGTGATCCGAGCGGGGTGAATACGGCGCGGCTCTTGATGGAGTGCGTGCGCAGGCATTTGACTGAGTAAGGCCAAAATCGATCTAGAATTGAGCTGAGCTAAAATCACCCGCGGCACTTGCAACTTGCATGATCGGAGGTGACGGCACGGTGCAAGTTGCGCTGAGATTCAGGAGTGGCGTGCCAGATATTTGTTTATAATAATCTGTATATCAGTGGCTTGAAGTGCGTGAAGGTTTGCTGGCATGTGCGATGCGAATGAGCAGGCGTATGAAAACAATTAAAATCACTTCAATCATCACCCTTCTGCTGGCTGCGCTTTGTTTCTCGGGCTGCAACACCATGGAAGGCGCGGGCAAGGACATCGAAAAGGGCGGTCAAAATCTTCAGGACGCCGCCAAGTAAACGGCGTTTTCTTAAACTAAAAACAAATCCTCCATCCCCACCCCAATATGAAATCAAGCACTCGTGATCGTATCGAAGGCGGAGCTTTACAGGCTTCCGGTAAAGTCAAAGAAGCGGCCGGTAAGCTGACCAAGAATACGCGCCTTCAAGGTGAAGGTGTTGCCGACCAAGCCGTGGGCAAGGTTCAGCGTAAAGTGGGTTCGCTGAAAAAAGCAGTCGGCCGGTGATCGTTCGTGATAGCTAGCAGCCAGGCGCAGGCGCGGCGGAAGTTTTCTCCGCCGCGCTTTCCCGTGAGGCGAACGCGTCAGCTCTTGGCGGTGATCGCGATGGTCTGGTTTTGGTTGAGCCACCAAAGCTTGAACGAGTCGGCCAGCTTTTGGAGCAGCACGGTGGTCGGTGGTTTTACCACGAAGGAGTTGGCACCGGATTTGTAGGCGCGCTCAAGGTCGACCTGCTCGTTGGACGAAGTGAGGATGATGACCACCAACGTTTCGAAGTGTGGCTGCTGGCGGATCCAATCGAGCACCTCGTGACCGGACTTGTAGGGAAGTTTCAGATCGAGAAAAACGATCATCGGCAGAGGGTTCAGCGTGCGGTCTGCATAGGCACCGGTGCCGGAGAGATAATCGATGGCGGCCTGTCCGTCCTCGGCGATTTGCAGGGGGTTCTCGATGCCGGCGGCACGCAAGGCGCGCTTCATCAGGAACACATCGTCCTCGTTGTCCTCAACCAATAAGATGGTGTGGCTGCTCATGCTTTCGCCAAGGTAAACCAAAAGAGACTGCCTTCGCCAAGCTTGGACTCCAGTCCGATGACGCCGCCCATGCGCTGCACGGCTTTCTTGACGATGGAGAGACCGATGCCGGTGCCTTCGTATTGTTTGTCGGGATGCACGCGGCCGAAGATATTGAAAATGCGCGTAAAGTGCTCCGGGGCGATGCCCAGGCCGTTATCCTTAACGATGATTTTCACGGAGTCGCCCTGATCTTCGGTGAGGATGTCGATGACAGGGATGACGCCGGGGGCGACAAACTTCACGGCATTGCCCAGCAGGTTGGTGAAGATCTGCGACAAGTAGGCTTCGTGACCGATTACAGTCGGCAGCGGGCGTTGGAAACGCACATGGGCGACGGGTGGCTGGAGGTTCGGAAGTTGCGGCAGCAGATTGTCGAGGAAGGCCTGCAAGGGAATGGGCGTGAGCTCGATGTTTTCCTTGGCGACGCGGCTGTAGGTGAGGATGTCACGCACGAGCAGTTCGAGGCGTTCGGCATTTTTGCGGATGCGCGTGAGGTGGCGGTTGGCGATCTCGTCGAGCTGCGGCGCGTAGTCGTCCAGCAACGCATCAGCGTAGCCCTGCATGGCGCGAAGCGGAGCGCGCATGTCGTGGGAGACGCTGTAGGAAAACGCTTCGAGCTCGCCGATGGTTTCCTGAAGACGCGCGGTGCGCTCGGCGACGGTGGCCTCCAGGATTTCGGCGTGGCGTTGCAATTCCTCGCGCGCGGAGGACAGGGCGAGTTCGGTTTTTTTGCGCTCGGTGGTGTTGCGCGTGGTGCCGGCGATGGCGGACACGTTGCCCTGTTCGTCGAAGATGGGGCTGAAGATATATTGGAAAAACACCCATTCGCCTTCGGGTGTGAGGTAGGGCGTTTCGCCGACATGCGGTTTACGGGTGGCGATGACCTGCGCGATTTCGGAGAGGTGGCGGTTGGCCAGATCGTCGGGGTAGCCGAGCTCCTTGAAGCTTTTGCCGATGACGGATTCAGGTGTTTCCTGCCAGAGTGCGAGCAACGAACGGTTGGCGTAGGTGACGCGGCCCTCGCGGTCGAACGAGTAAACGAAGTCGTCGAGGTTGGAGAGCGTGGTTTCGAAGTGCTCGGTTTGGGCGCGCAACTTGCGTGATAGTTCGATCACGGATTGCTCCTGGACGCGTCGTTCGGTGATGTCGCGCGTGGTGCCGGCCAGGGCGGTGACTTCCCCGTGTTCGTCGAAGATGGGGGTGAAGATGTATTCGTAGTAGCCGAGTTTTCCCGCGTGGTTGGTGTAAGGGGTCTCGCCCGTGAAGGGGCGGCGGGTGGTGACGACTTGCGCAAGTTCGCGCATCAGTTGATCGGCCATCTCTCGCGGGTAGGCCAGCTGCGTGAAGTTTTTGCCAACGGCCTGGTCGAGGGTGAGTCCCCAAAGATCAAGGAGGCCGCGGTTGACGTAGGTGAAACGACCTTCGCGATCGAAGGAGTAAACGAAGTCGGCCACGTTGGAGAGCGTGGTTTCAAAGTGAGCGGTTTGCGCACGGAGTTTGCGGGATAATTCGGCGACCGCCTGCTCCTGCGCGCGTCGCTCGGTGATATCCTGCACCACGCCCATCATCCCGGTCACGGAGCCGTCGGAACCGAGAACAGGCCGGCCGCGGGCGGCGACCCAGCGGAGTCCGTGCACAGGATGGTTGACCCGGTATTCGATGGAATAATCAGAGCGGCTGGCGACCGCCTCGATCGCGGTGGTGCGCGCACGGTCGCGATCCTCGTCATGGAGAACGGAGCGCATCGCCTCACGCGTGCCGACCGAGTCGGCGCGAATTCCGTAAATGTCCGCCGTGCGCTCCGAGACCGTCATAATGTCCGTGACGGCGTCCCAGTTCCAATAACCCAGATCGAGGGCGGAGAGTGAGAAGTTCAGGCGCTCGTTAAGGGAGTCGGCTTCACGCCGCGCCGCGCGTTCACGCTCTAAAAGAAGGTCGCGTTCGGCCTCGGCTTTTTTGCGGCCGGTGATGTCGATGAGCACGCCCGACATGCTGACTGCGCGGCCCTTTTCATCGCGTTGAAACGTGCCGCGGGCGGTGATCCAGCGGATGCCGCCGCTGGATTGGATTACGCGGTAGTCGTCCTCGAAGTTGCCGCCGCCAGCACTCACCGAGCGTTGAACAGTCGCTTTCACATGCGGCAGATCCTCGGGATGGATGGACTTGAAAAAATCATCCACCGGGAGGCCATCGCGGGAATCGGTAATGCCAAAGATCCGGTTGAGGTTGCGATCGGCGACGACGAGGTCGCTAACAATATCCCAAGTCCACGTGCCGATTTCCGCAGCGCCCAGAATGGCTTCGAGCCGCGTGCTGGCATCGTGTAACTCGGCCTCCATCTGCCTGCGTTGTTGATCGTCTGGGCTGGGCATCTACAGGTCAGGGGATTAAGAAGTGGTTAAGGATGCAATACGGGAGAAGACCGGAGTGCATCGTTCGGGAAAAATCCCTATGCTGGCGCAGGCTGCGCGGTGCCTTAAAGCAAGGAGCCTTGATTGCCGCCGAGGGAGGCTTTGAGGCCGATCGCATGGTAGCCCTTTGCGGTGAGCATGCGACCCTGCGGGGTGCGCATGAGGTAACCTTCCTGGATGAGGAACGGCTCGTGAACTTCTTCGAGCGTCTCGGTTTCTTCGCCGACGGCGATGGCGATGGTGCCCAGGCCGACGGGGCCGCCTTTGTAGTTTTCCGCCATGATGCGGAGGACGCGTTTGTCCATCTCGTCCAAGCCGGCGGCGTCGATCTCAAGCAGCTCGAGTGCGGCGGCGGCGGTGGGCTGGGTGATTTTGCCTTTGGCGCGTTCTTGCGCGTAGTCGCGGCAGAAGTTGATCAGGTTATTCGCGATGCGGGGCGTGCCGCGGGAACGGGTGGCGATTTCCTTGGCGCCGCCGGCGTCGATGGCGACATTGAGCAGACCGCAGCTGCGCGTGACGATGCCGATGAGCGTTGGGATGTCGTAATAATCGAGGCGCGTCTGGAGCGTGAAACGCGAGCGAAGCGGTGCCGTGAGCAGGCCGGCGCGGGTGGTGGCTCCGATCAAAGTGAAACGAGGAATCGAGAGGCGGACGCTGCGGGCGTTGGGGCCCTGGTCTATCATGATATCGAGGCGGAAGTCCTCCATCGCGGAGTAGAGATATTCCTCGACGGTTTTGGAGATGCGATGGATCTCGTCGATGAAGAGCAGGTCGCCTTCTTCGAGGGACGTGAGCAGGCCGGCGAGGTCGGAGGCTTTTTCGATGACGGGGCCGGAGGTGACGCGGACGTTGCGGCCCATCTCGTGGCCGAGGATGAAGCTGAGCGTGGTTTTTCCGAGGCCGGGAGGTCCGCTGAGAAGGATGTGGTTGAGTGGATCGCCGCGACGTTTGGCGGCGCCGACCATGACTTGAAGGCGTTCGACGGTCTTGGGTTGTCCGGTGAAATCGGCGAAGGACAGCGGGCGGAGCGCGGCCTCGGCGGAGGTGACGGGCGTGGCGAGCGTGCTGGTGATGTAGCCTAGGCCTTTGTTGTCGGATGCGGACATGGTGAATTTTTTAACACAGAGGACACGGAGGGCGCGAAGAACGAACGGAACTGAGATCTCTGCGTGCCCTGTGTTGAATTATTTCCATTCCACTTCGGCGCCGAGGGTGCGGAGGTTTTCGACGAAGCGGGGGTGGGCGCGTTTGATGATCTCGGCGTGGCGGACGACGGACTGTCCCGGAATCGCGGCGGCGACCATGTAGAGTGCGACGGCGGCGCGGATGATGTAAGGAGAATCAACTACAGCGGGACGCAGCGGGCGGTTACCGAAGACGACCAGGCGGTGCGGGTCGCTCACGAGCGCGTGCGCGCCGAATTTCGCGAGCTCGGGAATCCAGGAGAAACCGTTTTCGTAAACCTTGTTCCAGAAATGAATCGTGCCTTCGCAGCGGACGCTGAGCGCGATCATCAGTGGGAGCAGATCGACGGAGAAATAGGGCCAGGGGGCGGCTTCGATTTTGGGGAGGAGGTTGGTCGTGAATGGGGTTTCGATGACGAGCTTTTGTCCGCGACGGACGATCACGGTGTCACCTTCGTGCTCGATGATGACGCCGAGTTTTTTGAAGGCGCGGGCGATCAAGTCGAAGTGGTGCGGGAGGGCTTTGTTGACGCGCACTTCGCCGCCGGTGATCGCGCCGAGGGCGAGGAAAGTGACGATCTCGTGGTAGTCGGAATTGATGGTGATGTCGGCACCGTGGAGTTTTTCGACGCCGGTGATCTTGAGCATCGAGGTGCCGAGTCCTTCGATCTTGGCGCCCATGGCGACGAGGGCGGCGCAGAGATCTTGCACGTGGGGTTCGCTGGCGGCGTTGATGAGGGTGGATTCGCCCTCGGCGAGGGCGGCGGCCATCGCGAAGTTTTCGGTGACGGTGACGGACATGTAGTCACACCAGTGGCGGGCGCCTTTGAAGCCGTGGGGCAGGGCGATGACGAGCGGGTCGCCCTCGTTCACGATGGCGCCGAGGACGGAGAGGATTTCGAGGTGGGGGTCGATCTCGCGGACGCCGAGGGAGCAGCCCTTGGTGTTGGCCTGAATGGCGATCTGGCGAAGGCGGTTGAGGAGCGCCGGATAGAGCAGGACGGTGGAGCGCATGTCCTGCGGGAGCTCGTCGTTTTCGAGGGTGCTCTTAAATCCGGCGTGGCAGACGCGCATCTCGGCGGTGTCGCGGTTCCAGGAGATTTCGGAGCCCTGCGATTGGAAGAAGGCGACCAGTTTGTTGAGGTCGGTGATGTCGGGGACGTTGCGCAGGGTGACGGCCTCGTCGGTGAGGAGCGTCGCGCAGAAAATCGGCAGGACGGAGTTCTTGTTGCCCGACGGCGTGATGGTGCCGGTGAGGGGTTTGCCGCCGTGGACGATGAGATCGGACATCTGAAGAAGTGGAGAGTTGGGAACTGAGAGTGGAGAGCTCGGAAAGAGGGCGCAAAAAAAGGCGTTCGTGGTGAAACGAACGCCTTTGAAATGCGCGGGGCGGTGAAGCCCTTGGCAAGGTTTAACTCGGATTAAGCGGAGGGCGGGATGCCTGAGCCGCCGCCATCATGACGATGGCCGCCGCCCTGACCGCCCTGGCCACCCTGACCGGGTTGGCCGCCACCGCCGCCGGAGCGACCGCGACCGCCACGACGACGGCGATTGCCGCCGCCGCCCTGACCCTGGGGGCGATGTTCGCCGCCACCGTGGCCGTGGGACGGATGTCCCTGGCCGTGGCTTTGGGCGTGAGGAGCGCCGGGGGTCTGGGGACCACCGGACGGACCGCCTTGCGGGTTGCCCTGACCGCCGCCGCCGGAGCGACCGCGACCACCGCGACGACGACGACGGCGGGGGCCGCCCTCGGTGCGAGGTTCACCCGCGCCGCCGACAAACGGCTGGGGCTGGGCACCGGGCTGGGCCGGTTTGCCGGGTTCGGGGGCAGCGGTGCCGAAGAGACCCTTGACCCAGCCGAAGAGGCCGGCGGGTTTCTTGGAGGCGGGCTGTTGTCCACCGGAAACAGGAGCGTGGGGAGCAGACGGGCCTTGGTTGCCCGGTTGCGCGCCGGCCGGACGGTTGCCGTCGCGGTTGCGTTGCTGTTGGGGACGACCCTGGCGCTGCTGCTGGCGGTTGCCGCCGCCGTTGCCTCGCTGGGTGCGCTGACCGCCGTATTTCGGGGGCTGCGGGATGCCGGGGCTCTTGCCGCTCGCGTTGGGAGCGGACTCGAGCATCGGGACCTCGCTGCGGCGCACAGGGCGGAACACCGGACGTTCGCCTTCCAAGGACACGGCAGTCGCGGCCTTGGGGGCGTTTTGAGTGCCGGCCTCATACGGGAACGCAGGCGTCTCCCAGCTCTGGGCGGGACGCTTGGCTTCCGTGGGAGGGAGGATGTTAAGCTCGGCCTTGGCGGCGGGAGCGACGGGTGCGATCGAAGCGGGGGCCGGGGCCTCCGCGGGGGGAGCAACAACAACCGGGGCAACCGGGGTCGCGGCGACAGGAGCCGGAGCGACGACGGGGGCCGGGGTGGACGGGGCAACGTCCGCCGAAGCGAACGGGTTTTGGTATTCCGACTCCGCCTTCAGAACTTGAATGGAGGAGGGTTGGTAGGTGCCGGAGGCGGCGTTGTTGCTGACGGGGGCCGAGGAGGCCGGAGTGCTGACTCGTTTGCCGCGCGCGAGGCCCGAGCCACGATTGGTGCCGGAAGCGGCACCCCAATCGCTGGCGGGCGCTGTGGGCGCACCGGCGGTCGCGGCAGGGCCTTCAGGAGGCGTGCTGCCGGACGTGGATGTATCTGACATGTCGTTTGTTATCTGTGGGTTAAACTCGCGCTCACCGCGTAGGGCGGGGCTGCGAGGGAGATGTTGCCGCGGGGCGCGGGTGCGCTCGACGCAGGCAACAAGGCCAAAAAGTCGCGGGTTTGCGCTTGTGGAGCAACTGTTAATTTAGCTCCCACGGTCGGAGGTGAAACAGCGGCTCTCGCTACGATTTAAGTTGGATGTGCTTGAATGGAGCAGGCTTAAGACTCGATTGCGGGCGGCGGCTTGCGGTCGGAGGCAGTTTAGGGAACGAAATGCAGCCCTGTAACTCGTTTTATAATCCATGTCCCTCGTCCGAACTGGTGAAGCTGAATGTCTGATGATCCCTGCCGTGCAAGGCTTTGCCTTGGGTGATTGGGAGGCGACGGCGCGGGTCATGAAAGCGGGCGGAGCCGGCCTCGATTTCGCGCAGTCATGGTTTCCTCAACTGGAGGCGGACTTTAAACCGGGCCGCGTCTGGCTCGGGATTCAAGGCGACGACTTGGTGGCGTATGCGGTGCTCGAAGATGATCAACCGTCGAATCGGGCTACGCAGTTAAATGACGCCACATGGATAATGGGCGACGCATTGGAACTCTTTTTCCATGCGGAGGGCCGTCCCGCGTATTATGAGTTTCATGTGACGCCGGACAACGTGCGCCTGCAGCTGTTTTTCCCCAGTCGGGAAGCTTTTTTGGAGCGTCGTAAACATACGCACTGGGCGGTCGCCGACAGCCGTTTTGAAAGCGCCGCCCGCGTCAACGACACCCGCACGCAATGGGAGGCCGTCATGCGGATCAAGCTGGCTTTGGTGCTCGATGAACCGCGCGACGACGGATCGCGGCGATTCAGGTTTTCGTTCAGCCGCTATGATTATCAGCCCGGCCGCAAGCGTCCGGTGACGTCCGCGACGACCCGTCTGCATGCCCCGGATTTCCACTACATTCCCGAGTGGGATTGGGCCGAGGCGGCGCGCGGCTGAGGTTGCGGACACTTGCCACTTGATCCGCGGCGTGCGTCCGCCAAGCCTCGCGCCCATGGACAAGCTCGAAGAAATCTTCCGCATGCAAGAAGCGCTCAATGCGCGTATTGGCGTCACCCTCCCGCCCCCCAGCGAAGAGGAAAAGACCAAGTGGATCCTTAATTACACGCGTGCCATGCAGCAGGAAACGGCCGAGCTGATCGACAGCGTTCCCTGGAAGTGGTGGGCCAAATACCAAAAATTCGATGAGCAGAACGCCAAGGTCGAAGTCGTGGACCTGTTTCATTTTCTCGTCTCGCTCGCGCAGACGCTCGGCATGACCGCCGAGGATGTTTATGCGGCGTATTTGAAAAAGAACGCCGTCAACCATCAGCGCCAGGAGTCCGGTTACGTTCAAAAAGACGCCGACGACTCCAAGCACATCTGAGTTTGCCTCCTCGGGCATGATCGCCGCCGGGCAAACAATCGACACGGCCTTCACCTTGAAGGTCGTGCAGGACGGTGAAGTTCGCGAGGTGGTGTTCCGTGATTTGTTGACGAAGCCGGTGATCGTCTCGGTCTACATGAAAAACAACACCGGTTCGTGCGATAAGCAGAACGATTCGCTCGTCGCCCACGCCTCGGAATTTGCCAAAGCGGGCTACCGCCTGATTGCGCTGAGCCGCGACACGTGCGGCTCGCATCTCAAATACGCGGCCAAGAAAAACATCACTTACACGCTCGCCAGCGATCCGAGCGATGCGTTCGCCCGAGCCACGGATTCCCTCGTGGAAAAATCGATGTATGGCCGCACGTTCCAAGGTCCGGTCCGTGCCGCTTACATCATCAACACCCAAGGCAAAGTGCTGCGGGTGATAGAGAAGGTGGACACCAAGGATCATTCGGCTCAAATAAAGGCCGCGCTGGCCACTCTCTGATTCGTCTCCGCCCCGCACGCCCGGGGCTTTTTTGTCTGCTATAACTTTTCAATTTCCATGTCGCTCCAACCTTCCGCCGCTTCGATCGTCGCCCAGGACAAACGCTCACGCCGCAGTCGTCGCCGCTGGCTCGTCACGGGCAGCGTGGTAACGGGCTTGCTGCTCTTCGGATTCTTCGGCCTGCCGCCGATTATCAAAGCCCAGGCAATCAAGCATCTGTCCGCCGAGCTTCATCGCGAAGTCTCCATCGAACGGATACGCGTCAATCCGCTGGTGCTGTCGATCACCATCGACGGACTCGCGATTAAAGACCGTGACGGTGCCGAGTTCACCGGCTGGCGCCGGTTGTATGTGAACTTCGATTCATTCTCCCTCTTCACCGGCGAATGGCGTTTTCAAGAGATTTACATCGATGGGTTTTCTCAACGTGTGGTGATCGCGAAAGACGGCGTTTTTAACTTTGCCGATCTCATTCCCGCGCCCGCCGAGGCACCCGCCACGCCCGCGAAAAAGCCCCGCCCCCTGCGCATTGCGAGTCTCTCGGTTACTTCGGCGGCCTTGAACTTCGTTGATTCCAGCCGCGCGGCACCTTTTGCCACGACTGTCGGTCCGCTCGGTTTCACGCTTAAAAACTTTCACACCGCGGGTGATCCGAAAGCTCCTTATGAGTTCTCCGCCATCACCGAGGCCGGCGAGACGTTTGATTGGAAGGGCACGCTTTCACTTATTCCGGCGCGCTCGGCCGGCCGGTTTAGCATCGGCGGTATCGCGCTCAAAAAATACGCGCCTTACTATGCCGACCGCATCAATGCCGATCTGCTCAGCGGCGCGCTCGATTTCTCGGCGAGTTACGCCGTCGATCTCTCCGAAGGCTCGCGCCAACTCACCTTGGGCGATGCCACGATCAAGCTCTCGAATCTCCAAGTCGCTCCCCGTGGTTCCACCACGGCGGTCATCGATTTGCCGTCGCTGGTTATCGACGGCCTCCATGCCGACGGACTCAAGACCTCCGCCGTCATCCGCCGTGTCGCGCTCGATGGCGGACGCCTCACCGTGGTCCGCGAGAAAGACGGTTCGATCAACCTGTTGAATCTTCTCACGGTGCCGGCGGTCGCATCGGCCGGCGTGACCCCCGTCACCGTTGCCGCGGGCGCGACTCCCGCCGCTGCGATGCCCGCGTTGCCCGATGTGAAACTCACGGAGTTTTCCCTCACCGGCCTCGCCATTGATATCGAGGATCGCACCACGCTCACGCCCGCGAAAAACAGCATCGGTCGCCTCGACGTTTCTGTTAAAAATATTTCCCTGGCCGAGCCCGCGGTGCCCGTTCTGCTGGCGCTTTCCGTTGCAACGCTGCCGTCGGGCACGATCAACGTCGAAGGTTCGGCGGTGCGCGAACCGCTCGCCGCGGATCTTAAGATCAAAGTGACTTCAATCCCGCTCGCCGGCGGCACGCCTTACATAGAGCCGATGCTCAATGTGCGTATCGCGGGCGGCGCGGTTTCGGTGGATGGACAGGCCAGCCTGCGCGGCACGGTCGCTTCATTCCAAGGCGACGTTGTCGTGGATAAATTTGCCACGGTGGACGGCGCCAAGGCGGAAGATTTTGTGACCTTCACCCAATTCGCTATTCGCGGCATTGATGCGATTTCTGACCCGCTGACCGCACGCATCGGCGAAATCAGCATCACGGATCCGTCCGCGCGCGTGACCGTCAATGCCGACAAGACCACCAATCTCGCCGCGATCCTGCGCACCGAAACGGCACCGGCCGCAGAGTCTGAACCCGTTGAGGTGAAGCTGCCGCCCGCCGCGCCCGCGAAGGGCCTGGCGAGCAGTTCGACTTTGCCTGCGCCGATCTGGTCGCTCGGCAAGTTTACGCTGACCAATGGTTCGGTCTTGCTGGCGGACAACTCGATCAAGCCGGCGGTGCGCATGTCGCTCGATCATTTTTCAGGTGCGATCACCGGCCTGTCGTCGGCCGATCTGCAACGCGCCGATGTGAACATCCGTGGCAAGGTGAACGGCTCCGGTGAAGTTTCCTTCACGGGGAAACTCGATGCAAAGGCCGCGACGCTCACGCCCGGTGCCCTGACTGAAATCTTGGTGGACGTGAAGGGCGTCGATCTCTCGCCGATTTCACCTTACGTCGGCACTTACGCCGGCTATGAACTGGCCCGCAGCGGTTTGTCGGTGGATGTGAAGGCCCGCCTTTCACAGCGTAAACTCGACACCAGTAATGTCATCACGCTCAAGCAATTCACCTTCGGTCCCGCGACCAACAGTCCCGATGCGACCAAGCTTCCCGTGCGACTCGGCGTGGCGCTCTTGAAAGACACCTCGGGCAACATCGTCATCGATGTGCCCGTGAAAGGCAGTCTCGACGATCCCAGTTTCAAGATCGGCCGCGTCGTGTTGCGCGTGATCGTGAACTTGTTGGTGAAAGCCGCGACTTCGCCATTCTCGCTCATCGGGGCTGCGTTTGGCGGCGGTGGCGACGAACTTGCCTATCAGGATTTCTCGCCTGGAGCGACGACCCCGCTCGAGGCCGAAATCAAAAAAATCGAAACCCTGCGCAAGGCGCTCAAAGGACGTCCGGCGCTCAATCTGGATATCAACGGCAGTTACGATGCGACCGCGGATCTTGCCGCCGTGCGCGATCAGACGCTCGCCAAACAAGTGCGCCAGCGCCTGTGGGAAGAGTTGCGTGTCAAGAATGCGGATACGCCTCCGCCCTCCGAGCTCACCGTGGCCCCCGAGGACGAGACCCGTATCATCGGCCTCATGGTGTCCGAGCGTTATCCGGACGGATTGCCTGCGCCCGGCGTTGATACCGCGGGTGCTTCTGTGACGCAGCCGCAAGCAGTGGTTGCCGCGCCTCCTGCGCCGACACCCGCCCCGCGCCGCATATATAGTGGAGCCGCGACGCCGAAGCCCGTGGCGAAAACGCCGGCGGTTAAAACCGTGGTGATCATCTCATCGGGCGAAGTCGTGGCCACGGCTTCAGCCGATGGCAGCACGCCGCTCACGCTCGCGGATGCCCGCCGTGCGCTGGCCTCGGGTATCGTCGTGTCCGAAGAGGATCTCCGTGCTCTGGCCGAGGCTCGCGCCCAGCACGTGCGCGACGAATTGCTCGAAGGCGGTGAGATCGATGCCGGCCGTCTCTTCCTGACAGCTCCTGCACCCGCAGGCAAAGGCGCCAAGGTGTTCCTACAGCTTCGCTAATTCCGGCTTATGGCAGTTCAAAACACGGCCATGAACTGCCGGCCGCAGTGCGGGGCGTGTTGCATCGCTCCGTCGATTACGTCGCCTATCCCCGGCATGCCACACGGCAAACCGGCGGGTGTGCCCTGCGTGCAATTGCTGCCGGATATGCGCTGCGCGATTTTTGGGCGGCCGGAGCGCCCGGCGTTTTGCGCCAGCCTGCGTCCCACGCAGGAGATGTGCGGCTTCAGCAACCGCGAGGCGTTTGATGGTCTGACCTTGCTCGAACTCGCTACGAAACCGTGAGAGCACCTTGACCCCGCACGCCGCGGCGGTTGCATCGCCGCATGGCCAAGCCCGAAGAACCGAAGATTATTTTTTCGATGATGCGCGTCTCGAAGAAAATCGAGCGCAAGGAAATCCTCCGCGACATCTCGCTGTCGTTTTATTACGGCGCGAAGATCGGCGTCCTCGGATTTAACGGCTCTGGCAAGTCCTCGCTCATGCGCATTCTGGCGGGGCGCGACACGGACTTCGACGGCGAGGTGCATTTCGAGCCGGGATATACCGTCGGCCTTTTGGAGCAGGAGCCGCAGCTCACGGCCGGCAAGACCGTGCGCGAGTGCGTGGAGGAAGGCGTGAAACACTTGACCGATCTGACCGCCGCCTACGATGCGACGTGGGATGAAATCGACGCCGCGGCCGATGATACCGAGCGCGATGCGATCACCACGAAACAAGGCGAACTCCAGGAAAAGATCGACGCGCTCGGCGCCTGGGATGTCGGCCCGCAGGTCGAGATGGCGATGGATGCGTTGCGTTGTCCGCCGGCCGATCAGGTCGTCGATCACCTCTCGGGTGGTGAAAAACGCCGTATCGCGCTGGCGCGTCTGCTTCTGAAGAAACCGGACATTCTGCTGCTCGACGAGCCGACGAACCATCTCGACGCCGAGAGCGTGCACTGGCTCGAGCAACATCTCTCGCGTTACGCGGGCACGATCATCGCGGTGACGCACGACCGCTACTTCCTCGACAATGTCGCCAAGTGGATCCTCGAGCTCGATCACGGCCACGGCATTCCGTGGAAGGGCAACTATTCCGGCTGGCTGGAGCAAAAGCATGCGCGCGCAACGGTGCAGCAAAAGACCGAGGATCGCCGACAGAAGGCGATGGCGCGCGAACTCGAGTGGATTCGTTCCGGCGCGAAAGCCCGGCAGGCCAAAGGGCAGGCGCGCATCAACGCCTACGAATCGATGCTCAAGGAAAACGTCGCCGAGCAGGAACGTGAGTTTGAAATCATCATCCCCGCCGGCCCGCGTCTTGGTTCGCTGGTCGTCGAGGCGCAGAAACTCAGCAAGGCCTACGGAGAAAAGGTGCTGTTTGAAGACGTGAATTTTTCGCTGCCACCCGGCGGCATCGTCGGCGTGATCGGACCAAACGGAGCGGGCAAGACCACGCTCTTCAAACTGATCACCGGCGTGGAGGCAGCCGATGGCGGTTCACTGCGCGTGGGGCCGACGGTGACGATCGCCCATGTCGATCAATCGCGCGATTCGTTGCCCGGTGAGCAGACCATTTACGAGGCGATCAGCGGCGGTGAGGAAAACTTGAAGCTCGGTCCTCGTGAGATGAATGCCCGCGCGTATTGCGCTCAGTTTGGTTTCACCGGTGCGGATCAGCAGAAGAAGGTCGGCGTGCTTTCCGGCGGTGAGCGCAACCGTGTTCATCTGGCACGGTTGCTCAAAAGCGGTGCCAATCTGATTCTGTTGGACGAACCGACCAACGACCTCGACGTGAACTCGATTCGCGCGCTTGAGGAAGGCTTGGAGATGTTCGCCGGCTGCGCGGTGATCGTGTCGCACGACCGCTGGTTCCTCGATCGTGTGGCGACGCACATCATGGCGTTCGAGGGCGACAGCCATGTCCACTGGTATGCGGGCAACTACTCGGCCTATCTGGAGGATTTCAAGAAGCGCAAGGGCAAGGACGCCGACCAGCCACACCGCATCAAGTATCGTCCGCTCACGCGGGCCTGACGACGGGCGCCCCCTTGTATTTCAGCGCCTCGGCTTCGACGAGTTCGATGGCCTCCATCTTTAGTTTTCGGGAGGCCTCCTCGGAGATGCCGTGGGTGAACTGCAGGTTGAAGCGGGCTCGCAGGTAGTCCTCGAAGCTCACCCATTGGCCGTTGAATTTCACGCGGCGCGTCCAGGCGCAGACCGTGATCATGGTTTCGAGTTCGTGCACACGACGCATGAGCAGCCAGCCACCGGTTCCGCCCATCGCGCAGGCGGCGACGAGCATGATGAGGCCGATGATTTGAAAGAAATCCGCGCGCCGGCTGACCGAGGCCGAATTGAGCGAAAGATCCATGAGTTCACGTTGTTCCAAATCGTGCACGGCCATGCGCAGGGCGTTCATGTTTTTGAGGCCTGCGCCTGAGTCGACGATGTGGAGGGCGGGGCCGATGGCATTGGCGCGACGCAGTTCGATGGTGCGGCTCGTCTCGGCTTTCTTGTCGGCGACCAGCTGGCTGATGCGATCAAGCGTGGCCAGTTGCTCCGGAGAGTTCGCGAAACGCTGGCGGAGTCCGTCGAGTTGTTTGTCGAGGCCATCGGCTGCTCGCGTGTAGGGTTCAAGGTAGCTTTCGAGACCGGTAAGAATGTAGCCGCGCTGGCCGGTTTCGGTATCGATAAGTGAGGACAGCAGCTGGTTGATCTCGAGCAGTGTGGCTTGCGTATGGGTTACGCGGATACTGGCTGCAGCCATTTCACGTGTGGAGACTGTCGAGAGAATCGCCGTGCCCGCTGCGAGCGTCACACCTATGATCAAGCCGATGATCACCACGGGGCGGGATAATAATACGGGGCGTGAGTTTTTCATGGGATTGAAATAAATCTGTGCAGAGGCCGTGAAGGGGCTCGCGGCATGGACATCAGTAACACGCATCAGGTTCGCCGCTGGTTTATTCGAAATTCGGATTTTACGGTTTTTTATCCTGCTTAAACGGTGGCGTCAGGAGGTAAATCGCGCACGTTGATCTCATGTCATCGCTTAAATCACTGATTGTTGGCGGCGGTTGTTTTTGGTGCACCGAGGCGGCATATGAGATTCTACCCGGTGTCGAAGCCGTGGTGAGTGGATACGCGGGAGGACCACGGCCGAACCCGACTTATGAGCAAGTGTGCGCGGGGGTATCGGGCCACGCGGAGGTCGTGCGAATCGATTACGATCCCGAGCGGATCACCTTGGATGCGTTGCTGGATCACTTCTGGAAGATCCACGATCCGACCACGTTGAACCGCCAGGGTGCTGATGCGGGCACGCAGTATCGCTCGGTGATTTTCTACACGGATGAAGGCCAGAAAGCGGCGGCCGAGGCTTCAGTGGCACGCGCAAACCCCGGTTGGGGCGGAAAAATCGTGACGCAAATCGCGCCCTTGGAGAAATTTTATGAGGCCGAAGCGTATCATCAGGATTACTTCCGTCGTAATCCGCACGCAGGTTACTGCCAGATGGTGATCCGACCGAAGATCGATAAAGTGGTGAAACACCTTGGTCTGAGAGACTCTTAGTCGAACGTAAATAACCCATGAATAGTATTTGTAGGGTATATACCCTATATTTGATTGACCATGGGCTGGGTGTGATGCACATCTCCAACACATCGATTTAAGGCCATGAAACTCTTGAAACTTTCCAGTCTCGCTTTCGCCGCTCTGTTGAGCGTTTCCGCGCACGCCCAGATTATCACCAACTACGGCCAATCCACTTATCCCGGCAGCCCTTGGAATGGTAATTGGAGCGGTGCTGGCACCGATATCGCCGCTGGGAATTGGTATGCGCAGACATTTATCGCGCCCACCACCGCCGCTGTCTTTGCCTATAATATCCAGTTTAACGTATTGAATGGCGCCACGCCTTCTTTCACGACGTCCATCTATACTTGGACCGGCACGACCTTGGGCACGCTGGTTGATTTCACCTCTGCCTCGTTCGCCTACACGAACGACTCTGGTTTCAGTCCTGTTGGCGCCAATGTCATTACCAATCCCGGCATTGGTTCCACGGCATTGGATGCCGGACAGGTTTATGCGTTGGTGATCCATCGCACCGATGCCGGAACGTCGGGTATCGCCCAAGTGGGTTCGGCCAACTACAATCCGCTGTCTCCCGGTATCGCGTATGCCGGCGGTTCGGCCTTCGTTTCGGGCAACGGTTCGACCTTTTTTGATCTCGGTTCTACCGACTTCGCGTTCTGGGTGAGCTTTGAATCCGATGTTCTTTCGCCCACCGTGCCTGAGCCTGCCGTCAATGGCGCGATCATTGGTGCGCTGTTCGTCACCGGCCTGTTCGTCTGGCGCCGCTACGGCAAAAAGGGTGCGGCCTCCGCTCCCGTTGCGACCGCCTAAAGCGCGTTCGTTTCCTGTTTCAGCCACGCTGTGCAACTTATGGAAGTTCAGCGTGGCTTTTTTGTGCTTTGATTTCACCTGCTTGGCGCGTGATATAAAATTAAATGCTACTTCAGCTCAAACGGCGCAAAAGCCGCAAAAAACGCGTCGCCAGCAAGATTTTGATTTTGGGCGTTTTGATTGCCGTGGGCTTTGCGCTGCCCCCGGTTTATCGGGAAGCCAAGCAGCGCTATAAAGCTTACAAATCAGTAACGGCGCTCCGGCAGGCGAAGGTGTTTTTCGCGGCCGGCGAGCCGGCGAAGGCGGTGGTCGCGTTGCAGGTCGCGATTCGGAACGACCGGCAGGATCCCGAGGTGTGGAAGACCATTGCTGAGATGAGCGAGGCTTTGGGCCGGCGTGAATCGATCCAGCAGCGCCAGCAAGTCGTCTCTTTGCGCCCCGGCGACCATGAAGCCCTGATTGCTCTCGCGCTCACTGCGATGAAGTTCGGGGATGTTTTTACGGCTCGTGATGCCTTGTCGGCTGTGCCGGTCAGCTTCCGCGATACGACAGGCTATCGTCGGGCGGTGGCGTTGTTCGCCATTATCGAGGGAAATGGCAGCACGGCTGATCAAGTGCTGGCTTCGTTGATGCGAACCGATTCGAGCGACAACGTGCGGTTGATGCACGCGACGGTGCGGATGTCGCATCCTGATCCGGTGGTGGCGCAAAGCGCGCGGCAGGAGCTTGCGGGCATGGTGGAGACACCTGCGCTCGCAGCAGCGGCATTGCGGGAGCTGATGCAGGATTCCATCCGTCGCAACGATCTGGGCGTGGCTCGCGCCTGGTCCGAGCGATTGGTGAGCCTGCCGAATGCGCAGTTTAACGATCACCTCGTCTTGCAGACGCTCTTGATGGCGACCGAGAAGAAGCCTTTGGACAAAGTGCTGCCTCCGTTGGTTGAGAAATCCACGGGCAACGCCGCCAGCACGGCGGATCTGGTGCGTTGGTTGTTGAGTCAGGGGCAATTTGAACGGGCGCGGAGCTTGGTCGATGCGCAGCCGGCTGATGTGAAGGATAATTTTGCCATGAAGGCGGTGCGCGTGGATCTGGCCGCCGCGCTGCAGGACTGGCCTGGAATGGGTGAGCTGATTTATCAAGGCGCACTTGGACCCGTGCCCGAAGGAGCGATGCGTCTGGCTCTGGAATCCCGCACCGTCGGTGAGTTGCACGGCGAAGAGGCGCGGTTTACACATTGGAAAAAAGCTCTCGATCAAACGCGCAATAATATCTTCGGGCTTCGCGTGCTTTACCAAGTGGGCGTGACGTGGAAGTGGGCGAGGGAGGTTGAGGAAACGCTCCTTACGATTGCCGGTGGATTTCCCGGCCAGACTTGGGCGCATGAAGCTTTGGTGCGCGTTTATTCCGTCCAAAAAAATGGTCCGGGGCTGCAGCGGATATTTGGTCTTTGGAGTCAGCAATCGCCCGGTGTAAACCGGTTGAAGCACGATGCCGCGTTGATGGATTTGCTCGTGCTCGGGTCGACGGTCGCCCCGAAGGTGAAGTTGTCGATCGAGGGTCTTTCGCAAAGCGAACCGTCCAATCCCAATTACACGACCACGTGCGCGCTCGTCTATGCGCTGACAGATAAATCGCAGGATGCGCTCGTGCTGATAGCGAAACTCAAACCCGCCGAGCGTCGTGATCAGGCGCGTGCGCATTATCTCGCGTTCATCTACGCCAAGGGCGGGCAATCCGCCGCGGCGCGTGAGCAACTCGCGTTGGTTCGCCCTGAAGCGTTGCTCAACGAAGAGATGGCGTTGGTAACGCAGGCCAAGGTCATCGTGGCCCAACTCGATTTGAAGGCGCAGGAGATCGAGCGACTCACGCGTGGCAAGCCGAAGCCGCCCGGTGCGGCGCCGGTGACGAAGGAAGCGACTCCGTAATGTCGGTCGGCTCGATCAGCTCACGGGCGTGGCTGCCGTCTGCCCTGTATGTGGCGGGCATCGTGCTCACCGTGGCAATCGCCGGTCGCAGCCTTGGCCAGGCTTGGACGCTGGCTCCGGATCTGGGTCACGGTTGGGCGCTGCCGTGGCTGATGGGCTGGTTGTTGTGGGAACGGTTGTCCACTAATGCGGCTGCGCCGGGACTCGTGCCGCCTGCAGCGTGGCGCCGGCCGTTAATCGGCGCAGCGATTGGCGGCTATGCGTTGGTGCGTTTGCTTCTCGAGCCGTTTCCTCTGTGGCCGGTTCTGTTGTGGGTGCTGGCCGGACTGCTCTACGTATTTTTGCTGCTGGCTGCGCGGGCGGCGGGCGGCAACCCGTGGATGCGCGTCGCGGCGGGTCCGCTGGCGTTGGTTTTCACCGTGGTGCCGTGGCCGGGGTTCGTGGAAAACACCGTGATCCTGCCGTTGCGTGAGTTGCTGGCCACCGGCGTCGCCGAGGTGCTGAACTTCGTTAACGTGCCTGCTTATTCCGACGGCGCGACGATCCATATCGGAAGTGGTCCGGTCGGTGTGGATGAAGCGTGTGGCGGACTGCGTTCGTTGCAGACCTCGCTCATGATTGCGTGGTTTGTGGGTGAAGTGGCGCGGATGCGCTGGGTGCGGCGCGGGGTTCTTTTGGTGATGGCCGTCCTGGCGGCGATCACGGGAAATTTTCTCCGGGCGCTGGTGCTCACCTGGGTGACCGATTCGGGTGGCATGGAGCGGTTGCATGCGTGGCATGATCCGGCGGGTTATATCGCGCTGGTGTGCACGTTGGTCGTTGTTGCGGTGTTGGGTTGGGCGTGGCGTTCGAAAGATGTCGTCGTGAACAGTTCGCCTATGCAGTGGCCGGTTTTATCGTGGAAGCAGGCGCGCGGGGCGCTGCTGGCTTTGACCGTGTGCGTGGTGGTTGAGGCGGGGGTTCGCGGCTGGTATGCCAGCGCGGATAAACCTGTGCCGCCTCCGCACGGCTGGGTCGTGCAATGGCCGGAAAGTGCGGAGGCATTCAAGCGGTATCCGATCGATGCCTACGCGCAGGAAATGTTGAAGCCCGATTCATTCGAGTCCGCGTCGTGGCGTGCGAGGGGTTTGGGTGACCGTTCAGGCTACTATATTGGCTGGGACGGAGGTTTGAGCGCACGCAATGCTCCCTTTATTCACAGTCCGGAAATATGCATGCCGATGACCGGTGGTTTGCTGGTCGCCCGCGGTGCTGCGGTGAACGTGCAGGTGGGACAATTGGAACTGCCGTTCGAGTCTTATGAATTCAGCCGGCGCGGACGGTTGCTGCATATTTTTCGTGTGGTCTGGAATCCGGATGAAGGACGTTCACCGATCCCGCCGGTCGAGCCGAAGAGCCGTTGGGAATGGTTCGGCCAACAGTGGAAAATTGTGACCGGGCGTAATATCACCGTGCGGGCCCAGGTGATGGCGTTTTCCATCGCGGGGGCGTCGGATCAGGCGGAAGCCGAGCGACTCTTTCGTGAGGAAATCGCGCGGATCGTGGTGCCGGACAGACGCTGACCGGAGTGCGTTGCCCGCTTTACAAGTGCGGGTTACGGGCAAAGGTGTGGGCATGCCTGAGTCAACGCCCATCAATCCCTCGAATTCCGGTCTGGAAGTGACCACGTGGTTTGTGCGCAGTCGCAACGCGCTGTTCACCAAGGTCGATTTCAGCCAGCTCTACGTCGATTACTACCTGCATCTTTCCGATCAGGCGATCAAGGTGACGCCGGAGCATGACGCCTTGTTCAAGCGGGCGCTCGCGGGCTATGTTTTGCACGCGGTTTCCCGTCCGTGGAATGAACTTACGGCGTGGACGATCAATTTTCAGCAACCGCTGGTGAACCTGTTTTTGACGGGCGACAATGCGGATGGTTCGGTGACGGGCCGCGTGTTCAATGAGAACGTCAAAGTGATGCCGACGAATCTATTTTTCACCGACGTGATCCGTGACAAACAACCCAAGCGTCGCAGCTCGGTGGAGTTCACCGGCGGCGATCCGCTGGATGCCGTGGAAAAGTATTACCGTCAGAGCGAGCAGCGGCCGGCGCGGTTTTTCCAGACGGGCGAGGAAGAGTTCGCGCTCGTCGCGGCGCATCCCGATTACGACGAAGCCTGGTTTGAAGCGCTCACCAAGGAACAGGTCGCGGACATGGCCAAGACGGAGCAGTTGGGCGAACTGGAGAAGCGCGTTTATCGCTGGCACTGCGGATGCAATCAGCACCGCATGTTGGAAGTGCTGGCGCCGTTGTTCCGCCAGGACGCGGACGCACTTTTTGAGAGCGATGCTAAAATCGAGATCCGCTGCCCGCGTTGCGCGGCGCGTCATACCGTGACGCGTGAGGCGCTCGAGGCGTTTGTGGCCGATAAAAAATGAGCGTCGGGCAGGCGGAGCGTTTTGGCGGCGTGGGACGATTGCTGGGGCGCGATGCGCTCGAGCGTCTCCAGGCGGCGCATGTGTGCGTGGTCGGTGTCGGTGGCGTGGGCTCGTGGACAGTCGAAGGTCTGGCACGCAGCGGGGTGGGTGCGCTCACGTTGATCGATCTCGACGACGTGTGCGTGACCAATGTGAACCGTCAGTTGCCGGCGCTCGATGGACAGATCGGGCGACCAAAAATCACCGTGCTGGCCGAGCGGGTTAAGTTGATCAACCCGGCGTGTCGGGTGACGGAGGTGGCGGAGTTTTTTACGGCATCGACGGCAGAGGCGATGTTGGGTGCGGTGAAGTTCGATTGCGTGATCGATGCGATCGATCGTGTGGGCAACAAGGCGTTGCTCATTGCCGAAAGTGTGAAGCGCGGACTGCCTTGCGTGGCCGTGGGCGGCGCAGGCGGTAAGCGTGACGCGACTCAGATTCGCACGGGCGATCTCGGTGAATCTGGCGGCGATGACTTGCTGCGGCTCGTGCGCAAAAAACTGCGTGGTGATCATGGCTTCGCGAAAGGCGAAGGGCATCGTTACGGCGTGCGCTGCGTGTATTCGACGGAGAAGCCAGTTTATCCGTGGGCTGATGGCACGTGCGGGACCGAGCCCGAGCCGGGGACGAATCTGAAGCTCGATTGTGCGAGCGGTTTTGGAACGGCGGTGTGGGTGACCGGGGCGTTCGGCCTCGCGGCGGCGCAGGAGGCCGTCGGGCTGATCATCCGAAAAGGCGGCGAAAATTCTGCTCAACCTGCGCAGTGAGTTCGGCGAGCGTCAGACCGCGCAACGACGCGAGAGCGGCGTAAGCGGCGTCGAGATTGCCCGGATGATTTACGGATGAACCATCGGCGGCCGGCGGAAGTTTATGCGTGCGCCACGTCTGCGGTAACGGCATCGCAGGTGCATCCGTTTCGACCAATAAGCGATCAATCGGGATGATTTTAAATATTTCCAAGCGAGAGGCTTTAGGAGGTTTGTAACTTAATAAGTTACAATTTAGATTGGCCGAGGTGATGGGGGTTGGCGTGTCTTTGAGGAAGTAGCCGTTGAAAGAGAAGTAGGCTCCGAGTTGGGCGAAGCGTGGCACCATTTCCGCGGGGCCGCCGTAGGCGTGGAGCAGGAAACCTCGCGATGGAACGGGGTGGGCGTGGAGTAATTCGTCGAGCGCGCCGAAGGCTTGCAGACAATGGATGGTGACGGGGCGGTTTTCTGCCGTGGCCAGAGCGAGTTGGGAGAGGAAGACTTCGGTTTGCTCGACGAGCGAGGCGCGACGCAGACCGGCGAGGCGTGGATCGTCGGCACGGGCGCTGTCGGTCATCCAGCGATCCAAACCGATTTCGCCCACTGCAGCAGACGGCTCAGCGGCCAGGCGGGCACGAAGGGCGTCGAGCCAGTCGGGCGAACGATTGCCTGCATCCCACGGATGCAGGCCGTAGCTCGCACGAACAAAAGGAAATCGTTGAGCGAGTGCGGAGACGCGGGGCCAGTCGGCTTCGCAGGTGCCATTAACGACCATCGTGCGAATCGGGAGATCGGTGGCGGCGATCGCGATGCGATCAAGGTGAGGCGCGAGCCACTCGTCCTGCAGGTGGTTGTGCGCGTCGTAATACATGAAAGCCGGTCTCAGGTGTGTCGCTGCGCGATGGCCTTGATGTGGGCGCGGACCGCGGTGAGTCCGTTTTGGCGGGTGGGCGTGAGGTCGCGCGACAGGCCGAGTTGTTCGAAGAGAACGGGCTCGGTGGCGACGATATCGGCCGGGGTGCCGCCTTCGTAGAGATCGACGAGCAGGGCGACCAAGCCCTTCACCAGCGGCGAATCGGCATCGAACTGGAAGTGCAGCACGCCGTCGCCAAGTTCACCGGTGACCCAGACCTGCGAGATGCACCCGTTGACGCGATTGGCTTCGGTTTTAAGGTCGGCGGAGAAGACCGGCCGGCGGCGGGCGCGGTCAACGACGGCGGCGAGACGTTCCTGCCGGTCTTCGATAAAGGACAGGTCCTCGATGAGCTGTGCTTGTTTTTCGGATACGCTCATCGTGCCTGCACTCAATTGTGAACGGTGGTGTCGGGGCCGAGGTGGCGTTCGAAGAGCGTCTTGTCCGTAGCCTTCATGTAGGCTTCGCGGGCGGTGATGACGCCGGCTTCGAATTGTTTGCGGAGCGAAACGTCCATCGAGATCATGCCCTCGTTTTGGGAGCCTTCGATGATGTTGCGGATGGCGGCGATGTTGCCGCTGCGAATGGTGCCGCCAAGGGCGTCGTGGGGGAGGAGAATCTCGTGGACGGCCACGCGGCCGCCGCTGATTTTTTTGCAGAGGAGCTGGGAGACGATGCCGCGCAAGCCGCCGGCGAGGAGCACGCGGGCTTGATTTTGTTCGTCGGCGGGGAAGGCATCGATGATGCGGTCGATGGTCTTCGGTGCGTTGTTGGTGTGCAGCGTGGCGAAGACGAGGATGCCCATCGCGGCGCAACCGAGGGCGAGACGCATGGTGTCGAGCTGGCGCATTTCACCGACGAGGAGGATGTCGGGGTCGGAACGCATCGCGCCACGGATGGCGGCGGCGAAGCTTTCGGTGTGTTCGCCGACTTCGCGGTGGGCGATGATCGATTGTTTGTTCGTGTGAACGAACTCGATCGGCTCCTCGATGGTGACGATGTTCCGCCGCGAGGTGGAGTTGATGTAGTCAATCATCGCGGCGAGCGTGGTGGACTTGCCGGAGCCGGTCGGTCCGGTGACGAGCACGAGACCCTCGCGAAGCGTGCAGAGCTTCTTGATGGATTCGGGCAGCTGGAGATCGTCGAAGGACAGGATCTTCGATGGAATCTGGCGGAAAACGGCACCCATGCCCCAAGCGTTTTGGAGGTAGTTGACGCGGAAGCGGGCGAGGCCGGCGATTTCGTAGGCGAAGTCGAGGTCGTGGTTCTTCTGGAAAAACTCCCAGCGGACGGGCGGACAGATTTCGTGGAGAAGTTTCTCCATGTGCTCGGCGGTGACGGCGGGGAATTCGGTCAGTGTGATCAGGGTGCCGGAGACGCGGGCACGGGGAGGAAGGCCGACCATGAGGTGAAGGTCGGAGCCATCGTGGGCGCGAACGGCGCGGAGGATTTGGTCAATCGCAGCAGGCATCGGTAAAGGGAATTGAGGTTGGGGTGGGGCTTAGCGGGCGCCGGGGATCTGCTGGCGGATGACGCGATTCAGGATGTTGTTGGCCGCGACCTCGTCGGTGATTTTCTTTTCCTGCCAGAGTTCCAGAACGGCGTTGTCCATGGAGATCATGCCTTCGCGACGGCCGGTATCGATGGCGCTCGGGATGCCCTGTGTCTTGGAGTCGCGGACCATGGCGGAGATTGCGGTGGTGTTGACCAGAACTTCGCAGGCGAGGGCGACGCCGCCGTCGCGAGCGGGCAGGAGACGTTGGCAAAGGATGCCGCGGAGGCTTTGCGCCACCATCGCGCGGATCTGCGGCTGCTGGCTGGGCGGGAAAACGTCGAGCAGGCGGTTCAGCGTGCTGCCAGAATCGCTGGTGTGCATCGTGCCGATGACCAAGTGGCCGGTCTCGGAGGCGGAGATCGCCATCTCGATGGTGGGCAGGTCGCGGAGTTCGCCGATGACGATGACGTCGGGGTCTTCGCGGAGGGCGCTCTTGAGGGCGTTGGCAAACGACAACGTGTGCTGGCCGACCTGACGCTGGGTGACGTTGCAGCCCTGACTGGTGTGGAGGTATTCGATCGGATCCTCGACGGTGATGATGTGGTCTTCGCGCGTGCGGTTGAGCTCGTCGATGAGGGAGTTGAGCGTGGTGGTCTTGCCGGCGCCGACGGGGCCCGTGACCAGGATGAGGCCGTTGTGGTAGCTCAGGAGGCGCTTGATGACCGCGAGGTTTTTGAAGCCGAGCTGGGCGGGAGTGCGGATGGTCTCGGGGACGATGCGGTAGGTGCCTTTGACGCCTTCCTTGTGCTCCATAAGGTTCACGCGGATACGACGGCCGCCTTCCATCGCGAGCGCGTAGTCGTAGTCGTGATGCGTGCTGAAGAGCTTTTTCTGATCGTCGCCGAGGAGACTGGTGTTGAGGCGAAGCGTATCCGCGGCCGTGAGGGTGACGTCGGAGAGAAACTCGATTGCACGCTGGTTGCGGATGTAGGGCGGTGAACCCGCAGAGAGATGAAGATCGCTGGCTCCGACCGAGTCGGCGGCGCCGAGGAGCTCGAGCATGAACGGCTTCAGGGCGTTGTCGGGAAGCGATTTTACGGTGGAAAAATCCATCCGCGGCAAAGAGCGGACTGCGACGGGTGCGGGTGCTGCAGTCGCGGCTGCCGAGGGCGCCGGTGCTTTGACAGCGGGCTTGGGGAGAAAGGAAGGCGGCTGGGTGCCGGACGCGGAGAGTTCCTGGGCCTCGGTGGCGAGGCGGGTCATCAACTCGATGTCGGTGATGCCGGCCCGGTCGATGACGGCTTGAGCAAAGACCATCGCATCTGCGTTGGCAGGCATGGAGTCGACGATCTGGCCGGCCAGTTTGGCGTCGATGACACGTTCTTGCACGCACAGCGAAGCGATCCAGGGAACTTCATTATTCATAAAAGGGTATCAACAGGGTAGAGCGAACGAGGGAAACGATACGCACACGGTAGAAAAGCCAAAACGTGAGCGGACGATTTTTACCTTGGCCGCAGTAAGGGCGGGCGGGGGGTGTAGTGGCATGGAACTACACGACGGCAAATGGTTCCCGTCCGCCGCTGGCGAGGCGGTTTGCGGACAGTTAAAATTCCACGTCACGGCAGCGTGCGTCGAGTTGGCGCCCAATGAGATCGAGCTGGTGAGCGTCGAGTATCGGGTCTGCGTGCAAAGTGACTGCGGCGGGGATTTGCTTGGGGTTGAGGACGGCGACTTCACCCCGGGCGCGGGAGATGACCATCCAGCCTGGAAAGGTGAGAATCGCCTGCACAGGCGTGCGCAGGCCGATGAGTTGGGCCAAGTGGTCTTCGAGCCAGCGGGCTTGGCGGAGAGCTTGATCGAGACCGTGGCGGTCTTCACCCCACGGGTAGGCGAGCACTTGCCCGTCGTAGATGATTTGGTGCTCGGCGAAACCGGCGCGCGCGCGGCCCTTGCGGCGGGTTTTCGTTTCAATGGCGAACACGCCGGACGGGCCGATGATGACGTGATCGATGTTGAAAAGGGATTTCGCGTCACCGGCGGGGACGTCGTGGAAGATTTGGAAGCCGGCGGCTTTGAGCGGTTCGAGGGATTCGGCGACGACGCGTTCTCCGAAGTAGCCGAGCCAGGTGTTACGCCACCGGTCGATGCCCCCGATGAGGCGGCGAGTGAGGAAGATGAGACTGACGAGAAGCCCGGAGACCGCGGTGATCAGTCCGGTGATTTGATAGGCTCCGTCGAGGTGTGTGGCGATCCACGCGAGCGAGGCGCCGACCGCCAGCGGAATGGCGAACGCCAGGATGAAGGCGTTGAGTTCACGCTCTTCGAGTTCGGCGAGTTTGCGGCGCAAGGTTTCACCGGGGCCGCGCAGGAGCTTGGCATTGTCAGGGAAGGGCGCGCGGGTCTTCCGGCTTTTCTTGCGCCAGAGTGCACCGCCGATCAGCAGTGCGAAAAAAACCACGAAGTAACCGCCGATGAATACCCATTGCATGCCTCGCTTAAATCGCGAGAGGCATGGGGCAGTCGAGCGTGGAGGCGAGGGCGCGGAGCAGTTCGGCTTCCTCGGGGTCCACTTGTCCGTCGCTGGAGACGGTGGCGGCGAGGGCGGTGAGCAGGCGTTTTTTCACGGGGCCGTAGGCCAGGGCGAGTTTGTTCAATGCCGCATCAAGATCGTCGAGAGTGGCGATGCGAAGGGCCAGCGGCGGATGCAGGCCGGAAAAGCCGGAGGCGCCGGCACTGAACGCGAGAGCGGTTTCGTTCTCATCGGCGGCACGGAGGCGGGCACCGAATGACAAGACCACCGAGATCTCGGGCGAAACGTCGGAGGGCGAATAACTTTCACGGCTGCCGGAAGGATGGGCGGCTAAATCGAGGTGATGCGTGAGGACTTTTTGCAGCGCGAATTCGAAGAGGCTGACCTGTCCGTCAGCGTGGACGAGTTCATCGAGCGCTTCGATGAAGCCGGCCAGACCTGCTGGCGAAAGCTGGCGCAACGCGGGTGGCGTGAGCAGGAGCAAGGGAAGCCGCACGGCGTGGGGAAGGGTGCGCAGATCAGCTTCCAGCGGGGTAAGTGCGGTGGCAATCTCTTCGCCGGCATGGCGGCGAATGAGTTCATGCTGACGCGTGCGAACGGCCTCGTCTTTATCATCCAGAAGCAATCCGCACACGAGCGCGGCGGCTCCCGACGGGATTCGCACGGCGTCTCGAAGAAGCGATGGGATGTTGTCGGCCAGTGTCTGGGCGCGGGAAGTATGTGTCGCGTCGAGTGCACCGATGGAGGCGATGAGCGTGACGGGGTTGATCGCGGGCCGGGCGGTTTTTTGCGCTGAGGCGGGGCGGGTGGCGGAGCGTTGATCGCTCCAAGTTTGACGAGTGACATCGACAACAGTGGGCGGCTCGAAGTAGCGGCCATCGAAGGACGCATCAATGGCGCGGATGCGCACGTCGAGCGGCGGGTGCGTGGCCCAAGCGCCGCCGAGCATGGAGCGGAATCCCTGGGCAAAGAAGAAGTGCCCGATTTGCTCGCTTTTGGTGGACTGGAGATTCGAGCCGAGCGCGTAGCCACCAATTTTTTTGAGAGCGCCGGTGATGCCGGACGGATTGCGGGTGAACTGGACGGCTGAGGCGTCGGCGAGGAATTCGCGCTGACGCGAAACAGCGGCCTGGATGAGCCGGCCGAAAAAGTAACCGATGTAGCCGAGAGCCATCATGACCACGCCGACGGCGATCACGAAGGCCAGGCCACCACCGGAGTTTTTTCCGTTTCCGGAGGAGCGAACGCGTCCGCGGGCGAGGCCGGCAAGCACGCCGCGGCCGATCAGGCCGATGACGAGAATGCCAAAAACGATGGCGGTTAGCTTCACGTTGAGGCGCATGTCGCCATTGAGGATATGGCTGAACTCGTGGGCGACGACGCCTTGAAGTTCGTCGCGGTTGAGTTTTTCCAGCGTGCCTCGGGTGACCGCGACGACGGCGTCGCTGGTGGTGAGTCCGGCGGCGAAGGCGTTGATGCCCTGTTCGTCGGGCAGCACGTAAACCGCAGGCATGGGAAGGCCCGAGGCGATGGACATTTCTTCGACGATATTGAGCAGCTGGCGCTGCTTCGGATCGGTCGTGCGCGGATCAATGACCGTGCCGCCAACCATCTCGGCGATGGCGGTGCCGCCGGCGCGCAGTTGAAACCATTTATAGAGAGAGGCGAGGCCGACGACGGCGACAGTGATCAGCGTGACAGTGGCAAGAATCTGCGGCTGCCACCAGCTTCCGGACTGCGCGACCTGATCGTAAGCCTCCGGGTAGGAGTCGTGGGGATTAACGCGTCCGTTGACCTGCCCTAGCAGCGTGACCGTGGCGAAATAGCCGGCGGTGATGATGCCGAGCACTGCCAGCACGAAGAGCACGACGAGACGAGTCGTGTGTTTCTTCGCGCGGGCCTGGGCTTCAAAGAAGTCCATGCGAACTCAAGCTGCGGCTGTCGTTAGAACTGGACCTTGGGAGCGTTGCGCTCGGTGGGATCCTCGATCTTGAAAAGCTCGGCGGGCTGGAAGCCGAGGGCGCCGGCGAGAATGACGGTGGGAAACGTTTCACGCTTGGTGTTATAGTTCATCACGCTGTCGTTGTAGGCCTGGCGGGCAAAGGAGACCTTGTTCTCGGTCGAGGTGAGCTCCTCGTTGAGCTGCATCATGTTCTGGTTGGCCTTGAGGTCGGGGTATTGCTCGGAGACGACCATGAGGCGGGAAAGGGCGCCGCCGAGACCGGCTTCGGCGGAGGCGAGACTGCGCATGGCGTTCGCATCGGCGGGATTGGCGGCGGCGCTTTGCGCGGCGGAGGCGGCGATGTTACGGGCTTTAATGACCGCCTCGAGCGTGGAGCTCTCGTGCTTCATGTAGGCCTTGGCCGTCTCGACGAGATTGGGAATCAGATCGTAGCGGCGCTTCAGCTGCACATCGATCTGGGCGAAGGCGTTTTTAAAGCGATTACGAAGGGCGACGAGGCCGTTGTAGATGCCGACGGCCCAGAGGCCGAGAATAACCACGAAGAGAAGCAGGACGCCGAGAACGATGAGTGCGGTCATGATGATAGTTATGGTTAAGGTGGAGCCGCCCACTGTGTGTGGAGCGCGCCGAGGTGCGAGCGGGAACTATTTACAACGCGGTTGATTGTTTCCAGCACGATGAGCAACTTGAGGTCTTCGCATGTCGCTCCGAACCCTGATTTTTGTGATGATGGCCGCCGCGGTTTCACTACCTGCGGTGTCGCGCGCCGATGATTCACCCGTCGAAGTGGCGCCGCTGATTTCAGTCGCGCAGACGCCGCTCCTGCCCGGTGGAGAACTGCGATCGTTCGTCGCGGCACGCCGTGCGCTCGAACTGGGTTTCCCCTCGGTAGCGGCGGGACTTTACACGCAACTGCTGAGTTCGCTGAAGACACCGGGTGCCGAGCGCAACGTGCTCGTGTTGGAATTGGTGACGGCGCGTCTGGACGAAGGCCGTGCCGATGAAGCGGAAAAAGCCCTGCAACTTTACACGGGCGCCCCAAACGCGGCTTATCAGTTACGAGCGGGTTTGATCGCGATGGGTCGCAAGCGGACGGATATGGCCAAGGCCGCGGTGGCGTCGATCAAAGTGGAAGACCTCGTCGCGGCGGACCGCGGCTGGGCGTATTTTTTGCAAGGACAGGTGGCGGATGCGGGTGGCGATTTGGCGAAGGCTCGCGATGCTTATCAGCGTGCGGGGGAAGTTGCGGTGTCTGATATCCAACGCGCGCATTTCGTGCTGGCTCGGGAACGCTCGCGACTGGCGATGGGTGAGGCGACCGAATCGCAGCTGAATGCGGCGCGTCAGAGCGCGGATAAATACAAGGGCAAGAGCGTGGGTTACGCCTATGCCCGTCAGTATGCGGTGTTGCTGGCGGCGCGCGGTCGCACGACGGAAGCGGTGGATTATCTGGGTAAACAACTGCAGTCGTTGCCGGCGGCCGAACGTGCGGCACGGGATGATTTCCGCCTGCTGCTCGGGGTGATCGCGGGAGCTCAACGCAGTGAAGGACGCAATGCTCTCGAAGGGCTGCTCACCGGCGCAAATGATGCGACACTGCAGCGGGTCGCGTTGCAATTGCTCGCGCGGGACGCGGCGGATGCGGCGTTTTTTGCGAAGTTGAATTCACTGATCACGGCCACGCCCCAGTCGCCGATTCAGGCGGATCTGCTGCTGGTGCGCGCTCAGCTCGGGCTGGCCGAAAAGCGCGTGCCGGTGTTGAATAAACCGGAGTCTTCAAAATCTCTGGTGCAAGCCAATCAGGATCAAGCCGAGCTGGATGCGAAGGCATTGCTGGCGGCATTTCCCGGGTCGGATCTGAAGCCGGCGGCGCTTGGGTTGCTGGCGGATTTGTTTTGGGAGCAATTGCGTTATCGCACCGCGGCGGATTTCGCGGGGCAGGCGAGGGTGGAGTTGCCCGTGGGTGATGAAGTGCGCGCGTCCCTCGGCGTGATGGTGGCGGAGGCGTATTTCCGCGCGGAGGATTTTGGTGCGGCCGACGAGGCTTATGCCGTGGCGCTAAACGAAGTGCCGGCCAATGTGTCGGCCGGACTGCTGATGGCGCAGCGCGTGTTATCGAAAATCGAAGCGAAGAAACTGGATGACGCGGCGCGTTTGCTCGACGTATATGCGGCCGACTCGCGACTGGGTTTGATCGAACGCTGGCAGGCGGAGTGGACGCTGGCGTCGGCGCTACTAGTGGCCGGTCGCGATGCCGATGCTTACCTGCGGGTGAATCGCGTTCTGCTCGCGAGCGGCAGCGCACAGGACGGGTTGCCGCTGTCGTTGCGGGCACGCATGGCCTGGTTGCAAGCGAGGCTTTCACTGGATGCCGACGAACCGCAGAAGACCGTGACGTTGGCCGCGGCACTCCCGGGGTTGATTCAAGGGCTCGAGCCGGTGCAACGTTCCGAGGTGGAGGCCGCCACGCGTTTATTGCAGGCGAAGGCGCAGTTTCGCCTCGGAAAACCCGACGAGGCGTTAAAGACCTTGGCGGCTTTACGCGTTGATTTCCCGCAGGCGGATGCGGCGGTTTACTCCTATCTGGACGAGGCGGATTATTACGCTGAAAACGGACGCTTCGTGGAGGCGCAAGGCCGGCTCATCGAACTGGCCGACACGTTCAAGCAGCATCGTTACGCGCCTTATGCGCTGTATCGTGCCGCCCTCACCGCCGAGCAACGCGGACAGGACGAGTTCTACAAGGAAGCCTATCGCATCCTGGAGCGGTTGGTGACGACGAAAGATTACGAGGATTCGAAGCTCATTTTTTATGCGCGACTCAAGCAGGGTGATCTTGCCCGCCGACTTAATGATTTTCCGCGCGCCCGCCTGACCTACGAGTATCTGATAAACAACTACAACTCGGTGGACTATCCGGGAGTGCTCTCGGCTGAGCTGGCTCTGGCCGCCTGCCATCGAGCCCAGATCACGCCATCCGATGTCTCCCACTACGAGAGTGCGCTCACGATTCTGGAGCGACTGCAGGACCTGCCGGCCGCGCCGATCGATCTGCGCGTGGAAGCGGGATTCCAGCTCGGTGATTTACTGGCGACCAACGGGAAATCGCCGGATCTCGATCGGGCGGGAGCGGTTTGGTGGACGCTGGTCACGACCTTTTTGCTCGATGATACGCAAGCAGCCAAACTGGGACCGAAGGGGCGTTACTGGCTCTCGCGGGCCTTGCTGCGACTCGGTGATTTGCGCCGCGACCGCGGTGATTTGGAGGAGGCCCGCAACGCCTACGAAATCATTCTTCGCAAGAACCTGCCCTTCGCCAAGCTGGCGCGTGAAGTATACACCCGCGCTGGCGGCAAGCCCCAGCCCTGAGCCGTGTTTCGACGTTTGCCCCTTTCTCTTTTTGCAATCTTCATTCTGATCCTTTCCGACCATGTCACCTGATCCCAGTATTCTGACCAGCGGCGGCCCCATGATGTGGGTGCTGTTGCTGATGGGAGTCATCACTCTCGTTCTGTTTATCGAGCGCACGTTTTACCTGCATCGCGGGCAGATCAAATCCACGACGTTTGTGGATGGCATCAAAAACACCCTCGCAAAGCGCCGCATCGTGGAAGCCCTGACGCTGTGCGAGGAGACTCCCGGGCCGGTGGCGGCGGTAGTGAAAGCCGCGCTCATTCACGCGCACGACGACGAGACGCGGATGCGTTATGCGGTGCAAGAAGCGGCGGTCGTGGAGTTGCCCTCGTTGGAGCGTCGTCTGGGCTCGATTGCTGCCATCGCGCAGATCGCGCCGATGGTGGGGTTGCTCGGCACGGTGCTGGGCATGGCCACGACGTTTCATGCGTTCATGCAAGGTGGCCAATATGCGACGGCGCAGGCCTTGTCGCTGGGCATGTGGCAGGCGTTGCTGGCAACCGCAGGCAGTCTCGTGCTGGCGATTCCGGCGCACCTGGCCTACCATTTTTTGCATGGTCGCGTGCGGTCGCTGGTGCGCGACATCGAGTGGGCGGGCAACGACATCATGCGCTATCTACTGGTGGATTATCGCAAGGGTGAAGGTGCCGGCGAGTCCACGGCCGGTGATCCGTCTATCTCGATCGAATCATGATCACGCGACCGCTGGATCTCTCTTCGCGCTTGCGCCGGCCCCCGCGTGGATTCGAGTTTTTGTTTTATATTAACGGAGGCTTGATCGCGCTGTTTTTCATCCTGTTCGGTTCTCGCTTCGTGTTGTCGCCGGGACTGGGCGTGGCGTTTGAAGTGCCTGCGATGGCCAACGCGCTGGAAGGGGCGGTCGCCACCGATGTGGTCATTGCCATCAAAGGTGCGGACCTGGCTTTTGTGGAGGGTGCCAAGGTTAACTTCGCAGGGCTGCGCCAGTATCTCATCAACCGTGCGGCGGGGCGGCCCGGATTGCGTTTGCTCGTGCAGGCGGATGCCACGCTCACCACGCGGGATTTGACCGAGGTTTACGATATGGCGCGTGCGGCAGGCTTCGCTTTTGTGCAGGTCGCGGCCGAACCTATTCGTTAAGCGCATGCCCGCGAAACAACGATTCCCTTGGGTGATGGTCAGTGGAGCGGTGGCTTTCATTGTGGTCGCGGCAGTGGCGTGGTTGCAGATTCCATCGGATGCGAATCAATCGACTGACGGCTCGAAGCTGCCTGTGTTGGGGTTGGCGCAGACCGGCCGGGCTATGTCGGCTGAATTACTCGCCGAGCAACTGGCAGCCTATGATCCCACGCCAATGTTTATCCCCACGCGGATGAGCAGCAACGAGCCGGCGTTGCCCGAGGAAAGCACTCCGGGGGTTGGCGGACCCTTTGCGGCACTACCTGCGGAACTCACGCGATCAGGCTCTTTGAAATTTACAGCCCCGGTGCCCGTGCCGAGCAGTCCTGCCCAAGGCCTGCGGCTGACGGAGAGACCCTATGCGCCGTTAGTGATGGCGCGTGCGGATGAGGTTGGACGCGCGTTGCCGGCGCGCCTCGGACAGCTTGAGACAATCGCCGTCGATACGGGTCGCGTGGTGCTGACCTTGGATTTAGCTGCGGTGGCCGCGTTCCCAATCGGTGATTGGCAGCCTCTCGAGTTGTTGGCCTCTGTTTCGCGGGCCGGCTTGGTGGGTGAGCTGGTTGTCACCAGTAGTTCGGGCTCTGATGAAATAGATGAATATTTTCGTTCCCATCTGAAGCGAAACGTGCGCATTGGGGAGCGACTTTCGGAGGGATTCTACGCGTTTAGAGTGGGGCCGTAACGGTCCGCTAAAAAAGCCAAGATTGCAGTTGACGGCCTAAAAACGGCTCGTCACGGTCCACACTCCTTTTCTCGTTTTTTGACCATTTCCTAGTTTGCCCAGATAGCTCAATTGGTAGAGCACGTCCTTGGTAAGGACGAGGTCGTCGGTTCGAGTCCGATTCTGGGCTCCAGGTCACTTACGTTTAAAGTCACATTTTCAGACAGGCTCCTTAAAATTCATCACATTTCACCATGGCTAAAGGCACATTCGAACGCACCAAACCCCACGTTAACGTCGGCACTATCGGCCACGTTGACCACGGAAAAACCACCACGACGACCGCCATTCTTGCCGTTCAGGCTCGTAAGGGTCTCGCCGAGGTCAAGACCTACGCGGACATCGCTAAGGGCGGCACCGTCCGTGACGCCTCCAAGATCGTCACGATCTCGGTCGCTCACGTTGAGTATCAGACCGAAAACCGCCACTATGCTCACGTCGATTGCCCCGGCCACGCTGACTTCGTGAAGAACATGATCACCGGTGCCGCCCAGATGGACGGCGCGATCCTCGTGGTCTCCGCTGCTGACGGCCCGATGCCCCAGACCCGCGAGCACATCCTCCTTGCCCGTCAGGTGGGCGTTCCGAAGATCGTTGTCTGGCTCAACAAGGTTGACCTCATCGATGACCCTGAGCTCCTCGAACTCGTCGAGATGGAAATCCGCGAGCTCCTCAGCAAATACAAGTTCGATGGCGACGCCGCCACGATCGTCCGTGGTTCCGCCACCGCCGCTCTCGACAACAAGCCCGAGGGCAACGACGCGATCACCGCCCTCATGGCTGCGATCGACAAGGACATCCCCGAGCCCGCTCGCGAGATGGACAAGCCTTTCCTGATGTCTGTTGAAGACGTCTTCTCGATCACCGGCCGCGGCACCGTCGCCACCGGTCGTATCGAGCGCGGTATCGTCAAGGTCAACGACAACGTTGAAATCGTCGGTCTCAAGGACACCAAAGAGACTGTCGTTACCGGTATCGAAATGTTCCGCAAGCTCCTCGACTCCGGTCAGGCTGGCGACAACGTTGGTATCCTCCTCCGCGGTATCGACAAGGAAGGCATCGAGCGCGGCCAGGTTTTGGCTGCCAAGAAGTCCATCACTCCCCACAAGAAAGCCAAGGCTGAGATCTACGTTCTCTCCAAGGAAGAGGGCGGCCGCCACACCCCGTTCTTCAACGGTTACCGTCCCCAGTTCTACTTCCGCACCACGGACGTCACTGGTATCGTCAACCTGCCCAAGGGCGTTGAGATGATCATGCCCGGCGACAACATCGCCGTCGAGATCGACCTCATCGTTCCTATCGCGATGGAGACGACCCAGCGCTTCGCCATCCGCGAAGGTGGTCGCACCATCGGTGCCGGCCGCGTCACCGAGATCATCGAATAAGTTAATTGTTCACTGTTTAGAACACGCCCGCCGAGGCCTCGTAAAAGGGGCCTCGGCTGCGTCGTCTAAAAACCAACCCACAGGCGTGTAGCTCAATTGGTAGAGTAGCGGTCTCCAAAACCGTTGGTTGGGGGTTCGATTCCCTCCGCGCCTGCCACTTTTATTAAATGAAGAACCCGTTCCGCAGCACCCGTTTGTTTTTCGGTGAAATGGTCGATGAGCTTAAAAAAGCCAGCTGGCCGACCAAGACCGAACTGCGGGATTCGACTATCGTGGTCATTGTGGCCGCGGTCATCCTCGGCGTGTTCACCAGCATCAGCGACTTCGCCCTTTATCAGGTCGTCGATCTTTTCACCTCCTGGGTTAGCTAACCCCGCCTCTTTTGCAGCCAATGTCCACTGAAACGACCACGCCCGTAGGCGCCCAATGGTTCGCCCTCCACACCCTCTCCGGCCAGGAGAACAAGGTGAAGGCTTACATTGAGAAGTTCAAAAAGGCCGAAGAACTCGAAGACTATATTTTCGATGTCCTCTTGCCGACCGAAGTCGTTTCGGAGGTCAAGAATGGTAAGAAGAGCACGAAGACTCGTAAGTTGTATCCGGGCTACGTCTTCATTCAGATGCGCCTCTTCGAAGAAAAGCGCCTGATCAACAAGCCGTGGTATTTCGTCAAGGAAGTTGCCGGTGTTATCAATTTCGTCGGCGGTGAAAACCCAGCCGCTTTGCGTCAATCCGAGATCGACGAAATCAAGGCCCGCATCGCTGAAGCCAACGGCAAAGAAGTGCCCAAGGTGTCCTACGAGCTCGGCGAAGAAGTTAAGATCACCGACGGTGCGTTTGCCAACCTCACCGGCCGCATCGACGAGATCGATCCCGCCCGTGGCAAACTCAAGATTTCCGTCTCAATTTTCGGCCGGTTCACGCCGGTCGAGCTCGAATACTGGCAGGTGCAGCGCCTCACTGAGTGAGTCGACGCCCTCTCTAAACCTACAGTCGTTCGAATTTAAAACCAAACACCCACTCCTTTACTCACATGGCCAAGAAGATCCAAGGTTACATCCGTCTCCAACTGCCCGCCGGCGCCGCCAATCCCGCGCCCCCCGTCGGTCCCGCGCTCGGCGCCCAAGGCGTCAACATCATGGCGTTCTGTAAGGAGTTCAACGCCAAGACCAAGGACCAGAACGGCATGATTCTGCCGGTCGTCATCACCGTTTACTCGGACAAGTCCTTCACCTTCATCCTCAAGTCGCCTCCTGCGTCTGTTCTCCTGAAGAAGGCCGCCAACATCGCTTCGGGCGCCGCCGCTCCGAACAAAGACAAGGTCGGCAAGGTCACCACCAAGCAGCTCGCCGAGATCTGGAAGCTGAAGAAGGCCGATATGAATGCCAAGGACGAGGCCGCTGGTATCAAGACCATCGCCGGAACCGCCCGTAACATGGGCATCGAAGTCGTCGACTAATTTTCGTTAGAAACCACAACCACTCAAAGCGGGAGTCCTACCAAGGACGTTCGCACCGCAAGGAGTAATACATGCCCGTAAAACAAAGCAAACGCTACGTCAGCGCCGTCAAGAGCGCCGATCTCACGAAAGGTTATTCCCTGGCTGAAGCCACGGAAGTCCTTTCCAAATTCCCGAAGGCCAAGTTCGACGAGACCGTCGAGCTCTCCATCCGCCTGGGCGTCGACGCGACGCAGGGTGACCAGATGGTCCGCGGCACCACGCCGTTGCCCAATGGTTCCGGCAAGAAGGTCCGTGTGATCGTTTTCACCGATGCCCCTGAGGTCGCTCTCAAGGCCGGTGCCGACGAAGCCGGCCTCGCCGAGCTCATGAAGAAGGTCAGCGAAGGCTACCTAGATTTCGACGTCGCCATCGCGACGACCGAAGCAATGAAGCAGGTCCGCACCCTCGCCCGCGTCCTCGGTCCCAAGGGCCTCATGCCCAACCCGAAGTCCGGCACCGTCACCGACGACATCGCCGCTGGCATCAAGGCCGTCAAGGCCGGCCGTGTTGAGTTCAAGATGGACAAAGCCGCCAACATCGGCGTCGGCATCGGCAAGCGTTCCTTCACGAGCGCACAACTCGTCGAGAACGCGCAGGCGGTTCTCGAAGCCATCAGCAAGGCCAAGCCGGCCTCGTTCAAGGGCACCTACATCAAGAGCGTCGGTCTCTCGTCTTCGATGAGCCCCGGCGTCCGCGTCGCCTCAACCGAGTTCACCAAACTCTAATCGGAACCCAACATGAGAGCCGAAAAACAATACCTGATCAGCGAAGTAGAGTCGCACCTCAAGAAGTCCGACTACGTCATCCTCGCCAATTTCTCGAAGGTCACCGTTTCCGACGTCGCTGAGCTCCGCGCCAGCCTCGCCGCTGAGAACGCCGAGTTCCACGTCGTCAAAAACAGCTCCCTCCGCGTGGCCGCCAAGGCCCTCGGTCTGCCTGAGTTCGACGCTGCTTCGCTGGCTGGCCCCACGGCCATCCTCGTCGGCGGCAAGAACCCGGCCGGCGTCGCGAAGATTCTCAAGACCTTCTTCGATAAGAAGCAGAAGCTTGAGGTGAAAGTCGGCGTGCTGGAGAAGAAGGTTTTCTCTGCGAAAGAACTCGCGGTGATCGCCGACCTGCCTCCGTTCGACGTGCTGCGCTCGCAGTTCCTCAGCTTGCTTACCAGCAACGCTGCGGCCTTCGTTCGCGTCCTCGACGCCAAGGTCAAAAAAGAGCAACCCGCCGCCTGATCCACAACCAACCATTTTGAGAAGATGCCGGCTTCGGCCGGCATCTTCGAAAAGCCAAAAAATCCAAAGGGGTAGAGTAGGGGATACGTCTCTTAAACGTGTTTCATTCCCGAAACCGCTAGTCCGCCCCAGGAAGTTAATACCATGAGCAACCTCACCAAAGACCAAGTCATCGAATGGCTGTCCGCCCAGCCCGTTCTCGAACTCGCCGCCCTCGTTAAAGATCTCGAAGGCAAGTGGGGCGTTTCCGCCGCCGCTGCCGTCGCTGCCGGTCCCGCCGCTGGTGGCGCCGCCGCTGCTCCCGCCGAGGAGAAGACCGAGTTCAACGTCATCCTCACCGAGGCTGGCGCGAACAAGATCGGCGTCATCAAGGAAGTCCGCGCCATTACTGGCCTGGGCCTCAAGGAAGCCAAGGACCTCGTTGAAGGCGCTCCCAAGCCCATCAAGGAAGGCGCCTCCAAGGCCGACGCCGAAGACATCAAGAAGAAGCTCGAGGCCGCTGGCGCCAAGGTCGAACTCAAGTAAGCACTTGGCGTTTAACGATCTAAATCGTCTTCAGTTTTCAGGACAGGCCGTGCATTTGCGCGGCCTGTCCTTTGCCTTTTTCGCATTTCGTTCTTTGTTTCCGTTTTCTGCCTCCGCTTTTCAAGCGGTGCGCCCTGATTTTATCGCGTCTAAACCCGCGATTATTCTGTCCATTCTCTCCACCTAACCGGGATCACCCATGGCCGTTCGCAATCAACCTGACCGCATCAACTTCGGCAAACTCCGTGAAGTTATTGTTCCGCCGAACCTGATCGAAATCCAGATCACGTCATATCTCGATTTCCTTCAGAAGGGAATCCCTGAGAAGCAACGCAAGCCCCAGGGTCTTGAGGCTGTGTTCCGCGAGGTGTTCCCCATCGAGTCCTACGATGCCCGCCTCGTCCTCGAATACGTCTCTTACACGCTCGGTGATTCCAAGAACTCCGAGCTCGAGTGTATCAAGGAAGGCATCACCTATTCGGTGCCCCTCTACGTGAAGCTCCGCCTCCGCGAGGAAGACTTCATCAAGGATGAAGAAATCTACATGGGCGAGATCCCCATGGTGACCGAGCGCGGCTCCTTCATCATCAACGGCGCCGAGCGCGTCGTCGTCTCCCAGCTCCACCGTTCGCCCGGCATCGCCTTCGAAGTGGCACCGCATGCCAACGGCAAGCCCCTCCATTCTTTCCGTGTCATTCCTGACCGCGGCACCTGGCTCGAGGTCCAGTTCGACAATAACGATCTCCTTTACGTCTATCTCGACCGCCGTCGCCGTCGCCGCAAGTTCCTCATCACGACCCTGCTCCGCGCCATCGGTTACAGCTCTGATATCGATATCCTGAACCTCTTCTATGAGATCAAGGACATCAAGATCTCCAAAGCCCTCGACCTCGAGAACGTCTCCACCCTCGTCCTCGTTGAGGATGCGATCGATGCCCAGAAGGGCGTCGTTCTCGCCCGTGCCTTTGAGCCCCTCACGAAGCAGATCGTGCGCACCTTCGAGAAGCACGGCATCTCGAGTATCCGCGTGATCGATACGTCCTCCGACGAAGGCGCCATCATCCGCGCCCTCAAGAAGGACCCGACCCGCAACGAAGAAGAGGCCCTCAAGGAAATCTACAAGCGTCTGCGTCCGGGCGAGCCCCCGACCACCGCCAACGCCAAGGCCCTCCTCAAGCGTTTGTTCTTCGACCCGAAGCGCTACGACCTCGGTCGCGTCGGCCGTTACAAGATCAACCAGAAGCTCGGCCTCAAGGTTGACCTTGAGCAGCGCATTCTCGAGTCCGGTGACATCACCGCCGCCACCAAGTATCTCGTCCGCCTCAAGCGCGGCGAGGGCGTCGTGGACGACATCGACCATCTCGGTTCACGCCGCGTCCGCACCGTCGGCGAGCTCCTCGCCAATCAGTGCCGCGTCGGCCTCAGCCGCACCGAGCGTCTCGTTCGCGAGCGCATGACCATGTATGACCAGTCCGTCGATTCGATCACGCCCCAGAAGCTGATCAACCCGAAGGCTCTCACCACGGTCATCCGCGATTTCTTCGCCCGTTCGCAGCTGTCGCAGTTCATGGACCAGATCAATCCCCTCGCCGAGGTCACGCACAAGCGTCGTCTCTCTGCGCTCGGACCGGGCGGTCTTAATCGTGAGCGTGCCGGCTTCGAAGTGCGTGACGTTCATCCGTCCCACTACGGCCGCATCTGCCCGATCGAAACGCCCGAAGGTCCGAACATCGGTCTGATCAACTCGCTCTCGACCTACGCTCGCGTCAACGAGTTTGGTTTCATCGAGACGCCTTACCGCCAGGTTAAAGACGGCAAGGTCACCGACAAGATCGACTATCTCACCGCCGACCAGGAAGAGGCCAAGGTCATTGCTCAGGCCAACTCCGAACTCGACGACAAGAACCACTTCGTGGGCAAGGTCACCGTCCGTCAGGACGGCGAGTTCCTTGAAGTCGTCGCCGCCGAAGTCCACTACATGGACGTCTCGCCCAAGCAGGTCATCTCGATCGCGGCCGGCATGATTCCGTTCCTTGAGCACGACGACGCCAATCGCGCGCTGATGGGTGCGAACATGCAACGTCAGGGCGTTCCTCTCCTCCAAGCCGAGTCGCCGTTTGTTGGCACCGGTATCGAAGAGCGCGTCGCTCGCGACTCCAAGATCGTCGTCGTCGCCGAGGATTCGGGCATCGTTGCCTACTCCGACGCCAAGATGGTCGTCATCACCAAAGACGGCGAACTCCCGCGCAACTTTGACAAGAGCCCGAAGACCGACGCCAAGAACGGCGTTTACGTTTACGAGCTCCGCAAGTTCATGCGCTCCAACGCCGGCACCTGCTTCAATCAGAAGCCGATCGTCGACAAGGGCCAGAAGATCAAAGCCGGCGACATCATCGCTGACGGTCCTTCGACCGAAAAGGGAGAAATGGCCCTCGGCCGTAACGTGCTTGTGGCGTTCATGCCCTGGAACGGTTACAACTTCGAAGACGCTATCCTGATCTCCGAAAAGGTGCTCAAGGAAGACATCTTCACTTCCATCCACATCCAGGAGTTTGAAGTCACTGCTCGTGACACCAAGCTCGGGCCGGAGGAAATCACGCGCGATATCCCTAACGTGGGCGAAGAGGCTCTCAAGAACCTCGACCACAACGGCGTCATTCGCATCGGTGCCGAAGTGAAACCTGGTGACATCCTCGTCGGTAAGATCACCCCGAAGTCCGAGACCGAGCTCGCTCCTGAGGAGAAGCTCCTCCGCGCGATCTTCGGTGAGAAGGCCGCTGATGTTAAGGACACCTCGCTGGTCGTCCCGTCCGGCGTCGCCGGCATCATCATGGACGTCAAGGTCTCCAGCCGCGTCGACTTCGAGAAGGAGAAGCTTTCTCCTTCCGATCGCCGCCGTCAGACCAAGCAGATCCAAGAAGATTACAAAACGCAGATGGACAAGTTGCGCGAAGGTCTCACCGAGGCCCTCTCCAACATCCTCCTCGGCGAAAAGATCCCGCTCGACGTCATCAACGGCGAGACAAACGAGATCATCATCCCGGCCAACCGTAAGATCACCAAGACGCTGCTCCGCAAGCTCGCCGCCGTCTCCAAGCACGTCGAGATCGATCCGTCCCCGGTTCGTATCAAGATCATGGAAATCATCGGTTCCTACCAGTCGAAGTTCGACGAGCTGGAAACTGACCGCGAGCGCAAGGTCAACAGCATCGAAGCCGGTGAAGACAACGGCAACGGCGCTATCAAGCAGGTCAAAGTCTACATCGCCACCAAGCACAAGCTTGAGGTCGGTGACAAGATGGCCGGTCGTCACGGTAACAAGGGTGTGGTCGCCAAGATCGTTCCCCAGGAAGACATGCCGTTCCTTCCGGACGGCACCCCGATCGAAATCTGCTTGAACCCCTTGGGCGTGCCTTCGCGCATGAACATCGGTCAGGTTCTTGAAACGCATCTCGGTTGGGCCTGTAAAAAGCTCGGTCTCAAGATCGCGACGCCGGTGTTCGATGGTATTCCTGAAAAGAAAATCCGCGAATATCTGAAGGAAGCGAAGCTCCCCACCTCTGGTAAGAGCTCGCTCTTCGACGGACGCACCGGTGAGAAGATCGATCAAGAGGTCGTGGTCGGCTACATCTACATGATGAAGCTGAACCATCTTGTGTCCCACAAGATCCACGCCCGCGCGGTCGGTCCTTACTCCCTCGTCACGCAGCAGCCGTTGGGCGGCAAAGCCCAATACGGCGGTCAGCGTTTCGGCGAAATGGAAGTGTGGGCGCTCGAAGCTTACGGCGCGGCGCACACCCTCCAGGAGCTCCTCACCGTCAAGTCCGACGACGTGCAGGGTCGCACCAAGATCTACGAGTCGCTCGTCAAGGGCGACAACACGCTGGTCGCGGGCACGCCCGAGTCCTTCAACGTGTTGATCAAGGAAATCCAGTCCCTCGGTCTGGATATCAAGCTCAACAAGCGCGATGCCCTCGGCGGTCTCACCGCCTGATCCGGTTCACGTCACCATTTAACGAATACATCAGGGATATAACTCAATATGAGCATTCAACCCAACGAAGTTGCCGCCGGTGCCCGCGAAGAAACTCGCGCCGCGCTCGGTCTGGAAGAGAGCCCGTTCGACTGCGTCTCCATCACCGTCTCCTCTCCGGAGACGATCCGCGCCTGGTCCAAGGGCGAGGTCAAGAACCCCGAGACGATCAATTACCGCACCTTCAAGCCCGAGCCGGGTGGTCTTTTCTGCCAAAAGATCTTCGGACCGGTCCGTGACTACGAGTGCGCCTGCGGAAAATACAAGCGCATCAAATACAAGGACGTCGTCTGCGATCGTTGCGGCGTCGAAGTGACCATCTCCCGCGTTCGTCGCGAGCGCATGGGCCACATCGAACTCGCTGTGCCCGTCGCCCACATCTGGTTCCTCAAGTCGATGCCTTCGCGCCTCGGCCTTCTCCTCGACATGACCGCTCGTTCGCTCGAGCGCGTCATCTACTATGAGAACTACATGGTCGTCGATCCGGGCAAGACCCCGCTCGAACTGAAGCAGCTCCTCACCGACGTCGAATACCGCCAGGCCCTCGACGAATACGGTGACGACTCCTTCGTCGCCAAGATGGGTGCCGAGGCCGTCCGTGACTGCCTCGTCAAGACCGACATGGAGGCGACCGTCGCCGAGCTCCAGGAGCAGATGCGCGCCACCAAGTCCAAGCAGATCAAAAAGAAGCTCTCGAAGCGTCTCAAGGTCATCCAGGGCTTCATCCACTCCCAGTCCCGTCCCGAGTGGATGGTCCTCGAAGTGCTGCCCGTCATCCCGCCCGACCTCCGTCCCCTCGTTCCCCTCGAAGGCGGCCGTTTCGCGACGTCCGACCTGAACGATCTCTATCGCCGCGTCATCAACCGCAATAACCGTTTGCGCAACCTGATGCAGCTCAAGACGCCTGACGTTATCATCCATAACGAAAAGCGCATGTTGCAGGAAGCCGTTGACGCTCTGTTCGACAACGGTCGCCACGGTCGTCCCGTCACGGGCGCCGGCAACCGTCCCTTGAAGTCCCTCTCGGACATGCTCAAGGGCAAGCAGGGTCGTTTCCGCCAAAACTTGCTCGGCAAGCGCGTGGACTACTCCGGCCGTTCCGTCATCGTCATCGGTCCCGAGCTCAAGCTCAACCAATGCGGTCTCCCCAAGAAGATGGCGCTGGTTCTCTTCGAACCGTTCATCATTCGCCGCCTCAAGGAACTCGGCTTCGTGCACACCGTCCGCGGTGCCCGCAAGATGATCGAGAAGAAGTCCCCTGAAGTCTGGGACATCTTGGAAGAAGTCACCAAGGGCCACCCGGTTCTCCTGAATCGTGCGCCGACCCTTCACCGTCTGTCCATTCAGGCGTTCGAACCCGTCCTGATCGAGGGCGAGGCGATCCGCGTTCACCCGCTCGTCTGCACAGCTTACAACGCTGACTTCGACGGTGACCAGATGGCCGTGCACGTTCCGTTGTCCCTCGAGGCTGTCATGGAGTGCAAACTCCTCATGATGGCGACGAACAACATCTTCTCGCCGTCCTCCGGCAAGCCGATTTTGACGCCCTCGCAGGACATCGTTCTCGGTGCCTACTACCTCACGATCGAGCCGCGCAAAAAGCCCGAAAAGGGCGTGCATGTTCCGCTGCTCTCCGGCCTCCAGGAAGTTCTCTTCGTTAAGGCTGATGGCGCGCTCAAGATGCATGACTGGGTCGAGGTTCCTAATCCCGACTTCCAGCGCGAAACCGTTTTCGGCAACCCCGAAAAACGCACGATCCGCACCACTGTGGGTCGCGTGATCTTCAACCAGATCTGGCCCGCCGGTCTCGGCTTCGTGAACTTCCCTGTTCCGAAGGGCAAGCTCGGCGACCTCATCCTGAACACCTACAAGGTGGCCGGCGACAGCGTCACCGTTGAGACCCTCGACAAGCTCAAGGAGCTCGGCTTCCAGACCGCCATGCACGCCGGTATCTCCATCGGTATCGACGACATGATTATCCCTGAGGATAAGAAAGACATCGTCATCGATTCCCGTAAGAAGATCACCGAGGTCGAAGCCCAGTTCAATAAGGGTATCATCACCGACGGCGAACGCTACAATAAGGTCGTCGATATCTGGACCGGTGCGACCGACAAGATCGCCAAGGCCGTATTCGCCAAGCTGGAGAACAACGATGGCAAGACCGAGGTTAACCCGGTCTACATCATGATGGACTCCGGCGCGCGCGGTAACAAACAGCAGGTTCGTCAGCTGTGCGGCACCCGCGGTCTTATGGCCAAGCCTTCGGGCGAAATCATTGAGCGCCCGATTCTGTCCTCGTTCCGCGAAGGCCTCACGGTTCTCGAATACTTCATCTCGACCCACGGCGCCCGCAAGGGTCTCGCCGACACCGCGCTCAAGACTGCCGACGCCGGCTACCTCACCCGTAAGCTGTGCGACGTCGCCATGGACGTGATCATTTCCGAAGAAGACACCGGCAGCCGTGATGGCATCTGGAAGAAGTCGATCTTCGAAGGTGACGACGAAATCATCAACCTTCGTGAACGTATCGTCGGCCGTTGCTCGTCCGATGATATCTACAACCCGCTCAACCCGTCCGAGCTGCTGGTCGCTTCCGGTGACCTCATCAGCGAAGAGCTCTCGATCAAGATCATTGATTGCGGCATCGAGCGCGTGAAGATCATGTCGCCCCTTACTTCGATCAGCCCCAATGGCATCGATGCGAAGAGCTACGGCATTCACCCCGCCACCAACCGTCTCGCCAAGCAGGGTGACTCCGTCGGCATCATCGCCGCCCAGTCCATCGGCGAACCCGGCACGCAGCTCACGATGCGCACGTTCCACATCGGTGGCGTCGCTTCCGGCGGATTCAAAACGCCCGAGATCCGCGTCCGCAGCTCCGGAACCGTTCGCTACAAGGGCCTGCGCCTGGTGGAAACGGCCGACGGTGCCGCCATCGTGCTCAACAAAACCGGCACTATCCAGATTCTGGATACCGATGATCGCGAACTCGAGACCTACAACATTGTGGTCGGCTCCTTCCTGCATGTTGGCGATGGCGCCAAGATCGAGAAGGGTGCCGTGCTCGCCCAGTGGGATCCGTATAACATCCCCGTGCTCTCTGAAAAGGGCGGCACGCTCGGGTTCAAGGACATGATCCCCGGTGTCACCGTGAAGCGCGAACTCGACGAATCGTCGGGCCGCATCGCCACGGTCGTCATCGAGCACAAGGAAGACCTCAATCCGCAGATCGAGGTTCGCGACGAGAAGGGCAAGGCCATCGCTGCCTACGCCATTCCGGTCGGCGCGCAGATCGCGGTTCAGGAAGGTGATATCATCGCTCCCGGTTCCTTGCTCGCCAAGACGCCGCGTCAGGCGTCCAAGACCAAGGACATCACGGGTGGTCTTCCCCGCGTCGCCGAGCTCTTCGAAGCCCGTCGTCCGAAGGATGCCGCCGAGATGGCCCGTATCGACGGCGTTGTTTCGTTCGAAGGCACGCTGCGCGGCAAGCGCAAGCTGGTCGTTCGTAACGAAGAGACCGCCCAGGAAGAGGAGCATCTCATCCCGACCGGCAAGCACATCATCGTGCAGCCGGGTGACGTCGTCCACAAGGGCCAGCATCTCACGGAAGGCTCCGCCGATCCGCACGAGATCTTGGAAATCCTCGGGCCGTCCGCGCTGTATGAGTTCCTCATCGGCCAGGTGCAGGAGGTTTACCGCCTGCAGGGCGTGACGATTAACGACAAGCACATCGAAATCATCATCCGCCAGATGCTCCGCAAGGTTCGCATCACCGATCCGGGTGACAGCGAATACTTCTGGGGTGAGCAGGTTGATCGCGCCGCCTTCCTGGCCGACAACAAGCGTCTCGACGAAGCCGGCGGCAAGCCTGCTGAAGCCGAGCCGATCCTCCTCGGTATCACCAAGGCCTCCCTCGAGACCGAATCGTTCATCTCTGCTGCGTCGTTCCAAGAGACGACCCGCGTGCTGACCGACGCCTCAACCCTAGGCAAGGTGGACCTCTTGAAGGGCTTCAAGGAAAACGTCATCATGGGTCACTTGATCCCTGCCGGCACCGGTCTGCCTGCCTACAAGAACCTCCGTATCAGTCTGCCGTTTGGCGAAGAGCTCCCTACTGAGGAGCCTGTCGCTTCCCAGGCCGGTTGATCTGGTGAAAACCTCAAAGCCGCGGGCCAAAAGCCCGCGGCTTTTTTGTGCACCCATGAATCGAGTATTGGTATCTTAAAAATGGATACATATTCAAATTTTGAATACGTTATAAGTTTTTCTGTGGTTTGTGTATCGCTGCGGGTTTGATGTTGCGCGTGGCGGGCCTGCGGGGAGGGGGAATCCTCATTGGGGGTGGCCTGTGCGCATCATCAAGGGTGGGAGTGATCACGGTTGGATTTTGGTATTCCTGGGGTTGTTTTCATTATCTGGTTTCGTGCGGTGTAAGCGGATTGGTCTGGTAGGCGGGGTGGGGTAGGGCCTCGCCACGCGCGTCGCTACTTTGCCCTTGTGGCGGTGAGAGGCTTCCGGTTGGCTTAAACCTCACATTCCCTTCTTGCGCGTTGTCCGGTTGCACGGGCGAACGCTTTAATCCGAAAAAAACCGCGCCAAAACGTTGGTTTTTCCGGGCGTCAATTATTTTTCCTAGAATCTGCTTGCCGACATTTCCCGGCTTGGTAGCTTCCGCCTCTTTTCCTCATTTCATAGCAACACTTCGATATGCCAACCATCAACCAACTCGTGCGCAAGGGACGTCGTCAAATTCGCGCGAAGTCCAAGTCGCCCGCTCTCGAGGGTAACCCCTTCCGCCGTGGCGTTTGCGTGCAGGTCATGACCCGCACCCCCAAGAAGCCCAACTCCGCTATCCGTAAGGTCGCGAAGGTTCGTCTGACCAATGGCAGCGAAGTGATCTCCTACATTCCCGACGAGGGCCACAACCTCCAAGAGCACTCCATTGTGCTCGTGCGCGGTGGCCGCGTTAAGGACTTGCCTGGTGTTCGCTACCACATTGTCCGTGGCACCCTCGACGCCACCGGCGTCGAAAAGCGCCGTCGCAGCCGTTCCAAATACGGCGTCAAGCGTCCTAAGGCCGCCAAGAAGTAAACCAACCCTAAGGAACACCTAGACCATGTCACGCCGCCGCAAAGCAGTTAAGCGTCAAACGACGCCCGATATCCGCTACAACAGCACCCTCGTCGCTCACCTCGTTAATGTGGTGATGCAGGATGGTAAGAAGAACACCGCCGAGCGCATCGTTTACGGTGCCTTTGAGAAGGTCTCCGAGAAACTCGAAAAGGGTGATCCGGTTGATCTGATGATCGGTGCTCTCGAAAACGCCCGTCCTCGTCTTGAAGTGAAGAGCCGCCGCGTCGGTGGTGCCACCTACCAGGTTCCCGTGGAAATTTCCTACGAGCGCCAGGAGAGCCTTGCTCTCCGTTGGATCGTGAAAGCCGCCACTGGCCGCAAGGGCACTCCCATGAAGGACGCCTTGGCTTCCGAAATCGTCGATGCCTACAACAACACGGGCAGCGTCGTTAAGAAGAAGGAAGATACTCACAAGATGGCCCAGGCCAATCGCGCCTTCGCCCACCTCCGCTGGTAAGCCGTTAGTTTAATTGCTGCTCATGTCCGACGCTCCCGTCATCACTATCGTCACCGACAAGTCGAAGGTTTCTCCGGTTAACTCCAAGAACCGTCCCTTCCCCCTCGAGTGGACCCGTAACATCGGTATTGCCGCGCACATTGACGCCGGCAAAACGACCACTTCTGAACGCATCCTGTTTTACTCGGGCAGCGTTCACAAGATGGGCGAAGTGCACGAAGGCACTGCCGTGACTGACTGGATGGAGCAGGAGCGTGAACGTGGTATCACGATCACCGCCGCCGCTATTTCCTGCGCCTGGAACGCTTCGTGCGGTCCGTGGAAGGGAATCAAGCAGCGCGTCAACATCATCGACACGCCCGGACACGTGGACTTCACGGCCGAGGTTGAGCGCTCCATGCGCGTTCTCGACGGTGCCGTTGCTGTGTTCTGCGCCGTCGCCGGCGTGCAGCCCCAGTCCGAGACCGTTTGGCGTCAGGCCAACAAATACGGCGTTCCCCGCGTTGCCTTCATCAACAAGATGGACCGCACCGGTGCCGATTTCTTCCGCGCTGTGTCTGAAATGCGCGAGAAGCTTGGTGCCAACGCCCATCCCCTCTTCATTCCGATCGGTAAGGAAGAGAACTTCGCGGGTGTTGTGGACCTCGTCCAGAACATCGCCTACATGTTCATCGATCCGGCTGACATGGATCTTAACCCGACGCGCCACCCGATCCCTGCCGAGTATGCTGCTCAGGCCAAGGAGTATCGCGAAAAGCTGATCGAGGCTGCGTCCGATTTCGACGACAAGCTCGCCGAGGACTACCTCAATGGCGAAGAGATCACTTCCGACGCTCTCATGACTGCGGTCCGCAAGGCCACCGTTTCCATGAAGTTCACCGGCGTGATCCCCGGTTCCGCCTTCAAGAAGAAGGGTGTGCAGCGTCTTCTGGACTGCGTGGTTAACTATCTGCCCAGCCCGATCGACGTTCCCCCGATGAAGGGTCAGGACAGCGATGGCAAAGAGGTTGAAGTTGTCGTTGACGACAATGCCAAGCTCGCCGGCCTCGCCTTCAAGCTCTGGACCGACCCGTTCGTCGGCAAGCTGGTGTTCTACCGCGTTTACACTGGCACTCTCCAGAAGGGCACCTCCCTCTACAATCCCCGCACCCGCCGTTCCGAGCGCGTCAGCCGTCTTGTGCTCATGCGCGCCATGGATCGCGAGGAAATCGACGCCGCTTACTCGGGTGACATTTGCGCCCTCGTTGGCGTCAAGGAAGTCATCACCGGTGACACGCTCTGCAACGAAGATTACGACGTTCGTCTCGAACCCCCGTCCTTCCCTGAGCCGGTTATCGCAATGTCCATCGAGCCGAACTCGAAGGCTGACCAAGAGAAACTCGGCACCGCTCTCCAGCGCCTCGTCGCTGAGGATCCGACTCTCCGCGTCAAGACCGACACCGACACCGGCCAGACCATTCTCGCCGGCATGGGTGAGCTTCACCTCGAAATCATCATCGATCGCATGAAGCGCGAGTTCAAGGTCGAGGCGACCTCGGGCAAGCCGCAGATCGCGTATCGCGAGACGATCACCACTTCCTCAGATGGCGAAGGTAAGTTCATCCGTCAGTCCGGCGGTAAGGGCCAATACGGCCATGTCGTCGTCAAGATGGAGCCCAACGAAAAGGGCAAGGGCGTCGAAGTCATTAACGAGACTGTTGGTGGTTCGATCCCGAAGGAATTCATCAAGCCCTCGACGGAAGGTATTCTCGAAGCTGCGAACAATGGTGTCGTCGCCGGTTATCCGGTGGTCGATGTCATCATCCGTATCGTTGACGGTTCCTTCCACGACGTAGACTCGTCCGAAATGGCGTTCAAGATGGCCGGCATCTTCGCGTTCAAGGATGCCATGAAAGAGGCCAAGCCGATCCTCCTCGAGCCTATCATGCTCGTCGAGGTGACCACTCCTGAAGAGTATCAGGGCGACCTCATCGGCGATATCAACCGTCGTCGCGGCCGTATCAACGGCATGGAGTCCAAGAACGCTGCTTGTATCATCAACTCGCACGTTCCGCTTGAGATGCTCTTCGGTTACGTCACCGACATCCGATCGCTCTCCAAGGGCCGCGCCAGCGCCTCCATTTCCCCCTCCCATTTCGAGCAGGTTCCGAACTCGCTCCTCACCAAGATCGTCGAGTCCTCCACCAAGGCTCCCGCTCGCACCTAATACTTCGTTCTTTTTATCGTCATGAAAGGTCAACGCATCCGCATCAAACTCCAAGGCTACGACTATCGCGTCATCGATCAGTCCGCTTCGGAAATCGTCGAGACCGCCAAGCGCTCCGGCGCTCGTGTTTCTGGCCCGATCCCTCTTCCCACTCGCATCGAGAAGCTTACGGTCAACCGTTCGCCGCACGTCGACAAGAAGTCCATGGAGCAGTTCGAAACGCGCACGCACAAGCGCCTCATCGACATCATCGAGCCGACCGCTCAGACGGTCGATGAGCTCAAGAAATTAAATCTGCCTTCGGGCGTTGACATCACCATCAACGTTTGAGTTAACCACCGACTCTGTTCTTACATACTTTACTTTAGCAGTATCCCATGTGCACCCCGTGCACCTCTGGGTTTCTCTAATGTAGGTCGTTAAACGGAAATATTTTCCACCTACCACTTAGCCATGTCCATCAGCACCCTACTCGGTAAAAAAATCGGGATGACGCAGGTCTATGACGCTCAAAACGTCTTGGTCCCCGTCACCGTGGTCGAAGCCGGCCCATGCCCGGTCGTCCAAATCAAGACAACTCAGGTTGACGGTTATAACGCCGTTCAGCTTGGCTTCTCCAAGCAGAAGTCCAAGAACGCCTCCAAGGCTGAAAAGAACCACGCCGCCAAGGCTGGTCTTGAAGATGCCCCCCGCGTTCTCAGCGAAGTTCGCCTCACTGAGGCTTCCACCCTTAAGATCGGTGATATTCTCACCGTGGCTGACTTCACTGAAGGCCAGCTCGTTGACGTCATCGGCGTCACCAAGGGCAAAGGTTTCCAAGGCGTTGTGAAACGTTTCCGTGTCGGTGGCGGTCCCGCCACGCACGGTTCCATGTTCCACCGCCGTATCGGTTCCATCGGTATGCGCCAGACCCCTGGCCGCGTCTGGAAGAATCAGGCGATGCCTGGCCACATGGGCCAGCTCCGCGTCACTCAGCAGAACCTGCTGGTCGTGAAAATCCTCCCCGAGAAGAACATCCTTCTCGTCAAGGGTGCCATCCCCGGCGCCAACGGTGACGACGTGATCGTTCGCACCGCCATCAAGGGTCAGCCCAAGAAAGCCTAACCCTTAAGAGAACACTGCACATGAAACTCAAAGTTTTCAGCTCCGACGGTAAGACCTCCCGCGAACAAGATTTCGACGGTCTCCCGACCTTCGAAGGCGACAAGGGCCTCCAGGCCGTTAAGGAAGTTATCGTCGCTATCAACGCCAACAACCGTCTCGGCACCCACTCCACGAAAACCCGTGGCGAAGTGTCTGGCGGCGGCAAGAAGCCCTGGCGTCAAAAGGGCACCGGTCGCGCCCGCGCCGGTTCCACCCGCTCCCCGATCTGGGTTGGCGGTGGCGTCGTCTTCGGCCCCAAGCCCCGCGACTACTCCAAGAAGATCAACTCCAAGGTGAAGGCACTTGCTTTCAGCCGCGCTCTTTTTGACCGCCTCGCCGCTGGCGAAGTGGATCTCATCGAGACCTTCGAGGCCAATCCCGTAAAGACCAAGGTCATGAGCCAGATCATTGAGCGCATCGCGCCCAAGGGTAAGATTCTCATCGTGGACAAAGAGTTCACTGCCGACACCGCCCGTGTCGTCGCCAACATCCAGCGCATTTCCGTCCAGGAAGCCAACGAGCTCAACACCCTCGATCTTGCCCAATACAAGAAGATCATCGTGAGCCTCACCGCGCTCGAAACCATCATCGCCCGCGTCAACGGAGGTAAGAACTAATGAGCGCCAACGTCCTTAAACTCGTTCGTCTGACCGAGAAGTCCAACAAGCTCTCTTCCGAGCTTGGTCAATACAGCTTCCAGGTCGCGATCAACAGCAACAAGCACCAGATCGCGGAAGCCGTTGAAAAGGCTTTCAAGGTCTCCGTGACCCGCGTCAACACCGCTGTTTACCGCGGTAAAAACAAAAAGAGCCGTCAAGGCCGCCCGAGCATGACCGCCGACTATAAGAAGGCCGTCGTGACCCTGAAGGCTGGCGACAAGATCGAGCTCGTCTAATCCGGAGAACACACACCATGCCTCTCACTCCCATTCGTCGTCCCCTCACGCCTTCCCAGCGCTTTACGCAGCTGAACAAGCCCGAGGGTCTTTCCAAAAAACGCCCCGAGGCCAAGCTCACTGAGCCGAAACCCAAGACCGGTGGTCGTAACGTTTATGGTCGCATCACCTCGCGTCGTCGCGGCGGTGGCCACAAACAGCTTTACCGCATTATCGACTTCAAGCGTGACATCCTCGACATGCCTGCCCGCGTGCAGGCCATCGAGTATGACCCGAATCGCACGGCGCACATCGCCCTCATCGCTTATTCCAGCGGCGAGAAGCGCTACATCCTTGCTCCTAAGGGCCTCAAGGCTGGCGACACCATCGTCACCTCGAACAAGGCTTCGTTGAACGACTTCAATGTCGGCAACAACTTCCCCCTGTCGATCATCCCTCCTTCCACCAAGCTGCACAACGTCGAGCTTGTCCCGGGCCGTGGCGCCCAGCTCGGCCGCACCGCCGGCACCTCGATCGAGCTCGTCAACGTCGAGAACGGAGCCGCGCAGATAAAGTTGCCCTCCGGCGAAGTCCGCCTGGTCAACCCGAACTGCCGCGCCACCATCGGTGAAGTCGGTAACGGTGACCAGATCAACGCCTCGCTCGGCAAAGCCGGTCGTAATCGTTGGCTCGGCAACCGTCCCCGTCAGCGCGGTGTTTCTATGAACCCGGTCGACCACCCCAACGGTGGTGGTCAGGGCAAGTCCAAGGGTGGTGGCGGTCGCCAGCACCTCGTATCCCCGTGGGGCCAGCTCGCCAAGGGCTTCCCGACCCGCAAACGCTCGAAGCCTTCGAGCGCCCAGATCCTTGTCCGCCATAACGGTCGCAAGCCGCGCGGTCAGAAGTAATTTCTACACCTTACCAACATGGCACGCTCCATCAAAAAAGGTTTCTTCGTTGATTACCACCTGCTCGAGAAAATCGAGAAGGCCATTAAGGCCGGTGGCTCCAAGAAGCCCATCCAAACCTGGTCCCGCCGCTCGACGATCACCCCCGATTTCATCGGACACACGTTCAGCGTTCACAACGGCAAGTCCTTCATCTCGGTGCACGTCACCGAGAACATGGTCGGCCACAAGCTCGGCGAATTCGCGCTCACCCGCGTGTTCAAGAACCACGGCGGTATGACCCGCAAGGAAATCTAAGCCGTCTACTCGCCGCCATGATCCGTCTCGTCACCACTCTCGCTCTGTTCGCCGTCGTTTCCACGACCGGCCTGCATGCGGCCGAGTTGGTGGCGAGCCGTTCGGTCGAGGCGGCTCCGGTGGTGGCCGTGCAGGCGACCCGCGTTGCGGATGTCGTTCTGCTCGGCGCCGGTTTCGAAGCCGGCCTCCGTCAGGGAATGGTGTTCAGCGTTGTGCGTGATGGCATCGAGGTTGCCGAGATTGTTCTCGTCGACCTTCGTCCCCGCGCCTCCGCCAGCCTCATTCTCCAGCTCGCGCCCGGTCAATCGATCCGGGCCGGCGACACCGCCACCGTCAAAACTCTCAAGGTATAATCAATAACTCAAAAGGGCAGGGGACTCACGGTCCTGCTGTCGCCCCAAAAGGGAATCTTTAATCAACATGGAAGTCCAAGCCCTCACCCGCTACGCGCGTATGTCCCCTAAAAAGGTGCGCGAAGTCGTTCGCACCATCCAAGGCCGTAAAGCCAACGATGCTGTCGATCTCCTCACGCTCATCCCGCGCAAATCCGCGCGTCTGATCGTCAAGACGCTCAAGAGCGCCATCGCCAACGCCGAAAACAACAACAACCTCTCCGCTGATTCCCTCATCGTGAAGAGCGCGCTCGTTGAAAACGGACCCGTCCTCAAGCGCTTCAAGGCCGGTGCCCGCGGCACTGCGATGCCCCGCCGCAAGAAGATGTCCCACATCCGCATCGTCCTCTCCGACGGTAACTCCAACTAATTTACCACCATGGGCCAAAAGACCAATCCGATCGGCTTCCGTCTCGCTGTCCGCCGTAACTGGCAGTCGCGCTGGTATGCCTCCAAGAAGGATTTCGCGAAGCTCCTCCTCGAGGACCAGATTATCCGTGAGAAACTCATGGAGAAGCTGAAGCAAGCTTCCGTTCCCCGCATCTTCATCGAGCGCGCTTCGAACCGCGTCCGCGTCAAGATCTACACCGCCCGTCCCGGCATCGTTATCGGCCGCAAGGGCGCCGAGATCGAAAACATCAAGGCCGAGCTCGCGAAGCTCACCGGCAAGGACATCCTTCTCGACATCCAGGAGGTCAAGAAGCCCGAGATCGAAGCTCAGCTCGTCGCTGAGAACGTCTGTCTCCAGCTCGAGCGTCGTATCGCTTTCCGTCGCGCCATGAAAAAGGCCGTGGAAATGGCGATGGCTCTCGGTGCCGAAGGTATCCGTATCCAGTCTTCGGGCCGTCTCGGCGGTGCCGACATCGCCCGCCGCGAATGGCAGCGCAAGGGCCGCGTGCCATTGCACACCCTCCGCGAAAACATCGACTACGGCTTTGCCGAAGCGAAAACCCTTTTCGGCAAGATCGGCGTCAAAGTCTGGATCTGCAAAAAGGAAGCCGACACGACGCTCTAATCCCGTCGTTCGACCTCTAACCAATTAACTAAAGAGAAACCATCATGGCTCTCGCTCCAGCACGCACTAAATACCGCAAATCCCAGAAGGGTTCCCGCAAGGGTAACGCTAAACGTGGCAACACGATTTCCTTCGGTGAATTCGGCCTCCAGTCCCTGACCCGTGGTCCTATGACCGGCCAGCAGATTGAAGCCGCCCGTGTTACCATCTCGCGCCACCTTAAGCGCAAAGGTAAACTCTGGATTCGCGTTTTCCCCCACAAGCCTATCACCAAGAAACCTGCCGAGACGCGCATGGGTTCCGGTAAAGGCCCTGTTGAATACTACGTCGCACAGATCAAGCCCGGTGCCGTCCTTTTCGAACTTGCCGGTGTTCCGGTGAGCGTCGCGAAGGAAGCCTTCCGCTTGGCCGACGCCAAACTGCCCTTCCACTGCCGATTCATCGTGCGTGAAGGCACCGCCGTCTAATAACCGCCCAACGGCAATCCTACACGTCATGAGCACCTACAAAGAAATCAGCGAACTCTCCCCAGCCGAGGTCGCCACCAAGCTTAACGAAACCCGCGAGAAACTCCTCCACCTCCGCCTGCGCAAGCAGACCGGCCAGGTTGAGAAGACCTCCGAGCTGCGCACCCTCCGCAAGGACATCGCCCGTCTCGAGACTGCGCGCACCGCCAAGAACAAGAAGGCTGCCGCTTAATCCGGCACGCGCCCTCAACCCGTAAAAGAACATGTCCACCACGACCCGTAATTCCCGCAAGGACCTCACCGGTTTCGTCACCAGCCGCTCTGGTGACAAGTCCATCAAGGTCACCGTCCCTTACAAGATCCCGCATCCCCGCTACCAGAAGACCATCAATCGTAAGACTGTTGTGCACGTGCACGACGAGAAGAACGAGACGAAGGTCGGCGACAAGGTCGAGATCATGGAAACCCGTCCCCTCAGCCGCCTCAAGCGCTGGCGCATCGTCAAAGTGATCGAGGCCGCCGTCGCCGCTGATGGTGCCGCCATCACCGAGAAGGACGTCGCCGAGCTCGTTCCCACGAAGAAGACCAAGGCCTGAGCCCATTAACATTTAAAAAGATCCGTCATGCTACAACTCCGTTCATGGGTAGAAGTGGCTGATAACACAGGCGCCCGTCGCGCCATGTTCATCAGCAAAAAAGGCCAAAACACCACCACCGCCGGCGTGGGTGATGTCGTCACCATTCACATCAAGGAAAGCTCCACAGATGCTTCCGTGAAGAAGGGTGAAGTCGCCAAGGCCGTCATTATCCGCACCAAGGCTCCGGTTCGCCGCGCCGATGGCAGCTATCTGCGTTTCGACAGCAACGCCGTCGTCATCCTCACCGCTGACGGCAATCCCAAGGGCACCCGTATCTTCGGCCCTGTCGCTCGCGAACTGCGTGCGAAGAACTTCATGAAGATCATCTCGCTTGCTCCGGAGGTTCTCTAAAATGGCTACCACCAAATATCACGTTAAACGCGGCGACGAGATCGTCGTCATCGCCGGCTCCCAAAAGGGCAAGACTGGTAAGGTTCTTGAGATCCTTCCCGCCAAAGATCGCGTCCGCGTCGAAGGCGTCGGCATGATCAAGCGCCACACCAAGAAGTCCCAGGAAAACCCGAACGGTGCCATCATCGAGCGCGAGGGTTCCATCCACGTCTCGAATCTCCAGAAGAAAGCCGTGTTCGATGCGTCCAAAAAACGCGCCGCCAAGGCCTGATCAACGTCATAACTTAAAATAGCGCTTGCCAGGGTCGAAGCTACATCATGTAACTTCGACCCTTTTCGCCCTATAACACACTCTCAAATTGCCATCCGGGTCGGTAATCCGGTGGCTCTTACCATAATGAGCAAAACAACTCCCTTCCTTAAACAGCACTACACCGAGCAGGTCGCCCCCGCTTTGGTGAAGAGCCGCGGCTACAAGAACACCCACCAGGTGCCGAAGATCGTCAAGATCTCCCTCAACACCGGTATCGATTCCGAAGCCGACAAAAATCAGATCGCCGACATCCAGCGCGATCTTGCCGCCATCGCCGGTCAAAAGCCGGTCCTCTCCAAGTCCAAGAAGGCCATCTCGAACTTCAAACTTCGCGAAAACCAGGTCGTTGGCGCGCACGTCACCCTCCGCGGTGAGCGCATGTGGGATTTCCTCTACCGCCTCCTCGCGGTTGCTCTCCCCACGATCCGCGACTTCCGCGGCGTTCCCTCCAAGCTCGACGGCCAGGGTAACTACAACCTTGGTATCTCCGACTTCACCATTTTCCCGGAAATCACCGTTGAAAACGTGAAGAAGGCCATGGGCCTCGATGTCACCATCGTCACCTCCGCCGGGACTGACGAAGAAGGCCGCGAGCTTCTTAAGCTCCTCGGTATGCCTTTCCGCCGCACCGAACAGCAGGTTGCTGCTGACGCCGCCGCCAAGACCAACGCAGCCTAATCACTTTTCGCCATGCCGAAGACCTCAGCCATCAATCGTAACGAGAAGCGTAAAGCCCTCACCGCCAAGTTCGCCGTCCTCCGCGCCGAACTCAAGGCGACCCTCGCCAATCCTGCCACCAACGACGAAGAGTTCTTCGCCGCGCAGAAGAAGCTTCAGAAACTGCCCCGCAACTCGTCGAAGATCCGCATCCGCAACCGTTGCTCCATGAGCGGTCGTCCTCGCGCCTTCATCCGCAAGTTCGGCGTTTCCCGTATCACCTTCCGTGAACTCGCCCTTAACGGCAAGATCCCGGGCGTGACCAAGTCCTCCTGGTAAACTTTTCGGGCCACGGGGGTCGGATATGACCCGAGCGCCTAATCTAAACAACATCCACATGACAGATCCCGTCAGCGATTTCTTGACCCGCCTGCGCAATGCGTCGAAGGCCGGTCTTGCCGAGTGCGTATCGCCGCACTCCACCCTCAAGGAGAGCCTCGCGGTGATCCTTAAAACCGAAGGCTTCGTTTCCGAAGTCTCCACTGGCATCGACGATCGTGGTCACAAGACCGTCATCGTTAAGCTCAAGTATGTCGACAAGGCTCCTGCTATCACGAACCTGTCGCGCGTTTCGACCCCCGGTCGTCGCCTCTACTACAGCTACACCGAAATCCCTCGCGTGCTGAACGGTCTCGGCATCAGCATCCTCTCGACCTCCAAGGGTCTGCTCAAGGATCAGGACGCCCGTCGCCAGAAGGTCGGCGGCGAACTGCTCTGCAACGTTTGGTAACCCGGAGAATCACCACATGTCACGCGTAGGCAAAATTCCCGTTATCATCCCCGACAAAGTTAAGGTCGACGTCAAGGGACACACCGTTTCCGTCGAAGGCCCCAAGGGCAAGGTCTCCAAGACTTTCGCGCCCGTTGTTTCCATCACCCTTGCTGACCAAAAAGTCACCATCGCTCCGAAGGATGACAGCCGCTTCTCCCGCGCCATGTTCGGCACCGTTCGCTCGGTGATCGCCGGCATGGTCAAAGGCGCTTCCGAAGGCTTCGTCAAGGACCTCGAAATCCAAGGCGTCGGCTTCAAGGCCAACCTCAAGGGCAAGGTCCTCGACCTCGCGCTCGGCTACTCGCACGCCATCCTTTTTGACATCCCCGAGGGCATCAAGATCACCGTCGTCGACCAGACCAAGGTCAAGGTCGAGGGCGCTGACAAACAGCTCGTCGGTAAAGTCACCGCGGAAATCCGCAGCTATTATCCGCCCGAGCCTTACAAGGGCAAGGGTGTCCGCATCGTTGGCGAGCGCGTCCGTCGCAAAGAAGGCAAGACCGTCGCTTAACGTTTCTTTTTATAACACTCTACCTGCTCGCAAGAGCTCAAAACTAAATGTCCACCACTCGCAAAGCAGACCTTCTTCAGAAGCGCCGTTGGCGCATCCGCAAGAAGGTGTTCGGCACCGCCGCACGTCCTCGTCTTGCCGTCCGTTTCACCAGCAAGCACGTCTATGCCCAAGCCATCGACGACGAGGCCGGCACCACGCTCGCGTTCCTCTCCAGCCTCGATGCCGATCTGCGCAAAGAGAAGCTGTCCGCCAACATCGCCGGTGCCAAGTCCCTTGGCGTCGCCTTTGCCGCCAAGGCCAAGGCCGCCGGTATCTCCTCCGTCGTGTTCGATCGCTCCGGCGCCCGTTACCACGGCAAAGTCAAAGTATTCGCTGATGCCGCCCGCGAAGGTGGTCTTGCATTCTAATATATGAGCACTGGCACCACTCCTCCCGCCGCCCCTTCCTCCGAGCATCGCTCTGAACGCGCGCCCCGTCGTGAAAACCGCGGTCCCCGCGAGGTTCCGAAGTCCCTCGACGAACACGGTAACGAGCTCGTTGAAAAGATCGTCTTCATCAATCGCTGCGCCAAGGTGGTCAAAGGTGGCCGTCGTTTCAGCTTCGCCGCACTCTCCGTTGTCGGTGACCGTAAAGGTCGCGTCGGCATCGGTTACGGCAAGGCCAACGAGGTCCCTGACGCCATCAAGAAGAGCACCGAAAACGCGAAGAAGAACTTCGTTACCGTGAAGCTCAAGGGCGACACCATTCCCCATGACGTCATGGGCGTTGCCGACGGCGGCAAGGTTCTCCTCAAGCCCGCCTCGACCGGCACTGGCCTCATCGCCGGTGGTGCCGTTCGCGCCGTGCTCGAAGCGGCCGGCATCAAGAACATCCTCACCAAGTCCAGCGGCTCCAGCAACCACATCGCTGTGGTTCATGCCACCTTGAACGGTCTGCAACAGCTTCGTCTGGCTGCCGACATCAAGGCCATCCGTTCGGCCTGATTTAGAAACCATAATCCGAGTCCCGCCCTGCGCTAAAGCAGGGTGGGGCGACCCTCCCAAAAGGAACCCACATGAAACTTCACGAACTCAAGAACGTTAAAGGCGCGATTCATCGCAAGAAGCGCGTCGGCTGCGGCGAAGGCGGCGGCCACGGTAAGACCTCCGGTCGCGGTGGCAAAGGTCAGTCGGCTCGTTCCGGCTCCTCCATCCGTCCCGGCTTCGAAGGCGGCCAGATGCCCCTTTACCGTAAGCTCCCCCATCGTGGTTTTAACAACTACGAATTCCGCACCGAGATCGCTGTGATCAACGTCGGTGACCTCGCCAAGCTGGACGCCAGCATCACCGAGGTGAACGCCGAAGTCCTCGTCAAGGCTGGTCTGATCCGCAACGGTCAGCCGGGCTTGAAGGTCCTCGGTGACGGCGAAATCAGCCGTGCCCTCAAGGTCACTGCTGGCAAGTTCTCCGAGTCGGCCAAGGCCAAACTCGAGAAGGCCGGCGGCCAGGCCATCGTCGCCTAATATTAGGTTGAGGCCGCGCGACATTAAATCGCGCGGCCTTTTTTTTCTTTCCGACTTCATTCGTCCTTCGTTTCCATCGCTGTGCTTTCCGCTTTCACGAACTCCCTGAAGATCCCTGAGCTCCGCTCGCGCATTTTCTACACTCTTGCCCTGCTGTTTGTCGCGCGCGTCGGTGCGCACATCCCGCTTCCTGGTCTTAACCCTGCGCCGCTCGCCGCCTTCTTCAAGGATCAGGCCGGCAGCACCGGTGGTGCACTGGTGGGCCTCTACAACATGTTCACCGGCGGTGCGCTCGTGAAGGGTGCCGTCTTCGCGCTGGGCATCATGCCCTACATCAGTGCCTCGATTATCTTCCAGCTGATGACTGCGGTGGTCCCCGCGCTCAGCCGTCTTCAACAGGAAGGCGACGTCGGTCGCCAGAAGCTCACGCAGTATACCCGCTACGCCACGCTCATCATCTGCTTGGTCCAGGGCACGCTACTGATCCTCGCACTCGAAAATCCCGCCCGTCTCTTCGGTCCTAATTTCGACGTCAACCTTTACGGTTCGATCGTGATCGCGCCTAAGGCTTGGTTCTTGGTGACGTCCGTCATCTTCATGACCGCCGGCACGCTGCTCCTTATGTGGCTGGGTGAGCAGATCACCGCCCGCGGTATCGGTAACGGTGTTTCCCTCCTTATCACCATCGGCATTTTGGCTGACATTCCTGGCGCCGCCGCCACGGCGTATCAGCTCTTCTTCCCAGCTATCGGTGTGAAGGGACTCGGGCTGCCGCAGGCGATCGTGATGATCCTGCTCTTCGTGCTTGTGACGATGGGTATTATCCTCGTGGTGCAGGGGCAGAGAAAGATTCCTGTTCAATACGCCAAGCGCGTGGTGGGTAATAAAGTCATGGGCGGCCAGAGCTCCTTCCTGCCGCTCAAGGTGAACTACTCGGGCGTCATGCCGGTGATCTTCGCCAGCGCGATCCTACTTTTCCCTCAGCAGATTTTCTCCCAGGTCGGTGCGGCTTTCAACATGCCGTTCCTCACCGATTTCGCGCAGAACCTCCTCCGCGGACATTGGGTTTATTACGTGTCCATGGGCACGCTCATTCTTTTCTTCAGCTACTTCTGGGTCTCCGTCATGTTCAAGCCCATCCAGATCGCCGATGACCTGAAGAAATACGGCGGCTATATCCCGGGCGTTCGCCCCGGCGAGCCGACTGCGAAATTCCTCGATTTCATCATGACCCGCATGACTCTGGCCGGCGCGATTTTCCTTACGATCATCGCCGTCATGCCCGATGTGTTCCTTTTCGAACTCAACGTTCCCCAGCGTATCGCGGTGTTCTTTGGTGGCACCGGTATGTTGATCACGGTGGGCGTCATCTTGGATACGATGAAGCAGATCGAGACATTCTTGTTGCAGCGTCACTATGACGGCTTCTTGAAGAAGGGACGCGTTCGCTCGCGCAGCGCGAATGCTGCCAGCGCCACCGGCGATGCCCTCAGCACTGAAGCCGTGATGAAAATCGCGCTCCCGATGCTTGGCCTGCTCCTCCTCGGCGTTGCTATCTGGGCCTACAAGATTATTAGCCAATAAGGGCTTTACTTCGGCTGCGGTGTCTGCACGCTCTGACCTCTTTTCTTCTTTTGGCCCTCCGGCCAAACAGAAGTTCTTACTGCTCGGTTTGTCCCCGTTCTCCTCGGAAAACGCGATGAATCAGCTTCGTTCTTTGAATATTGAGCACGTCTCTCTTGCCGAACTGATACGGCAGGAGATTTCGCGTGGCTCGTCCCTCGGCTCAACAGTCGAACGGACGCTCCGTCAGGAATCACTCCTCTCGGACGAAACCAGCATCGCGCTCGCGCGCCGTTGGTTTTGGTCGCGCAAACCCGATGCGGGATTCGCCCTGACCGGCTTCCCGGCTACGTTGCTCCAAGCCAAAGTGTTTGATGAATGGCTCGATGCCCGTGATGAAAATCTCACTGGTGTCATCGCTGCCGCCGACTCCTCGGAGTCACTCGTCGAACACTATCGCACCCTCGGTCTTCTTTTGGAAGGCGAGGCACTCTCCGCCGCATGATTCCCATTAAAAACAAAGAAGGGATCGCGCGGATGCGTGAGTCCTGTGCGATTGCCGCCCTCGTGTTAAAACAGCTTAAAGAGCTCGTTCGCCCGGGGATCACGACCTATGACTTGGATCAGGCTGCACGCGATTTCATCGCCCAGCACGGAGCTAAGAGTGCCTGTTATGGCTACCAGATCGGCAACCGCCGGTTTCCTGCCTACACCTGTCTTTCGGTTAACGAAGAGGTGGTCCACGGCATCGGGTCAATGAAGCGCGTCCTGCACGACGGCGATGTCGTCTCCTTGGATGTCGTTATCGAATATAACGGCTACATCGGCGACAATGCCACCACGGTCCCCCTCGGCTCGGTTTCACCTCGTGTGGCTGAATTGCTAAAGGTTTCCGAAGAGGCCCTCTATCTCGGGATCAAAGAGGCTGTTGTTGGCAATCGCATCGGCAACATCTCCCACGCGATCCAGACATATGTTGAAGCCCATGGCTTCGGTGTTGTTCGCGATCTCGTCGGACACGGAGTTGGCATTTCGATGCATGAAGATCCGCAGATCCCGAACTTCGGCCGCAAGAATTCAGGTGATAAGATCAAGCCCGGCATGACGCTCGCCATAGAGCCCATGGTAAACTTGGGGACCTATCGCACGAAGACCTTGAGTGATGGCTGGACCATCGTCACCGCCGACAATCTGCCCGCCGCGCACTTCGAACACACCGTGCTCACCACAGAAAATGGCCCCGAGATCCTGACGATCCCGAAGCCCCTCTGATTTGTTTCCTCCCACTTTCCGGACCCTCACGGGTCCTGTTTCCTCCACATTTCCACAGTAAAGTTAAACTAAACCACATCCATGCCACGTATCCTCGGTGTTGATATCCCCGCGAAGAAAAAAATCGCGTATTCCCTCCGTTACATCTACGGTATCGGTCCCATCCGGGCCGACCTGATCGTCAAAGAAGTCGGTATCGATCCTGACTCCCGCGCCGAAGCCCTCACCGAGGAGCAGATGAACAAGATCCTCCACGTCATCACTGAGAACAAGTGGGTCGTTGAAGGTGACCTCCGCCGCGAGCACACCGGTAACTTGAAGCGCCTTCAGGCGATCAACTGCTACCGTGGCGTCCGCCACCGCAAGAGCCTGCCCGTCCGCGGTCAGCGCACGAGCACCAATGCCCGCACCCGCAAGGGCCCGCGTCGCACCGTCGGTGTTACCAAGGCTCCCACCAAATAATCATTTACTACCATGGCTGAAGAAAAGTCCGCTCCTAAGAAAGAGAAGACCCCGAAGGCTCCCGCCGCCGAGGTTTCTACTCCCGCTGCTGAAAAGCCTGTCAAGGCTAAGGCTCCCAAAACCGAAGGTGCCGAAGGCGCTGCTCCCGCTCCCGCGGCTGATCAGAAGCCCGTCGAGCTCATCGGTGGCGTCGCCAAGCAGCCCACCGCTGAAGATCTCCTCAAGGAAGAGCTCGGCACGATCAAGATCCGCAAGGCCAAGGGCTCCAAGAACGTCACCTCCGGCGTCGCCAACATCCTCGCTTCTTTCAACAACACGATCGTCTCGATCACCGATGGCAAGGGTGCCGTCATCTCCTGGTCCAGCGCCGGCAAGTGCAACTTCCGCGGTTCGCGCAAGTCCACCGCCTACGCCGCCCAGGTCGTCGCCCAGGATGCCGCCCGCAACGCCATGTCCCATGGCTTGAAGGACGTCGTCATCAAGGTCTCCGGTCCCGGCCTCGGCCGTGACAGCGCCATCCGCGCCCTCCAGGCCATCGGTCTGGAAATCTCCACCATCATCGACGTGACCCCGGTGCCGCACAACGGCTGCCGTCCTCGCAAGCGTCGCCGCGTCTAATCTGACGCGCGTATCCACAAATCGGATTCAATTTTAAAACAAGTAACCCACCATGGCTCGTTACACAGGTCCCACCACCCGCATCAGCCGCCGTTTCGGTCAGCCGATCTTCGGCGCCACGAAGGCGTTTGAAAAGCGCAACTTCCCCCCCGGCCAGCACGGCCCCAAGCTCCGCCGCAAGCTCTCCGAGTATGCCGTCGGTCTGAACGAAAAGCAGAAGCTCCGTTACACCTACGGCCTGCTTGAGCGTCAGTTCCGCCGCACCTTCGAGACCGCCAAGCGCGAGCGCGGCGTCACCGGCGAACGTTTCCTCCAGCTCCTCGAGACCCGTCTCGACAGCGTCGTTTACCTCCTTGGCTTCGCCAAGAGCCGCGCCGCCGCCCGCCAGCTCGTCGGCCACGGCCACGTCCGCGTCAACGGTCACAAGCTCGACATCGCCTCCGCTGTCGTGAAGGCCGGTGACGAAGTCGAGATCAAGAATCTCGCCTCCTCCCGCCAGCTTGCCCAGCGCAACCTGGAAGAGAACCGCGCCCGCCCCGTTCCGGGCTGGCTGACGCTCAACGCCGAGCAGTTCAAGGCCACCGTGACCCGTCTGCCCAACCGCGACGAAATCGCTTCCGACATCAACGAGCAGCTCATCGTTGAATTCTACTCCCGCTTCTAAGCTGGAGTTTCTCCTTAAACGCAGCAATCACTCGCCCACATGCCCAAACGCCTCGGAAAGTTCGAATTGCCCAATAAGCTCACCAAGGTCGAGGAAGGCTCTACGCCGACCTACGCCAAGTTCATCGCCGAGCCCTTCGAGGCCGGTTACGGACACACCATCGGTAATTCTCTGCGCCGCGTGCTCCTGAGCTCCATTGAAGGCTCCGCCATCTCCTCGATCAAGATCGAGGGCGTCCAGCACGAGTTCCAGAGCATCGACGGCGTTGTTGAAGATGTCACCGACATCGTCCTCAACCTGAAGAAAGTCCTCATCGTCTCCACCAAGCGCGAAGCCATCACGCTCGCGATCAAGGTGAAGAACCGCGCCGGTGCCGTCACCGCCGCCGACATCCAAGCCGATTCCAACGTCACGATCGTCAACCCCGACCAGGTCATCGCGACCTTGGAAAAGGGCGCCTCCTTCGAGGCCGAGATCGAGATCAAGACCGGCCGCGGCTATTATCCCGGCGAGCAGAACAAGAAAGAAGAGCAGGCCATCGGTGTCATCCCGATCGACTCACTCTTCTCGCCTGTTCGTCTCGTCAAGTATGCCGTCGAGAACACCCGCGTCGGCCAGATCACCGATTATGACAAGCTCATCCTCGAGATCTGGACGGACGGCCGCATCAATCCGGACGACGCCCTCAAGCAGTCCGGTTCGATCCTCAAGCACCACCTCGATGTGTTCGATCGCGTCAGCGACGAAGCTTTCGAATTCGAAAACCAGCAGTCCGAGGTTAGCGAGGAGCAGAACAAGCTCCGCAAGCTCCTCAACATGTCGGTCAACGAAATCGAGCTCTCCGTTCGCGCCGCGAACTGCTTGAACAACGCCAACATCACCACGGTCGGCGAACTCGCCATGAAGACCGAGCAGGAGATGCTCAAGTATCGCAACTTCGGCAAGAAGTCGCTCAACGAAATCAAGGACAAGCTCGAGGCCCTCGGTCTCTCGCTTGGCATGAAGTTCGACGAGCGCCTCCTCGACGCCGCGAAGAAGGACGCCTGAACCGTATCCGCTAGATAACTACTCTTGCGGCGCTCGCGCCGTCCCTTCGCCCAACGCTGCGACAGGGATTGCCGATCGGGCGCCGCTCTTAACACAACACCACAATGCGCCACAAAAAACACAGTCACTCACTCGCCGGACGCAGCAGCCCGCATCGCGCGGCCATGCTCTCCAATATGGCCGCCTCGCTTATCGAGCACGACCGTATCGAAACCACCCTGGCCAAGGCCAAGGCCCTCCGTCCCTTTGTCGAAAAGATTATCACGAAAGCCAAACAGGCTTCCCTGAAGACCGATAAGAAGGATGCCGTCCATCTCCGCCGCCTCGCCCTCAAGGACGTTCGCAACGAAGACATGGTCACCCTCCTTTTCAACGAGAAGGTCAAAGAGTTCGCCAACCGCACCGGTGGCTACACCCGCATCTACAAGCTCGCTCTCCCCCGCGTGAGCGATGCCGCCGAGATGGCCATCATCGAGTTCGTCAAGGCTGACGACCAGGGCTACAAGAAGTCCAAGAAGCCTGCCAAGGGTAAGAAGGCCGCCGCTGCTCCCGCTGCGGATGCCGCTCCTGCCGCCCAGGCCTAAAGCGTGACGGCGCCTCAGGGCGTCTTCCACGTTTCGCGACGCGCCGAAGAGTAATCTTCGGCGCGTTTTTGTTTTCTGGCCCTTCCACCTCCGCTTTGCCTTCCTGATTGCCTGCCTCATGGGTCTGCAAATCGCCGCCTTAATCTACTGCCTGCTGGTCGCCGCCCTTTTCCTCGGCCTGTGGCTTTACTACGACCGTCGTGACCACGCCCGTTTTGAAGGCGAGCGCCGGCGCACCACGTTTCGCTGCATGCGTTGCAACCACCTCTACGTGGTTCGGGGCGAAGTTCAGGAGGGGAATTGTCCTCGTTGCGGACAGGAAAACAGCCGCCTTAAATTTTAACGTTCCCCGAGGCTTCCCGCCGCATTGACACGTCCGGCCCCGTCCGCGCACTTTTCCTGCTTTAATCCGCCCGATTCACCCGTTTCCGGCACCTTTTCTCTACATGTCCCAGATCATCGCCGTCCTCGATTTCGGTTCCCAATACACGCAAGTGATCGCGCGCCGCATCCGCGAGTGCCAGGTCCTCTCCAAAATCTACCACTTCAGCACGCCCGCCGCGCAGCTGAAGGCCGACGGCGTCATCGGCATCATCCTCTCGGGCGGTCCGAGCAGCGTGTTCGCCAAGGACGCGCCGATGCCCGACAAAGCCCTCTTTGAGCTCGGCGTGCCTGTTCTCGGCATCTGCTACGGCATTCAGCTCCAAGGCCACTTGCTCGGCGGGAAGGTCTCCAAGAGCACCCACCGCGAATACGGCAACGGCGTGCTCACGCTTCAGAAGCCCGGCCGTCTCTTCAAGGGCCTGCCGAAGAAGCTCAAGGTTTGGAACTCCCACGGCGACCGTCTCATTGCGTTGCCTCCCGGTTACACCGCCATCGGCACGACCGAGAACTCCGAGTTCGCCGTCATCGAAGACCGGAAGCGCAACTTCTACGGCATCCAGTTTCATCCCGAGGTTTTCCACTCGGAACGCGGTATCGATGTCATTCGCAACTTTCTTCTCGGCATCTGCGGCGCGAAGCAGGACTGGACGACCAAGGACTACATCAAGCACTCGGTGCAGACCATCCGCGATCAGGTAGGCAAGGAACGCGTGCTCCTCGGCCTTTCCGGCGGCGTCGATAGTTCCGTGGCCGCCGCACTCATTCACAAGGCCATCGGCAAGCAGCTCACCTGCGTGTTCGTGGACAATGGTCTCCTCCGCGCCGGCGAACGCGAACAAGTCGAAAAACTCTACGCTGATCACTTCAACATCGACCTCCGCGTGGTCGATGCTTCGAAGCTTTTCCTCAAGCGCCTCAAGGGCGTCAGCGAGCCCGAAGCGAAGCGCAAGATCATCGGTAACACCTTCGTCGAGGTCTTCGAGAAATCCCTCCGCTCCGTCGGCGGCGCCAAGTGGCTCGCCCAAGGCACTCTCTATCCCGACGTCATCGAGTCCGTTGCCATCGCAGGGAACCCTGCCGCGCTCATCAAGTCACACCATAACGTGGGCGGCTTGCCTGATCGTATGAAACTCAAACTCCTCGAACCTCTGCGCGAACTCTTCAAAGACGAAGTGCGCGCCGTCGGCGAGACGCTCGGTCTCCCCCGCGAGGTTGTCTGGCGCCAGCCGTTCCCCGGCCCGGGCCTTGGCGTTCGTGTCGCCGGTGACATCACCCAGGAAAAGCTCAACGTTCTCAAGGCCGCCGATTCCATCCTCCAACACGAGATGATGGCCTCCGGTTACTACTGGAAAGTCTGGCAGTCCTTCGCTGTTTACCTGCCCGTTAAATCGGTCGGCGTCATTGGTGACGAGCGCAACTACGCCGACGTCATCTCGCTCCGCATTGTCGAAAGCCGCGACGCCATGACAGCCGACTGGGCTCGTCTGCCCTACGACCTGCTAGCGAAAATTTCTTCGCGCATCACCAACGAGGTCCGCGGAGTTTCCCGCGTGCTCCTCGACATCAGTTCGAAGCCACCCGCGACCATCGAGTGGGAATAATCCCGATTCCTCGACGTCCTTCATCACCCCATGAAAACACCGTTCCGTCATCTCGCCGTCATCACCGTTTGTTTGCTCTCCGCGTTTACGGTTCATGCCGCCGCGGATGTCGATCAGGTGATCGCGCGTGCGCGTGCGGGCGTGGGGACGGAGGCGGCGCTGACTGCGTTGCAGTCGTTGCATTACACGGGCACGCTCACGACCACGACCCTGGATGACAAAGGGGTTGCCCGTCCTATCGAGGTGGCGATCGAGATCATTTTTCAATCGCCGTATCGCCAGCGCATCGTGGCCACCTCGGTTAATAAAATCGAGATCACCGCTCTTGATGGTTACGAGGGCTGGCAGCGTGAGCAGGATCCGTCCGACTCCAGTCGTTGGCGCATGACGTTGCTTTCGAACGAGCAGATCAAACGGCTTCGCGCCAACACATGGGAGAACCTTTCATTCTTCCGCGGAATCGAACACCGCCGCGGCCACGTTGAAGACCTCGGCAAGGCTGTGGTCGACGGCAAGCCCGCCCGCAAACTCGCGTTCCACCACGACGACGGCATCGTGTTCACCCGATATTTTGACGATGCATCAGGTCGTCTCGTGCTGACCGAGACGGAAAACGGCATCACCATCCGCGAAGAAGACGAAGCCGTGGTTGAAGGCATTCGATTCCCGCGTAAAATTATCAGCACAAGTAAGTTGCCTGACGGCAGTGAGCGCACGGTTTCGATTAATTTTGATAAGATTCAGGTTAATGAGACGTTTGCAGACAGTTTGTTTTTGGTGCCCTCGATGAACCGCTGAGCGCGCTGGGGCGGTTTGATGGTTTTCCGACTGGCGCCCGTAAGCGGGGCAGGGTAGTGCTTTCCGACTAATCCTTTCACCGTGCGCGTCATCCAGTTTGCCTCTAAAACCTTTGATTCCGATCTGGCCGGCTTTTGTCAGGGAGCATCCGTTCCCAAGGACATTCAGGACACCGTCACCGCCATCCTGGCCGACATCCGCCAACGTGGCGACGAAGCCGTTTGCTATTACGCCGCGAAGTTCGACGGCGCCAAGCTCCGCGCCCGTGATTTCCGCGTAAAGCCCGCCGAGATCGCCGCTGCCGCCAAGCGTTTGCCCGCCGCCGAGCGCAAGGCCCTCGTCGCCGCGCACGAGAACATCGTCGCCTTCAACAAGCAGAGCCTGCCCAAGGACTGGCTCGGCAAAAACAAACACGGCGCGCAGGTCGGCGAGATCAACCACCCGATCCGCCGCGTCGGTCTCTACGTCCCCGGCGGCGAAGTCCCGCTTGTATCCACCGTCCTCATGACGGCCACGCTCGCGAAGATCGCTGGCTGCCCCGAGATCGCCGTCTTCACGCCTTCCAATTCGCAGGGCAAGATTGCCGATGGTGTTCTTGCCGCTCTCGATCTCATCGGCATCGACGAAGTTTACCGCATCGGCGGCGTGCAAGCCATCGGCGCCGCCGCCTTCGGCACGCTCACGGTTCCGGCCGTCGATAAGGTCTTCGGACCCGGCAACGCTTACGTGTGCGAAGCCAAGCGCCAGGTGTTCGGCACCGTCGGTGTCGATTCGCTTCCGGGCCCGAGCGAGGTCATGATCATCGCCGACGAATCGACCAACGTTACCTTCGCCGCCGCCGATCTTCTCGCGCAAGCCGAGCACGGTTCCGGTCGCGAAAAAATCTACCTCGTGGCGACCTCAGCCGAGATCATCAAAGAGATCTCCGACGAAGTGCAGGTGCAGTTGAAGCTTATCTCCCGTTCCGAGAAAACCCAGCGCGTGCTCGCCAACGGTTTCCTCGCCATCGAAGTGAAGACCCTCGCCGAAGCCGTGAAGGTGGCCAACTACGTCGCGCCCGAGCATCTCGAATTACTCGTCAAGGAGTCCGCGCACAAAGGTCTCCTTCGCGACATCACGACCGCCGGTGCGATCATGCTCGGTAACTACACGGCGACCGCCCTCGGTGATTTCACCGCAGGTCCCAGCCACGTGCTGCCGACCGCCCGAGCCGGCCGTTTCTTCAGCGGCCTGCGGGTCGCCGACTTCATGCGCCGCACGAGTGTGGTGCGTTACGACAAAGCCTCCGTCAAAAAGGCCGAACCGGTTGTTTCCGCCTTCGCCGCGATGGAGAAACTCGACGCGCACGGCCGCAGTGTGAAGATCCGCGCCCTCTGATTTGTCGGGATCGTTTTAGTCCATGTCCTCTTCTTTTTCCGTTCCGGCCCTCCCGCACATCCAGAAGCTTCACGCCTACACGCCCGGTCTTCAGCCGACTGGCCCCGGTTGGGTGAAGCTCAACACCAACGAGTGCCCTTACAGTCCCAGCCCGCGCGCAGCCGAGGCCATCAAGCACGAGCTCGCCGACGAGGGCGATTTGCTCCGGCTTTACCCGAATCCGAAGAGCACGCCTCTCCGTCAGTTCGTCGCCAAGCTTCACGGTTTACGTGAAGAAAACGTCCTCATCGGCAACGGTTCCGACGACGTGCTCAACCTGCTCGTTCGCGTCTTCGGCGGACCCTCCGCGGCGACCGGTTTCACGCTGCCGAGCTACTCGCTGTATCCCGTGCTCGTCGCGATCAACGACGGCACAACCACGATCATCGAGTTCGACCGCTCGATGAAGTTGCCCGTGGAAAAAATCGTATCGTCCGGCGCGCGCGCGTTTTTCCTCACGTCGCCCAATGCGCCCACCGGCGTCGCGTTCACCAATGCCGAACTCTCCGCCGTCCTCGATAAATTCCCGGGCGTGCTTGTCGTGGATGAAGCTTACGCGCCGTTCGCAAAGGAGAATGCCGTGTCGCTCCTCGCGCGTTATCCGAACCTCGTGATTACGCGCACGCTCTCCAAGGCGCACGCGCTCGCCGGTCTTCGCGTGGGCTACGCACTCGCCAGTGCGGAAATCATCGAGCTGCTCGACCGCGTGCGCGACAGCTACAACGTCAACCGCCTCTCGCAGGCCGCCGCGCTCGCGGCACTGAGCGACACCGGCTACTACGACGCCATCATCGGAAAGATCATCTACACCCGTGATTATTGGGTGAGCGACTGGTCGGACCGTCTCGGCTGGTTCATCTACCCGACGCAGACCAACTTCATTTTCGCGGAGCCAAAAAACTCCAAAGGCGAAACCGGTCCCGCCGTCGCGAAGTCGCTCTACGATTTCTTCCTCGCGCAGAAGATCCTCGTGCGTGCGTTCCCCAGCCACGCCTTGACCGCGCCATTCCTGCGCATCAGCGTCGGCAGCGACGACGAAATGTTCTCCGTCAACAAAGCAATCGAAGCATGGCTCGCAACATAACACTCACCCGTAAGACCGCCGAAACCGACATCCAGCTGACGCTCGAAGTGGACGGCACCGGCGTGTCGAAAATCGACACCGGCGTGCCATTCTTCGACCACATGCTCACGCTGTTCGCGAAGCACGGCTTGTTCGATCTTAACGTGAAATGCGTCGGTGATGTCGCGGTCGATTATCACCACACCGTTGAGGACGTCGGCCTCGTGCTCGGTGACGCCTTCAAACAGGCGCTCGGCGACAAGCTCGGTATCAAACGCTACGGCTTCTTCCTGCTGCCCATGGATGAATCCCTGGCGCGCGTCGCCGTGGACATCGGCGGACGCCCGCACCTCGTTTACCAGGTCGAGGCGCCCACGCAGTTCGTGCGCGATTTTAACATCATTCTCGTGAAGGAATTCGCCCGTGCGTTTAGCAACGCGCTCGGTTGCAACCTGCACATCACGCTCGAATACGGCGAGGAGCCGCATCACGTCGCCGAGGCGATCTTCAAAGGCCTTTCGCGCGCCCTTGACGCCGCCACGCAGATTGACCCGCGCACGGCGGGCCAGCTGCCCTCGACCAAGGGTAAGATCTAATTCAACCGCTGGCGGTTTTCAGCCGCCGCGGTTAGCGTTTTCGCCGTCATGCCCATCATCGCCGTCATCGACAACGGACTTTGCAACCTCGGTAGCGTTACCAAGGCCTTCGAGGTCGTGGGCGCCGAGGTGAAGGTCGTGCGCACTCCGGCCGAGGTGATCGCTTCCGGTGCCGATGGGCTCGTGCTGCCGGGCGTCGGCGCACTGGCTGATTGTGTATCGTCGCTCAAGGCCAGCGGACTTGCCGATACGGTTCGTGAATGGATCGCCGCGGATCGGCCCTTCCTTGGCGTGTGCCTCGGCATGCAGGCGCTCTTCGATTATTCCGAAGAGGGCGGGAAAACCGAAGGCCTCGGTATTTTCCCGGGCAAGGTTGTGCGCTTCCAGTTGCCGTCGGAATTCAAGATTCCGCACATGGGCTGGAATACCGTGCGTTTCCTCCAGTGCGGCTCTCCGCTTCAGGCGGGGCTTCATTCGGAAGGTGAAGCGTTTTATTTCGTGCATAGTTTCCACTGCGTGCCGGATGACCGGTCGCTGGTGCTGGCCGAGTGTGATTATGGCCAAGTCTTCACCGCCGCCATCGCGCGCGGACGGTGCTTCGCCACGCAGTTCCATCCTGAAAAAAGCCAGGCCAAAGGGCTGCAAATCTATCGTAGTTTCACGGCCGTCGCAGCGATGACCGCGTCGGCTGCGCGTTAATTTTTGAGGCCTGCGTCGGTTTTGCATCAAGGGTGGGCGGGGATTCCCGCGCCCAGGGTGAATACATCTGCTAACAAGCCGCACGTCGTGCACTTATTGCTGCAGTAAAGTCACGCAATGGCATGACACTTTGCTTTGCATCCGGTGCGGATTTTGCTCTGTTCGAACGGATATGGCTAATACTGCTACCCTGAAGTTGGAGGACAAAGAAATCACCCTGCCCATTTTGATCGGTTCGGAAGGTGAAAGAGCCATCGATACCCGCAAGCTGCGCGCCGACACCGGCTACATCTGCTACGATCAAGGCTACGGCAACACCGGCTCTTGCGAGAGCACCATCACTTACCTCGATGGGGACAATGGCATCCTTCGTCACCGCGGTTATCCCATCGAGCAACTCGCCGCTCATTCTAACTACGTCGAGACGGCTTACCTGGTCATCTACGGTGAACTCCCCAACGCCGAACAGCGCCTGAAATTCGGCAAGCTCCTGCGCGAAAATGCGACGGTTGCGCCGCAGATGCAGAAGTTTTTTGACGCCTTCCCGAAGGATGCTCCTCCGATGGTCATGCTGAGCTCCATGGTGGGTGCCCTCGCTTCCTATCATCCCGAACTCGCCACCAATAATTTCGAGACCGACCTCAAGAATTTCGACCAGTCCGCCGCCGTTCTCATTTCGAAGATCCGCACGATCGGTGCGATGATCTACCGCCATCAAAAAGGCCTGCCGTTCATTTTCCCGAAGGATCTGCCGTTCGCCGACAACTTCCTTCACATGATGTTCTCGGAGCCCTACGAGGATTATAAAATCATCCCTGAGGTTTCCCACGCGCTCAACCTGCTGCTCCTCCTCCACGCCGACCACGAGCAGAACTGCTCCACCTCGACCGTGCGCATGGTGGGCTCCAGCGCCGCGAATATTTTCACATCGCTCTCCTCCGGTATCGGCGCGCTTTCGGGCCCGCTTCACGGCGGCGCCAACACCGCGGTCATGCAGATGCTCCAGTCGATCCATGACGAAGGCGATGACGGCACCCGTTTCGTCGAAGCCGCCAAGCAGGGCAACAAGAGCAACCGCCTGATGGGCTTTGGCCATCCCGTTTACCGCAACTACGATCCCCGCGCGACGATCATCGGCAAGGCGTGTGATGAGGTGCTCGCCAAGCTCGGCATCAAGGACCCGCTCCTTGATATCGCCAAACGCCTCGAGCACGCCGCGCTCAACGAAGACTACTTCATCTCGCGCAAACTCTACCCGAACGTCGATTTCTACAGCGGCATCATCATGCGCGCGCTCGGTATTCCCACGAGCATGTTCACGGTGATCTTTGCGATCGGTCGTGCGCCCGGTCAGATTGCCAACTGGCGCGAAGTCGCTTCGAATGCCAAGGGCCGCATCTACCGCCCGCGTCAGATCTTCAACGGCCATCCTCAGCGTGATTACACGCCGATGAACCTGCGTTGATCGCAGGTTTTCGCCGGGGCGTGACCTTCGCTGACGTCTACAAAAAAGCCGGACGAAAATCGTCCGGCTTTTTTGTGTCTGAAGGGAGACTCAGGCTTTCTTGGTTTTGGGCTTTTCGGGCGGTGTTTTGAAAATGGCGTCGAGCTCCAGGCCGGTGAGTTTTTTGATACCGCTCAGTAATCGCCAGAGGGCGAACATCATCATCGCCATGCTGGGGATCACGATGACCGGCCAGCTGAGGAAGTGCATCTTGCCGAGCTCGGCATTGAACTCCGCAGTGCCCGCGGGGCTTTTCAACAGGTAGCGGGCGAGCCCGAAGTTGAGCGCGGCACTTACCAGAAACGACAGCGAGAGCAGGCAGCTCGCATTGAACAGCAGCCGGTCGAAGTCCTTGCGGTTACCTTTGAGGTTGAGGGCCGTGTCGACGCGTTCCACGTCGATCACCTGTTCGTTGTAGAGCATGGTGCGCACGAGCGGCGTCTTGGTCTTCAAGGATAAGAGCACTGCAATGCCGATCACGGTGGGCACGGCGGCTTCCTTGATGGCGAAGCCCATTCCGCCGATATGCATGAGCGCGAGTCCGCCGGTGAGCAGCACGCTCACGAAGCCGATGATCGAAATAAAATTGGCCTTCTTGCGCTCGAGAAAATCCCAGACGCCATAACCCAGCGGGAAGGCGAGGGCGACGACGAGTCCGACGACCGGCCCGAGCAGCGTGTCCTTGCTGAGCTTGGAAAGCACCAGCGTGGGAATGAGAATGTTGAAAACCAGGTTGAGCAGCAGGTTTTCCTTCTTGGGGGCGGGCGTGGCCATAAAGGCCAACCAATCCGGAACTCGTGGATGCAGGAAGAAAATTCAGGTCATATTCCTGATTTCCTGATTTCCTCATTCGTGCTTTATTACCGCATCCCATGATTCTTCTCGGCGTCAATATCGACCACTGTGCCACCGTCCGGCAGGCGCGTTACCGGGGTTATGACCAGACGGCTCCCGGTCCCGTGGAGCCCGATCCTGTTGCGTTGGCCGTGCTGGCCGAACGCGCCGGCGCGGATGGCATCACCATCCACTTGCGCGAGGATCGCCGGCACATTCAGGAGCACGATGTCTGGCGGCTGAAGGCTGCGTCCAAGACACGTATCAACCTCGAGATGGCGTGCACGCCGTGGATGATCGACTTCGCATTGAAAGTGAAACCCGCCTCGGTGTGCGTGGTTCCGGAGAGTCGCGAGGAGATTTCCACCGAGGGTGGTCTGGATGTCGTCGCACGCCGCGCCCAGGTCAAAGCCTGCGTTGATGCGATGAATGCCGCTGGAATTATCACGAGCCTCTTCATCGATGCGGACGCCGCGCAGATTGATTTGAGCGCCGAACTCGGTGCGCCGTGGATTGAGCTGCACACCGGTGCGTGGGCCAATGTCTGGCACACGCCTCGCCGTGCTGAGGAGTTTGCCCGTTTGCGTGACGGCGCGTTGCGCGCACACGCCGCCGGAGTCGTGGTCAATGCGGGGCACGGTATCAATTACGACAACGTGGCGGAGATCCGCACGCTGCCGCACGTTCACGAGCTCAACATCGGCCACACGATCATCAGTCGTGCGTTGACCACGGGTATTGATGAAGCGGTCCGTGAAATGAAAAAGCGCATGAATCCCGCCACATGAGCGAAGCACGCATCATCACGTTGCCGCCTGGGGGCATGCTGCTCGGCCTCGGTTCCGATCTTATCGACGTCGATCGCATCGCGGGTGTGTTGGAGCGACAGGGCGACCGGTTTCTCAACCGCGTATTCACCGATGAGGAGCGCGCGTATTGCTTCAGCATGAAGTATCCGCACAAGCACCTCGCGGCGCGTTTTGCCGCGAAGGAAGCCGTGTCCAAGGCGTTCACGACGGGCATCGGTGCGGAGCTTGGGTGGAAGTCGATTTCAGTTTATCACGGCAGCCGCCACGAACCGCTGGTGCGACTCGATGAAAAAGGTGAAGGGCTGCTCAAGCAGGTCGGCGGCACGAGTGTGCTGCTAACGCTTTCGCACACGGACACGGCGGCAATGGCGGTTGCGGCGATCGTGAAAGCGGTCTGAGTCTTTCAGTCATGAACGCCGCGCACCCGATCCTCACCTGCGCTGAAGCGAAAGAATTCGAGGCGACGCTTTTTGCGGGCAACGAAGTGGCGGAGTGGGCTGCGATGCAGCAGGCCGGACGTGCGGTGGCGGACGCGATTCTGAAAGACTTTGAAGAGATCTGTGGGTTTCCCAATGAGGGCACGGTGTTGGTGCTCGCGGGAAAAGGTCACAATGCGGGCGATGCGATGATCGCCGCGCAGCGGATAGTTGAGCGGTATCCGCTGACCTGTGTGGAAGTGGTTTTTTTATTGGGGGAACGCACGCTGCGTCCGCTGGCTCAACGCGCGTGGCGCGATCTTCAGCCGACTGCTGCCAAGCGCACTGCGGCCAAGATGCGCTCCTACGACGTCGTGATTGACGGTGTGTTTGGTTTCCAATTTCGCGCGCCATTGGATGAGTCGGTGGCCAAGGTGCTGCACGATGTAAATGAGCTGCCGGTGCGCCTGCGCGCAGCGGTGGATTTACCGAGCGGACTTGATGAGGCGGATGCCTTCCGTGCCGATTTCACCTATGCGACTGGTATCGTGAAAACACCGCTTCTCACGCTACCCAACGCCGGCCGCCTACGTTACCTCGATCTCGGTTTTTTCCAGATAGGCGGAAAATCCGTTTGTAACTTAATAAGTGACAAACTCGATCGAGTGCTCACGTCCGAGGTGCTCGATCCGTTGCGTGGGTTGAGAGCGTCGCGGTCGGATAAACGCACTTACGGGCATCTTTTTATTGTGGGCGGTTCGCGCGGTTATCCGGGTGCGGTGTTGATGAGCGTGCTGGCGGCTTTGCACAGCGGCGCGGGGTTGGTCACGGCGTTTGTGCCGGAGTCTCTGGTCGCGGCGTTTGCCGCGCGGGCACCCGAGGCCATGTGGGTTGGCTGGCCGGAGACGCCCGAAGGCGGACTCGCACTCGAAGGCAGCCATCTGCTGCGGGCCAGGATCGCACGGGCGACGGCGTTGTTGATCGGTCCGGGACTCGGTCGTGAAGCGGAGACGATGGCTTTGGTGAAAGATATCGTAGGGCAATCATCGGTGCCGTTGGTGATCGATGCGGATGCATTGCAACCGGACATCGTCGCGGCGGGAACCGCTCCGCGTATCTTGACTCCTCATGCCGGGGAGTTCGCGCGCATCGAACGTGCGATCACGAAGGAGGCCATCACGATTAAAAAAGATCCGGTGACGTGTATTCACTCCGGCACGACACGGTATCATGGTTTCTTTGGCGGTCCGGTGCTGGCGAGGGGAGGCAGTGGTGATATCTTGGCAGGGCTTACGGGTGGACTGCTGGCCCAGGCTCCGGCGGATTTGACGGGAGCTGCGGCGCGCGCGGTGGTCTGGCACGGAATGGCGGCTGATCATCTGGCGCGAACGCATGGCCAGGTGGCGGTCACCATCACACAATTAATCGATTTTTTGCCGGCAGTTTTGCGATCATGATGCGTTAACTTGCTTAAGTGGCGTGCAATCTGCATATGCAGGGTAATGGCAATTTCATTGAGCGGGGTGATCAGGCGCTGGTTTCTCACGCTGGCTTTGCTGGTGGTCCTGATAGGATTGGGAAGTCAGGGACTCTCGGCGGCTGACTCGAACGAGCGGTTGATTTGGTTGCGGGCAGAGATCGCGCGGCACGATGAGCTGTATTTTAAGAAGGCGGCACCGGAGATCACTGATTCCGAATACGACACGTTGAAACGTGAATTGCGGACGCTCGAAAAAACGCAGCAACCCGTGATGGGTGATGATCGCAGCGGTGACTTTGCGACGCAGCGCCATCGACAGCCGATGCTCAGTTTGGAGAAGGCCTACACCGCGGAGGAGTTGCGGACGTTCATCAATAAAGCCGAGCGCACACTGCGGCGCGAGGACGTCGTCTGGGTGATCGAGCCTAAGTTTGACGGACTGGCTATCAGCGTGACCTACGAAGGCGGAAACTTGGTGCGCGCGGTGACGCGTGGTAATGGGCTTGAGGGCGATGATGTGACCGCGAATGTGCTGACGATCACGGCAATCCCGCGTCAGTTGCCGGCCGGTGCTCCCGCTGTGGTCGAAGTGCGGGGCGAGGTGTTTATCGATTACGCAGAATTTGCGCGGATCAATGTGGAGCGGGACGCTGCGGGGGAGGAGTCGTTCGCGCATCCGCGGAATCTTGCAGCAGGGACATTAAAATCGAAGGACCCCGCAGAAGTCGGCAAGCGCCGGTTGAGCGCGGTGTTTTATGGTTTGGGTGTGTGGGAAGGAGCGGAGAAACCACCGGCCACGCAGCAGGCCTTGCATGCACGGTTCAAGGCGTGGGGATTGCCGGGAGTTGATAAAGTTACGGTGGTGAAAGAAGCCGCAGTCTGGTCTGCGGTGGAGGAGTTCGGTCGTGAACGATCACGGCTCAGTTATCCGACCGATGGAGTGGTGGTGAAAATCGATTCACGATCAGAGCAACTTGAATTGGGCGCGGGCGAGGATGCGCCGCGTTGGGCGGTTGCCTATAAATTTGCACCCGAGCGGGTCGCGACACGATTGAAGGCGATCACGTTGCAGGTGGGGCGCACGGGAGCGATCACGCCCGTGGCGGAGTTGGATCCGGTGAAGATCGGCGGCACCACGATTACGCGGGCGACGTTGCACAATCTGGAGGAGATCAAGCGACGTGATCTGCGCGTCGGAGATTTTGTCTATGTGGAAAAAGCCGGTGAAATCATTCCGGCAATTGTCGGCGTAGATTTGGAACTTAGAGGCAGTGAGGTGAAGTCGTATGTGTTACCAGAAAAGTGTCCGGAGTGCGGCGTGGCTTTCGTGCGTGAAGGCACGTCGGTGCGATGTGCGAATAATGAGTGCGGGGCGCAGGTGCGGAGACGGATTGAGTATTTTGCTTCTCCATCGGGCGTGGGTATCGGCGGACTGGGGCCGGCGCTGATTGATACGCTCGTGGCGAAAAAGAAACTGACCGGCGTGGCGGATATTTACCGGTTGCGAAGTGAAGACGGCGTGTCGGCGCGCGTGCTGGCTGAGATCGAGAAGAGCCGGCGCGTGGATCTGGCGCGATTGATTGGTGCGATGGGGTTGCCCGGTGTCGGAAAGAAGGGGGCGACGGCGCTTGCGGTTCGTTACCGGACCTTGGATGAATTGGTGCAGGCTGAAGAGTTGAGCGAGGAGTCGCGAACGCTGCTGAAGGACTTGATGGCGGCGGGAGTGACTTCATCGGTGCCGGGCGTGCTGGAGAAAAAATAACCCCAATAATGATTATGAATGCAGGTGAGCTTACCGAACGGCAGGCGTTTTTGGTGTTGAATGCGCTGCCGAATATCGGGCCGATCACGCTGACTCGCTTGCTGGCGGAACTGGGTGATGATCCGCGCGCGGTGTTTGCGGCGGGCGCCCAACGGCTGGAGGAAGTGCGCGGGGTCGGACCGGCGATCAGCGGGACGATTGCGGGTTGGGCCGAGCATTTTGATCTGGCGCGCGAAGAGGAGCGGATGGCGCAGGCCGACACGGATTTTGTGACGCAGCGGGACGGGTATTATCCGCGGTTGTTGCGCGAGATTGATAGTGCGCCCATCGGTTTATATCGAAAGGGGCCTTATGATTTTTCGCAGCCGAGCGTGGCGATTGTCGGCAGCCGGCGGACGACGCTTTACGGTCAAAGCGTGGCCAAAAAGCTGGGTGCGGATCTGGCGCGAATGGGGTTCTGCGTGGTGAGCGGACTGGCGCGCGGCATCGATACGGCGGCGCATGAAGGTGCGTTATCGGTGGGAGGAAAAACGGCGGCGGTGCTGGGTAACGGAATCGACATCATATATCCGGCCGAAAACTTGAATCTTTACCGGCAGATTGCGGAAACGGGAGCGGTGTTGTCGGAGTTCCCGTTTACCCGACGCGCGGACAAGCAATCGTTCGCTATGCGCAATCGCATCGTGGCGGGCATCTGCGATGCGGTCGTCGTGGTAGAGAGTGACGTGGCGGGTGGTTCGATGATCACGGCGCGTTTCGCGGGAGAGCAGGGGCGGTTGATTTTTGCGGTGCCGGGGCGTATCGATCAGGCGACGAGCGCGGGGTGCCATCAATTGATTCGTGATGGGGCGACGTTGCTGACGGGCGTGGACGATATTTTGAGCGAGTTGAACTATCTCGATGGACTGCGACCGTCGGCGATTCCGGAAAAGACCACGGGCGGCACGGCTTTGGCTGCTTCGAATCTTACCGCTGAAGAACAGAAGGTTTACGCGTGTTTCTCGGGTGGTGCGATGGTTTCGATTGATGCGATTACCGGACAAACCGGTCTGCCCACGTCTCAATTATCCGCGACATTGATGATGCTGGAGCTCAAGCGACTCATCGTGAAACGGGCAGATGGAACCTTCGAAGCGCGATAATCAGAGACGGGTCACACGCAGGCGCAAAAACTGGCGGGGCATCGACGACTGCGGGTTGAGCGATCTTTCCGTCACGGTGGTGGTGCCATCGCCGTTTTCGCTGGTCGTGTAGGTTGCGGTTACGGTTGGCCCCGAGCTCCATGTCTGAAGATCGCCAGACCATTCTACGATGTAGGTGACATCGGGGATGGCGGTGGGGCGTTGGTAGGTGAGCGTGAGGTGGTTGTCGGCGAGAGTGACGACGGGCGTATGTTGGACGGCATCGGCTGATTTGGGCTCTGCGTTGAGCGCATATTCCAGGAGGTTGGGTTGTCCGTCGGAGTCGGGATCAGCGGCAGGGCCACTGATGGCATCGTTGGTGAGTTCTTCGGTGCTGAAACGTGAGAAACGCCAGTGATCGTAGGGCTTGTCCTGAATAGTGATGTCGGCGTGCGCAGGGGTGCCGGCTGATAACGAATAGTCGTTGGAGACGAGCAACGTGACGGTGCGGTCGCCTTGGGCCAGGGAGTCGGCGATCGGGGTGATCGTGATGGTGCCGGTCGAGCTACCGGCGGGTATCAACAACGTCGATGGAGGTGTATTGTAGTGAATACCGGATACGGCAGTTCCGCTCCAGTTGAGGGGAACCAGCAGGGGAGACGAGGTTGGTCCCGTGCGCGTGATCGTGAAGAGGCCGGTGGAGCCGTCGATTTCCTTGGTGATGGATGTCGTGGCGGCGACGGTGACCGTGGGTGAGGTGCGTCAGGCGAGCGCGTAGTTGGTGGAAGAGCCGGCGGCGGACGTGACTTGAAGTGCGTAACGGCCCGGGGCGAGCGTGGCTTGATAAATGTGCTCTACGTTGTCGACGGTGCTGAGGCTGGCGTCGAGTTGAGTGCCCAGGGTGAAGGTGCCGGATGAAACCTCGTATAGTTTAAGATCAAGGTTGGCTAAAGTGGGCACGTAAAAAGAGCCGGAAAAAAAGGTAAGAGGACGATGCCACGTGAGGGCGGCGGAAAAGCGGGTCGATGCGGTTCCGGCGGGAACGTCAAAGTAGTAGGTGCGACTGGCTGAGGTTGTAGAGTTACTGACAGTGGTAACGTTCCAGCCGGTGTCTGCCACGGTGGTGGTCTCGGACGCGCTTTGTTTGCCGCCCATCAGAATGCGGTAGGAGAGCAGGACGTTCAGCGCGCCTGCACCGTAAACGGCATCGTAGGGTTTGGCGGTATCTTCGCGGCTCCATGAACTGAGCGGCTCTTTGGCGGCACCGGCGAGAAGGAGTGCTTTGGTGAGGCGGGGATAATCGGCCGTGAGGAGAGATGCAGAGTAAGTGTTGCGGAGTTTTTCCGAGATCAAGCCGGCGGCGCTCGCGACTTGGGGCGTGGAAAAACTGGTTACTCCTTCGAAGGCGACGAGGTCGGGTTTCATGCGTCCAGCGCCATCGTAAGCCGTGAGGCCGGCGCTGTGGTTGCCGTTGACGAGACCAACGGAGAGCGAGTGGTAACCTTGTCCGAGCAGATCAGGGAGGATGGTGCTCGCGCCGTTGTTCATGCCCACGACACTGGTGAAGCCGTCGCGATTGATAGCGAAGTCGAGGCGTTGGTTGACGTTGCTGATGCTCGGATTGTTTCCGCTGAGGGATCCTATCCAACTGTGGTTTTGCACGCGGCGGGTTTCCGGCAGCGGTGCGCTGGCCGTGCCGTAGTTCAGGAAGTCGGCATTAAGCCAGCCGTTGGCACTGTAGGAATCGATGGCTGTGGTGCCTGCGATCAGGCTGGTGTAGCCACCGTAAAAGTAAGCACCCACCGTCGTGGCGTGGCCGGAGAGTCCCGTGGTGGGGCTTTTTACGGTCAGGGTTTTTCCGCTGAACTCGGGGTGGGTGAAGTCAGGCTGGTAAAAGTTGCCATTAGCATCACCGGCCTCCGCCTGCGTGATTCCATCTGCCACGGAGGTGGGCACGCCACCGGTGAACGTTTGCTGCAGCCGAGTGTAGCCGACGTCATCTTTCCAATCGGCGCGGAGCGAAAGCGCGGAAAAGGCCGCGAAAACCAAGAAGGATAAAAAGCGTGTGCGAAAGGGGTTCACGCCTGGGGAATGAAAAAGGAGACCGGCTCAACCGGGAGGCCAGGTGAGTTGGCGCTTGGCAAGAAGGTGGACGTGTAGATGGGGAACGGTTTCGCAGGCATCGGGACCGTGGTTGATGACGAGCCGGAAGCCCTTGGGGATACCGATTTTTTTTGCCACGATACCGGCCGTGACCAGCAGATGTCCTAGCACGGCTTCGTCGGAGTCTGTGGCTTCTCCCACCCGCGGGATCACCGACTTGGGGATGATCAGCAGGTGAACGGGTGCGGCGGGGGCGATGTCGTGGATGACGATGCAGCGGTCGTCCTCATACTCAATTTTGGCGGGGATTTCGCGGTCGATGATGCGTTGGAAAAGGGTCTTCGACATGGGACGGAGTTAAACGCAAAGACGCGAAGGCGCAAAGTTCGGAATATGATCTTACAAAAACAACAGCCGGAGATCCGCGCTGGGAGCAGTGCGGGCGGCGGTGAGGTCGCGGATGTAGGCGAGGGCGTCCTCGTATTCGCGCTGGCGACGCGGGGTGGCGCGTTTCTCGGGCGGCATGAGGGCGGGGCGCAGGTTGGTGACGAGTAGCGTGGATTCGCGGAAGGGCGTGAGGCGCTTTAACCCCGTCATCAGCTCGGCTCGTGCAAACAGCGGCGTGGCCGAGGTCAGCGTGCTCAGCGCGTCCCAATGGAAAAAGCCGTGGCGCGGTTGGCCGGAGAACAGGCTTTCAAGCAGGCGGGCGGCTGAGGCGTTGAAGGCGACGTCGTATTTGACGGCGAACTCGGGGTGCTCGGCGGTTTGTTTCTCCAGTTCGCCTAGACTGAAGGCGATGGCTTCTTTGATTTGCTCGGCCAGATAGAGGTCGTGGCCGGTGACATGCGCGAAGAGCGCGTTGATGAAATGCAGGCGACGGAGGTCGTCGCGGGCGGGGGCGGCCATCAGTCGTGAGACGGCACCTTTTTATCCAGCCCGTTTATCTCGTGCATGAATTCGGAGACGTCGCGGAATTCCTTATACACGCTGGCGAAGCGCACGTAGGCGACCTCGTCGATCTTGCGGAGGCGCTGCATGACGGCGTCGCCGATGGCGCGGGAAGGAATGTCGGTGTCGTATTGGGCTTCGAGTGCGTCGATCACGTCCTCGATCAACATGCTGATCTGCTCGGCATCGACGGGGCGTTTCTGGCACGCTGCTTGGGCCGAACGCACCAGCTTTTCGCGGTCGAAATCCTCGCGGCGTCCATCGCGTTTGATGACGACAATACCTTCGCGCACGATGAACTCGGTGGTGCTGTAGCGATGGCTGCACTCAAGGCACTCGCGACGACGGCGGATGGAACTACCCTCCTTGCTGATGCGGGAGTCGATGACCTTGTCCTCGATGGAAGTGCACTTGGGGCAACGCATGGTGGGGTCAGTTCAGTTTGAGAAAGTTTTCGAGGATCTTCATGCCGCCCTCGGTCGCGATGGACTCGGGGTGGAATTGCACGCCCCAGATGGGGAGCTCGCGATGGCGCAGGCCCATGACTTCACCTTCCTTGGTCTCGGCGGTGATTTCCAAGGAAGCCGGGAATGTGGAGCGCTCGACGAGCAGGGAGTGATAGCGAGTGGCGGCAAAACCCTGAGGCAGGCCTTTGAAGACGTCGGTATCCTTATGGAGAATGGGGGATGTCTTGCCGTGCATCAGACGGTCGGCGCGAACGACGTTTCCGCCGAAGTAGTGGCCGATGGACTGATGGCCGAGGCAGACGCCGAGGATGGGTTTTTTGCCGGCAAAAGCGCCGATCATGTCGAGCGAGACGCCAGCCTCCACGGGGGAGCAAGGGCCGGGGGAAATGAGCACGCGGTCGGGGTTGAGGGCGAGCGCTTCGGCGGGCGTGATCTCGTCATTGCGAAACACGCGTTGCTCCACGCCCAATTGACCGAAGTATTGGACGAGGTTGAAAGTGAACGAATCGTAGTTGTCGATGACGAGCAGCACGGCGGATGTAAGTAACCTACTATCCTCGCGGGTTGACACTTGGGTCAAGCATGGCGGTAGGTTTGGGAGATGCCCGACCATTTCCAACTTTTGAAGACCGACACGGCGACCGCAGCCCGACGCGGCCGGTTGCAGACCCGGCACGGTGTGATCGAGACGCCTATCTTCATGCCGGTGGGCACCCAAGGCACGGTCAAGTCTCTCACGCCCGCGCACCTGCGCGAAATCGGGTCTCAGATCATTCTCGGGAATACCTATCACCTCAACCTGCGTCCAACGAGTGAGTTGATCAAAGAGCTGGGCGGCCTCCACGCATTCATGGGCTGGAGCGGACCGATCCTCACGGACAGCGGCGGCTTTCAGGTCTTTTCCTTGGCGAAGCTTCGAAAGATGCACGACGACGGCGTGGAGTTTCAGTCGCACCTGGATGGCAAAAAACTGTTTCTCGGCCCGCGCGAGGTCATGACGATCCAGCAAAATCTCGGCAGCGATATCGCGATGGTGATCGACGAATGTCCGCCTTGGCCTTGCGACCGTGACGCGACGGCCGAGGCCTGCGCGCGTTCTCTGCGTTGGGCGGTGAAGTGCAAGGAGATCGCCACGGACAACGGCTTTCTGGCGGCCGGTCACCATGTCTTCGCGATCGTGCAGGGTTCGACTTACGACGACCTGCGACGCGAAGCGGCCGAGTCGCTCGCGGCCTTGGACTTTCCCGGTTATGCGGTGGGCGGAGTGAGCGTGGGCGAGCCGGAGCCCGAGATGTTGAAACAGGTGGGCGCCACCACGCCGTTCATGCCGGTGGACAAACCGCGCTACACGATGGGCCTCGGGACGCCGCCGCAGTTGCTCAAGATGGTTGCGCTCGGCGTGGACATGTTCGACTGCGTGCTGCCTTCGCGCGTGGCCCGCAACGGCCTCGTCTTCACGCCCGACGGACCGATGAATTTGAAGAACGAAAAGTATCGCGCGGATCCGCGGCCGATCAGCGAGGAGATCAATAACTACACGACGCAGTTTTCCCGCGCTTATCTGCGCCACCTGACCGTCGCCGGCGAGATCCTGGCCTGCACGTTGTGCACGCTGCATAACCTGCATTTCTACCTCGATCTGATGGCGCAGGCCCGCGCGCACATCGAGGCGGGCGATTATGGGACATGGTATCGCGCCTGGGTGGAACGTTACGAAACGGGTGCGGCCGCCCGGTAATCACTGGCGCGGTTGCGCCAGTTTGGTTTCGACTTAGGTGCGGCCAACTTATCGACTGTCGCCATCATGCGTATTCTCGTGACTGGCGGCGCCGGCTTTTTGGGATCTCATCTCTGCGATCGTCTGCTCAAAGACGGCAACGATGTCATCTGTCTCGATAATTTTTTCACCGGCCGGAAGAGCAACATCGCGCATCTTCACGGGCGCCCCGACTTCGAACTCGTGCGCCACGATGTGATCGATCCCTTCAAGTTCGAGGTGGACCAGATCTACAATCTCGCCTGCCCGGCCTCGCCTCCGCACTACCAGTTCAACCCGATCAAAACCACCAAGACCTCGGTCATGGGTGCGATCAACGCCCTCGGTCTCGCCAAGCGCGTGCGGGCGCGCGTGTTTCAGGCGAGCACCTCGGAAGTTTACGGCGATCCTAGCGTGCATCCGCAGCCCGAAAGCTATTGGGGCAATGTGAACCCGATCGGTAAACGCTCGTGTTACGATGAAGGCAAGCGCGTCGCCGAGACGTTGTTCTTCGATTATCACCGCGAGAACAAAGTCGATATCCGCATCGTCCGTATTTTTAACACCTACGGCCCGCGCATGCATCCGAACGACGGCCGCGTCGTTTCCAACTTCATCGTGCAGGCGCTCAAGGGCGAAGATATCACCATTTACGGCGACGGGTTGCAGACGCGTTCGTTCTGCTACGTGGACGATTTGATCGAGGGCTTCGTGCGCCTGATGAACCAGACCGAGACCGTCGGCCCGATCAACATCGGCAATCCCGGTGAATTCACGATGCTGCAACTGGCCGAGCTCACCCTCAAACTCGTGGGCGGAAAATCGAAGATCGTTTATCGTCCGTTGCCTTCCGACGACCCGAAACAACGCCGCCCCGATATCACGCTCGCGCAAAAATACCTGAACAACTGGTCGCCCAACGTTCAGCTTGAAGAAGGCCTGAAGCGCACCATCGCCTACTTTAAAACACAGGTTTGAACGAACGGGCTGGTGGGGCGGCGGCCGGTGGTTTTATTCTGTATCTATAAATTAAATACAGAATGTCGGGTGTGCGGATTGGCCGCGTGCGCGGCAGGGTTGGGGCAGTGGACTAAGGTTTCAGCACCGTCACGGCGAGCACGCCGAGAGTCGTGGAAAGCGTGGCGTCGACGGACACTTCGAGGCTGTCGACGATCTTGTCGGGCGACGGATTGATCCATTCGAGCGTGTAGAGATAGACGTGTCTCGGCAGATGGCCGGCCTCCTCGCTTTCCATGATAGGCGCCATGCGTGCGCCAGGGAAATCCATGTGCGGGAAATCGGGCCACCAGTCCTGAATGTTGGGAGTGACGGCGTCGGTGGTCTGTTGCGAGGGGTTGTAGTCGGGCGGTGGCTGACCGAGGGAAACCAGCGGCACATTTCCGAGGCAGGTCTTGCGATTGAGGAAACGGTAACGGGCGAAGGGATGCAGAAATTTCGCGTAACCGCAGCCGTGGAGGATGTAGACGGCACGGACTTTTTGTTTGATCGGGATGATCAATGTGTCGGGCAATTTTTGAGAGTTCCCCGTGGTGTTGACCGCCGAGTGGAAAACAATGGCTCCGCAATCCGAGCGGCGCGGGCCGCCAAGGATGTTAAACGGCACGCCATGGATTTCGTGAGGGCCGGGGGGGAATTGTTTGAGCGGCAGATCGCCGAGCCAGCCGCGGCGAAAGTTGAGCGGACGGTTTACAAGCGTTCCCAGATCAATCGGCGCGAAACGCGGGCGTTCGGACAATGATGCTTTTGCTGCCAGCGGGTAGGCCATGCGCAGGCAGGATTCGAGTGCGCGTGCGATCTCGGCGGGAGGCTGGAGTTTTCGGCTGGCCGTGTGTGACGCGATCGAGGGGTCTTCCTTTGGTTCAGGAGATGTATCGTTGAGGACTGCCGGGGGCCGAGTGGAGTTGCGTGCTATGAACTGCGACTGGATGAGCACGGAGCAGGGTGGGGGCAGGATACCTAGATTTTTTTTCTTTCGGGTCGCGCGCTGGGCCAGATTGAAAGCGGTTTCCTGCAAGAGTGCCACGTCGATGGTCAGGCTGGTGACCGGAATTGTGGCGTGTGCCGGAGATTTAGAGGCGCCGATAAACAGGAGCGACAACTCGGCGGGCACGCGCCGTCCTTTCTGGTGTAACTGTTCCTGCAGCAACTGGACGTTGTAATCCAATCCGGAGAACACGATCAAAGCGGTGATTTCCCTCCATGAGTTGACCAGCAGATCGGCGACCTCGACGGCTTCCTCTTTCAGGCGCGCATTCGTTTGCAGGTAGATGCGACTGGCGGATTTATTGAGTTGGTTACGCCGGCATATCTGCTCCCAGCCATAAAGCACCTCAATGGCTCCGGGATTGGTGGGCGGTGCGGTGACGAAACCTATTTCGCGATGCCCCAGCTTGAGCAGGTGGTTGATGGCGATTTCCAGATCATGAAGATTGTCACTGTTAACCGAATAAATGGCGGCCGACGACTGGCCGATGCCAACCACCGGTATGCCGTGTTTGAGCAGACGGGCGGCAATCGGTTCCCACAACGATACGGGCGCCACATAGGGCGGATCGAAGATGACGGCCTCGGTGTCGCGGCTATCCAGACGGTCGAGTGCCAAGGCAGCTTCGTCGGCGGATTGCCAGGTGTGCACAACGAGTTTGACGCCCATTTCCTTGGCGACGCGCTTGTAGCTCGGGAGATGAACGGATCGTTGGGCAATCACCAGATGGCAGGTGAGACCGGCGTCGATGCGGGTGCTGGCGGCGACCGTGAGCTTGTAGCCTTCACGCTCGACGCGCCCCTCCGATATGAGACGGGCCATCGCGCGATTGAGTGCGTAGTGTTGAATGCCGAGCTGCACGGCGAGCGCACGTTCTGAAGGCAGGCGGGTGCCGGGTTTTTGGGCGGAAGTATCCAGCCATTCGCGCAGGCGGGTATCGGCTTCGTTAACAAGACGGCCAAAGGACATAGGGGTATAATGTTTAAACAAGGGAGTCGCAGCCGGTGTCAACGCGCGCGAAGGAATTGTTTATGCTATTATGATTTCACGTAGGCGGGCGGCCGGTTGTTCAAACAAATAGATTAAATAATCGAGTTTGGCCGAAAAATTTATCCGCCATGCCGAGGAGTGATGCTTACGGCTTAACGTGAATTCGTGCCGCTTTAAATCGCTGGCTCGACCCTTCACCCCATGCCCCTTTCCCGTCTGCTTATCGCCGGCCTTTTGGCTGCACGTTTCATGCACGTCGCCCATCCCGGTGACTTGCCGGTCGTGTGTGGGGTTTCGGCCTGAAGCTCCAGCGACGGGCTGCCGGACGTCCTTAAGCTCTCAGTAATTTTTATATAACAACACTCAGCCTTCTCGATGAATTACGGACGCTTTGATTCCGCCGCCCATGAATACGTAGTCACCCGTCCCGACACGCCGCGGGCCTGGTCCAACTACCTCGGTTCTCGTCGCTACGGCGGCATCGTGACTAACAATGCCGGCGGTTATTCCTTCACCCGTTCGCCGGCCGAAGGTCGCATCCTCCGTCATCGCTACAACTCCGTTCCGGCGGAGCAACCCGGACGTGTTTTCTATCTGCGCGATCGGGACAGTGCCGATTACTGGTCGTCCGCCTGGCAACCGGTCGCCAAGCCGCTGGACCGCTATCGCACCGAGACACGCTTCGGCCCCGGTTACGCCGATATCACCAGTGATTACGCGGGAATCAAAACAGAGTCGCTCTACTTCATTCCGCTGAATCAGGAATTTGAATACTGGCGTTTACGCGTCACGAACACCGGCACCAAGCCCCGCCGTCTGAGCGTATTTGCCTGTGCCGAGTTCACCACCGAGTGGAACCTGCTCAACGACCTGCTTAATCTTCAATACACCCAATATATCGGCGAGGCCGCCTGGCGTGATGGCTTCATCCGCGCTTCGTCCTGTTCGCGTCTCCCCGAGGATAAAGCCAACTTCGCCAATCGCGACCAATCGCGCTGGTGGTGGATGACTCTCGTCGGCGGCGACATCGCCGGCCACGACTGCGACCGCGATTCCTTTCTCGGTTCTTATCGCAGTTACGACCGGCCGCTTGCAGTCGAACGCGGCACCTGCGGCAACAGTGCCGGTTTTTCTGACAACACCTGTGGCGTCATCCAGAGCGACATCGAGCTTGCGCCCGGTGAAACACGCGAGGTGCTCGTGTTGCTCGGCATCGGTAAAAGCGAACGCGAAGGCCGTGCCACGCGCCGCAAGTTCGGCACCGCCGCCGCGTGCGAAAAGGAATTCACCGCGCTCAAGGCTCATTGGCACGCATTGCTCGAAACGCTCCATGTTGAAACGCCCGATGCCGACTTCGACCACATGACGAACACGTGGGGCGCCTACAACGCGCTCGTGACACTCGAGTGGTCGCGCTCGTGCTCGCTCGTTTACACCGGTGAACACCGCGACGGTTTCGGTTTCCGTGACACCGTGCAGGACATGCTCGGGGTGGTCGCGATGGTGCCGGACATCGTGCGCGAACGCCTCGTGCTCATGCTCTCGGGCCAGGATGCTTCCGGCGGCGCGCAGCCTGATGTGCGTCCGTGGTTGCATGTGCCGGGCCAGATGAAACCGACTCCGCCGGGAAATTATCGCAGCGATGATTGCCTGTGGTTTTTCAATACGATCCCTGCCTACGTCGCCGAGACGGGAGACAGCGCTTTTTATGACGAAGTCGTGCCGTTTGCCGATAAGGGCAAGGCGACTGTCCTCGGTCATCTGCGCCGTGCGCTGGAGTTCAACCTCGCGCGCACCGGTCGCAACGGTCTGCCCTGCGGACTGCTCGCCGACTGGAACGACTGCCTTAAGCTCGGTTATAAGGGCGAGTCCGTCTTCGTCGCGTTCCAAGTGCGTCTCGGTCTTGCGACCTATGCGGAGATCGCCGGTGCGAAAAAACTCACGCGTGAACGCTCTTGGGCACTGGCCGAACTCAAGAAAATCGACCGTGCCATCACTCGAACCTGTTGGGACGGCAAGTGGTTCATCTGGGCCATCGCCGAGGACGGAACGGTTTACGGATCGGCCAAGGCGAAGGAGGGTCGCATTTATTTGAATACGCAGTGCTGGGCGATTCTTTCGGGCTATGCCGACACGAACCAGGCGAAGAGTGCGCTGGCCTCCGTGAAGAAGCTGCTCGCCTCGGACTACGGTGTGGCGATGTGCGCTCCGCCGTTTGCGAAGACTCCGGTCAAGGTCATGCGCGCCGTGCTCTTTAATCCGGGTAACAAGGAAAACGCCGGTATCTTCTCCCACACGCAAAGCTGGGCGGTGCTCGCCGAGATCATGGCCGGGGACGGCGATCAGGCCTATGACTACTACCGCTCCTTCATGCCCTCGGCGCAAAATGATCAGATCGAGAAGCGCGAGATCGAACCGTTCGCGCATTGCCAGAGCACCCACTCGCAGTTCTCGAAAAAGTTTGGCATGTCACGCGTGCCTTGGTTGTCGGGCACCGCGTCCTGGGCGCATTACACGGCGACGAATCACATTCTTGGACTGCGCCCCGAGACCGGCGGCTTGCGCATCGATCCGTGTATTCCGAGCACCTGGCCCGGTTTTAAGGCGCGCCGTCTGTTCCGTGGCCGCGAAGTGCACGTCGAGGTGCGTAATCCGAACGAACTTAATCGCGGCGTCTCTCACCTGCTCGTCGATGGCGAACGCATCGAAGGTAACTTGCTCCCCTTGTCGGCACTCAACGCGGTTACACGTGTGATCGCAGTCATCGGAAATTAAACCCCCAGCTCATCTTTTACCCTATGAAAACATCCGCACTCATTACTTGTCTGGCTCTCGTGCTTAGTCCGTTCGCTGCGTTTGCCGAGACGGGCACCACCCGCATCGCACAATGGAAGGACGACAAGAAAAGCCCCTTCATGCTGATGTTTGACGACGCGTGTCCTTCGCAAGTCGGCAACGCCGTGCCTGAACTTAAGAAACGCGAACTGGCCGCGACATTTTATAATTTTCCAGCGGCCGGTCATTACCAGGGAAACAAAGCGTTTTGGGAAACGACGGTGCCGGCGATCCCCGGATTCGTTTACGGAAACCACACGATCAATCACAAGGGTTTCTCGTCCGTGACTGACGCGGAAAAAGAAATCGCTGATGCAAACGCCACGATCATGCGCCTGTTTCCAGGGAAATCGCCGCGCCTGGTTTCCTATGCTGATCCGGGCGGCGTGAAGAACGCCATCAGCGGCCCCGAGATCGATTCGATCTTGGCCAAGAACAACCTCGTGCGCCGTCCTGAATTCGGCGGGCATGGCGGTGGTATTGCGTATCGCACCGCGAGCGACGTGCTGGCTGCGGTTGACCGTGCGATCGGCAAGGGCACGCAGGAATACATCATCTTCCATGGTGTCGGTGGCGACTGGATCGTTTTCCCGCAAGCGGAGTTCACCCAGCTGCTCGATGGGTTGGTGACTCGTCGCGACTCGCTGTGGATCACCGATACCATTTCGGTCCACAAATATGAAACCGCCCGCGCCAAGGCTCAGGTGAAATTCAAAAACGACGGTCCGGCGCAAATCCGGGTATTACTCACTGCCGATGTGAACCTCGCGCTCTATGACCAGCCGTTGACGCTGATCACGCAGGTGCCTGCCGCTTGGAAAAAATGCCAGGTCGTCCAAGGCACCTCGAAGGTCACGGTTCCCGTTGAAAACGGCGAGGCCCGCTACGATGCGGTGCCCGGCGCGACGATGATCACGCTGACGCCAGCAGGCTGATCCACCGGCTGATCTGTTTAACGTGAAAACTTGTTTACGGGTCGGGGTGCAATCACTGCTCTGGATTTTGGCCTTCGCGTGTGCGGGCGCGAGCAAGGCTGCGGAGAGTTCTGATTTGCCCGGAGATTCTCTGCAGCCGGTGGTGGCGTATCAGCACCCGCGGTCTTTGGCGCGTTCGGCGGTTTATCGTGTCTGGGCCAACGGCCAGCCGGTCGAGGTGTTGCAGGGCGGCAATGCGGATTTCGTTACGTTTGAATCGGACGGACCGGTGGAATTGCGCATCGAAGCGACCGGCCTTATGGCCAAGGCGACCGTGAGACCGCTTTCAAGAGGCGTGGCTTTTGAAATCAATGACCGCGTGATGACCTTCAGGATTGAGAAACCTCAATATCTGGGCGTCTCCGTTCCGGGGCTCATTGATCTCTATATTTACGCCAACGCGATCGAGCGAAACCGGCCGGCGAAATCAGATCCGGGTCTTCACTATTTCGCAGCGGGGCAGGTTTACGAAATCGGTGATTTTAAACTGAAATCGGGCGAGACGTTTTACATCGAAGGCGGCGCGGTCGTGAAAGGAAATCTGCATGCGCCGAAGGCCTCGCACGTGCGCATCGCGGGCCGCGGAATACTGGATGGCAGTTACTACAATTTCGCGAAGAAAGAGGAGAAGCGGTCGATCGTGTTCGAGGAGTCTCAGGGTATTTTGATCGAAGATATCATCATGATTCACCCGTCGTCGTGGATGATTGTGATCGGCGCGAGTCGTGATGCGCACATCCGGCGCGTGAAACAAATCGGCTCAGTCATGTCCACCGACGGAGTGGATATTTGCGGCTCACGTGACGTGCTCATCGAGCAGTGTTTTTTTCGCAACGACGACGACAACATCGCCATCAAATCCATCGCACGAAAAGGTTATCTGCCTTGGGTGGGTAACATTGAAAACGTGACCGTGCGCGACTGCGTTTTCTACAAGGGACAGCCTGGGAATTCCATGGAGATTGGCTTTGAGCTGAGCGCGGACCGCGTGAGCAACATCGTCTTCGAGAACATTGATGTGGTGACCAAGGGTGGGGACGGCGCGGTGTTTGCCATGCACAACAGCGACCGTGCGCTCATTGAGAATGTTCGCTGGGAAAACATTCGAGTCGAAAGTTACTGGGGGAAGTTGATCGACCTCCGGGTTTTCAAGAGCCGCTTTACGAAGGATGAAGAGCGTGGCCAGATTCGAGGTGTGACGTTTAAGAACATCCGCGTGAACCATCCGCCCGGGCACAACGGCTATGTGGTTTCGTTGTTGGGCGGTGCGTCCGCCGACAAACCTGTTCAGGGCGTGGTCATCGAGGATTTGTATTTAGGTGAGACAAAGGTCACCACGATTGAACAACTCGAACTCCTGACCCGGCATTGCGACGAGGTCATCTTCAAGTGAGATTGAGGGCAGTTAATACTGTGAAGTTGCGACGCGGCTATCAAGGAACGCCCTGTTGCAAGCACGCTGCTTTTGGCCGTGTTCCCAAATGTTTAAAACACTTTGTGAAATTTTTCGCTCTGTAGGGGGAATAGCCTATCAACCGCGACCAAGTCGGTTCATTTGAGATTCAGTAAAGTTTTACCCCTGCGGTTCCCCTCCGCTCTTACCCCTGAAATTATGAATGTGAAATTCCGGCTCGTTATTTCTGCGCGCACGCTTCGTGGACGCCTGTCGATGGCCTCAAGCGTATTGGCGTCGATCAGTGGCCTGGCGCTTTTTTCGACCTCGGTTCAAGCCGCGACGTTTACCTATACCGGGAATGGCACGACTGCGGATGTCTGGTCGGCGGGCACGCGTTGGACTGGTGCGGCTGCCCCAAGCAGTGCGACGGATACGACCTTGGTTTTTAGCGGAGCCATTAACGCCAATACGACCACTACAAATGACATAGCCGGACCTTTCTTACTGAATGCGCTGACTTTGAGTGGATCTGGCTCCCAATTTAATAATCGTATTTACACGATTGCGGCCGGGGCCATCGGCAGCCCGTCCTTTACCTTTTCAGTCGATGGTGCCAACGCGCCGGTTATAAATCTCAATTCTAACAATACCGGTCTGGGCACAAATATCAGCTACACGATCGGGGTTAATGGAGCTATTAATGGGGGCTCCCTTGTGGTGCAGGGAAACGGTAATTCCACCTTTAATTATAGTGGCATTTTAAGTGACGGAAACGGTGCAGCGACTCTCACAAAAAACGGCACCTCAACCATTGCTTTAGCCGGCACGAATTCTTACACCGGCGGCACGATCTTAAATGCCGGCGGGTTAAGTCTCAATAATGCGTCGGCATTGGGTAACGGAGGCGCGCTTACCATTAACGGCGGCTCTCTGAGCAACACGAGTGGATCGGCGATCACGTTAAATACCCATGCTGAAAGCTGGAACGGAGATTTCACTTTTGGCGGCAACCAGTATGCCACCACCAGCGCGTTGAACCTAGGCACCGGGGCGGTTACCTTGGGCGGTGATCGCACTCTTACCATCTCTGCCACCAACAACGGGAGCAATGCGCTCACCGTGGGTGGTGTGATTGATGACGGAGTGAACACGTATGGTTTGACCTTGGCCGGAAGTGCCACGGCAGGCACGGGAACCCTCATCTTGAACGGCGCCAATACTTACGGCGGACCGACCACCATCAATGCCGGCGTTCTTCAGTTGGGATCCTTGGCGTCTCTCGGCGGATCGGGTGCGGACACGTTGGTTAATTCCGGAGGCACGCTTTCCACAGCCTATGCTTTGGACGCCGCGACCTTTGCGCGTCTGAATACTCTGTCTTCCGGCACGGTGGCGATGGCCGGCGTCACCAGTAGCACCAATCTGGATTTGACCGGACGCAATGTCAGTCTCGGAGCGAGTGGTGTTTCGGCCAGCACGTATTCGGGAATCCTGACTCCGAACGGAACGACCTATCGTCTTGGCGGCGGGTATGGGACCTTGAATTTTAATTCCCTGTTGAGCGGATCTCGAAACCTGGTTGTGGGTGGCGGTGGAACTCCGGGAACGATTAACCTTGGGGTGGCCGGAACCTACAACGGTGGAACTACAGTGATCGGCGGGGTGGGCACTTCAGCCAGTGTTCTGCAAACGAATCTGACTGGAGCTACGACACCTTTTGGATCGGGAGCTATTTCGCTGAACAACGGTGTTCTCGGTTTCGGCACGGGTCCCACTGCTTTGACCACCGGCCAAAACATGGCGGTCTCCCTCGGAGCCGTTACCTTTCAAGGTCAGAACGAAATTAAGTTGGCCAAGGGATCATCCACACAGCCCCTGCCTGTTTCGGTTACGATTGATTCATTGAACCGCACGAACGGTGTTTTGTTTATCACGCCGAGCGCGGGGGCCAATCTGGGTGTCAGTGAAAAGGTGTTTGTGACCAATCCCGGGTCGATCTCGCTGACCCCGGTCAATGGCATGATTACGGGGACTGTTATTGATGGGACGAACAAGACGTTTCTGACCTATGGAGCCAATGGTTTTGTGGATGCAGCGACTACCGGGACGTATGGATCGAATAATATTGTCGGTCTTAGTGCAGACCCGGCCACGACTGTCAGGGCCTATGCTTTGCGCATTACGACCACGCCTCTCTCAAGCAGTGACAACTTCATAATTGGTGCGGGCGGATTTATCGCAAACACCGGCATGAATAATGCCGTCGGAACTTTGAACTTTGGCTCGAACCATGCCTTGATGGGCTTTTTTGGTGTCAGCGGTGACGGCAACGGTCTGGCGATTAATAGCACGGGGGGAGCGACTTTTTACGGAGTGGGCACCAGGCTTGTGGGCGCCAATCTGAATATCAGCGGAGGGATCAATTTTGCCGGTGGCACTTGGACGCTGAACAGCCAGCCGACGGGTAATGAAAGTTTCCAAACCACGAACCCGAATGCGGTGACTATTTCCCGAGGGGCCACAGTTACTAATTCTCAAGGCTCGAAGTTCACCCTGGCCAGCCTCTCGGGAGACGGCCTTCTGACGAGTAACACGAACGACGGCGGCGGCAGTGTCTTTCAGGTTACCATCAACGGCCTCAACGATACGGGAACGACGACCTTTTCGGGTGGGATCACCGATGCTTTTCAGTCCACCCTGAATATCATTAAAACCGGCGTAAACACGCAGGTCTTGAGCGGTGTGAACACCTATCGTGGCGGCACGACAGTAAATGCTGGAACACTCAAGGGGACGCAGACCAGCGGCACGCCGTTCGGAACGGGTAATGTCACGCTTGGCGGAGGTAAGCTCAGCATCGCTCCTTACGGTAGCGGAGCGAACGTCGCGGTGAGCGGCGCAAATGCGGTGGCCGGGTCCACATTCATCTTCAATGCGAATTCCCAGCTGAATTTGGACAAGGGCGCCAACACCAGCCTTACCTACACGGCGGGCAATAGCGCAGCAGCAGCTAACAGCGTGCTGGTTCGCGGAACCAACGGCACTTTGATCATCACTCCGGCCAGCGGGACGGCGGCTCTCGGCACTGCGACCGGTGAGAAGTTCATCGTAAACGGTGGCGTCGCCACCACCAACGGTATCGCGAGTGCTGCGATCATTGGACAGGATTCCAACGCGAACAAGGACGGCACGTTCCTAGCTTACAATGCGACCAACGGTTTCACAGCTGCGGGCGTTTACACCGACACGGACTTCGGGTCACCTTCATTTGCTAACGTTGAAGATGTGACCACCGCAGGGTTTGCTCTTCCTGGTTCTACAAAGGTGTTTGCCTTGAGGAATGCCGGCGTGCTTTCGATTGGCACTGGTAATACGCTCACGATCGGTGACGCTTCATCCTTGCCGGGTGGCGTGATTTTAAATGGTGGCTCGATCAACGGTGGCACGCTGGCCTTTGATGCATTACTGGGAGCTAATGTGCCGGGTGTGATTTATTCGAATCTCGTGGGTGGCAGCATCAGCAGCGTGATCACCGGCACCGCTGGCGTTTCTATTGTCGGTCCAGGAGTGACCACCCTTTCGGGTGTCAACACCTACACCACGACTACGCAGGTCAACGACTCCACCCTGAGCATCAGCAGCAATGCCAATCTGGGTAACACGGCTAATTCGGTGGGACTCAATGGAGGCACGCTGCAAAGCACCGCGACCCTAAATCTCGGCACCCGTGCCGTAGCTTTGAACGCCGGTCAGAATTCCCTCGGGGGCACATTTGACGTGGCCACTGGCACGGATTTGACGGTGGGCGGGGTTATCTCCAGTCCCAGCGCGGGGCTCGTTACGGGAGTGGGAGCACTCTACAAGAAAGGCGCAGGAAATCTTAAGCTTTCTGGCGCCAATACGTTTACTGGATTTACTTCGGTTTCTGAAGGCACGTTGACTCTGTCGAACAGCTTGGCGTTGCAATATAGCACTTTGACCTCGGGAGGAATTATTTTTGACTCTTCGGTAGGTTCACATGCCTTCACCATTGGAGCTTTGAGTGGAAGTGGTAATTTGAACCTGATGGATAATGCTAGCAACGCGGTGACATTATCCGTTGGTAATCTGGGCACATACTGGAATGGTGCTGCGACTGTTTCCACCCCTGATGCGGGCAAGGCCACTACCTATTCTGGCGTGCTGAGCGGCACGGGTTCGTTGGTGAAAATTGGTCCAGGCACCCTGATGCTCGATGGAGAAAGCACCTATACTGGTCAGACCAAGATTCAGGCGGGCACTCTGACGGTTTCTTCCTTGAACAGTGTGGTGGGCGGAACTTCCAGTAGCAGTCTGGGCGCTCCGGTCACGATGGGTAATGGAACAATCGGCATTGGAGCCACGACCTCCGCAGGAACTTTGTCTTACACTGGTTCAGGAGAAACCACTGATCGCGTTGTAGACCTCGCTGGAACCACGGGTGGGGCCGCGATATCCGCTAACGGAACCGGCGCCCTTGTCTTCAGCAGTAATTTAACCGCGACCGGTGTTGGCGCGAAAACCCTGACCCTCAGCGGAAGCAGCGAGTCGACTATCGATAACCGCATTCAGGGTGCGATCGTTGACAGCAGCAGTGGAGCAACCGCTGTGACTAAGAGCGGAGCCAACACTTGGCTGCTGGCCGGTAATAATAGTTACACTGGTGCTACCATTGTAGGCGCGGCCGGCACCCTTAAATTAGGTGCGTCGGGCAGTAGCGGCAACGGTCCTCTCGGCACCGTGGCGGCTGGAACAACGGTCAATTCCGGCGGCACGCTGGATCTAAACGGCTTTACACTCACTAACGCGGAAGCCCTTACCCTGAACGGTAACGGGGTCTCGAGCGGCACCTCCACGGCTGGTGCGTTGCGCAACAGCAGTGCGACGGGAGTGAACTATAGCGGGTTGCTGACATTGGGATCCGCCAGCAAAATTGTGGCCAACGGTAACATCAATCTTACGAACGCCGGCACGATCACGGGTGCCACGTTTGGTCTGACTCTGGACGGAATAGCTACCGGCAGCAGTGTGACCAGTATCATCGGAACCACTACTGGCGGTGTGACCAAGGCTGGACTCGGAACCTGGACACTGTCCGGTGCGAACACCTACACTGGCACGACTGCGGTGAGCGGTGGCACCTTAGTGCTAAATGCTAATACCGGCAGTCTGGCCGCAAGCGCACTCACTTTTAACGGTAACGGCGGCACCTTTAACTACGACAATACCAGCTCAAGCGGCGTCAAGGCCCAGAACCTTGGTGCGCTGGCCTTCAGCGCTGGTCAAGGCACGGTGTTGTCCACCTTAGGCGGGGCCACCAGCAGCACGCTGACATTTGCCTCGCTGACTGCTCGCACTGCCGGTGCCACTGGCAATTTTGTAACCACTGGCGGCACGAACGGCGTAAGCAACATCATCAAGTTCACTTCGGGGCCGACTGCGGGAACGCTCATCGACAAAGGAGTGTTTTATAACGGTTCCAACTATGCGGCTTATGATAGCACTGGTTTTGTGAGGGCTTATGGTGTTGGTGACACCGGCTACCTTGTGGCTCCGACAGGCGCGACGATTGGTGCATCGACCATCTCCAACAACGTGAGTGTGACGGGCGATATCACTGCGCAGACGACTGCGACGGCCAACACGATCAACCTCAACGCGAACAGCCTCACGATGTCTGCCGTGGGCCAAGTGCTAAGCACCAACGGTATTCTCTCCAGCGGCAACAGCAACGCCACGCTTGGTGGCACAGGCGGCATCTTGCAGTCTGGCGCCTCGGGCGCTGAATTGGTGGTGCGCGTCAATGGTAGCAGCGATCAGCTGACGATTGGTTCGATTGTTCGAAACAATACGAATCCCAGCGCTTTCACCAAGTCGGGCTCAGGCACGCTGGTGCTCACTGGACTCAATACCTACACCGGTGCGACGGCGATTAACGCGGGCACACTCATGATTGGAGGAGCGGGTAACCTCGGTGGCGGCGCCTATGCGGGCGCGATTGCGAATAACAGCACGTTTGCCTACAACAGCTCCGTTTCTCAAACGCTGTCGGGTGCAATTACCGGCATCGGTTCCGTGGTCAAGAATGGCTCTGGCATTCTGACGCTTTCCGGTGCGAACACCTACAGCGGCGGAACCTCAATCGGTGCTGGCACCTTGGTTTATACCAACAGCTTCACGATGAGCGGAGCTAACTCGATCAGCGTGGCGGCGACCGGCGTGGCCGGCACGAACTACGCTACGGTGACGAGCACCGCCGGTGCGCTCACGTTTGGCGGCACCTTGGGAATCAACATCACGGCTTCTCTCACGGGTGGTGAAACCTTCAATCTGTTCACCGCCACCACGGGTTCGCTGGCTGGCGACTTCGGCACCACGGCGGGCAACGTCAGTATCACGGGCGGCTATCTCGCCTCTCTCACGAATAACGGTTCGGGTATCTGGACCGGAACAGACACCAACGGCAGCGGACTCAGCTTCACCTTTGCCGCGTCGGGCATCAACGCGGGCATGCTCTCGGTTTCCGCCATTCCCGAGCCCTCCGCTTATGTCGCACTCGCGGGTGCGCTTGTTCTGGCGAGCGCCCTGTGCTCGCGCCGGCGTCGGGCCTGAAAAGATTGCATCGACTCTTGTTGGTAACCCAACCCCCGCTCAACCGAGCGGGGGTTGTTTTTCTATGTAGTCAGGAAGTGAATACGCAACCAACCAACTGCTCAGCCTTCATTGTAAATATTTTTACAGATATTGATGCCATTTGTTTAAATTACTTCATTTAAGAATTCGGGCGCAGCCAGAGGGATATTGCGTGAGGGGTTTTGGGGTGTGTTTGCATGGGATGCTTTCAAGTCGGTCGCCCACCGACGCCGTGTTTTCCATCCCCAATTTGGAAACACAGTCATTCGGGCGCGATGGACTTTTCACCCTGCGCTTAACCCCTGAAATGATTCGCATGAAAACACATGACTCGGGCTGGAATTCAGCCCTTAAGACCGGGAAACGACTGGCGGCTCGCACCCTGATTATCATCGGTAGCTCCGGATTGCTGACAGCGGATGCCCTCGCTCTCACCGGCACGATAAACGGATTGGCCAACGATGCGGAGGCACGCAGCAACGGAACCGTCGGCAATGCGGCCGGCAATCCAGGTTTGGTTGGCGGTGTCTCCGGCGTTCAATCGGCGGTGGTAAATATGTTTCAGATTCCCGCCGCCATTCTGAGCGATCCAACGCAGCAGTTTTCGGCGGCAACGTATGGTATGAGGACAGGCTTCATGTCGTCGTTCGCCTTTAATGGAGACCTTTATGGTATCGGATTTAGCACTACGAGTGCGGCGGTGGATCCGACGGACTATTACGGCGGGTCTCTGGATGCGGCCAGCACGCTCATTCAGGATAATTTCATCACGGGGAGCACGCCTTCCTACACCGGAGTCAGCACTTCGAATGCGGCCTTGGTCAGTTACTTGAACAACCAGTTGAATGCGGCTCGCGAGTCGGGTGCATCGACTGCTTATGTGTTTTTCCGGGTGAACCCGGACGCCTACGTTTATTGGAACTCCTACCAGCTCGGCACGACCGAGGGCGGCGGCTATTACATCCCCACGCTGAACTACACCACGGTGACGGTGCCGCGCTGGACTTCTGTCCCGTTGGGCGGCGGCGGTTATGTGACGGGACTGGTCAGCGACCCGTCGGGTGCGGCCATCTATGCGCGCACCGATGTGGGCGGCGCGTTCCGCTGGGTGCCGACTGGCGATGTCGCGGGCAATGGTGGTTGGGTTTCGCTGAGTGACACCCTGGTGCCTTTCGCCACGGCGGGCGCCACGGCGTTGCATTGCGTGGAAAGTATCGCAGTGGATCCTAGCACGCCCAACCGGCTCTACATGGCGGTGGGCAATCCCAGCATCTCCAGCACGGCCCGCGGCATCTACGGCTCCGATAATCAAGGTGCTAGCTGGTATCTGGTGGGTGCGAGCAACACCTTCGTCATCCAGGGCAACGGCGGCAGTCGCGCCAACGGCGAACGCCTCGCGGTTGATCCCAACAATCCCAACATCCTTTGGTATGGTTCCACGACCAGTGGCCTGCGGAAATTCGTGAAGAGCGGCGGCGTTTGGACGGCTACGCAGATTGCCTCTTCGTCGGTTCCTTTCGGATCGACAAATACGGGGATTACCTTCGTGGCCTGTGATGCGAACAGCGGCAGCACGATCGTTTACGCCGGTGTTTCAGACGCGACTACCGGTGGCGTTTATCGAAGCACGGACGGAGGCACCACGTGGAGCATCGTCGGCGGTGCGACGGTCTTTAATCCGCGTCGTGCGCAGCTGGCCGCCAATGGCACGCTGTATGTGACTGCGGGCACCGCCGGTGTGGCGAAGTTGCCGCGCGCAGGCTCGCTGAGCTTGTTGAGCGGGCTGCCGACCGGTCAGACCTATCACGGTATCGCGGTTGATCCCAATGATGCTACCGGACAAAAAGTTTTCGTCGCATCGATTTCTTCCACCAACATCTCCCGCTCCGCTGACGGCGGCAGCACGTGGACGACGCAGACGACCACCTTCAACGAAGGCCCGTTGACCTCCACGAATCATCAGCGAAAAGAGCCCGACGGCCTTGCTTCGCAGACCGGATATTGGTTTGGAACCACATCGTCGCTGATGGTGACGCCCGGTGACGCCAACGAACTCTGGTTGGGTGATTTCTTCGGAGTTACCCGCACGCGCAACGCGCAGAACCTGGGCACGAATCCCGGCGCCTGGTGGTATACGCTTCAGAAGAATCAGGAGGAGACCGTCGTTCTCTCGCTTAAAAACGCACCGACTGGTGCCAAGTTGCTGACGGGGCTCTCCGATGTCGCGGGCTTCCGATATCTCGACACGACACTGCGTCCGACCGGCGCGGGCGGCAGCAGTATGGGTGCAGCCAACACCACGAGTTTGGATTTCTCCGAATCCGACAACAACGTGTGGGCGCGTTCCACTGTTGCGACCAATCAGAGCTCGGGTTCGGGTGCGGTTTCCATCGACGGCGGTCTCAACTGGACGACGTTTGGCCAGCTGGCCGCACGCAACGTCGCGAACAGCGCTACAGCCGGCTGGGAAGAGTTTGATATCGGTCCTTATCTCAAGAAGCAGCAGGCGGCGGGCGTCACCTCGGTGACCATGGCCGTGCGTTCGAGTCATTGGCTCACGCAGAATAATTATCTTCGCTTCTCGTCCAAAGAAGGCGCGAATCCGCCGCAGCTCGTGCTCAACGGCACCGGCTCGCCGCTCACGCCGACGGCAGACGCGATGGTCTATGCCGGCAACGCATCGACCAATTTCGGTGCGTCCACTGAACTGGCTGCGCAGAATTACTACGACCAGCCTGGTTATGTTCGCTGGAGTTACCTGAAGTTCGACCTCACGGGGCAGCCCGCCATTACCTCGGCCAAGCTGCGCCTGTATCGCCTGGCGTCTGCTGATACGAATTCGTATTCCACGAGTATCTCGTCCACGCCGACCACCACTTGGGTCGAGGGCGATGGTGGCACCGATAATCTGCCGGCGAGCGAGATCACCTGGACCAATAAGCCGACTAACTTCTACAGCACGCCTAGCGCGTTGTGGATGGGAGGCGGTCGTGTCGCGGTCTCGGCGAGCAATCCCACCAACATCGTTTGGATGGGCATCAAGAACGGCGGAAACGCCACGCCGATGTATTACAGCACGGATCGCGGCGTGACTTGGGCTGCGGCTTCGGGCGGACCTAACTCCAATATCACGGGCATTTACACCAACGGCAGCAGCATCTCGCCGTCCGGGCAGCCACTCACGGCAGACCGTGGCAACGGCAACTTCTACGCGGCGGCCTTCGGCGGTGCGGGTCATGTTATCTATCGCAGCACGAACAGCGGCGCCACTTGGACGCAGGTTTCCACGGTGAACAACGGCAACAGTTACAACATGCGCACGCCCCAGCTGGTGGCCGCACCGGTGTCGTCCGCTTATCCCTCGGGCGGAGACGTCTGGCTCTGCGATGATGGCACCTACAATGGCAATGGCGGCGGTCTCTGGCGTTCGGTCGATTCGGCCGGCACTTGGTCGTCCCTTTCCGGGATCGGCAAGGTGACGGCGGTCAGCTTCGGAAAAGCCGCTTCGGGAACCGGCTACAGCGTATTCATCAATGGTTACAAAGCCGGAATCAAAGGCATCTACCGCTCTGATGATTACGGTTCGACCTGGGTGAAGCTGTCCGATCCCACGATCAAGGACATCCTCTCGCTGGCCGGTGACCGTCAGAATCATGGCAAGGTCTTCATCGGCACTGACGGACGCGGAGTGTTCCAGAGTCAGTAATTCAAAGGGGCGTCCGATCCTTGTCCGGTTAATGGTAAAGTCGGGAGGTTTAGACCTCCCGACTTTATTTTTTAACGCCACTTGTCGTCAGCTAATTCATGATTTTGGAAACTTTTAAAACCTATCCTGCGAAACCAGAACAGCGCTTGTGCGCATCGGTTAAATTTGTCTTAGCTCATTGCTCATGGCCACAGGCAAGCTGGTAAGCGACGCGACCCGACAGCTGAACGACTGGCTGGAGGCAGGCAAATTCAAGGAGGGGGATCGCCTGCCCTCGGAGCGCGCCATCGCCAAGGAGCTTGGGGTGAAATATTACGGACTGAACCGTGCGATGGGCCGGTTGATTTCGGAAGGCCGGGTGCTTCGTGAAGGTTACCGTCTCTCGATCGCGGTGGCTCCACGCGTTTCGCGCCGTATGGTTTTCCATCTGATTGTCGCACGCCGCACGCATCACCTCGCAAGTTATCGGAGGGCGGCCGCCAACTTGGATATCGAGCTGGTGGTGCATGATTGGGTCGCGGCCGAGGAGGTCGCTTCCATTCTGAATCAACTGGATTCAAAAGAGACCGCCGGTGTGGTCTGTGATCCGCCTAGCGAATCCGTGCACGCTACCGATTGGCTGCCCGCTGCGCTCCAACTTATCCGTCATGGTATTCCAGTGGTCTGCACCGGAGGCTGGGGATTGAACGGCGAATTGTCCGCCGTGGGCGCCAATGTAAATAACGGCGTTACTCTGGCACTTTCGCATCTTCTGGGGCTTGCTCATCGCGAGCTGGCGCTGGTTACGTTTCCCGCCGGAAGTGAGCGCGAGATGAGTGTGTTAGATTACTGGAACCGGCTTTGCGTGCGCAACCAGCTGGGTTCCTCTACCGAACGCATTTTGCTGCAGCCCTCGTGGCTGACGGAAGAGCGGGATATCGATGACTTGGTGGAGTTGCTGGTCACCGGTCCGTGGAATAATGTAACGGGTCTGGTCATCCTCGTCGGCTACAATACGGACATCCAATCTTTGTTCACCAAACTTGCCCGCCGAGGACGGCGGGTGCCCGAATCACTGTCGGTGGTGGTCGTGGGTAATGCGAAGGCTTTGGCGTCCGCCGAGCCCCGCGTCAGCGCGGCGGGTTTTGACATGGTGCTTTGGTTTGAACTGACCTTCGACCTCCTTTTGCGCGAAGTTCACGAACAACGTCAGTTGGGCGTGCCGCGTGAGCCGTCGAGTATTCAAATGATGCCACGCCTGGTGGTGCGCGAATCGACGCGGGCATTGGAAGGAGCGGAGCTTGGCCCGAAGGCGGCCGCGTTCACGAGCGAATCGGCGGCTGTCACCAAGGACATCGCGCATTTGGAGCGTCTGGCAAAGCAGCCGTATCCGCTCGCTGCGAAGGCATCGCTTTCGGAGCTTCCGCGGTTTACCCCGGTGGATCTGCGTCCTTTCGTCAATCGTCCGCTAATTTTCCGCCGCGGCTGGCTGGGCGACATTCCGTTGCGCTGCCTCGCGCCGGGCACGCACGAAATTCAGGGCGTGCCATTTGAAATTCTTGGAGGCCCCAACCGTGCGAATGGTGGCGCGGTTATTTTCCAGTCGACGACCAATACTACTGGAAATGCGCGAAAGCTTCCGGATCGCCTGGTCATTCCGATCAACGGTCCGGTCGAGGCCGTTTATATTTTGCACGGATGCGGCTACGCAAAACCGATGCAGCCTTTCGCGCATTACCGTTTTCATGCGAATAAGCGCGTGATCGGAAACGTTCCGTTGGTCAGCTTGGGGTGGATGCATGCGGCGGCGAGTGGTGATCCCGGTTTGGATAAGGAAAAACCGAGCGCCAATATCCAGGACTGGTGGCCTGATTTTCTTCACCAAGATTTCCCCCATGCGCGTGTGGTTCCCTTGTTGGAAAACGATGAAACCAACCATGTGAACCGGCATGTTTTTCTCTATACGCTGGAGTGGATCAATCCCACGCCGAAGCAGCCGCTCACGCACATTGAAATCCAGGCTGATCCCACGGTGCCCACGACGTTGGGCCTGCTGGCGATAACGGTGGTGAGGCCTCGCACTCCGGTTTAAAGTGTTCGCGCAAAACGTCGCGGTTGAGAGGCGCGTTAGAGGTTTGTTGACCGGCCGGGATGCGCGCGCGTCCCGGCTTTTTTTGCGGGCGGTGATACGCCTCTTAATTGTTCAAACATCTGCATAAGGATCGCTTGGGGTTCGGGAGGTTTCCGTTGCCGAAGAGGTGATCGCCTATGGATTAGCTTGGATCCCTTACCCCCTGTATTCCCCTTTTTGCCTGAGTGCAGTGCTTCCTGCTTCTGCGCCCACAGTCGGTATGGCTCAAAACCCGTTATGACCCCTCGAATGAAATCTCTCTGCGGCGTTATCGCTGCGCTGTCTTTGGTGTTGTCGGTGCCAATGGCGGTTCATGCCCAGCCTGCCGGCGGGTTTGATCCGAAGACGTTGGCCCAGGCGCCCCAAGGCAAGCCATGGGAACCGGCTTGGGGCTTCTGGGCCCAGGCGACGCCCGAATCGTGGCAGCAGACGCATTGGGGCTTCGTTAACCAGGCAAAGAAGGGCGGGGTTGATGTGCTGTTCCTGGGTGACTCGATCACCAAGGGCTGGGCGGGAGCCGGCAAAGAAGTCTGGGCGCAACATTACCAGCCGCTGAAGGCACTCAACATCGGTATTGGCGGAGACACTACACGCCAGACCTTGTGGCGTCTTGAAAACCAGGCGATGGAAGGCATCCAGCCCAAGGTCGTGGTGCTGATGATCGGCGTGAACAACATTTTCACAGCCACGGGCACCGACGAGGAAATCGCCCAAGGCATCGCCGAGATCATCAAGCAGATCCACGCCAAGCGTCCGGCGGCCAAGGTTCTCCTGACGAGCGTATTGCCTTTGGGTAATGCCGGGCAGAGTGCGCGGGCGGCGAAGATCAACCGGCTGGTGGCCGCGAAGCAGCCATCGTTTGTGCGCTTTCTGGATCTGACCGGAACGTTTCAGGGAGCGGACGGCAAGGTCGTCGCGGAGCTTTACACGGCCGACTTGGTGCACCTGGCCAAGCCCGGCTACGAGGCCTGGGACAAAGCGATGCGTCCCGTGTTGATTGCGATGCTGCGCTAAACGGCCTGTGCGCCCGCTTTGTTTTAACCCGTCTGTCCGCCCCTGATTGTCGAAGAGTATGCCCGTATGAATGAGTCTCCGCTAAGACCAATTGCCGCATCTGGAATCCAGCCTGCCAAGACTTGGCACTGTGGAACGCTGACCTACACCAAGGCGGGGATCATCACGCTGTTCACCTTCCTGTTGTTCGGGAGTTTCTCGTTCAATCTGATGATGACGGTGGTGCCGAGCATCCTGCCGTTGAAACTCAAGAGCCTCGGGGCGTCTGATGTGCTGATCGGCATGCTGCTCACCAGTATCTTTCCGATGTTCGGCTTGGTGATCTCGCCGTATCTGAGCTTCAAGAGCGATTATCTGAGAACGCGGTGGGGACGCCGCAAGCCGTTCTTCTTTTTCACGCTGCCGTTCGTCACGCTGAGCATTCTGGCGCTCGCATTTTCCGAGGACATCGCGCGTCTGATGCAAAGTTCCGGTTTGCTCGCCAACCTGACGCCAACTGCCGCGGCGATCGGTGTCATGAGCGTGTGTATCGTGGCGTTTCAGTTCTCCGACGTGGTGATCGCCTCAGTTTATAATTACATTTTCAACGACACGGTTCCCGTCGCGCTGACCGGCCGGTTTTTCGGTCTGATGCAGATGGTCGGAGCCTCGATCGGCTTCCTCTACAATTATTTCATCTTCAAATACGCGGAGAGCCACATGAAGGAAATCTTCGTGGCGACCGCGCTGGTGTATTTTGTCGGCATCGGGTTGCTCTGTATCTTCGTGAAAGAGGGCGAGTATCCGCCCGTTAACGAAAAGGAGAAGGTTAACACGCGGGGTCTGGCGGGGCTCAAGACGTTCTTCCGCGAAAGCTTCTCACATAAGTTTTATTGGACGAAGTTCATCTACTCGATGTCGCCTGCGCTGGGTGCGGCGCTGTGGCCGTTCGGCATTTTTTATTACAAGGAGATGGGCCTGTCGCTCGATTACATCGGGAAGGCCAGTGCCGTGACCGCACTGGCGGGCATGATCGCCGCCTACTTTGCCTCGGTCTATATCGATCGCTGGCATCCGCTGCGCATTCTGGCCTATTCCGGCGTGTTCGCGGCCACGCTTTCGGTGGGCGGCTGGGTCTGGGCTTTTGTGACCCTGCCACCGGCGGCATTCTTCTGGCTGAACATGCTGGGCGGCGGGTTGATCGGCGTATTTCACGGTGCGCTGTGCGGAGTGGCCGCCGTGCCGTTTGACATGCGCCTGCAGCCCAAGTCGCGCTACGGCCAGTTTTGCTCGGCGCAATCGATCGTCACGAATGCCTGCAAGATGGTCGCCGGTGCGGCGGCCGGATATTACTTCTACGCGCTTAAAACGTATTTTTTCAGCGGCTCGGACTACGCCTATCGTTTCAACTTCGTGTGGTCGGCGGTGGCCAGCATCGTGATGGGTTATGTCATCTACAGTCTCTACCGCCAGTGGCAGGCTCTCGGTGGCGACCTTCGTTTTAATCCGCCTGCGCCGTGGTCCGAAAAAGGCTACGAAGAAATGGAGCGGCCGTTGTTTGTGGGCACCCAGGTGCGCTGGCTCAATTATGCATTGAGTATGACGAATCTGGTGATGTTCAGCACCCTAGCGTTCATGATTTGGGTGGCTTACTGGCTGTGGCACATCGACTGGACGACGGCCTTCCATGTTTACGTGTTCGGATTGGTGCCGGTGTCGGTGCTGCTCTATCTGTGGTGGGTCAAAGTGGAGCGCGCGATCAAGGCCGATGTGGCTCGTTGCGTGGCGGGCGAATCACCGAAGGACGGCATTCCGCATCATGGTATCTTTTTCGTGAAAGCCATCGTGTTGCTCCTGGGCATGCCGGTGAAGATCGGCCTCATGATCGTGGCCATGCAGGAAGGGCTGCACAATGGTGTGATCGTGTTCGGCATCGGGGCGCAGGTGGCCGATCTCGGCGTGATCCTCGCGGTGTTGATTTTGCGCCGCATGGAGCGCGGCAATGATCCAATGCTTAACTACGACGGACGCAAAGTGGTCGCCTGATAAATAAAAAACCCGGCGCGAAGCCGGGTTTTTTTATGCGGGTCGTTGACGAAGGATCAGGCCTTGGGGCGGCGACGTAAGAGCGCGAGACCGAGAACGGAGGTGCCGAAAAACGCGGCGTAGGTCGAGGGCTCGGGGATGGAGTTGATGGTAAAGTTGTCCACATCCACGGTGGTGTTCGCGGCCGAACCACCGGTATCGAAGATGCGTAGAATCACCGTGGTGTTGGCCCAGTCGAAATCACCTGAAACAGGCACGTTCGAGAAAGTTTGAGAGCCAACGGTGAGCGTAAGCGATGGAGACGTTCCGGTAACGCTGAGAGTGACCGAATAGTGCCCGAATGCGGAACCGATATCCACGCCGGTAGAAGCTGTTTGGTTGGAGCCCGATTGAAGACCTGCGGTTACACTGGCCGAAGTCACAGTGCCGTCCTTAAAGAAACGAACGAGGTCGGTGGTGCCGGTGTTATCGATATTAAAGAGGGCCAGCATATTGTTACTGGCGTTAGTGGAGTCGGCGAAAATGATTCCGATCGATGAGCCTGCGGTCGTGGCGCGGAAATCAAAGTCTATCTTGAGTGGCGAACTCACCGAAAAGGTGGACTGGGTGCCGGTGGTCGTGTCTCCGGGGGTGGTGTCGTAGAGCAAAGCGGCCGCAGTGACCGAAGCGTCCGGGACGTTGTGGATAATGTAGTCATTGGCCACTCCGTTGGATGACTGGGTGTTGATGGGATTACTGGGGCCGAGATTGCGGAAGTTATCCGTGAGCTGGCCTGCGGTTTCGAAATCCAAGGATACTTGGGCGTGAGCCGTCAGTGCGGTGAAAGCGGCCAGCGACAAAAACAAAGAACGGAGGGGAGTGCGCATGAGCCTCATCCTACTCTAAACGAGGGAAAACGTGTTAGCCTGCCGCCTCGTTAAAAATGGAATAATTCTCAGGTCACGCTCTCTGCGAACTGGAACACTCTGGGGGTTTTGCCAGTGCGGCGCTTGAAGACGCGGACGAAGTGGCTGGGATCGGCGAAGCCGCAGTGGTGGGCGATTTCTCCGACCGAGAGCTTGCGGGCGTGAAGCATGGCCTTGGCGCGTTCAATGCGAACCCACTCGATGTAAGCGGTGAGATTGTCGCCGGTGTGGCGTTTGAATTCACCGCTGAGATAGTTTGGGTGGCAGCCGGCGTGCGCGGCAATGTCTATCACGCGGCAAGACTGGCCGAAGCGTCGCGCGACGAATTTGATCGCGGTGCGCACGAGCGGCGGGGCGTTGTGGTGGGTGATCCAGTGAACGTTTTTCCTGAGCGGCGGGTAGCGTTCGACCGGAATTGCGAGAGCTTCACACCACAGGCGGACCGACTCGACCACGGTGCGAAGGCGCTCCTGGTGCGCGGCGATATCGGCCTCGCGGATACGGGACACCGCTTTCCATGCGGCGAGATGATGGGAAGGATCGATGGCGCGTCGCTGGCAGTAGCGGTGCAGCCGGCGGAGTGACTCGGGTTCACGTTCGATGACGACCACGGAGCCATAATAAAACACGCCGAGCACGGCGCCGCTGACGATGAGCGGCTCGACCAAGTCGAAGAGTCCGAGATGACACAGACCGCCGAAGCCCTTCGCGCGGTGAATGGCCATGCGGTTGGCCGCGCCTTTATTGATCGAGCAGTCGCGTGCTCCCGCGCTGTCGGTCTTCGCATACATGCATGCGGCGCAGGTGTGGATCTCGTAGGATATGGGCAGGAGTAACTGAGGGTAGTCGATAGTAACGCCGGTGAAATCTTCAAAGCTGGCCCGGAGTGGAGCGGTGGCGTTGAGCAGGTCCAGGGTGCGCTGGAACAACGAAGCGGCGGCGGTGGGCGGGGTTATAGTCACGTGCTGCGCCAAGCTGCGAATCGTATCAACCGGTCGTGGGCGCAGGGTGGCCGTAGATGCCGGATTTTTCACGACGGCCCATGCCTTCGTGGACGAGACCGTCCATCTTGAGCACGCGGTAGTGCTCGAACTTCAGATCGATCAGCGCGTTTCCATCGAGCAGTCCGTCCCACGTGCGACGGAGCGGGTCGGCGTAAAGGCCTTCGCCGTAGAGTGAATGGCCGCCGCAGACATCGACGTTGACCGCGCCGTAGTCCTGCAACGCGCGGGCGATGACTTTGGCCGCGGGTGAAAGGCCAAGCGTTTCGAGGTTAAGTGCGGGATCGAGCTGCACGACGGCGCCTTCAGGCAGACCCTCATCCCAGCCGCCGTCGGTCCAGCAGGCCGGCGGGTTGACGAAGCGTTGCAACGCGGAGCACTGGGTGGCGAAGGCGAGTTTGTGGGGGATGACCCCTGCGACCACGTCGTCATGCATGATCGTGCCGGCGAGAATCGGCACACCCGCGGCGCGGGCGGGGCCGTAGGGATGGATGCTCTCGCCGTTGTGCACGGTGAACTCGGCGCGATCGAATACGCCGGACCCGTCGGCGCGATACTTCATGCCGGAGTTGCATTCCCATTCGCCATCGGGGCGGATGCGCACGGCCCACATGTCCCAGATCCAGCCGTTCTGCCAATCAACGAGGGCGATGTGGCTGTCGCTTTCAGGGTCGGGCCGCGCGTGGGCGGGAATCGGAATGAGGCCGGCCTCCGCATCGGCGGCGAAGTCACGACCGTGGCCGAACGGATGCTTCGCGTGGAGGTAAGCCGTGCTGCGTGCCAAACAGCCCGGGCTGCCCGGATGAAACCGACGATGAATGCGGCGACGCGGTGTCGAAGCATCGACCTCGTAGATCGGAATGGTCCACTGGTTAAGATTGAGCCAGAAGCCGCGGTCGTCGTGCTTCGCGAGAAAATCCAGCATCGGGTGCGAGGCCGGATCGATGGCGTGATTGGGGCCGATGGGTTGATTCCAGAAGCTCGTGTCGTTGAAAAAACGTTTCATGGGGTGGGAAACGGTGGGGTGATGTTACCAACGATCCGAGCGGAACGGACTCGCGGGCAGGCCGGTGGGGCCGGCGAGATTGCAGCCCTCGGGGTTGTCGGCCCAAGCGTAGCGCACGGCGGCGGGACGGGTGACGGCGGGATGGCTTACGACTACATCCGCTCCGTCGATACGTGCGGTAGCGGGGTGGAACACGCGGTCTTCTCCGGCGATGAAGAATAGGCGCGGGGGTTGACCGTCAGTGGTGGTGAGACGGGCGCCGGCATCGTTAAAGCGGCAGCGGGCGGAGCCATCGGCGTCGATCACGAGCGAGGCGAAGAGCGGGCCGTTGGGGACGAGGTCTCGGCCGTAAGTGCGCGCGAGCGCGCTGGTGGCGAGACGTTCGCCGACAGGAACTTTGTCCTTCGGGTGAATATCGCCGGCTTCACCGACGTCGATGGTGATGGCCATGCCGGTGTGGGGCAGGGTGAGTGCGGCGGCCTGCGCTTCGCGGAAGTGGGCCCAGTGACTGGCGGCTTGGTATTCCTTGGCGGCTTGGAAACCGGGCAGCTGCACCAGATGGAAAGCGAGGTCGGCCTGTCCCCATTGGCGGCGCCAATCGAGGATAAGGTCCTGCATGAGCCGCTTGTAAATCGCGGCTTCGCCGGCGTTGCCTTCGCCTTGATACCAGATGACTCCGCGCAAGGCGTAGGGCACGAGCGGCCGGAGCATGTTGTCGAAAAGCATATTCGGCGAGTTGCGCTCACCGTGGCCCATGAGATGCGTCTCGGTCACGAGTCCCAGGTTGTGTTCGCACTGGTAGCGCCAGTCGCCGGCCAGCGGAAGGTGGGCGTCGGGCGCGTCGGCGGGGCCGATATGCAGGGAGCTGTCGGCACCGATGATGCCGCCGTCATAGATAAATGAATACGCGCGCACGGCGATGAGCAGCGTGCGGCCGGTGACGACGGCAGCGGGGACGGTGTAAACGCGCGGGGTGTTCCAGTATTGATCTTCCTGGCCCTTGCCCGTGCGGCCGACTTCGATGCCGTTGACGTAGGAGATATCCTGTTTGTCGACGCCGCCTAAATGCAGCTGCAGTTCGCGACCGACCCAGGCCTGCGGGATCTCGACGGTGCGGCGGAACCAATAGACGCCCGAATGTTTATGGCCGGCGGATTGCCATGTGCCGGGAAGACTCATCGTCGGCCAGGTGGCGTCTGCGAAATCGGTCTGGTGCCAGCCGAGGGCGAGGCTCGTGTTGCCGGGGTCTTTCGGGGTGCCGCTCACGCGACCATCTGATCCGGGGGATTCCATGAGCGCCCAGCGATCATCGCTCCAGGCCTGCGCCTCGTAACGGGCGAGCCAGTCGCTCACCTCGGGGTTAAGCGCGAGCGCGGGACGGCTGAGCCAACTCTGGATGATGCTGCCGCCCCACGAGGACGAGATGACACCGACGGCTACGCCAAGTTCGCTATGAAGACGACGGGCGAAGACGAACGCGGCGGCGGAGAAAGTCCCCGCGACCTCGGGCGTGGCGACCTGCCAGTTGCCGCCCACGCTATGTTGCGGTCCGAGATGGGCGCGGGTGGGGACGGTGAAAAAACGGATCTCGGGGAAGTCGGCCGTGGCGATGACTTCGGCGGTGAGTGGAAGACAGGCGTTGAGCCGCATCTCCATGTTGGACTGACCGGAGGCGAGCCAGACCTCGCCGACGAGCAGGTCGTGAACCGCAATACTCTCGCCGGTTTTGACGACGGTCACGGTCAGCGTGTGAGGACCACCGGCGGGCAGCGCGGGTAATTGCACGAAGAAACCGCCCGCGGCGTTGCTGAGCGTGCAGGCGGTGTTGCCGGCGAGCGCGACACGAATTTTAACCAAGGGCGGAGCCGAGCCCCAAACCGGGAGGGGCCGGTCGCGTTGCAACACGGCGTGATCTTGGAAAAGCGAGGCGAGTTGAAGGCTCATGGGGAAAGGTCCGTCGAACGAACGCGCAGATCGGAACGGATGCAGTTCAAGGTCATCGTTGCGGACGGAGGCAAATACTCAGCACGGCGGCCGTGAGTGAGCGAGAACAGTGTAAGCCGTGAAAAGCCACGGCTGACGTAATCTCAGGTCATTGTTTGAACAACGCCGGCAGGGGTGAATTTCCCCGGTGTTGCCGCGTTACCGATTGGTGGTCTGAGGAGGCGCGATGGCGCGCCAGATCGGGCCGTCCGGCATGAAGGGAAGCGCGCTTCGACTCGAAGCGGTTTTACTGTCCGCTATGCGAAAAATCGGGAGAAGGGGATTGCCCAGCGAATCTTTTTCGTAGGTCACCCCTTCCTGTTCGAAGAGCAGCATGGCGCTGAAGAGGCCGCCCGGACCTTCCGCCAAAACGATGTCGATATCGTAGTAAAGACCGGCACGCAGTTCGAGGCGATTGCCGACGACGACGCCGCCGCGGTTGCTGGTGATCCATCCTTTGGCGACAAAATCGTAGGAATAATTAGCCGATTTGGGGCGGTCGGTTTTGAAGTCGGAAACGGCCTTGCCGCCGGCGTCGAGCGCGAGTTTTCCGTCGATTCGCACCGCTATGATATCATCGCCCACACCGACAAAACGGTAGGCTCCGGTGACGGGCGGGCTGACCTTGCCCCGGTAGTGGGCGAGCCAGGCTTTAGGTTGGACTTCCTTTTCCACTCCGTAGGCCTTCGGTGCTTCGTTGGCGGACATGACCGGGACGAAAATCTGCGTGGCGTAGAGCGCGGTGGGCGCCTGGTAGAACTTGTAAAGCGAGCTGCTCGACCATCCCGATTTGATAAAGGACGTGACTTCCTTGGCGGCGAGAACGCCCGGCCCGACCTTTTCGACGTCGGGGTTGGGCTTTCCCGTGCGGAATTGTTTCAGATCGTAAAGGCGTCCGACCAGTGTGCCGCCGGTCTGGGCCTCCTTGAAGCCGAACAAGGGCATGATCGGAGACTTGAGGTTGCCGAGACCGGCGCCCGCGCCGGCTCCGCTGCCGGAGCCGCCCAAACCACCGGCGGACGAAGGACCGCCGGGACCGCCGGTGCTCATGGGCGGAAGGTCGGGCAGCGTGACGGACGAGGCGGCGGATTCCACGACGAGACGTTTGTTCAACGTATCCAGTTTGGGCTGGGTGTTGGACATCTTCACCGAACGCATGGTGTCGGCGGGGCCGGACGGATTTCCACCGCCTTGGAAGTTGGCCTTGCGCGCCGGCTGCACGGAACTGACGACCCAGATGGTGGCGCCTCCGAGGATGAACACATGGACGATGATGCTGATCATCATCGAACCCGCGCCGGCCCTTTTGAGGTAGCGCATGAAGGTCGTTTTGAAATTACTCATGGGGCGTTGCTTTAAACTCAGAAGCCGTCGTCGACGGTGAAGGTGACGTTGTCCACGGAGGCGGCGGCGAGGGCGTTGAGCACATCGATCGTGCGGTAGTAAGGCGCCTTCGCATCACTCGAGATGGTGATCAATAACTTGGTCTTGGCGTTGTCGGCGTTTTCCTTGAGGCGTTTGAGCGTGTTGGAAAGGTTGGGCAGCGCGGCGTCGCCGGGGGTGTCGAACGGGGCGTCGTTGAGGAGAACCTGGCCGTTGGCCTCGATGCCGATGGTCTGTTCATCGGGGAGATCGACGGAGGTGGCGGAGGCGATGCCGCCGGGGAGTTTGGTGTTGAGCTCCGCCTCGATCTTGATGGCGGCGGTGAGCGACATGAAGAAAACGAGCACGACGAACACCACGTCGATCATGGGGGCGATTTGGAAGCCCAGGTCAGGGCTGGCTTCGGTGGAACGTCTCTTGCGATGGCTCATGGGTCAGCGAGGGGCGGCGGCGAAGGTGATATCGGCGATGCCGGCGGAGGCTGCGGCCGACATTGCGATGGAGATCTGCTCGGCCGGAACAAGACGGTCGCCACGAATGACGAGACGGTAGTTCGACGAATGCTTTTTGCGTTCGGTGAGAATGGGCACGACGGTATCGAGCCGCTCGTAACCGACATCCTCGAAGACAAACGTGGTGAGCTGTTTGGCGGCGTCCCAGCGCACGTTGATGATCGACTGGTCGCGGGCGCTTTCCTGTTTCGAGGCGTTGGGCGCGACGGGCAGGCTGATGGATTTGTCCACGCGGGCGACCTGCGAGGTGATGGAACTCATGAAAAAGATGAGCAGCACGAGCAGCACATCGATCATCGGCGCTATTTGGAATTCCGGCTCTTCGCCGTCTCCTGATCCTCCTCCGGCCATGGTGGTGGGGCGGGTTGAGGGTTATGAGTTGGCCGGACGCAAAGCGGCCTGTTTGCGCGGGGGCGCGGGGACAAACGCATCGTTTTCCAAGCGCAGGCCCTGAAGGTGTTCGTAAGGCAGGTGGTGGAAGATGGCGTTGATCTCGACTTGCAGATGGCGGAAGCCCGCGGAGATGCGATTACGCATGACGTAGTAGAACGCGAAGGCGGGGATCGCGACCACGAGGCCGCCGCCGGTGCACACGAGCACGTGGCCGATGGCCTCGGAGAGTTTGGACGGATCGCCCACGCCGGAGGAGCCCAGCGTGTCGAAGGCTTGGATCATGCCGAAGACGGTGCCGGTGAGGCCGACCATCGGCGTGATGACACCGATGACGGAGAGGTAGCTGATGCGGGAGTTGAAGACGCCGCGGACGCGTTCGGTTTCCTCGAAGATGGCGTCGTCGGTGGCGTCTTTGCCGAGACCGACCTTGGTAAACGCGGCGGCGGCGACGTTGCCCAGTGCGGTGTCGCTGGCGATGGCCACGCCGGCGGCGGATTCATAGTCGCCGTCGATGAGGTGCTGGCGGACGGCGGCGAGGACCGGAGGTGGCACGAGCTTGGCTTTGGCGGTGCGGATCACGCCGTCGATAATGAGCCACACCATGAAGACCGAAGAGAGAAACAGGATCAGCATGAACGTCGGACCGGCCAGCATGATCTTGTCGAAAAGGGTCTTGGACTCGGCGAGAGCAACGGTGCCGGCGGGTGCGGCCTCCTGGGCGAACGCAATCGAGGCGAAGCAGCACGCAAGGGTGGAAAGACCGATAAGGCGAAGGGAGCGGAGTGATTTCATGGAGTTATAAAGCGGGTAAAATTAGCGGTTGGCCTCGACGTTTTCAGGTGAGTTCGGAAAACGCGTTTTCAAGGTGGAAAGGGTTTCGGCGGCACGCACGGTGTCGCCAAGTTTTTGATACGCGCGGGAAGCGCCGAGCAGCGCGGCGGGCATGAGCGCGGTGGAGGACGGGGAGAAAACGGGCACCCGCAAATAAGACAGAAGAGCGTCCTCGGTCCGTCCGGATTTTTCGGCGATGAGGCCCTTCATGATCGAGAGTGCGGCGCGGCTGTCCTCGTCGTTTGCGGTGCTTTGCCGGGCGGCGATCCGCGCGTTGGCTTCGTCGGTTTTGCCGGTGTTGACCAGTTGGGTGACGATGGCGAGTTCGCCGCGGAAAAGATCACCAGCAGGCGCTTTGGCTCGACGCATGCGGTCGAGAACGGCGTCGGCATCGGCCTCTTTCCCGAGGCGGGCGAGTGCAATGGCTTTGATCACGGCGCCTTGGTTCCACCATGAACCGGGGACTTCGCGCAGCGGTTCTTGTTCGCGGAGGAGGGGCTCGATTTTTCCGAGGGCGACGGCGGGTTTTCCGGCTTCGAGATCGGCGGCGGCGGCGGCGATACCGGCGGGGGCGGGCCAGTCGATATGATCGAGCGTGGCGATCGGCAGCGTGGTTTCAGCCGAGCCGGCCCCCTCGATTTTGATGGAGACGAGAATGTTGGTCCCCTTGATGCGGGCATCGGAAAGAGGCACCTTGCGGCCGTCCGTGAAATAGAAGGTCTGTGCGTGCGAGAGAGGTGTCCACGCGGTCTCCAGCAAAACGAAGGTGAAGAGAAGGAGGCTTAGGCGCTTCATGAGGAGGAGGGATCGAGGGCCTTGAGACGGGTGCGGGCGACGGCGGTCTGCGGCTGGTCGGCCAGGCGTTCGTTACGGAGCATCTCGTGATAGGTTTTGGCGGCCTCCGGTTTTTTGCCTAGGCTTTCGAAAGCTTGTCCGCTGGCCAGGTAGGACTTGGCAACCCATTCGGGGTAGCGCACGTGACTGACGAAAACGCGTTGATAAAAGATGATGCCCTTGGGGAGATCGCCCTGTTTCACGGCGATTTCGCCGAGGTAAAAAAGGCTGAGTGCGGTGGCCTCTCCGCGCCATTCCTTCGCGCCGGCGATCAACTCGAAAAGCTTGGTGGCTTCGGCGAAGTTGCCCAAGGCAAACTGGCTGCGCGCCTGGCCGACGGTGGCTTCACGCTGGCGATGGGGAGCGCCGGTTTTCTTGATGGCGTCGGTGTAATGCGCGAGCGCGGCTTGCGCATCGTTTTTGGTCAGTGCGAGATCGCCCTGTCCCACGTAGGCGAAGTCGCGGTAATCGGAGTTGGGGAAACGCTCCAGCAGCGCATTGAAGAACAACTCTGCGCGTTCCGTATTGCCGGACTTGAAGAGCGCTTCGCCGGAGACGGCTAGAAGCGGTGCGCTCAATGACTCGGGCGGGGTCTGGGTGCCAATCGAAAGAATGCTGGCATCGGCTTGAGCCTGTTTCCGGGTAAAGCCGAACACGCGCGCCTGATAGTAGAGCACGCGCGCTTTGATCAACGGCGAGGCATCGTCGGCGATATGGAGGCGTTCGCCGAGTTGAACGCTGGGCAAAGGCGCGGGCGGCGCGCCTTCGGGTGTGCGTTGGCGGGAGCGAATCTGCGCCATGAGCTCGATGATTTTTTCAACGTCCTCGTTGGCGGGATTGTCGAGTTGGACGCCGACATGGTCCGCGAGGAAATTCCAGGATTCATCGATCTGGCCGGCGCGGGCTTTGGCGCGGGCGACCCAATAATACCAGCCGAGGGCGAGTTTGCTGTCGGGCTGGCGTTCGATCTGTCCCGAGAAAACGGAGTCGAGCCGCGCCCAGTCGCGTTTTTGTTCGAGCAGGCGGCCGACCTCGTTGAGGGCATACGAGATCACGTCATCGCTGGACGAAGCCGCGGTCGCGCCGAGGTAGGACTCGGTCGCGGCGTCGGTGTCGCCCATCGTTTTTTGCACGTCGCCTTGCAATGAAAGCACCTCGGGCAGGAGGCTGTTTTCCGGAAAACGTTTCTGCCATTCAGCGCAGGCGGTGAGGGCGGCTTTGTATTCCTGATAAGCGAATTTGCAGACCGCCAGGCGGTAGTAGGCGTCGGCGAGATATTCGCTCGACGGGTGTGTATCGATGAAGGCCTGAATGGATTTCTCGGCCTTGGTGTAGCGCTCAACATCGGCGATATCCAGGAACCAGGTGATGGCCGAGCGATAGGCGGCATTGTCGGCCCATTGTCCCTTGGGGTAGTCGCGCACGTAGCGATCGAACATCGCGCGGGCTCCGGCCCAGTCGCTCAGTGAAAACCGGGTCCCGCCGAGCTGGAAGATCACGCGCTCAAGCATGTCGCCTTGGCTGCCGGTCACGGCGACGCCGAAGAAGGCCTCGGCATTTTTGTCGTCTTGAAGCTGCGAGGAAATCTGACCGCCGATCGCGGCGATTTCAGGGGCCAGCGGACTGGTGGGGAACTGGTCGATGAACCGCTGGCACAAGCTCTGGGCCTCCGCCAATTTATTGACCATCTGCCGCGCAAAAATGAGCCCGCGCAACGCATAGGCGCGATCAGGAGATTCGGGGAATTGCGACAGGATTTCGTTGTAGACAACGGTCGCCTCCCACGGGCGGTCGAGCTCCATGTAACACTGGGCCTGTCGCAGCAGGCGCGGGATATCGAAATCGGTTTTTTCCTCGATGAACTTAAGGGCGTCTTGGGCGTTTTTCACGCGGGTGGCCAGAGCGTCGCGGTTGGCTCCGATCACGGAATCCGCGCCGGTGCCTGCGCTGGTGGCCAGTGTGAGTTTATACAGACGTTCGAGTTGTCCGATGCGGCGTCGCTGGGCTTCGATGATTTCATCGCGAAACAACGCGGCCTGGACCAGCTCCAAGGCCTGCGCGGGTTTTTTATCGGCGAGCAGCGAATCGGTGATGCTGAGGGTGAGGTCGAGCACCGAGGCATAGTTGTCAATGCCCTGTGAGCCGGAGCGCTCGCGCAAGTTGCGCAGCGAATCGATGGCGGCGAGGGCCTCGGGCATGCGCTTGGTGGCGATGAACGCCTTGGTGAGCCCGGCACGGGCGTCGTTCAATTGGGCGCCGTTGGGGTAGAGCCTCAGGTAAGTGCGAAAGGCCTCAATGGCTCCATTGTGGTCGCCCATGAGCAGCCGGGCCTGGGCGATGGTGAAATAAATGGATTCGAGCGCGGGGCTGGGCTTGGCCTGTTTCAAGACCTGCTCAAACAGCGTGATGGAGCGGGCGTAATCGCCTTTGTTGTAGGCATCAGCGCCTTGGTTGAATGTCGTTTCAAGCGCCGCTGCGGTCGTCTGTCCGGAGAGGGTGCCCAGGCTGATCGAGGTGATGAGCAAGACTCCCGCGGTGCGCAGGCGGATTTTTCCCGGGCAGGCGCGACCGGTGTTGTGAGTGCCTGATAAAGCGTGACGGGATTTGGGCATCGGCTGAGCGGGTTGGATTCAGTAGCCGGCGGAAGTCGCGGCCCGTGCAGTCACTTCGTTGTCGTGCGGCAGGGCGCTTGGGAACAGCACGGGCGCGGACAAGGCGCAGCTCAAAGGGCTGCGCCCACACAAGGTGGGGTAGGGGTGGGGCATGAAGGGGCGAAAGGCAGATTCTCTAAGCAGCTGTCAGGGGTCAGGAGAAACGGATGTCTTCGGTATTGCGGGTATGCAACTCCAGTTCATCGGCACACATCACCTTTTTTTCATTCAAATAAAAATCCTCGAAATGCACATCGTGCACAGGCTTTTCCGCGGTGTAGCCGCTGATCAGCGAAGTCGAACAGCCGGGATTGAAGTAGGCGTGGATAACGCGAATGTTTTTCAGGTGGATGTTGCGGATGATCCCGCGCTCGGTGTCGCGGTTGTAGCGCGAGCGCACCACGCGGAAGTCCACGAGCTTGTCCCAGTAGTGTTCGACGCGGATGTTTTCCCAGCGGATGTTTTCAACGATGGCGCGGTCGCCATTGTGGATGGAAAACACGGCGCCGTCACCGTGCGCGTTGATGACGTCGATGTCTTCGAAGACGACGTTGCTCACGCGATCGGTGCTGAGTTCGTAGCCAATCTCCATGGCATTTCCGGGCTGGCCGTTGAGGAAGATGCAGTGGCGGACGATGACATTTTCGACGTTATTGGTCCAGTGTAAGACTTTTTCGAATACGCCGGCCTTGATCGCGATGTTGTCGTCGTCGTTGCGCAGGCAGCAGTTTTCGATCAGGACATCGCTGGAGGCGCAGATGTCGATGCCGTCGGAGGACATGCACGAGCCGATCTGCTTGAGCCCGTCCACATGCACGTCGCGACAGCAGGCGAAGACGAGCATCCACGAGGTGGGCTCGATCATGATGATGTCGGAGACTTCGACTCCGGTGCAGTGCGCGAAGATGACGGAACGCACGCGATCGCCCTGGGCGTAGCTGTGATAGCGTCCGTCAAGAATGCCGTGGCCGCGGATCGCGACGTTGGTGGCACCGTTGGAACGAACGAAACCGCGGACGACTGCGCCGCCCTCGATGTAAAGCGTTTCTCCGTTTTTAAGGACGATCTCGCCGGCTTCGTGAATGGCTCCCGCCGCGAAGAAGTGGACGCCCTCCTCACCGGCGGAGGGCTTGTTGATTTCCGGCGCGTTGGCGTAGATGAACAACGGCTTGAGGCCCGGCACGTCGATGCACAAGTTGCGCGGTCCCTCGATCTGAAACTGAATGGTGCGGTTCTCGATCTCGGGAATGATGCCGGCGGAAAGCGGTTTCACCTGGGCATCTGCCGCGGAAGACTCGGCCACGATGGAGATGAGGGTGGGCCCCGTGCATTCAAAGACGGCGAAGTCGGCTTTCTCCGCCAGCAGCGTGGCAACGGGTTCTCCGTTGACCGAGAGGGCAAAGGTAGTGGAGCGCGGCTGCGCGGCGTGATAGCGGTAAAGCGAGGCCGGAGACAGGGTGTTCATCAAGGAGGTGGGGGAAACCGGGCGAGGCAGTGCCCCGCAAAGGTGTGCCCTATCCAAAGCCCGGCGCCCTCAAGGCGGGCAAATGCAGAAGCCGGTCGCCCGGAGAAGCACGGGCCAATGTTCAAACAATGATTTGAGATGCAGGCGTGATGAGTCGCTCGGATGAATGTTTGAACAAAATTATGAGTAACGGCCCAATTTCATTTAAATCTAGTCGCGCCGGCCTGCGTGGCGGGGAGTCTTCGAAGCGCCGTTACCCTTCACCCCGGTCATATCCTGCGCCCTCAGCACGCTTCCTGATGTTCACAATTCATCGGAATCCGCAGCCCGCTCTTTCTGTTTTTTCTTATATAACATTAACCCCGTTACCATGATGATCCCTCGTCTGTTGAATAAACCTCACCGGTGGCTGCTCGCCGGTCTTTGTGCGGCCTCCGCACCGTTTGCTTTCGCGCAGCTTTCACCGACCGCCGAAAATGCGACGCCCGCGTGGACGCCGACCGGCTGGAGCGGCGGTGGCTTTTATTACTCGGCGGCATTTCACCCGAAGCGTGACGGCGTGCTGTTCCTCGGTATGGACGTGGCCGGCGTGGCCAAGTCCACCGATCACGGAAAAACCTTCAAGATGGTGAACAAGGGCCTGATCGACTACGCCATGTATTCGCTGGCGGTTGATTTCAAGAATCCCGACATCGTTTACGCAGGCACCGAAGGCGGTCTGCACAAGAGCACCGATGGCGGCGAGTCCTGGAAGTTCATTCCCGGAACGGAAAAGAAAGGTCTGCACATCACGTCGGAGCGCGGCATCAGTGTGCGTTCCGTCGCCTCCGATCCGACCGATAGCAACATCGTCTATGCGGCGAGCCCCGGCGGTAAAGTTTACAAGAGCACCGACGGAGCCATGACCTGGCGCGTCGTCTATCAGAAGGGTGTCGCGGTCGATACCTTCGCCGGCCTTCGCGTGCAATTCGGCAAGGCCAACGGCGCGTATTTCGGCGGCATCTGGTCACCGCTGGAGTTTCCCAAAGATGCCACTGCCGCCACGGGCATTGGCTTCACGCTGAAGGGCGATGGTTCCACGCCTGAGAAGACGTTTATCAATTTGAAGACCTCCACCGGTCTCTCGTATCGCAGCCGCAGTGTTTCGGAGGTTTTCTCCGATGTGCAACCACGCGATGTCGTGTTCTCGGCCGACGATTTTGTGCTCGATCCGGACTTCGCCAAGAAGTCGCCCGACCTGGCCGCGACTGCGCCCAAGACACCGGATTGGACCACGGTTAACCGCATCGATTTTTCGCGAGTTTCGGCACCGGACGCGGCGTCTGTGTTGAAGATCGCGCGTATCTTCTTTGCGGCCAAGGGAGCCGACGGCAAAGAAGCCAAACTCACCGTGCGTGATTTCAATGCCGACAAAGCAGTGCAGTCCTACGGCAACGTGCGCCTGGGTGAATCCGCCTCCGCCGGTGGCGCCGTCTCCAGCGTCGTGGTCTCCGCTCAAAAACCGACCCGCGTGCTCGCGGCCACTTCGGAGAGCGGCTTGTTGATCAGCGAAGACAAGGGTGAGACGTGGAAGCCGCTGGCCACTCCGGCCAAGGCGATGCACGCCGCCTTCGACCCCGCCAATCCCGATGTGATCTACGGCGCGTTTGCAAAAGAGGGCATTCACAAATCGACCGATGGTGGCGCCACGTGGCAGAAAATCTCCACGAAGCTTTCGCCCAAGTTCTCGGCCCGCGAAATCGCGGTCAACCCGACCAACTCCAAGGAAGTTTATGCCATCGGTTCGGACGGCTGGAATGGCGACTTCTTCTACTCCGTGGACGCAGGTGATTCGTGGACGCTTTCCCGCACGATGAAGACCGATGTCGCTGTTGATCCGACCACGCCAGGCGATGGCGCCTCGGCCGGTTTGAGCGCTCCGACCAACCTCACCATCAATCCTCTCAACCCGAAGGAAATCTTCATCAGTGCCAACTGGCGCCCGGCTTACAGCGCCGACGGTGGCCGCACGTGGGAAGAGCGCGTCAAGGGCGCGGATATCACGGTTCACACCGACATCCGTTTCAGCGGTAACCGCACTTACGCCTCCGCGATGGACGAAGGCACGCTGATGAGCGAAGACCAGGGCAAGACTTGGAAACAACTCTGGCCGCTCAAATACGACGGCGAGTTCTCCGGTCACAACTGGCGTCTGGCCGTGAACAACATCAATGGTGTCGATCGCATCATCGCGACCGTCAGTCCGTGGACCGGCAAGAATTCCACGATTGTTGTGATCAGCGAAGACGGCGGCAAAACCTACAAGCAGACCACGGCCGGTCTGCCAACCTACGAGATCAAGGCGAACACCATGTGGGGCCGCGGTTATCCGCGCGCGCTCGCGGTCGATCCGTCTAACCCGAAGATCGTTTACCTCGGCATCGATGGCGATGCGACCGAAGGCAAACAGGGCGGCGGCGTATTCAAGTCGGTCGACGGCGGCTACACCTGGAAGCAGCTCGAAAACCAGCCCGGCAGCCGTCGCATGTATTACGGTCTCGCGATCGATCCGACGAATCCGAAGCGCATCATCTGGGGTGGCTTCGGCACCAACGGTGGTGTCTACATCAGCGAGGACGGCGGCGATTCCTGGAACTATGCCTTCAAGCAGGACCAGTATCTGTTCAACGTTCACGCCGCTGCGGACGGCACGCTCTACGCCGCGGGCAACAACCTCTGGCGCAGCACCGACCACGGTAAAACGTGGAAGCAGATCACGCAGATCAAGGGCCGCTCGGTGGTCGGTCTCGAAATCGATCCGCGCAACCCGAAGGTCATGTGGATCTCGGCCGTGACGTGGGATGGCAGCTCCAAGGGAGACGTTTTCAAGACCACCGACGGCGGTGTGACCTGGACCGATTTCACCGGCGACATCCAGCATCGCAAGCCGCAGATCCTGCGCTTCAACCCGAAGACCAACGAGCTGTGGTCGGGTCAGACGATGATGCATAAGATTAAGCAGTAATCAGCCAAACCCGGGCGCGCACGAGGCGCGCCCCTACGTCGTAAAGTAGGGGCGCGGCTTGTCCGCGCCCTTCACGTTTTTATATGTCCACGCCATTTGATGAAGCGCTCGCTGGAAACGCCCGCTGGATTTGGGCGGAGGGCGTCGCCGGTCCCAACAGCTACGTTGAGTTCTCGCGCGAACTCGACGTGGGCGGTGACATCACCGAGGCGTGGATTCAGTTGTCGGCGGAGACTTCGCTGCGGTTATGGGTAAACGGACGCCTCGTGCACTCCGGCCCACCGCGCGAAGTGCCGCCGTATTTTTATTTCGATACGATTGATCTGCGTGCTCATCTCATGAGCGGGCGCAACGAGGTGAGTATTGTCGCGCATCATCAAGGGCAGAACTCGCAGAGTTATCAGGCGGGAACGCCGGCGATTCTGGTGGCGGGGCGTTTCGCAGTGGCGGGAATGGCGGAGATTGATTTTTCAGAGACGGGTGGCTGGCGGACGCGACGGATGACGCGTTACCGGCAGGACGCGCACCGGCTCTTCGGCTGTCTCGGGTTTTCCGAGCGGGTGGATTTTGCGGCGGTTGATCTTCCGTGGGGCGAAGCGTGTGCGGTGGCGTTGCACCCGTGGACGGAGCGTCCGACTGCACTGGCGCGCGATCTGCCTGAGTGGCGCGAGACGGTGCGTGTGCCGGTGTCACAGGTGGCGCACGAAGGCGGCTGGTTGATTGACATGGGCCAGGAGGTGAGCGGCTACGTCGAAATACACGTGCATGCGGATCGGCCGCTGACGCTGGCGGTTTCTTATGCCGAGGCGCTGATCGCCGGACGTGTCGATGCGACCAAGGCGGGGATGAATTACAGTGACCGCCTGGAGCTGATCGCAGGCGAGGCGAAGTGGCGCAGTTACGAGAAGCGCGCGTTCCGCTTTCTGCAGCTCGACGCGCCGGTCGATGTGAAGGCGCTGCGCGTGATCGAGCACGTCTGGCCGTATGAACCGGTGTGGGCGAAGGCGGGTGACGGATCGGAACTGATACGGCGTATTCGTGAAGTTTCGGCGCGCACGATCGAGCTGAACACCGAGGACATGCTGACGGATTGTCCGTGGCGTGAACGCGCGCAGTATCTCGATTCGCAGTTTTACATGGGAGCGATGTTTCAGCTCTTCGGCACGCTGGAGCCGATCCGGCGGTTTCTGCACCAGTTCCCACGTGGCGCGGACGCGACCGGGTTGTTGCGCGCGTGTTATCCGTCGCCTGCGGCGATGATCGTCATCCCGGATTTCTCGATGTCGTATGCGGTGCTGCTGCTGCGTTATCTCGAACTCAGCGGAGATTTGGAAACGGTGCGGAAGAACCTGCCGCTCGCGGAGCGAGGCGTGCTGGCCTATCGCCAATACGAGGATGCGGCGGGTCTGCTCGTCGATGTGCCGGGCTGGATCTTTTTGGACAACACGTTCGAACTGCCGAAGTTCCCGCGAAGCGCGGGGCTCAATGCGGTGTATCACGGCGGCTATCGGGCGCTGGCCGCGTTGCTGCGGACGTGCGGAGACGAGAAACGTGCGGCGGAGTTTGATGCGATAGCGGTGCGTTTGCGCGCTGCGTTTCGCGAAGTATTTTTGCGAGATGGACGTTTGCTGGATGCGGACTCAACGCCGGAGCATGAGAAGCACCGGCAGTGGGTGTATCATCATGGTGGCGGGAAGGGCGGGAGTTTCCGTCTGCAGGTGGAGTTTAGAAAAAGCGAAGCGGCGCATCCGCTGCGGCTCGCGGTGCATGGCGGTGCGCGCGTGTGGATCGATGGCGTCGACGTGGCGTCGGTGAAAGAAGGCGGGTCGTGGACGCGGTCGGCGATTTATCAGCCGATTACGCTGCCGACGCCGGCGGACACGAGCTGGCATCGATTGGAACTGGAGGTGGAGTTCAGCGGCATCGATTGGGAATGCTATCTCTCGTCTTTGAGCGACGTGGAATGGCGTGATGCGCGCGTGAATGGACGGGCCGTGGAGTTGCGGGTGAATCCCTGGGCGTGGCTGACCCAGACCACAGTGGGTTACGCGGCTTATCACGGACTGCTGGAGGACGACGAGGCCAAGGAGTTGCTTAAAGCGTGTCTGCCGCAGCGCTACGTGTTGCCGTATCCAAAACGAACGACGCCGTTTTTTGCGCAGATCGGTGAAGCGGCGGCGGACGAGAAACGAATCCTGCCCTGCAACGTGCCTGCGAGCCTGTTCCATTTCTGCCATGCGCTGAAACGTTACGGCATGGAGCGCGAAGCGCGGGAGTTGTTGATGCCGATCTACGCAGGCATGCTCGAGCGCGGTGCGACGACGTGGTGGGAAGAATGGAACACGGGCTCCAGCCTCTGCCACGCGTGGGCGAGCTTCGTAGTCGAGTTTATCGACGAGTAAGAAGGGCCGCTTGCCACTAATCGGTCCGGAAGGGGCGGCGGGTGGCGAGAATCGATGATTTCTGAACGTAACGCTTAGCCGCACCGTGAAAAATCCGGATTCTCGTCCAGAGTTTTTTCAGCGTTTCAGCGGCGAACGGTGCGACGGCGCTTACAGAATGCTCCGGTCAGTGTGAGTGCGCCGAACAGAGCCGGGTAGTTCGAGGGCTCGGGGATGGCGGAAACCGTGAGTGAGCCGATACCCGTGAACACCGACGTGAGGAAGGCCGAGTTCAGTTGGGCGGCCGTGTAGGTGCCACCGGCGAGATAGGTCGCGGTGATGGAGTCGTAAACGTAACCTAGGGTTTCGATTCCGGAGAAATTGAGACTGATGCTGCTCGCGATCGATGTGCTGTCGAAGGTGAGCGTGGACAGGTCGCCAATCGACACATTGTTGCCCAAGGTGAGCTTGGCACCGCTGGCAACCGTGACATGGCCGGTGCCTAATTTGCCGGTGGCGTTCGTCGCCAGCGTGCCGAAGTTGGCGAAGGTATCACCCGAGTAGGTGTTAGCGGCACCGAAGGTCAGTGTGCCGGTGCCGATCTTGGTCAATGAGCCTTCGCCGCTGATGACGACGGTATTGACGGTTGAGGTATCGGATCCGTTGACGTTCCACGTGTGCGTGCCCGAGACGTTATTGGTATTGGTCAGAGTGAACACGGGGGCGGCTCCGGCATTCGATACGGTCTGATTGCTGCCGCTGATGTTACTGAGAGTGCCGTCGGCCCAGGTGAAGTTGGCGTTGCCGCCGGTCGATCCGGTGGCGCCGACCTGAAGCGAAGTGACGTTAAGGGTGCCGCCGTTCAGGTTGAAATTAGCCACGGTGTTGGCGATGCCGGAGACGTCTCGTTTGGAGATCTGCAGCGTGGCGATGGTGGCGGTGCCGCCGTTCAAGTTAAAGGTTCCTTGAACAAAACTGCTGTTTGAAGAGGTGCCTCCAGAGACATTGTGGGCGATGGTGACGGTCGTGGCATCAAGGGTGCCCGCTCCCATGGAAAAGGTGCCGGATACGGAAGGCATGGCCGAGTTGCGGGTATTCTCACCGATCTTCAGGGTGCTGATTTTGGCATCCAGAACGCCGGTTCCTCCGTTGAAGGTGCCGCTTGCCCCAGTGTAACCACTGTTGGTGCCCACGACCACGGCCGCACGATCACTGTCGGTGCCGCCGGTGCCGCGAATCTTCAAGGTGGGAGCGGTCAGGCCTGCTTGGAAATCCAAAGTGCCTGTGCCCGAGGTGCTGCCGATCAGGATGTTGTCGGCGTTGATCGTGTTGGTCTGGCCGAGATGGACGACGCCTTGGTGGTTGCTTCCGTTGTTGGGCGCGTTGGCGGCAATTCCCACGCTGGCCGCCGTGATGACGGTGGTTCCGGCCAGTGTCCACGTGCCGACGGAGTTGGTGGTTCCGATTGCGCCCACATTGATCGTGCCGCTGGCATTCGAGTAGTTGAAATTGCTCAATCCGGACATATCGACGGTCTGGTTGATGTTGCTGGTCGTGCTGCCGATTTGGAGCGCGGCGCCTGTCAGCGAAAGGGTGCCGCCGGTGCCGGTGATCGTGGAGGTGCTGGTTGCCGTGGACGAGAGGACCAGGTTGGACAGGCTCTGATTGTTGGCGCCCACATCCAGCGTGCCGCTGGAGCCGTTGAAGATCAGGGTGCCGGTGGTCGCCAGTCGGTTGTCGCCGCCGCCGAGGGCGAGCGTGCCTTGGTTGATGGTGGTCGAGCCGGTGTAGGTGTTGGCGGCGGTGAGGGTGGTCGTGCCGGCGCCTGTTTTGGTCAGGGCGATGGTGCCGCCGGAAGAGCCGTCGGCGATGATGCCGCCGACCGATACCGCGTTGGCGTTGTTGAAGGTCAGGGTCTGCGTGCCGCCGGTGAGCGCCGAGGTGATGCCGGCGGAAAGGGTGAGCGTTTTCGCGGAAGCGGCGTTGCTAATGGTGAGGTTGCCGTTGCCGCCGATCGCGAGGAGGCCGGAGATCGTGGCACCGTTGGCGGTCGAGATCTGGTTGAGCTGAGCATCGGAGGACCCGTTATCAAACGTCAGGGTATTTGCTCCCGTCGCCAGCATGTAACTGTTGGTCGCATCGGTATCACCGATGTTCAGGACGCCTAGGCTGCGTGCGCTATCCAGTGTGACGACGCGATCTCCGGTGAGATTAAACGTGAGGTTGGCGGTGAACGTCGTGCCATCGGCGATGCCGGGCGTCCAGTTGGCTCCATTGCTCCAATTGCCATCCGCATCCACGTTCCAGGTGCCGGAGGCGGCATGCGCCGCCGAACAGGTTACGAGCCCGAGCATAAGGGTCAGAAATGTAGACAGCGAAATCGCGGTGATTGGGCGTCGTGCGGTCTTCGATTTGGAATCGGTTGCTTGGATGGCTAGCAACGCACGCGGGCGGTGAGTATTCATGATCATTCTGGGAAGGGGCTGCGGGGTGAGTGGATGCAGCATTGGGGCGTGGCGGTATGCGGGCAATTTAGCCCTCTCTTTACTGTAAAGAGAGGTTGCGCCGCCTTTGCCTGAGGCTAGTTTGGGTTTCAGGGCATTCCGCTCTTCATTCCGGTGCATGCCGCTTCCGAGTCTTCCGTCCGATGAAACGTATATCCATGCAGGATGTTGCGACTGCGGCCGGTGTTTCGCGCATGGCTGTTTCCTATGCCTTGCGCGGCGATCCGCAGATTGCGGCTGAAACCCGTCAAAAGATCGTAGCTGTGGCGGAGCGTATGGGCTACCGGCCCGACCCACTCATTCAGCGACTTTCGGCGCACCTAGCTGATGCCCGTCGCTCCCCTTATGTAGGGTGTATTGGATACATCACCAATGAACCAACGAAAGATTCCTGGAGGCGCATGCATCCCTATCTGACCAGCTTCAACGCCGGGGTTAAACGCGCTCAACAGTTGGGCTATCGAATGGAGGAGTTCTGGCTGGGGGAACCGGGTATGACGGGTGCGAAACTAAGCCGCATTCTCGTTCATCGTGGTATCCCTGGCATCATCATTGCGCCGATCCCCGACGGAACCAAACCGCCCAGCCTGCAATGGGCGAAATTCGCCAGCGCGGCCTTGGGTTATTCCATGCTTAAGCCTCCGCTTCACCGGTCGGTGAATCACCAGCTCAACACCGCGATGGAGGCGGTTCGTCAGCTGGTTCGGCTCGGATATCAACGGATCGGATTATGCGTGGACCGCGGACAGAATCAGCGCGTCAACCACGCCTGGGAGCATGCCCTGCTTTTCCATCATTCACGCATTCCGCGTTCGCGCAGGATAACGCCCCATATGCCGCAGGAGCTTGATTGCGCTGATATGCTGCGATGGGTAAAGGTGGAAGGGCCGGACTGCCTGCTGATTCATAATCCCGCGATCCGGGATTATTTGCAGGGTGCGGGATATCGGGTGCCCGACGACATCGGTATCGCGATGCTGGATCGTGACTCGTATTCCTATTCCGAATTCGCGGGCATGAACCAGCAGCACGACGAGATCGGTGCGGCGTGCGTTGATATCGTCGTCGCCCAGATACATCGCAATGAGCGCGGCCTTCCGGCAACGCCGCGCACCGTGATGATCGACGGCATCTGGGAACCGAGCGAGACGGTGCGAGACTTACGCCCGGTCGACAAAAGTTAACGGGCGTGCAGGCAGTATCAGTTCGCCACACGCACGGTGCCTCGTCGGGCTGCGTCGAACGACGACGTGTAATGCTCAGTTGGCGACACGCTGTGTGTCGTGGGACGAGAGGTAGGACGCCGTGTCACGCGTGAAATCCGCGCGGAAAAGTTGAGCGACATCTTGCGAGCTCACGTGCCCGTCCAGGTAGAGGACGTTGTTGTTTTTGCCGTGGGGTTTGACGGTCGTGGCGATCAGGTGGGTGCCGAGTGTGCTGAAATCCATCCAGCGTTTGCCGGCGGCAAGTTCCGTGGCCCATATCATTCTAGAGGGTTTGGAGATGGTCGTCATGGGTAGTTGCGAAGGATAAATATTAAATCCATACGTTCCCCACTTCATGCCGTTGCCCGCGTCGTCGAGGTTCGAGCACATATAGGCGGCCATGTCGTTGGAATTGAATCCCCACTTTTGGGTCGAGTGGTTTGGCGGCATCACATAACGGATAAGACAGGAGTAGGCATCGGTCGACATATCGACATTATCGATCTTCGTTGTGCCGTGGACACTGGAGGGAAGACGGCCGTTATTGTCTGCGACAAAGAGTCCGGTGGCGTTGCCCCACGAGCGGAGGTTGGCCACGCATTGGGTGGCGCGGGCTTTCTCACGCATGGAGCCCAGCACAGGAATCAGGATCGCGGCGAGAACGCCGATAATCGCGATGACGGTGAGCAGTTCGACCAAGGTGAACGCGCGGCGGGATGAAAAACGATAGGTAGCCATAGGGTAATGGGGTTGCTGACAACCTAAGTTCTGCACGGACCGAGCCCGGTGAAAAGACCGGCGGTCGAGCACCGGGACTTTCTCAAGAGATTGTTCGATCAAACCTGCACGGCTTCCGGCAGGTAGGCGCCGACCTCGCGCAGGCGGGAGCGCAGGACGTCGGTATCGATGGCGTGGACGTCGGGAACCTCGTCACGGCTGGCTAGGGCAGCGGCTAGGCCGGCGGCTTCGCCCATCGACAAACACACGGGCATCACGCGGATGCTGCCGTGCACGGCGCGTTCGACGGAGATGTTGCGGCCGGCGACGAGGACGTTGCGCAGGCCTTTCGGTGTGAGGCAGCGGTAGGGGATGCCGTGGGATTCACCGGCCTTGTAGTGCTCGAAGCGATGCTCGGTGACTTTTTTTTTGATGCGCATCTCCTCGGCGGTGGCGTGGAGGTCGATGAAGTAGGCGTTGCGGCAGATCTCGTCGTCGAAGTCACGGCGGGTGAGCCAGTCGTCGAGTGTGAGCATGTAGTCGCCGACAATACGGCGGGTTTCGCGGATGCCGACCTGGGTGCCCGTGGAAACGAGGAAGGAGTTGCCGAACGCGGCGGGTGCGAACTCGGCGAGCGCGCGTTGGTAGGCGTCGGCCATCTTGCGGCCTTCGCGGGCGGCGCGGGAGACGCTGACGGGGTCGGTGTTGTCCACATAGAACATGTGGCCGGCGTTGAAGCCCTGCGTGCCGGGACCGATTTTGTTGTGACACAGGTGGGTGTCGGGGATTTCTGGATACCGGCCGGAGGCGAGGATGGCGTGGATCGGGCTGAGCGGGTCGCCGCCGTAGAGACGGCCCGGGATCGCGGCGAGGGCGGCCTCGTCGACGTTGGCCAGCACGAAGCAGAGCGTGCCGGGCTGGAGGTTGCCGTTTTCGTCACCTTTTTGGAATTCGGCACCGGCCCAGGCGGAGAGGTCTCCGTCGCCGGTGCAGTCGACGTAAACGCGGGCCTTGAGGGCGCGGAGCCCGTGTTTGCCGGCGATGACGAGGGATGTGACATCACCGGACTCGTCGCGATTCACGGCGGCGAGGACGATTTGAAACAGCACCTCGACGCCGTGTTCGGCAAGGAGGTCGTCGTAAACGCGTTTGAGCTGCTCGGGGTTGATGGCGACCCAGTCGATCTGATCGGCGGGAACGTGCGGCGTGCCGCGTTTGGAGGCGTTGAGGATGGTTTCGGCGAGTCCGCGATAGATGAGCTGCTTGCGGTCGGAGAACGGGCACCACGCCGGCACGAGCGCGGTGGTGCCGCTGCCGCCGAGCGACTGGGTTTGCTCGAGCAGCAACGTGCGAGCACCGGCGCGGGCAGCAGCCGCGGCAGCGGTGCAACCGGCGGGACCGCCGCCTACGACGATGACATCCCAGCTGGCATCGACTTCAAGGGAACGGGAGAACGGCAGCGTAGAAGCGGACACGGGGGGGAAGACAGATTAGCGTTGGGTGCGGTTGCGGCGGAGCAGAGCGACGAAGAGTGCGCCGCCGGAAGCGAGGAGCGCGTAGGAGCTCGGCTCGGGGATGGCGGAGATGGAAAAACTGTCAATTTGTAGATTGTGTGACGCGCTAGACCCCGCTCGAATACCCACCTCGCCGAGACCAATTATGGCGGAGGTGGTGTCGGTCAGTGTGATCGTATTGCCGAGCTGGGTGCCGGTGGTGGTCCATATAGATGCCTCGAATCGCACGTTTGTGCCGACATCGGTGACCGTGAGCCTGGCGATGTAAAAGCTGTTCGTCGCAAACGAACCCGAAGTCCGCGTGATTGTTTGATCGCTCCCAATCTGGGTGCCAAGGGATAAGGGGGACGCAGGTTCATATAATCTGAAATCGGCGGTGGTGGCGCTGGTGAGGCGGAAAAGGGCTGCGTAGCCCACGCCGCCATTGATTTTGGTGAAAAAGCCGATGCCGGTGCTGGCAGCTGCCAGCTGGCTCGAGCTGAACGTGGCTTCGATGGTGAAATCACCGAATGTATCGATCGGCGTGCCGCCGGTGGTGCCCCCGGCGCCGGCGGTGAGAGCACCGGTGGAGTGAGTGTTGTAAATCGCGCTGGTAGCCGTGCCGTTTGACTTGTAAAGGTAACCATTGGCTACGCTGGCGGTGAGATCTCCGCCGTTCGCTACTTCGTAGAAGTTATTGTCGTAGTCGGCAGCTGTATTGAACGTGAGCGTGACGGCGGACACGGTGTGGGCCAGCAGGACTGCGGCGGACAGGCCGGCGAATTGTTTCCAGGCGCCAGCGAGATGGGTCGGGTTTTTCATGGGGAAATGAGCTCGTGCAAGAGGGTCATCCGCAAATTAACTCGATTTCGCTCTATCATGATTGGTATCAAAATATCATGATCGCATCACCGCCGCTACGGCTCTCGTTGCACGAATGGGCCAGTCTGCAGACTGAGCTCATCTGGGTTTATGACGGTGTTGTGGACCCGGAATACCGCCATCTGCGCACGGCGGATGGGCGTGCCGGTTACTGGGCGCGTTATGTGCGGTCGGGACAGGTTCGGCTGAGTAGCCCGGCCGGTGTGCTCGAAGCGGGGCCGGGTCAGTGGCTCACGGGGGCGCGCGAAAAAGGGGCGATCGATGTCACGGATGACGCGCGTATTCTCTCGATACACTTTCTTTGCCAGTGGCCGACCGGGGATGACTTTTTTGGAAAGTTCGGCGTGCGGATGATTTCCGATGAGGTGTGTTCGGCGCTGAGAAAACAAGCGGAGCAGTTGCAGCGCAGTGTGCGGAAGAGTCATCCGACGGCGAAGGTGGGCTACTCGCACGAACAGGCGGCGTATCCGGATTTTTTGCGGCAGCAGGCGTTGTTTGTGAATTGGCTGGCGACGTGGTGCGAAACGCTCGCGGCACAGGGTTGCCGGCCGACGTATGGCGGCAGCGGTGACGAGCGGCTGACACGCGTGGTGCGACGGCTCAACGAGTCCCCAATGGCCGCGGGTTTCCCCAAGGAGTTGTTACGCGCGGAGGCGCAACTGAGTCCGGGACAGTTGGACCTGAAGTTTGTGCAGGCCTTTGGGTTGAGTCCGTGGCGTTATTGGGAGCGCCGACGGTTGGAACATGCAAAGCGTCGTCTGGCGCAGGCGGAGATTCCTGTGAAGCAGGTCGCCTATGAATTGGGCTTCAAGAGCGACGCCCATTTCGTGGCATGGTTCCGAAGACTGGCCGGAGATGCACCGGGGCGGTTTCGGGCGAAGCCGATGGGCGACCGGTAAGGCTCAGTGCGAGCTGCGCGAGCGCTTAAAAGCAACGAGTCCGAGGGCGGCGAGTCCGACGAGGGCGGCGTAGGTGGAGGGTTCGGGGATGGTGCCTTGGGTGACGAGCACGTTGTCGACGGCGAACGGTATCGCGGTGCCGCCTTCACCGAGGATGATCCGGTTGAAAGTGAAATCGCTTATGCTGTTGGACGTGACCGACGTGTAGGTGGTCCCGTCAAGGGTTGCAATGAAGGAGAGCGACGATGCACCACTGCGGGTGATCGTCATGGAAAACGTGTGGTATGCGGTATTGGTGATCGACTGGGCGACGCCGGGTGTCGGTGAGGTGGTATAGGTAGCACCACCTCCTGATATGGAGTCGGGACTACTAAACTCTTTAAATCCGCCGGGTGCGGTTCCGCCCGTGCCGATGTGAAAGAGATACGTCTTGGTTGCGGTGCTGAAGCCGAAGCGAAACCCGGCGTCTGCTGCCCCCGGATTGGAGGTTGCGCGCAAGTCCAGGGAAAGAGTGATCGAGTCGTTGGCACCTCCATTGGTCAGAGCCGTAGCGCCGGTATCAGCCTTGACGGCAAAGAAAGTAGTAGCGCTTTGGGTCAGTGCGTTGGACGTGACAGATAGAGTGCCGGCAGTGGTTGTCCATGCGGTGTCCAAAGGATCGGCACCGTTGGTGAGGCCGCCGTCGTTGAACTGATCGTCGACGAGGATGGTGGCGGCATGCGCGGAACTGACGGCGGAGACGGCCAGCAATCCGGCCAAAAGGCAGGCGCCTATCGAGTAACCTTTGGGGAGAGCAGATTGAACGGGGTTCATGACCAAAAATACTGGAAATTTTTAAGTCGTCGGCAACGGGGCGACTTGTTTACTGTAAACAATCGAATTTTGCGCGCTGTGATATGGAGTTGCGCGTGTCGTCATCCCATTTTCCCAAGCCTCGATTTAGGATTTTATGAAACGTATTTCCATGCAGGACATCGCGGATGCGGCAGGCGTGTCGCGGATGGCGGTTTCATATGCATTGAGGAATAACCCCAAGGTGCCGGCGACGACCCGCGAGCACATCAAGAAGATCGCTGAAAGTCTGGGTTACCGGCCCGACCCGCTCATCCAGCGATTGTCGGTGCATCTGGCGAATGCGCGCAGGTCGCCCCATGCGGGCTGTATCGGTTATATCACTACGGATCACACCAAGTCGGCTTGGCAGGGGATTCCTGCGTATCGGACTGCGTTCAACGCCGTGGTGGAGCGGGCGGAACAGCTGGGTTATCGGACTGAGGAATTCTGGCTGGGTGAACTGGGCATGACTGCGGCGAAACTGAGCCGTATTCTCACGCACCGCGGCGTGGCTGGAATCGTCATGGCACCCGTGCCGGGAGGGATGAAACCGCCGCGTTTGAAGTGGGCGGATTTTGCGAGTGTGGCGTTGGGATATTCCATGCGTGCACCGGCGGTGCACCGCGTCGTCAATCATCAGCTGCATACCGGACTCGAGGCGATCCGGCAACTGCAGTCCCTCGGGTATCACCGGATCGGACTTTGCGTGAGCCGCGACCAAAATGACCGCGTGGATAACGCCTGGTTACACACGATGCTTTTTCATCATTCGTGTGTCGCGAGTTTACGACGGGTGGCTCCATACATGCCTGATGAGCTGACACGTGAGGGGATTCTCCGTTGGGTGGCGGACGAGAGTCCTGATTGTTTGCTGGTTCAGGATCAGTTCGTCCGAGTTTATCTGACGGAGGCCGGTTACCGCGTGCCAGTGGATTTGGGCGTCGTCATGCTGGACCACAACGCAGCGAACGAGCCCGATTTCGCGGGCATGAAACAGCGGCACGACAAGATTGGCGCCGCTTGCGTCGATCTCTTGGTGGCCCAGATTCACCGCAATGAAAAAGGCCTGCCCGCGGCACCGCTCACCGTGATGATAGACGGCGAGTGGGTGTCGGGGGCGACGGTGAAGATGCGCGGGTCGAAGACGGTTTAGTTGCCGCGTCCCGAGGAATCGATATCACCGACCATGGCGCCGTTGCCGGTGGTGCCGAAGTAAACGCGTCCGAAGACACGGCGGTCAGCAGTCATACAGAACGGAGACTTGCCGATGGCGGGAACACCGAGATCGGTCCACGTCGCGCCGTTGTCGATTGAACGGAAGAGGCTCTTCTCGACCTCGCCCATTTTGCCGAGGATGTAAACGGCGGGAACTCCGGGATTGGTCGGCGAGGCTTTGCCCACCGCCATGAACTCCGCGCTGTCGATGCCGGCGATTTTGGTGAACGTCGCGCCGGAATCGATGGAGTGGAATAGACCTTGTTTCGCCATGCCGATCCAGACGTCGCCCTCCTTGCCGGGGGTGGTTTCGATGGTGAGCGGGTCGGTGGGGTAGGAGTTGGGAAGGCTGGCGGCTTGGACGAACGTCGCGCCGCCGTCGCTGCTTACATGCACGCGACCGTAATGGTAAACGTAGAATTTTTTTCCGTTCACCTTGTCGGCGGCCAACGGGAAGCGGGGGCCGGTGGAGAAGACGTTGTTGCCACCGATGAGAATGCCCTTCGGCAACGTGGTGATGGCCGTCCAAGTGTTGCCGCGATCCGTGGAACGGTAGGAGCCGTTTTGCTGGGTGACCCAGACCATGGTCTCGCTGGTGGCGGAGACGGCGATGCGGCCGCCGGCGGCGTCGGACGGGCTCTTCCACTGAGTGTAGGTGGTGCCGCCGTCGGTGGAGTAGCCGCAGTAGGCGGCGCCGTCCCAAGAGATGCGACCGACGCGGGCGATGAAGTTGGGGTTGGTTTCCTGAACGGCCACACCGGTCATGTTGCCGCTGCCGCTGATGGTCTTGGTGAAGATGTGGGGGAAGAACTTCATCATGCCTACGACGGGCGACTCGGTGATCGATTTGTGGTCCCAGCCGCCGATGTCGGCGACCGAGGAGTGGAGAACGTTGGTGCCCGAGCCGGGGGAAAGCAGGTTGCCGATGTAAACGGTTTCCTCATGGCCTGTGGATTGCGACTTCCAGGTGACCGAAGGCGAGGCCCACACGTCATCGGTTTTGTAGGCGAAGAAAAAATCGGTGAACCAGACGGTGGCTGGCTTGAAGGGATCCCAGCAGAACGTGCTCGTGGCCTGGCCGATGGAGGAGGCATACCACGGGGATTCGGACTTGTCGTGGGACTTGTTCATCATGGCCCAAGTTACACCGCCGTCCTTGCTGCGGTAGTGGTTGAATTGATACGGGGAAAACGAGCAGCTGCTGACGACGACCTGGTCTTTGTTCTGCGGGTTGACGGCGACGGCTGAGTAAGTGCCGGGCGTGGGCGGGCTGATGGTGGTCCAGGCGTTGTTGCTCCATTTGAACACGCCACCGTTGGGCTTGCCGGTCCAAGGGTTGCCGGCCGTCACATAGAGGACGCCGCTGGAGTGGAGGCTGACGCGGGTGGCGGTGACCGGGCTGCCGGGCATGAGGGTGAACGTCGCGCCGCCGTCGGTGCTGAGCTGCACGCCTTGCGAGGTGCCGATGTAGATCGTGCGGGTGACGCCGTTGACCATGCCGCCACTGGGATCGAAGAGGACGAAGTTACCGCAGAGGTCATTCACTTTTTCCCACGAGCCGGGCGCGCCGCCGCGGGTGGTCTTAAACGTGCCGTTGGTCTCGGTGACCTGCGCATCCTTGGCACCGCGCGTGGTGACATAAACGACGGAGCTGTTGTTCGGATCCACGGCGATGCGCTGGCCGGCGCCCTGCTCCTTGTTGGGATTCACATCGAGGCGGATCTGGCAGTCGCCCCATGTGTTGCCGCGATCAACGGATTTGAGAACCGTGCCGTCCACGGACCACGCGCCGCCGGTGGTGAGGTAGAGTGTGTTGCCGGTGGCGTCACTGGGATCGAACGCCAGACGGGCGGCGGCGCTACGGTTTTCCCAACCCTTGGGACCGTTTTTGTAGAGCAGGCCTTCCCAGCGTTGTTCGGTCGCGTTCCAGCGGTAAGGCGTGCCGACGTCGGTGGTGATGAAGTAGAGGTTCTTCACCTTGGGATGCGCCTGGATGGTGGTGGTTGCACCGCCGCCGCCGACGCGAACCGGTTTCCACGTGTAGGATTGGGCGTGGGTGCAGCCGGTGAAGGCGGCGATCGCAAGGGCTCCGGCAAGCAGGGTTTTGGTGAACGATTTCATGGTATCAAAAGGGTGGGGTCAGGGCTCAGGGTTTCAGCAAGGCGGTCACGGCGGGCTGGATGGCGTCGGCCAGAATCGTGTAGCCCTCGGTGGAAAGATGAACTTGGTCGGACTTGAAGAGAGCCGGCGTGATGGTGCCTCCCGCGTTTAGGAATTTGGCGGAGGCGTCGATGAACTGGATTTTGCTTTTGGAGGCGTAGGCGGACAGCTCCTTGTTGAGCGCGGCGGTGCGATTGGTGAAAAACGCGTTCTGGCGCGGGAGCACGCCGAGCAGCAGAACTTTGGCGGCCGGGGCCTTGGCGTGAATAAGGCCGACGATCTTCGCGACGCCTTCGGTGATCTCGGCATCGGTGCCGGAGTTGTGGTCGCTGTAGATGTTGTTCGTGCCGATCATGAGCACGACGAGCTTGGGGTTGAGGTTGTCGATCTCTCCGTTTTCGAGACGCCAGATGACCTGCCTCGTGCTGTTACCGCCGATACCGTAGTTGGCGGCTTTCAGCGGGGCGAAGCGGGCGTCCCAAACGGTTTTGCCTTCTTTGTCCCAGAGCGCGGTGAGTGAGTCGCCGAGAAACAGGATGTCCACGCCGCCCTGTGCGGTGCGGGCGAGGAGTTTTTGGTGAAGGCCGGCCCAACCGGATGCCCAGCCTTTGTAGAAACCCCAGCCGGCTTCGGACGGTTTTGCTTTGGGCGGAAAATCGTCGGTGGGTTGGGCCAGCGCGCGGCCGGTGAGTGCGGCGAGCACGAGGCCGGTGAACGCAAGACGGCAAAAACGAAAGAAGGCGGGTGACTTCATGGGGCAAAGCGGTGGCTACGGGGCAGGGAAGTCTTGATGTATCCAAAAAATACCCGCGCAAAGCCCTCCTCGAATCAGAGGATGGAGATTTTCTTGGAAATTCGTTTGAACAAACCGAATTGCCTTGGGCGAAAGCAGGTGGATTTACGTTGGGGGCTCTCGCACTATATAACCCAGCGCCGGAATTCGCGTGCCCCCGGCATCGAAGTCGGCCGCGGACAGGTTGACGAACAAGGTCAGTCCGTTCGCGAAGGAAGCTGACTCGACGTTGTCAGATAAAATGTGGTGCGAGGTCATTTCACTGGTGCCGATGCGTTCGTGCCAGTGATCAACGATGAAGGATTCCTGAAATGCGGAGCGGCTCAGATCCCACTCGGCTTGAGAGGCGAAATACCAGCGAACCTGATAGCCCCGGAGCATCTGGAGCAGCCATTGGCGGCGAAGATTCTCGGGCGAGGTTTTGGTCGAATCGGAAACCGCGTAGGAGATCACGGCATCGTGATATACCAGCGGCCACAGGGGAATGGTTTCACCGGGGATGTGTTCCTGGTCGAAGGGCAGCAGGAAGTCGGTGAACGGCACGCCGAAGTCAGAGCCACCTTCGCTGCCGAGAACCACGCCCTGTTGTTTGTAGAAATCAAGGAGCGCGATCTTGCCCTCTTCATCCTGCGTGCGCGTCTGGGTGTGGCCCGGTTCGTAGGATTCGTAGAATTGCACGGCGGTCGTGGTGTCACAGTAAACGGCGCGCAACGGGAGCGTGCGAAGCTGTTCCCAGTTGCGGCGCAGGTAAGCGAGACTGGCCCGCGAGTTGAGAATGTAGGCCTGCCCGCCGGCCCAGTAGCCGCCAGGCATGGGTGCGCCTGATGACGTGCGCACGACGCCTTGGGGCCAACTCGGGGATTGGGCGTAGATGTCCTGGTAGTTGTCGTGAACACCAATGGTAAGCGGATCGGGTTGCGCAAGGAGCGTTTTGAACTCGTCGGGTGTGCCGAGTGCGGATTCGGGCGGCCAGATGTCGGGGTGCGACTCGTCGTAGCCGCCGCGAATCCAGCCGCAGAGTGTGATGAGACTGCGTTGCAGGCCGGCGGTTTTCATCTGTCTGACCAGCTTGAGCACGTCGGCATGAGTGAGGTGAACCTTGAGCGAGGAAGTTTGATCACCTTCGGCCGCGGGCAGCATGCGGTCCGCGCGGCGCTCCGGATGAAGCGTGCGTGCCTGCCAGAAAAATACGGCGCGACTGCCGATCAAGTTTTTGAGCGCGGGGGTCGTCTTAAATTTTTCGGCGAGCGAACGGAAAAAGCCTTTGGTCTTCGCGTAGACGCGGAACGTTTTGGCGAGCTCGACGTAGTTGCCGCGAATGAAGCGAAAGCGCACGGCGCGTCGTCCCTGCCAGCGGCCGAGTGATTTCAGCCAGCCGGTCGTGGCGGTCATGGTGGCCGCCATCACGCCCGCGTCCTGATAGCCCTCGTCCACGATGCTGATCCAACCGTGTTCGCCGCGCAGCCCGCCGAACCAGCGCATGGTGAGATGCGCGGGAAACACCCAGAAATGGCGGCCGGTGAGCGGTTTTTTTATCCAACGACCTACGCCTTGCGGAACGACGAGGCTTTCGGTTTGTAGTGGTGGAGGAAATACGAGGCTTGGCAGCGATTCGTCGACATGGATGATGCGGATCTCGAACCAAGGACCGTCGAGACGGAACTCGCAGTCGAAGGTGCCCACCGGTTGGCCCTCGCGACCGAGCAACGTGAAGCGGATGGTATTGTCGCTTTCCAGAGTTCCTTGAAAGCGTCCAGGGAATTGTTCGCAGAGAGAACGGTCGGTGCGAAGCCACACATGACCGACCTCGATGGCACCGTCTTCCTGAAAGGCGACGGAACCCATGTGCCATGAAGTGCCGTTGGTTTTGTCGCGGATGTCGGCCGAGGCATCAGCGTTGACGGTGACGGAGAGGAATTCGTTTTCGGCGAACCAGAGCATGGATCAGCGCGGGGATTTTTTTCCGTAGTAGATGCCGGTGCTGGATTCGAGGAACACGGTTCCGTGGGTGCGGCGGTCGCCAGTCATATAAACCCATCCATTCGGATAGGGACGACGGATGTCGATCTTGATCCAGCTGGCGCCGCGGTTGTCGGAGCGGAAGATGTGCTCCGCTTTGTCGTTATCGACTTTGCCGGCAAGATAGAGCGACGGGGTGGTGGCGTTCGGGCCTTTGCCGATGGCGACGATGCCGGCGGACTGGATGTTGGACAGGCGCTTCCACGTGGAGCCGCCGTCGGTCGAGTGCCAGAGGCCGATGCCTTTGAATGAGAGCCACAGTTCTCCTTCTTTAGTAAAGTCGGCGACGAGGTTGGCGTTGATGTTTTTAGGGAGGTTCGTGGCGACCTCGGTGAACGTGGCTCCGCTGTCGGTGCTGCGATAAAACGAGCCGGCTTTGTGATGATAGAAGTAAAAGGTTTTTCCGTTCACGCGATCCGAACAAAGCGGACTCATGAAGTAAAAAATACTGAAGCCAAGGTGAGCGGGCGCGTCGTCGGGCAGGCCGGCGCTGAGCGTCCACGTGGCCCCCAGATCGTGGGAATAGTATATCTTGTGCTCCGAATAACCGGTGGCCCAGACGAGATTGCGGCTGGTGGCGGAGACGGCGATGCGGCCGCCTTGGTTTTTGGGCAGTCGCTCGACGTTGGGGAAGGTGACGAACGTTGCACCGCCGTCGGTGGTGTAGCCGCCGCTACCCGGGCCGTTCCATCCGGTCGGGCCGACGAAGGCGGCGAAGTTGGGATCGCTCTCTTGGAAATCGGCGCCGTCGATCTGGATGTGAGTTTCGTAGCGCTTGAGCGGAAGCTGCGTCGGCCAGTCGGTGAGAGAGGTGTGGCGGAAACCATAGACATCGGCCGCGCCGCTGTAGAGCAGCGTGGGGCCGGAGGGCGGAGTGATGAGCGCGGCGGTGCCGACGGTTTCCTCGTGGCCGGAGGTGTAGCTCTCCCAGTGCACGACCTTGGCGTAAATGTTGTCGGTCTTCCACGTCATGAAAGCGTCGCTTTCCCAGACCACGCCCTGGCGAAACGGATCGAAGCGCAGGTGTTTTCCGCCCCAGCCGAATTGAGATTGGTTGGATGCGTTATACCAATCGGGAGTGGCGTGGGTGGATTGATTGACGCCGTGTTTGGCGATGTAGGCCCACGTCTCGCCGCCGTCGGTCGAGTAGCACGGGCGGTAGTTTTCCATCGCGAGGATGTTTCGCTTGTTGAACGGATCGACCTGGACCGTGGTGAAGCCGCGCGGGCCGTTGGCGAGTTCGGCCGGAGTAATGGTGCTCCACGTGCCGGCAGTGCCGCCGGTGTATTTGGTGAGTCCTCCGAGACGGCTCGCGCAGTAGAGCACGCCGTCGGGATCGACGTCGGCGTTGGAAACGTTGGCGGGAGCGCCGGGCATCTCGGCCCACGTTTCGCCGCCATCCTCGGTTTTGTAGAGCGGCGAGCCGAGCGGAGAAAGGTAGGCGCGTTTGGTGCGCTTGGGATTTCCGACGATGCCGGAGGAGCGATCAAGGATCACGAGCACGGTGCCGGCGGCGCCCTGGCCTTTGCCTAGTTTGGATTGGTCGCCCTGGGGGGCGCCGGGGAGCTTGGTCCAGTTGACGCCGCCATCGGTGCTGCGCCAGAGACCGTTGCGGGCGGCGAAGTAAACGACCTGACCGTTGGCGGGATCGACGGCGAGACGGTTGTTCCAGCCCTGGGCGCCGTTGCTGCAGTTAAAGAAAGAGGTTTCGGATGCGGTCCAGGTCTCGCCGCGATCCACGGATTTCATGATCTTGCCGGTGAGTTTCCCGTCGGAGCTGCCCACGCCGGCGTAAACAATATTTCCGGTGGTATCGGACGGATCGACGGCGAGGGCATCGATGCCCTGCTGGGCACCGTGGTAATTCATGGTGGGAATCCAGCGCTTGTTTTTTTCATCCCATCGATCCACGCCGCCGACATCGGCGCCGAGGTAGATGACGTCCTTCACCTTTGGGTGAATGACGAGATTGGTGATGTTGCCGGTTCCTCCGATGGGGACTTGTCCCCACGCGTAGGATTCGGTCGTGTAAGCGTGGGCGGACTGGATCGAGACGCCGGCGAGCGGAATGCAGACGGAGAGAAGGGGCGGGATGAAACGATGAAGCATATTCGACGTGGGGCGGCTGTTGGTGGGCAGGACGGAGGATTTTTGACGAAGTAATAGCTTGGTCCGCTCTGGTTGAGGCCAACAGGGCGGACCGGAGGCTCGCGATTTCTCTCATCAAATTGACGAAGCAAATTTGAGATCAGCGTATCTACTTCCCTGATACGAATGGGCCGCCTTCGGTCAGGTGATCAAGCGCGCCGACGGCGAAGCGTTGCCAGCCCAAGGGTGAATACTCCGGTGAGAAGCGCGCAGGTGGACGGTTCGGGTATGGCGGAGAATGTAACGAAACCGTTGGAATCCAGTGCGGCGGTAAAGCCGGTGAGGGAGATGGCGTTCAGTTGCGCGATGGTAAGTGCGGTGACGGATGTGCCGAACTTCAGGGAATCGGTGCCGATGTCGAAATTGAGCAACGTGAGTGTGCCGTTCCAAGCGATGCCGTTGCTGGCGGAGAAGACTAGGGAAGAGCCCAGGCCGGAGCCGAAGTCGAGCGTGGAGGAGGCGTTGAGCGTGAGCGTGTTGAGGGTCTCGTTAAAACCGCCGGTGGCGAAGGTGCCGCCGCCAAGGACGAGGCCACTGGTGTCGGCGACGCGGTCGGAGGCACCGAGGGCGAGCGTGCCGGCGTTGACCGTGGTGGCACCGGAGTAGGTGTTGTTACCGGAGAGCGTCTGCGTGCCGGAGCCGATCTTGGTGAAGCCGCCGGAGCCGGAGATCGCGCCGGAGTAGGTGGTCGAAGTGTTGTTGCCTCCCGTAGTGAGGATAGCCGAGCCGAGCGTGACGGATCCGCCGGAGCCTGCAAGGGAACCGATCGTGTTGTTTAAACTGTTTAGGTCCAAGACTGCCGACGAAAGCGATCCGATCGTCACCGCCGAGTTTACACCGAAGGCGCTGGTCGAACCTGCCTGAAGCTTGCCGGTGGTGACGTTAGTGGCACCGGTGTAGGTGTTCGCACCTGAAAGTTTGATGGTCCGGGTGTTGCCTCCGCCGTTGGTGGAAACGCCGCCCGCTCCTGAAATCACACCTGCAACGGTTGCGGTGCCCGTGCCGGTCTTGTTGAGAACAATACTACCGCCGCTGTTCACCAAAATATTGCGATTCGCATTCAGAGTGAAGTCAGCTGTGAACTGGATGGCGGCAGAGGACGATGTCACCGTGATATTAGTCGTCGGGGAGCCCGGAGCCGCACCGAGATTGGTGTCCGCATCAATTGAGATACCGCCGCCTGCCAGCGCACTCCCTCCCGAGGTTGAAGATAAGGTCCAGTTGCCGGTGTAACTGGTGTTGGACCCGCTCAACGTTAAGTAGTTTTTACCGGTTCCAGTCGAACTGCCCGTGACGGTGATGTTGCCCGCTCCGCTAAAGCCACCACTGAGCGTGAGTCCCTGCGTGGTGCCTGACGCCGCCGCCGTTCCCAGAGCGACCGTCGTGTCGCTCGTAAAGACGACGGGAGCGGAGATAACATTTACTACGGCCTGAGTGGAATTGGTCAGCGTCGCGTTCCCCGAGGCGACTTGGAATGTCAGGCTACCCGATGTGCCCGTGGCGATTTCAACGGGGCTGTCCGGTGAAGCTCCGGTGTCGTTAATCGTGAGTGAACCAATGGTGATGGGCGTATTGAGATTGATGATCTGAGCTCCGGCGAAATCGGCGGAGATGTTGGCGGTGCCACCGACGGAGTTGGGGAACGAGCCGCCGCCCCAGTTGCCGGCGGCGTCCCAGTCGTAGGTGGCCGCGGCGGTTGGAGTCCAGGTTTCGCCGCGGACCGCGGACGCAATCAGGATCAGGCTGGCGGCGAGCAGAAGCGGGCGGGAGGATTTGTGTCCGAGACTGGGAACGAAGGCAGGCGATTTCATAAGCGTGTTTTGGAGAAGCTACAATGCATGCGGAGTGAGGGGCGGAGTCCGTCGGGGTTGATGTAGATTGATCGAAGCGAGGCGACCCGGGCAACCGACTCAAAACTTTATCAGTTAGATTGATTACGGCGTGGTGCGGATTCAGGGTTCCGCGGAGGAGCTATTTCTGTCGCACATGGAACCGATCAAACGTCCCCGCCTGAAAGACATCGCCGCCCGTGTCGGTGTTTCGACGATGCTCGTATCGATCGCCCTGCGCGGCATGCCCGGTGTGGCGGAAGCGACGCGGCGGAAAATAAAAGCCTGCGCCAAACAGCTCGGCTATCATCCCGATCCGGCGTTGTCGGCGCTGGCCGATTATCGGCGCCGCAGCCGGCCGGTGGCTTCGTTTGCGCAAATCGCATTCGTGACCGATTTCCCTAAAGAACAAGGGCTGGGGTCCGCATACACGTATGATTTTTTAAGCGGTGCGCAAAAACGCGGTTTGGAGTTCGGCTACGAAGTAACGCCGTTCTGGCTGCGTGAAGGCGGACTCACGCACCGGCAGGCCAGCAGTGTGCTTTTTAACCGCGGCATCAAGGGGCTGGTGATCGCGCCTCTTCCCGTGGAGAGCGGGCAATTGGACCTGACGTGGAAATGCTTTTGTGCAGTCGCGATCGGTAATTCACTGACCAGCCCGCTGCTGGATTATGCCGCGTTTGACCATCACAAGGCGATGCAGGCCGTCTTGGAGCGTCTGCACGAGAGAGGTTATCAGCGCATTGGGCTTTTCCTGATTTATCGCAGCAGTGAGCGGCTGCGATATGCGCCTCTTGATGCATACATGGGCGAGCAACACCGGCGGCCGCCTGAATTCCCGCTGCCACCGCTGCTGACAGACGGGATGGACTCCGGGGAATTTTGGCATTGGTTCGATAGCTACAAACCGGATGTCATCATCACCGATGCCTATGCGGGCATTATCGATCTTCTAAAACAGCGCGGTTTGAGGGCGCCTGCAGATGTCGGCGTTGCCTGTTTCAGCCGCTTTATAAAAGAAAACATCGAAATCTCGTCCGTGACTCAGGACTTGGAAGCCATCGGGGCGGCGGCAATCGACCGGTTGCACACCAATCTGCTGCGCAGCGCCTATGGCGTGCCCGAGCATTCCTATGGAACGCTGCTGCACGGGCACTGGGCGGAGGGCACGACGTTGAAGAAACGAGCCGGCCGCACGCAGAAACTCACTGCTTGATTTTGTAGAGGCCGACCCAGCCGGACCAGAGCTCGTTGGTCTCGGGATTGAAGCGGAGGACCTGAGGTTTCGAGTAGGGGATGTCGCCGGTGATATCCTGCCATGTGACGCCGGCATCGCTCGTTTTGTAGATGCCACCGATGGCGGAGGCGTTCCAGGTGGTCTGTGAAATCCAGACGGTCTTGGCATCGCGCGGATCCGTTTCGATGCCGACGACGGAGCGACCGGCGGGCAATTCGCCGACTTGGCTCCAGGTGGTGCCGTGATCGGTGCTGCGCCAGAGCTGGCTGCCGCCGCAATAGATCACGCCTTCTTTGGTCACGTGAATATTCCAGACGTAGGATTCTTTATCGAAGACGCGCTCCCAGGTTTTGCCGCCGTCCTGCGTGCGATGAACTCCGCCGTTGGCGGCGCAGGCGCCCCAGAAGATGCGTTTGGAATCGGTGGGATCGACGGCGAGGCCGTAATACATGCGGCGGCTTGAAGGCTGGTTCGGAAGTTGTTTCCACGTAGCGCCGCCATCCTCTGATTTGAAAATGCCGCCGCCGGATTTGCCTTCGGTGGCGTCGCCGTCAAGGCCGAGGTAAACGATGCGGGGATCGTTCGGATCCACGGCGAGGGCGCGCGGGTGGCCCTGGCCCCACATGGTGTTTGCGGTGGGAATGTAGTCGGGCAGGCCGGAGATGGTATCGGTAAAAGTCTTGCCGCCGTCGGCGCTGAACACGACGCGGCGCAGGGGCGTATTCCACGGCGAGGCGGCGCTCACGATCTGGTCAACGCCGTCGATGGTGTTGACGGCGATGCGCCAGTAATGGCCGCTGGTGTCGGGGAGATATTTGAGCGGCCAGAGCTGGCGCCAAGTCTTGCCGTTGTCCTCGGACACGAGCGTGCCTTCATCCATGGCGGTCGTGTAGGCGCGGCCCTTGCTGAAGCGGATGTCGGTGATGCAGGAGATGTCCGCGCCGCGTTCGCGTTCGTGCCAGGTGGTGCCGCCGTCGCCGCTCCACGCGGCGCGCCAGTCGGAGCTGATGAAGAGTTCTTTGGGGTTCGTCGGGTTGAACGTGATATTCATCGGGTGAACGATGTTGGTCGTCGGTTCCTCGCCGTTGTAGTGGCGCGTGGGATTGCCGGTGAGATCGGCGTTCAGCGTCATCGATTGCTTCCAGGATTTTCCGCCGTCGTTGGAGACGAGGACGGTCGAGCCAATGGCATACACATCGAGGGTGTTGGCCGGGCTGACGGCGATCTCACGGAACGTGGCATTGGCAGGCACCCCTTCGGTGAGACGCGTCCAGGTTTTACCGGTGTCGGTAGATTTCCAGATGCCATCTTTGTAGAACGAACCGAACATCACGCTCGAGTCGGTCTCGGCGAACATGGCGCTGGAGGCTTTTTTCGGGGTGTCGAGTTCGCGCCAGGTGCGGCCGGCGTCTTCGCTCAGCACGAGGCCGGAGTCGTCGGTGGCGGCGACGACGAGCGCGGGATTTTTTGCGGAGACGGCGACGGCGTGAAACGGCGCAGGCGCGGCGGTGCCTGGGGATTTTTTCTCGAAGACGACGGACCAGGTTTCACCGGTGTCGGTGGATTTGTAGATTTTTCCGCCGGGCGTGGCGGCGTAGAGGATGTTGCCATCGGTGGGATCGACGGCGATGGAGCGGACACTGTGGTTGCGCTCGCCGGTGATGCGCAGTTCGGCGCGGCGGGTTGAGGGGAGGAGTTTCCACGTGGCGGCGCCGTCGGTGCTCTTGTGCAGGCCATCCTCGGTGGCGACGTAAACGGTTTCGGGATTCTTGCGATCAACGGCGAGGGAATAGGCGGCGTAGTTGGTGAGGCCGTTGTTGACGATTTTCCACGTGAGGCCGTGGTCGGTGGTTTTGGCGACGCCGCCGACATCGAGGCCGATGTAGATCGTGCCGGATTTGGTCGGATGATAGGCGGTGGCCCAGAACCAGCCGCCGCCGCCCCAGCCGGTGTGTTCCCATTGAGGAGCGGGTGCGCTGGTCGCCGACTGGGCGGCGAACGAGGCAGGCAGAGCTGTGGCGAGGAGGGCGAGAGATACGGAGATGAAACGAGAGGTATTCATGGGGGGCTGGGGTTGCGGGCCAAGGCGGCGATGCCAGAAAGGGTTTCTCATCACGAGCGATCAGCGCCGTCGCCAGAAGTTCAAAACGCCCCTCGCGAGAGATTGTTTAGAGCAATGTTCAAACAAAGGGATGCCGGTGTTTTCAGACGAATGGTTTTATGCGCGACTTCTCTTCAGAAGTGGCCGTTGGGATCTCATTCGGTTCCGTTTCCAGCAGCACGAGTTCGTTGGAGCCGGAGCGCAGAACGGAGACGGGCACGTAGAGGCTGAGCTGCGGGCCGATGCTCCAATAACGTCCGAGACAAAAGCCGTTGATCCAAGCGACGCCGTGGCCACCGGCGATATGCAGCCAAGTATCCGACGGGGCGGAGGTGTTTATTTGGAGCGTGCCTCGGTGGAACGTGGGTGTGCAGGAACCGATGGCGTTTTTGTTGGCGGGGCTCCACGGGAGTGCGTCGGGCAGTTGCGTGAGATCGAGCGGGTAAATTTCCCAGTCGGTCAGCCACTGCCACTGCAGGCGGACGCCGCCGGTGATTCCTTTGCGATCATGGATAGCGCCGTAGTTCACGCGGCCAAGATTCTCGACGAGGATGTCGATGGGCGAGCCTTGCGAGGGAATCGCGATGCTGATTCCGGGATGCGGCTGGTCGCGATCAAGCACGCCTACGAATACGCCGTCTTGATAAACATGGGCACGGTCGCGCACCTCCTCGATGTGGAGGCGCGCCGCCGGACGCGGACCCGAGACGTGAGTGCGATAAAGGGTGAAGCCGTGGTTCTGGCCCAAGGCTTCCTGGCCGATGGGGTCGTGCGAGCGGACGGCGGGGAGCGTGGCGGCGTGAGTGAACAGCGGCGCGGTTTCGGTGAGGGCGACGTTGCCGTAGGCGTGCGCGGGGGCGGTCGGCGGAACGAGTTCGATTCTGGCTCCGTGCTTTGCGAGTATTTTTCTAAACGCGTGGTATTTCGCGGTGGGTTCGCCGCGCTCGTCGAGGGGCGCGTCGTAGTCGTAGCTGGTGACGGTGGGGAAGTAGCGTTCGTCCTGATTGGCGCCGGCCATAAACCCGAAATTGGTTCCGCCGTGAAACATGTAGAAATTGACCGAGCCTCCGGCGGAAAGGATTTCGTCGAGTGTGGCGGCGGCGTCTTCCGCGGTGCGCGTGTGGTGGGCTTTGCCCCAGTGGTCGAACCAGCCGCACCAAAACTCCATACACATGAGCGGGCCGGCCGGCTGGTATTCCGTCAGCTTGGCAAAGGCTTGGTTGGCGCGTGAGCCGAAGTTCACCGTCTTGAAAATGTTCGGAAGTGTCCCGCCTTGCAGCATGGAGTCCTCGGGGCCGTCGGAGGTGAACAGCAGTTCTTTGACGCCGCGCTCGATGAGCGCCGTTTCGATCCATTCCAAGTAGGGGCGACTGTTACCGTAGCTGCCGTATTCGTTTTCAATCTGCACGGCGACGATGGGGCCGCCGTTGTGCGCGAGCAGGGGGCGCACTTCGTCGATGACGCGGTCGAGATAACGCGCGACCGCTTCAAGATAACCGGCGTGCGTGGTGCGCAGCTTCATGGTCGGATCGGTCAGCAGCCACGCGGGGAATCCGCCCAGATCCCACTCGGCGCAAATGTAGGGGCCGGGGCGCAGGATCACATCGAGGCCGAGTGAGCCTGCGAGGCGAACGAAGCGCGCGAGGTCGAGCATGCCGGTGAAGTCGAAGCGACCTGGTTGCGGTTCGTGGGCATTCCACGCGACGTAGGTCTCGATGGTGTTGAGTCCGCAGGCGCGATACTTGAGAAGCCGGTCTTCCCAGGCGGAAGCAGGAACACGGAAGTAGTGCAGCGCACCGGAAAGAATCCGGTGGCGCGCACCGTTGCGGAGAAAGCAATCGGGGCCGAGGGCGAGGGTAACAGAGGCGGGAGTGGTCATTTTTGAAAAGGGAGGAAAGCCGAAGTCAGGCGGGCGGGAATGCGGGGAACGGAAAGGGCGCCACCGCCGCTGCGCAACGATTCGGTCGCGCGACAGCCGGCGGCGACGCTTTCGCGGGCGGCCAGCGGAGACGTCGCGGTTTCGCCGCCGTCGCGGGCAAAGCGGATAAACTCCGCGATGATGCGCGGATCGGCGCCGCCGTGTCCGCCCGCCGCTTTCGGAACGCGGTGGGTGCGGCTTCCGACGGCATCGTAGCCGGGTCGACGCTGATTCCAGACGCGGATGACGGTGCCCGGCTCGCCGTTGCCAAAGTTTTCCAGACGGCCCTCCGTGCCTATGACTGTGTAGCTCCGCCAGTAGTCGGGCGTGTAATGGCACTGCGAATACGTCGCCTGCACGCCGTTATCCAAGAGCATCTGCATGGAGCTGAGATCCTCGACGTCGATGCGGTGGTTCAGGCCGCGGGATTGAGAGGGAGGCCAGACGTCGAGATTCTGGTTGTGCGTCACGGGACGCGGACGTTTGGACGCCGGCAGGCGGTCCTGGATATCGCCGTAGAGAGTGAGCGCACCCATTCCGCTGACGCGCCGAGTGTAGCCGCCGCAGAGCCAGTGGATGACATCGATGTCGTGCGCGGCTTTTTGCAGCAGGAGGCCGTTGGAGTAACGGCGTTCGGCGTGCCAGTCGTGGAAATAGAAATCGCCGCCGTGCCCCACGAAATGGCGCACCCAACAGGCCTTCACCTCGCCGATGGCGCCGCTGTCGATGATTTCCTTCATCTTCCGGACAAAGGGCATGTGTCGCATGTTGTGTCCGAGATAGAGGTGAGCCTTGGATCGGGCCGCCGCGGCCAAAATGCGGTCACATCCGGCGATGGTCAGGGCCATCGGTTTTTCCAAGTAAACAGCGAGGCCGCGTTTCAGCGCTGCGACGGCCTGTTCTTCGTGGAGGAAATCCGGCGTGGCGATGATCACCGCGTCGAGATTGCGTTCGAGCAGATGACGATAATCCGCAGTGGTGAAAATATCGGGGCCGAAGTCGGCGCGGTTGCGCGCCAGCGTCGCGGGATTGATGTCGCAGACGGCGACGACGCGGGCGCCTTGGCGGGAGCGATGCGCGATCGCGGCGAGAATTCCTCCGCGTCCGCCGGAGCCGATAACACCGATCTTCAACTTGGGGGTTTCCATGAGTAGAGTCGCAGCTTAAACCAATCGATAAAGATAGGCCATGGCTCAAATAACGAAAAAAATAGCAAAATCGATTGAGGCTGTCGCTGCCCTGGTTCCGCTCGCCCGGGGTCTTGGGCGGCCGGAGGACTTCTATCGCGGACGGAAACACGAAGGGTGGGGCCTGCCGGATAATATCCTGCTGTTTCATGAACGGGGGGCGCGGGCGATGCGCAGCAAGGATGGCGCACGGCATTTTCACCACAGAAACGTATTGGTTTTTCCGTTACAGGGTGACGGACGGATCGTGGTCAACGGACGCACATTCGCCCTTGGGCCTGGTCGGTGCGCGTTGATCCGTGCGTATCAATTCCATCATTTCACCGGGTTTTCTTCGGGCGAGGTGGACTGGCTGATCATCACGTTTGAGGGCGAGAGCGCCCATGGGGAGGGAACGGTCTTCAGGTCGGAGTCGGACCGCTTTTGGGCGGATTTGGACTGTTTACTCGAAGAGTTTCGAGGCGGCGCGAATACGGACAGAGGTGGTTTCCGGCTGGCATGCAGGCTGGCCTTGCTGCTGGAGGAGCTGTCTGCGGCGGCGCCCGTTCGGGCGGAAAATCGCGGCAAGGCCGGTGGAGGCGAAGACCTGCTGCTAAAGGTTCACGCCCTAATCTCCGCCGACATGGGGCGGATGATTTCCATCGATAAAATGGCGCGGCACCTGGGGATTTCCGCGAGTCACCTGCGCGCGCGGTTCCGGAAAGGAACGGGGAAAAGTCTGGGCGAATTTCAGCGAGAAGTGCGCCTGCAAAAAGCGGCGGAGTTACTCGCGCAAACCGATGCAACGGTCGCTGAAGTGGGCGAGGCCTGTGGATGGGAGTCGCCGTTCACCTTCAGCCGGGCGTTCCGCCGTTATTGGGGACGGCCGCCGAAGCGGTTTTCGATGTTTGCGCGCGGGCGTTAACACGCTCGCGCATACGGAAGGTTGTTTACTGGGCCGGCCAGATGCTAATGGGCGGGCCGTTGGGTAGGGCGTCGAACGTGAGCTTGCCGTTGACGGCGGTAGCAGTGACCGGGGTGGCACCGCCTTGCGAGATGTTGCACGTGCGCCAGTTGGCGGGGACCTCGGTGACGAGGGTGAGCGGCAGGTCGTAGAGCTTCGGATCGGCGGAGGACTTGAGCTCAAGCTGGATGCCGTTGGCGAGGACCTTGAGGGTCTTCACGGTCGCGGTCTCGCGCTCGGTTTTGTATTGGTGGCAGGAGATGTGGTCGGTGACCCAGAGTTCGCGCTTGTCCTGCTTGTCTTTCAAGTAGTCGAGAAGCGGGAAGAAAATGGACTGCTTGAGCGGCCACATGTCCTGATAACCCCAGTTGGGGGTTATACGTTCGACGCCGTGAACGACCAGGTATTCGACGTCTTTTTTGGCGATGCCCTTCTCGGCCAGCGCGGTCATTTCTTCAAGAGTCTTCTGGTGATAAACGGCTCCGTGTCCGTCAAAAGTCGGACGGCTGATGAGATTATGTTTCTCCAGTAACGCCTTCAACTGCGGGCCGGTGATGTTCCACTTGCCGGGGCCTACTCCGGGCATGCCAAACGAGATGAGGCGGTTCTCTTTTCCGGGCTGAAGCTTGTGGATGGCGTGCGTGCATCCGCCGATTTCGTATTCGGCATTGGCCATATCTTTGACCCCCTGGTGAGTCATGGTGTGGTTGGCGAAAACCATTTTTGATTTCGCGACTTTGTCCCATGAACCGGCTTGGGTTTTGAACTCACCTTTATCAGGGCAGATATAAAAAGTCGCGATTAGATCGCGCTTTTCGAGTTCGGGGACGGCGACTTGAAAGTGGCTCGGCCAGCTGTCGTCGAACATCAGCATGAACACGGCAGTGCGGTCATCCTTCCAGTTGGCGACGCGGGTGTCGCCGACGGCGGCGTGCAGATGCGCGGCGAGGGAGACGAAGACGGTGAACGCGAGGAGGCGACTGAGGCGAGGGGTGGTAATCATGCGGGGGCGAACTGCCAACCTAGGGGAGGAGAGTGGCTGATCGCACTCGTGCGCAGGGGGTCTGGTGCAGTTTCTTAGGCGTTTGTTTAAATAAACAAGGCGGCGGGCCACCGATCAGGCCGATCGGATCGTTGGAGACTTTACTGACCCGTGCGCCGGCGTGTGTTCATCAGTCGAAAACTTTGACGACGTCTGGGTAGTGACCGGATCGCTCATTGTCGTCATGCGCTACGTAAGCGTAAGCGAACTATTTATATCGAGGTAAACGCAGGCGGTCCTGCTCGGCGAACTTGACCCCGGTGGCGAGGCTATCGGTGAGATATGTGAGGCGGAGGCGTGTGCTTTCTCCGAGCGGGTTACTGTGTCGCCCGGCGGCGATATTCGCCCGGGGAGAGCCCGGTTATTTGGCGGAAGCGGCGGAAGAAGTAGAACTCGGTGCGAAAGCCGAGCGAGTAAGCGATGTCCTTGATGCCTCGATCGGTGCCACACAGTTCATGGCAGGCCTGCTCGATGAGATGGCGCGAGCGAAAGGTGGTCGGCGAAACGCCGCACAGACGTTTGAATTTTTTTCGATATGCCTGCTCGCCGAGACCGAGGGCCTTGGCGGCTTCTACCAAGTTGAGCGGGACGGTGGTCGGAAGATCGATCAACCAGGCACGCGCGGTGTGGATCCACTCCATGGCGTGATCCGAGTGGGGACGGATCCACGTTGAACACATCTCGGCAATCAATGCGATCAGCCGGCCCGTGTCTGCGAGCGCGGGCTCGAGGCCTTTTTTTGCGAGTGGCAGCACGCTTTCATGGAAACGACCCAGCCAATAATCCATCGGTGCGAGCCGCCGGATCGGCTCGGCGGGATCCAGCAGGTCGGTGCCGGTCCAGGCGCTGAAGGCGGGGCCTGAAAACTCGATGTTGATCTCGTTCCAGCGGGTTCCGGGGAGCGGACAATAAACGTGACCGACATCGGGAAACAGGCAGAGCAGGTCGCCTGCGCGGATGGGCTGGTCGGTTTTGCCGCGTTCATCTGAAAAGAGTCCTTCGCCCTCCAGCAGATAAACCAACGAGAAGACTTTCAGCCGGCGGAAGGTTTTTTCGCGGTTCTGGTTGATCATGCCCCAGCTGCGATGGATCTGCGCGCTCCGCGTCATGCCGCCCGTCGGGAGGGCGTGGAACGATTCCATGATCAGCCAGTAATCACGGGTCTCGCCCGGTATAATACCGGATTGGACAGTGTATTTACCGCCATGTGTATCGCTAAGGGCTTTTAGCGACGGCCGTTTTTCTGAGAGTTTGGGGCGTGGCTTCACGAGCAGAGTGAACATTCACCCAAGTAAATATCCCCCATGTCGCAAGCCAATCCGAGCGTATTGATCGCCAAACCGAGTATCGAAGTCGTGCCCGGTCAGATTATTTATCACCGTAAAACAAATACCGGAGAGTATATAGGCTCTCCGAGTATCGCGATCCTGCCCGATGGTGCCTACGTGGCTTCGCACGATGTGTTCGGACCGGGCACGACGGAGCACTCATCGGGGGTTTCGTTTGTTTATCGCAGCGAGGATTGCGGAGTGACGTGGCGGAATGTGGCACGGATCGAGCCGGCGTTTTGGTCTAATCTGTTTGTGCACACCGGTGCGCTTTATCTGTTCGGGACGACGCATCATCACGGCCTCGTGGTCATCCGGCGCAGCGACGACGGAGGGTTCACGTGGACGCAGCCGAAGGACGAGTGCTCGGGGTTGCTTACCGCGAAGGGACATTTTCACACCGGGCCAATGCCGATGCTTATGCATCGCGAAAGAATCTGGCGCGCGGTGGAAAATGCCGGAGACGGCGGTGCGTGGGGCGAGCGTTATTTGCCGATGCTGATGTCGTCTCCGGTCGATGCGGATCTGTTGTGCAGCGAGAGCTGGACCTGCACGCGGCCGATGGCGCATTCGACAACGTGGTTGGGCGGGGCGTTTGTCGGCATGTTGGAAGGCAACGCGGTGCTCACTCCGGCGGGTGCGGTTGGCAACTTGTTGCGCGTGGCTTGCCCGGACGGGGAGAAGGCGGCTCTGGCGGTGTTGTCGGCGGACGGTGCGGAGCTGAAATTTTCTCCCGACAGCGGCTTTGTCGATTTGCCGGGAGGGGCGGCGAAATTCACGGTGCGATACGATGCGGAGAGCGGACGTTACTGGACGTTGTCCAACTGGGTGCCCCCGCGTTACGAGGGCAGCGGCAACGCGTCGCTGGTGCGCAACACTCTCGCGCTGCTCTGCTCGGCGAATCTGCGCGATTGGGAATTGCGTGCCGTGGTGTTGCATCACCCGGATGCGAAACGACACGGCTTCCAATACGTGGACTGGCTCGCTGACGGCGACGACCTCGTGGCTGTGTCGCGCACCGGTCATGACGATGCCTGGGGCGGCGCGCTCAAGGCGCATGACGCGAACTATCTCACTTTTCACCGGGTATCCCGATTCCGGACCCTCACGCCGGGGGACTCGTCGGTATCCGTGGACGAACTTAAAACACCCGCCTTATGAACTTTGCCGCCTCTTCCGTTCAGTATCGTGGAATCATTCCGCCGATGGCGACGCCGTTGCGCGCGCGTGACGAGCTCGACGTGCCCGGGCTGGAGCGGTTGATCGAGCACATGCTGGCGGGAGGCGTGCATGGGCTTTTTGTGCTCGGCACGACGGGGGAAGCTCCGGGGCTGAGCTACCGGTTGCGACGCGAGTTGATCGAGCGCACCTGCCGGCAGGTGGCCGGCCGCGTTCCGGTGTTGGTCGGCGTGACGGACACGTCGATGGTGGAAGCACTGGGGCTGGCGCGGGTGTCACAGGAAAACGGAGTGAACGCGTTGGTGGTGGCTCCACCGTATTATTTTCCGAACAGCCAGCCCGAACTCACCGAATACATCCAGCACCTCGCGGCGGAACTGCCACTGCCGTTCTTTCTCTACAATATGCCGTCGCACACGAAGACCGTGTTCGACTTGGAGACGGTGCGTCGTGCGATGGCGCTGCCCAACGTGATCGGCATGAAAGACAGCTCGGCGAACATGGTTTATTATCACCAACTGGTGCGCCTGCTGCCCGAGCGTCGTGATTGGACGCTGCTGATGGGACCCGAGGAGCTGCTCGCGGAGTCGGTGTTGTTGGGCGGCCATGGCGGCGTGTGTGGCGGAGCCAATCTATGTCCGCAGCTTTATGTCGAGCTTTACGAGGCGGCGGTGGCGCGGGATTTGGCGCGCGTGGCCGAACTCCATGCGAGGGTCATGCACATTTCCTCCACGCTTTATCGAGTGGGCCGGCATGGTTCGGCGTTCATCAAAGGCCTGAAGTGCGCGCTGAGCGAGTCGGGTATCTGCGACGATTTTATGACCGAGCCTTTTCACCGATTCCGCGAGCCGGAACGGGCGCAGGTGCGCGAACGACTCGCCGAGCTTGGATTGCTGCGCGAGGCCGTCCGCGCGTGAACCTTTTTTCGATTTAACCCCAACCCCAACATGAAAAATCCCATGAACAACCCCACCGCTCAACCCAACGGACGGCGCTTTCTTATGCCGCTCCTGATGATTTCCCTGTCCGGCGCAGGTGTCGCGATAGCCCAGACCTTCAACTGGACGCCGACCGCCGGAGGGACATACGCGTGGAACGACGTTGCGAGCAACTGGACCAGCGGCTTCCCGAACGGGACAGACGTCATCGCCGATTTTTCGACGGATATCGCCGCGAACCAGACGGTCTCATTGAACGAGGCGATCACGGTTGGCGCGCTTACGCTGAATGACACGGGGGCAAGCGGTGACAGCAATTTCACGATCCAGACGGGCACGGCCGGCAGTCTGAATTTCCAGGTTTCCACCGGTAACGCGACAGTGACGAACGGCAGCGGTGCCAACGTGATCTCCGCGCCTGTTACGCTGACGAGCAACACTGCGTTTAATATCTCCACGGGCACCACACTCACGCTCTCGGGTGCGGTGGGCGGTGCGGGCACACTCACGCAGTCCACGGGCACCGGCACGCTGGTGCTTTCAGGGGCCAACAACTACACGGGCGCGACGACGGTGAATGCGGGCGTGTTAAAAATCTCCAATGCAGCCTCTCTGGGCGGAACCGCGGCGGGCACCAGCGTGCTCGGCGGCACTGCGGGCGGCGGGTTGCAAATCGAGGGGGGCATCACGGTCGCCGACGAGACGCTTACGATCTCCTCGGGTGCCAGTGGTTCGGCCAATGCCCTGCGCAGCTTGAGCGGAGACAATAGCTGGACCGGCACGATCACGATTCAGCACAACAATAATAACATCATCACGGTCGATGCGGGCACGCTGACCCTGGGCGACATCGTCACGGTTACGGGATCCGGCCGCATCGCGGCCTTTCAGGGCGCGGGCAACACGGTGGTGCAAGGCGTGATCAGTGGACCTGGTTCCGTGTCGCGCAGCAGCGGATCGGGTGGTGTCACTACTCTGGAAGGACTCAACACCTACACGGGAAGCACCTCGGTGACGCAGGGAACGCTGAGCATCAAGACGCTGGCCAACAGTGGATCCGCGAGCGGCATCGGCGCATCGGGCACGATCAATTTGCAGGGGGGAACCTTGCGCTACACGGGCACGGGGCATTCGACGGACCGCTTGTTCACGCTGGCTGGCGGCACCAACACGGTATCCAAAATCGAAGCCAACGGCAGCGGTGCGATGACGTGGGCCAACACGGGCGCGATTCTTCACGGTGTCGTGGACCGCAATTTCACGCTCAAACTGGGCGGCACCAGCACGGAGGCGAACACGCTGGCGTCCGCGATCACCGACAACGGGACCGGCATCGTGAGTCTCACCAAGGAAGACGCGGGTCGCTGGGTGATCTCGGGAGCCAACACGTTTGACGGCGCGACCACCGTGACCGGCGGCACATTGGCGCTGGGGGCGAACAACGCGTTGTCCGCAACGAGTGCGATCACGTTGTCGGCCGGCACGATCGACCTGCAGACCTTCAGCAGCTCGGCGGCCTCGCTGGGGTTCGCCGGTGGGGCGAATCTGAAGTTCAGTCTCGGCACGCCGGAGAACTCGACGGCGTTGCTGGCGTTGACCGGAAATCTGACGAAGAGCGGCAGCGGACTCTACACGCTGGATTTTTCGGGAACGGGGCAGGCGGGCACTTATAACCTGATTAGTTACGCGGGAACCTCGTTCGCGTCCACGAGCGACTTCACGATTGCCAACCTGGGGACCGGACTCGACGCCGTGCTCTCGCTGGGCTCCGGCAACCTGAGCCTGACGTTGACCACGAGTGGGATTCCCGAGCCATCGTCGTTCGCGTTGATCGCGGGTGTTCTGATGTTGGGAGTGGCGACAATCGGCTCGCGCCGTCGCGGTTGATATCATGACGGATCCAATCTGTCTGGGCATTGATGTCGGCACCGGCAGTGCACGCGCGGGTCTCTTCACTCCGCGTGGGCGGATGTTGGCATCGGCGAGTCACCCGATTCGTATGTGGAAACCGGAGCCGGATTTCGTCGAACAGTCTTCCGACGATATCTGGCGGGCATGCTGCCTGGCGGTGCGCGAGGCGTTGGAGAAAAGCGGAGTGGCGCCGGAGCAGGTGTGCGGAGTGGGCTTCGACGCGACCTGTTCCCTAGTGGTGCTTGATGACAAGAGCCGTCCCGTGACGGTCAGTCCGACGGGGAAAGCCGCGCAAAATGTCATTGTATGGATGGATCATCGCGCAAAGGGGCAGGCCTCGCGGATCAATCGAACGCGACACGCGGTGCTCAAGTATGTCGGCGGCGCAATCTCTCCGGAGATGCAGACGCCGAAGCTGCTTTGGTTGAAGGAAACCATGCCGGAAACCTGGAGACGTGCGGCGGCATTTTTTGATCTGCCGGATTTTCTCACGTATCGGGCCACCGGTGACGACACGCGTTCGTTGTGTTCCACGGTCTGCAAGTGGACCTATCTCGGTCAGCGCGGCGGCGAGGGGCAGGGGTGGGATGCGGGCTATTTTCGTGAGATCGGGCTCGGCGATCTTGCCGGCGAAGGATTCCGCCGCATCGGCACCCGTATTCGCCCGATGGGCGAGCCGGCAGGCTGTGGATTGACCGAGCAATCGGCGCGGGAACTCGGGCTCGTCGCCGGGACACCGGTGGGCGTGTCGGTGATCGACGCCCATGCAGGAGGGCTCGGCATGCTTGGCGCATCGCTAAAAGGGAAAACTGATCTCCGCGGACGTCTCGCGCTGATTGGCGGAACCTCGTCATGCCACATGGCCGTGGCGAAGCAGCCGCGCTTCATCCGTGGAATTTGGGGACCTTATTTTTCCGCGATGATTCCCGGTCTCTGGCTTGCGGAGGGCGGACAGTCGGCCACGGGCGCGTTGGTGGATCACGTGATTTTTTCGCATCCCGCTTCCGCGGACATGATGAAGCTCGCGAAGCGCAACAAGCGGACGATTTACGAGGAGCTGAACGTGCGGCTCGAAGCAATGGTCGGGGCTGAGCGGGTATTATTTCCGGCCGCGTTGACGAGAGACCTGCACGTGCAGCCTGATTTTCACGGCAATCGTTCCCCGCGCGCGGATGCTTCGCTGCGGGGGGTGATTGCGGGATTTTCTTTGTCGAAGGATGCTGACGATCTTGCCCGGCTTTATCTGGCGACCATCCAGGCGGTGGCTTACGGCACCCGACACATCATCGAAGAGATGAACAAGGCGGGGCACGGCATCCGCTCGATTTTTATCTGCGGCGGCGGAGCGAAAAACCCCGTCTTTTTGCGTGAACATGCCGACATCACCGGTTGCGAGCTGATCCTCCCGGCGGAGCCCGAGGCGGTGCTGTTGGGTGCGGCGGTGCTGGGCGCGGTGGCCTCGGGGGAATGGCCCTCGGTTGAGAAGGCGATTGCCATGATGAATGTAGCGGGGCGTCGTATCCGGCCGAAAGGCGGAAAAACGGGAGCGTATCACGATTTGAAATACAAAGTGTTTCACCGCATGCACGCGGACTTCAAGGCCTGCCGGCGTTTGATGGCGCCGGCGGCCGGAGGTTAATTGGTTTCCACGACGATTCGGAGACCGAAGCCACTGGTGGCGAGGAACGGGATGACGCTGCAGCCGGTTGGCGCTCCGGGTGCCGAGCGGGACGTGATGCTGGAAACCGTCTTTTGTTTGCGACTGTTGGACTCGTTGAAGGCGGCGCCTACGCGGAGTGCTCGGTCGGCCGCGTGCGTGGAAACGGAGAGCTGGCCTGTGAGAAGAGCGGGTGTTTCTGAACAGAATCCGCAGGCATTTTTTATCAGGGCGTGACGGGCCAAATGCTGATGGGCGGGCCGTGTGGTGCCGCGTCGAAGATGAGTTTTCCGTTGGCGGCGGTGGCGCGGGACTGCGTGGCGCGTTGGGAAATATTGCACTCGCGCCACGCGGCCGGAACTTCGACGACGAGCGTGAGCGGTAGATCGTAAAGCGCGGGGTTGGCGGTGCACTTGAGGTCGAGCTGGATGGCGTTGCCGATGACTTTGAGCGTGTTGACGGTCGCGGCGTCGCGCTGGGTTTCGTATTGGTGCTGCGTGATGTGATCGGTGACCCACAACTCGCGGCTGTCCTGCTTGGCCTTCAAATAATCGAGGAGCGGGAAAAAGACGTCCTGCTTGAGCGCCCAAAAATCCTGATAGTTGACGCCGATGCGCTCGACTCCGTGAAGGATGAGGTGGCTCTTGTCGCGCGCGGTGATGGCCTTCTCGGCCAGCGCGGTCATTTCCTCAAGCGTCTTCCAATGATAGACCGCGCCGTGGCCTTTGAACGGGGGGCGGTCGATGAGGTTGAACTCCTTGAGCAGGGACTGGAATTGGTCGGGAGTGATGTTCCAGTGTTTCACGCCGCCGGGCTGGGCGAAGGAGAGGAGGCGGCCGGGCTTGCCGCCGGCCTGCAGTTCTTCGCGGATGATGCGGGCGCACTCGCCGAATTCCCAGCGGGCGTTTTCGAGATCGGTGACGCCCTGGTGAGTCATGGTGTGCACGCCGTAAACCACGCCGCCGCCTTTCTCGGCCTCGGCCCACTTGGCGGCGTAGACTTTGTATTCACCCTTGTCGGGCACCATGTAGAATGTCGCGGTGAGCCCGCGTTTTTGGAGCTCGGGGATGGCGACCTCAACCTGTCCGGGCCAGCCGTCGTCGAGCATGAGCAGGAACGATGCGGTGCGGTCGTCTTTCCACTTGGCGACACGGGCGTCGCCGACGGCGGCACGGGCGCACAATGCGAGGACTACGAACGAAAGGGCGAGGGCGAGTGGGGTGATGCGGAGCATGGGTATGGAAAAAATGATAAGCCGCGCCGGCCGAGGTTGCAGGTTAACAGACGGCGGGGCGCGGATTCTGAGGATTTATTTAAACAGACGCGGGTCTCACGGCGTGTAGCGGAAGACGCCGCGGCCGCCGGTGCCGAGGTAAACTTCGCCGAAGCTTTCGCGGTCGCCGGCGAGGGCGGTGGCGACGTTGGTGGTGGGCGTGCCGTAGTAGGTCCACGTCGGCGCGGTGGTCGTGCAGGCGTTGTCGCTGCGGTAAACGCCGCGCACCGAGCCGATGCGGCCGTTGATGAAGACGGTGTAGCCGGTCGGCGTGGCGGCCTTGCCGAACGAGATGCACGTGGCCGCGGCGACGCCGGTGAGCTTGGTCCACGTGGTTGAGCCGGCGCGTCGGACGTAGGCGCCGCCATCGTAGGCGAACCAGAGATCGCTCGCGGTGGCGGAGGACGACGGCGGCGGCGCGGCCACGAGTTGGTAGATGGTGGTGTAAACGCCGGAGCCGAAGTTGGGCTCTACGGTCCACGTCGCGCCGTCGGTGCTGGAGAGCAGACTGACGGAGCCGCCGGACGAACCGTAGGTGACATAGAACGTGCCGGTGACGCGGTCCACGGTGAGGTTTTTCACGGAGGCGAGCGGTGTCCAACGATCGAGGATGCGCGACGTGACCAGGGCGTTGGCGGTGGTGCGGCAGGCGGTCCAGGTGATGCCGCGGTCTTTACTATAGTAGAGCGGCATGGTGGTGCCGGCGGTGTTGTATTGGGGTTCCCATACAAGCAGCGACGGATTGACGGGGGAGATGGCGATGCGTCCGCCGAAGGCGCGGGTGGTGCCGTTGGTCGCATAGACGGCGGGGCGGACGGACGTGAACCAGTTGGGATCGTAGTCGTAGTTGTCGATGATGCCGCCGGAGGGATTGTGGTCGGAGGCGTAGGTGGGCGGGCGGTTGGCGAACGTGAGCGTGGTCTCGCCCCACGTGGTGTTGGCGGCGGGATAGACGCCGACGATGGCCTGCGCGGCGGTGGTCTGGGCGTTGGAGCGGTAGAGCCGCAGCGTGGCCTGGGTGACGGAGGAGACGCCGGTGAGGTCGAACTTGAGGTAGGACCACTTGGTGTTCACGACCTGGCCCCAGGCGTAGGAAACCTTGAGGGACGGATCGGCGCCGTAGTTGGTGATGTTTTTCACGGGAGTGCCGGAAGGCGTGCCGTCCACGAAGGCGTCGGCGGTCGCGGGGAGCGTGACGCCGTCGATCACCAGTTCGGGCGGGTTGGTCGAGGCCTCGCGGGAGTGGTAGGAAAGCGCGGCGGTGTTGGACGGCGTATTGTTGGAAATGAGCACGAGGGTGACGACCTTGCCGGCGTTTTGGGCGAGGTAGGCGGAGAGGTCCCACGTGTCCCAGCCGGCGGGAGCGCCGGGGGCGAGGACGGCGCGGGCGGCCTGGCCGAAGACGAGCCAGGTGACGCCGTTGTCGTGGGAGACGGCGCCGCCGCCGCTGAAGCCGTCGGAGTTGACCCAGGTGCGCGCCCAGTGGGAGGGGTTGCCCTCGGAGAAATCGAGCGACGGGGTGTTGCCGGGGAGAGGATTGTTGAAGCGCACGTCGGGGCGCTGGTTGACGTTGGTGTAGTAGAAGCCGTTGTTGTCGGCGACGCCGGTCATGAGCTCGGCGTCCCCGGCGGCGGGCGTGGTGGCGAGGTCCATGACGACGACCTCTTCCTGGCCCTTTTGGAGCGGATACCAATCGGACGGAGACGCGGTGATGTCGCGCGTGCGCATGACGCCCTGGGCGCCGGCGATCCAGACGTGGTCCGCATTGGCGGGACCGATGAGCAGGGCGTCGGTGGCGGCGAACACGTTGCCATCGGTGCGCGTGGTCGGGCCGTTGGCGTCGTAGTCGGTGGCGAACCGCGTGGCGTTGACGAGCGACCAGGACGAGCCGCTGTTGGTGGTGCGCCAGACCTCGTTGCCGTTTTTGTAGTCGGAGACCATGGCGACGCCGGCGACGAGCGGATCGACGGCGACGGCGACGAGGGCCTGCGCGCCGGAGATGACGGTGGCGGTCATGGCGGTGGCGGTGCGGGAAACCGAGTAGGCGGAGTTGCCGTAGCCGGTGACGAAGAGCGTGCCGTCCACGGGCGAGACGTGGGCGCGCGCGGGGTTGACCGGACCGCCGGAGAGGAGTGTCCAGGTCGATCCGCTGTTGGCGCTGCGATAGACGCCGGAACCGTGGACGCCGGCATAGACGAGGGTGGAGGAACCGTTTTTGTCACAGGCGACGAACGTGACGCCGTTGCCGGCGGAGCCGTTGGGAAGGCCGGTGAGATGCGACCATGTCCACGAGCCACCGCTCTTTACGCCCTTGATGAGGCCGACGGGGCCGGCGGCGGGAGTGTTGGTGCCGTAATAGAGGGTGTTGGAATCATTGGGATCGACGACGAGACGCTCGCCGAAAAGTTTGCCCTCCTTGTTGCTGCTGCAGCGGACGGTCGGGTGGATGGTGGTCCAGACGGGCGAAGCGGCGGAGGCGTCGTCGGTGACGTAGATGCCGGACGGCGTGACGGTGGAGTAGAGACCCGCGGCGACGTAAACGCGGTCGGGGTTGGCGGGGTCGATGGCGAGCGCGTTGATACCCTGGAGATTGCTGCCGTCGGCGGCGGAAGGATCGATGATTTTATCGGTGATGCAGAGCCATCCCTTGTAGGCCTCGCTCCAGCGGAAAGCACCGCCGACATCGGTGCGGCAGTAAACGACCTCGGAGAACGGCCCCGTCTTGAGTCCGACGACACCGAGCACGGCACCGCCGCCGCCGAGGGGAACGGTTTTCCAGCCGGAGACGACCTCGGCGGTGTAGGTGATCTTCGGAATGGCGGAGCCGCCGGCTTCGCGCATGGCGAGTAGGTAGTAGCCGCCGGGAGGAGGCAGGGTGTCGGGGTTGACGCGCAGGTAGACGTGGGCGTTGGCGGCACCGTCGTCGCGGGCGGCGGCGAGTTCGCCGTTGAGGTAGTCGATCAAGCCCGCACCCGAGGATGATGCGATGGCGTTGGGCGCGATGGAAGGAGTGAGGAAGTTGTCGTGAACGAGGACGCTGGCAGTATCGAGCGGGCCTTGATAGAAATCCGATGGGAGCACGGCGGGCATCGCGGTGTAACCAAGGCCGTAGAGATCTCCGTTGAAGGCGGTGGGGTTGTTGGCGCCGGTCTTGAGATCGAAGGCGGCGGCGGTGAATTGGAGATCGGGATCGGAGAGGACGGAGGACGGTATTTGGAAAACGTAAACGGCGCCCAGTTGTGTGCCGCCCCAGTAGCGGCCGACGTTGAGGTAGGCGCTGGTCTGACCGGAGACGCCGTTGACGCCGCTGAGCTGGGTGACCTGCGCGTCATCGGTGAGACCGTTGATGACGCCGGTGACGGCGCGGGCGTAAAAAAAGGAACCGAGCAGTGCACACCCCAGGAAGAGTGCGGAGAAACGCGCCAAGTGCGCGGACGGGCTAAAGCCGAGGGGCAGGGACGGGGTTTTCATTTTCGAGGGGGCGGGTTGTTTCCGACGAAAAGTCGGACGGGGTGAACGCGCGGGGAACGACACAACACTGGCAAACCCGAGTCCGATCCGAAGCCCGTTGATATGCATGCGGCGGTAAATGAATTGTCCGATGTGGTATGCATGCGGACATGACGGAGTGCGTCTTCAAACTCACGCCGCAGAAAACGCGTCCGACCGAGGAATCAATGCTCGGCGACTTCGCAGGTGAGGGCGGCGCCGGCGAGGGACCGGGATCGCGAGGCGCAGAAAAGCGAAACACAGGCGAGGTATCATAAGGGGGTAAGTCGAGAGCGTGCCGTATGGTCATGAACTTGGGCAAAAAAAAGCCCGGGGCTTCCAGAAGGAAGCGCCCGGGCCTGGGGCGGACATGGAGCCGATCAGTTTTTCCCGTGGAACACGCCGCGGCCGCCGGTGCCGATGAAGACGCGACCGTAATTTTGGCGGTCGCCGGCGAGTGACTCGATGCTGACCACCGAAGGGACATCCACCAGACGAGTCCAGGTGGAGCCGTAGTCATCGGATCGATACACGCCCTGCACGCCGCTCAAACAACCGTTGAAGAACACGGTGTATCCGCTGCCGCTGGCGGCTTTGCCAAAGGCGACTTGGCGCACGGCCGAGATGCCGGTCATTTTTGTCCAGGAAACGGCGCCGTTGGTGGATTTCCAGAGACCGCCCGCGGTGGTGCCGTTGACGCCGTCGTCACAGAACCAGACCTCGTTCGCCGCAGGTGCGGCCACGATCTGGGTGCGATAGGTGTTGTAGGTCCCTGCCGAGATGGTGCCGGCGGCCGCCCAAGTCGCGCCCTGGTCGGTGCTGCGATAGATCGTGTGGCTACCACCGCCCGAGCTGAGCTGGCTCATGTAGAACTGGCCGTTCACACGATCCGCGGTGACCTGCTGGATCAGGTAGGAGGGGTTCGATTTGCCCGCGAGACGGTTGATGTTGGCGGGAAGTCCGGTGCAAGGCATCCAGGTAACACCATCATCGTTGCTGTAGTGCGGCACGGTGGATGTGCCGAAACCCATCCAGACCATGCGATCGGGATTGGTCGACGAGACTGCCACACGTCCACCATTCAAGCTGACACCGGCGCCGGTCAGATAACGCGGATCGTCGATCGGGCGGCCGCTGCTGCTGGCATAGGGCTTGGGGCGGTTGTTCCAATTTACCTCGCTGGCCGGCAGGTTGTCGGTGCCGCCGTCGCCTTCCACCCACGAAGTGCTGGCGCAGGCGTATACCGTGACGGTGTAGTCGAACCCGGCAGCGGCCGTGACCCGGTGCAATTGCAACGAAGCCGAGGAGATCGCGCCCGCAGCGGTAAGATCAAACTTCAGGAATACCTGACGATCATAAGTGGTGACGCCGGAGTAGGTGTGGGAAACGCCCAGCGTCGCGGCATTGCCATAGTTGGTCGTGGCGGCGCTACCGTAAACATACGTGTCGGACGTGGCGGTCACCGTGGTGGTGCCATTGAAGACCAGCTTGGGCCTGAGCGAAGGGTCTGCCGCCTCACGGGAGTCGAACAACAACGGCGTGCTCGAATAGTTGGTTGTCCGGGTCGTGGCCAGCATGAGGGTCACGGTGCTCACGCCCTTGGCTTTTTGGGCCGCAAGGTAGGTGGTGAGATCCCAGGTTTCCCATGCACCCGTTCCGCTGCTGATCGTGCGCCGGTCGATGCCACCAAAATACAACCAGGAGGCACCGGCATCTTTCGAGTAGGCGCCGCTGCCGCCGGCGCTGGTGCCATACCAGCCGAGGGCCCACACGGAGTGATTGGCCTCGCTGAAATCCAGACTCGTGGTGTTGCCACCGCCGAAGCCGTTGCCACCGGTTCCGTAAGGACGGACGGTAAGGTCGTTGTAACGAAAACCGCCGACATCCGCGACGCCAGTCAACAGCAGGGGGCCGGTCGGAGCATTCTTAACCGTTTCGACGACGGTTTCCTCCTGACCCTTTTGCAGCATATACCAGATGGCCTCGTTGCCGGTCGTGGTGCCGCCGATCAACTGGGCGTTTTGCGTGCGGGCGACACCGAAGAAGTCACCGGCCCAGAGTTCGTTGGGGTTGGTGGGATTGACCAGGAGCGAAGATGTTTTCCCGAACCAGTAACCGGTGAGGGTGGGCGTGCCGTCGGGTTCCTGGCGCGTGATGGCGCCGTTGTTGTTGAGGGAGGTGGAGCTTTGCACGGCCCAAGTCGGCGTGGCGGCGGCGGCGGTGGCTGTGCGCCAGACGCGACCGGTGCCCGCGCTGGCCTCGGCAACATAGATGATGTTTCCGGTGGTGTCGCTTTGCGCGATGCCGAGCCCGCGATAATCGACTCCGGCTGCCGGCGTGATGTCCTCCAGCGAGCCACCGCGCACGAGTCGGGCGATGCTCCCGAAGCCGGTGGCGTAAAGGGTGCCATTGGCGGCCACCTGACCGCGCGCCGGCCTGGCGAAGGTTGCGCCGGGGACTTTGGACCACGTCACGCCATCCGTCGATTTGTAGATGCCGCCCGTGGTGCCGGCGGAATCAAACACGCCCGCATACACGATGGTGGAGCTGCCGTTCTTGTCGCAGGCGACAAACGTCACGCCGCCATTGGCATCTCCAAAGGGAACCGAGGTGCTGGCAACCTGCATCCAAGTCCAGGTGCCGCCGCTCTTGGTGCCCTTATACAAACCGGCAAATGAAGAACCGAACCACACGATCGACGGATTGTTCGGGTCGACCGCGAGTCGCTCGCCATAAGAACGGAACCCGCCGTTGCCATCCATGGAGATGGTGTTGTTGATGATCGTCCATGTGGCGCCTTTGTCCGTGGACGCATAGATGCCGCGCAGACTGCCGGTGCCGCCGGTGGCGACGTAGAGGTTATTGGAGTTGCTGGGATCAAGCGCGATCGCGGTCGTGCCTGTCAGCGCGCTGGCCGCCGGAGTGGAGGTCGGCACGATGACATCGGTGATCGAATCCCAGTTGCCGCCGGCCGCGTTCCACTTGAACGCTCCGCCCACATCCGTGCGGCAATAGACGTCCGCACCGGTCGGATCCGAGATGAGTCCGGTCACATAGCCGCCGCCGCCGAGCGGAACTGATACCCACGATGGCGGAATGTCGGCGGTGCCGTAAGTGAGCGAAGGCCAGTAAAAGGAACCGCCGGAATACTCGCGGCTGTAAAGATTGTAGCGCGTGTAGTTGTTCAGTCCGGCGACATCGGGACTGACACGGAAAAACACATACTGACCGGCGCGGGCGCCCTTGTCGTAGGCGGCGTTGAGGAAGTCGGTAAGGTCGGCGGCGTTGGACACCCGGGCGCCGCTGGTTGCTGACGGGGTGACGAGGTTGTCCTGAAGGCGGACGGCTCCCGCATCCAAGGCGCCGGAGTAGTAGTCGCCCGACTGGACGGCGGAGGATGCGGAGACGCCGAGGGCGTAGAGATCACCGTTGAAAGACGGCGTGCCGCTTGGGGCGGCGAAATAAAGTCGCAGGCTGGCCGCGTCGAATTCCTTGCCGGCGGGAAGCGTGGGTAGTTGGAAAACAACTACGGCGTTTTGTGCGGTGGTGCCGGAGTAGCCGGCCTGCATCGGCGTGCCGTCACTGAGAGTGCCGGCGCTGTTCACCTGGCGGTCGGCGGTGAGCCCGTAGATGGTCGACGTCTGCGCGTAGGCCGCGGAAACGGCGAGCAGGGTGCCCGCAAACAAGGTGGTGGCGATGCGTTGGAAACGGGCGGAGCGGCCCGGACTGCACGGAGGGGTTGGGGGTGTTTTCATGGGGTGAAGAAAGCGGGGGGGCGTTTTCGCCGGGGCGGGCGAACGGGGATACGCATGGGCGAGCGGGACGCTGAGGTCTGCTCGTAGACATAAAAAATCCGACCAAAGCGCGGGCATTGGTCGGATTGGGGAATTTACATGAGAGGAGGTTTGATCAGCTGCGGCGACGACGGAAGCCGGCCAGGAGCGCGGTGCCCGCTCCCAAGAGAAGAGCGTAGGTCGAAGGCTCGGGAATGGCGCTGGTGGTGAGCACGATATTGTTGCCGTTGAGGGAGACCGTGCCGTCGATGCCGCTGCCGCCGATGTTCGAGACGGCGAAAGACGTGAAGGTGCCGGTGACGCTGGTGTTTTCGAACAACGTGTAGGATTGGCCGCTGGCGAAACCGGTTCCCGTGGTGAGGCTGAAATCGGCGGCGTCGAGAACGTTGGTGCCGAGCGTGAGGGAACTGGCGACGATCTTGTCGAACGCGGTGCCGAGCGTGAAGACGAAGGCGGCGGTGTTGTTGGCAGCGGCGGAGATATCGAGGCCGCCGCTGAAGGTCAGGGTCGCTGTGGAGTTGGAACCAGCGGAGAGCTTGGAACCGGCTGCGAATGTGGTCGCACCACCGATGGTGCCGGATCCGCCGAGGAGTGCGCCCGAGTTCACGGTGACGAGTGAGCCGGAAGCGAGGCTGCCGTTGACGATGAGAGAGGCGTTGCTGTTGACGGTGGTGGCACCGGTGTAGGTGTTGATGCCAGAGAGTGTCACGGTGAGAGGGGCCCCGACGTTCGAATTAATGGTAAAGGCCAGCTTCTTGGTTGAATCACTAGCGTTGTCGCTGAGGGCTCCGGTGACGGACATCGAGCGCGTGCGAGTGAGGCCGGTGTTGGCTGAAGTGAGAGTGAAGGTTGTGGTCGTTCCGGTGGCAACGCTGTCGCCTACAGAGACGGTTGAGAAAGTGGCGGAGCCGTCGGTTCGGGTGCCGCCTCCCTTGGAGTTAGAAATGATTGCATTGCCTGTAAGTGTCGTCGCACCAAAGCTGACGGTGCCGTTGCTTACGTTACTACCGGTTCCGATCGACAAAGTTTGGGCTCCGATGGACAGTGCGCCGACGGTGAACGTCGGGCCGGTCGACGCCATATCAATGGTAGAGTTAGCGGTAACGAGCAGGTTGTTGGTGAGGTTGGCGCGAGGTGTGAACGTGCCGCCGTTGAGGTTGATTACATTGGTTCCGAGCGATCCGGCGGTGTTGGTGGTAAGTATTCCGGAATTGATGCTGATACCGCCGCTGAACGTATTGGCGGCGTTATTGATCGTAAAAGAACTGCTGCCATTACCGCCGGCCAAAACCAGTCCGTTGGTCCCCGTGAGCAGGCTCGTGATGGTCGTGGAAACCGATGCCGCATTGGTGAGCGTGGGCGTCGCGCCGGAAAGATTCAGCGTGCCGCCGGTAACAATGTAGCCGGTGGTGTTAAAGTTAAGGGCGTTGGCGGCAATCGTAGTGCCGCCAATGGTCACCGTGCCGGCGGTGCCGCCGAAAGTGGCGGTGTGCGTGCCGTCATTGCCCCAAACGGTGTCGGCTCCGGCCAAGGACCAGATCGCGCTGCCGGTATCCCAAGCGCCCGTGCCGCCTGAAGGGGTGGCGGGCGTAAGACCGGGATCGAACGAGTAGATGGCGGCATTCGACACAACGGGCCACAGGAGGGTGGCAACAACGATGGGCAGGAGCTTCTTTTTGGTAATCATAGGTGGGCGGATTTGGGCTTTTGCCTGCGTGCGCATAATCCACGGCAAGGCGGGCGTATGAACGGAGAGGTATAACCGCAGAAAACCGTCGATGCGGATGTCTCGCAAGCGCACCAAAACCTTAACAGTTAGGTTGAATCTGTTCCGGGGTGTCTCAAGGTGTGCGCAGTCCGCTTTCGTTTACCCTTCCAACAATGGCCTCCGAGAAATCAGTTCGCATCAAAGACATCGCCGACCGTCTGGGGCTTTCGATGATGAGTGTGTCCGTTGCGCTGCGCGGTATGCCGGGTGTTTCAGAAAAAACGCGCAAGGCGGTGAAGGCGTGTGCGGCCAAACTCGGTTACCGGCCGGACCCGGCGCTTTCGGCGCTGGCGGATTATCGGCGGCGTGTGCGACCGACCATGTCATTCGCCCAGTTGGCGTTTGTGACAGATTATCCTGTGAAGGATGATCCGTTCTGGGGCTACACGAACGAGTTTTTATACGGTGCCCAGAAACGCGGACAGGAATATGGTTATAACGTGGTGCCGTTCTGGCTGCGCGAAGGCGGGATGACCCGCAAGCAGGCGAGTTCGGTGCTGTTCAATCGTGGTATCAAGGGACTGCTCATCGCTCCGCTGCCGGTTGAAGACGGACATCTCGATGATCTCACCTGGAAATATTTTGCGGCGGTCGCGATCGGGCCTTCGATGGCGAGCCCTCAGCTGGATCATGCAGTCTTTGATCATCATCACGCCACGCAGACGGTTTTGCGCCAACTGCATGAACGTGGCTATCGACGCATCGGCTTCTTGATCCTCCGACGCCGGAGCACGCGCGTGCATCATATGCCGCTGGATGCGTATTTGGGCCACCAATACAGGCATGAAGAGGATCGGCGCATTGAACCTTATTTGCCCGAGGCACTCACGGCGGAAGGATTCTGGCGGTGGTTTGATGATCAGAAGCCTGATGTTATCGTGACGGATGCCCCGCAGGATATTCCCCGGTTGCTTGCTCAACGGGGTCTAAAATCTCCCCTCGATGTGGGGTTGGTGTGCGTGTCCGGTCAGGCGAACGAATTGGAAGGAGTTTCTGCCATCATTCAGGATCTTAAAGCTATCGGGGCGGCAGCGATGGACCGGTTGCACACCAACTTGCTGCGGCATGCCTATGGCCCGCCGCAGCACGCGCACGGATCACATATCCGGGGGCATTGGCAGGAAGGTATGACGCTTAAAAAATAGACCCGGCTGCGTCAGAAAGAGATCGGTTTCGCGATGGTCATGAGGGCTGGCGATGAAGTTTGTTCGAACATAAGCACGAGAATTGGGCGACGTTTGATGGTTTGGGTTTCATGAATGTCCGTGGTGGGGCATCAATCGGCTACTTCATAACCCGGTTGCGATGATGTGCCGCGAAGGCGGAGCGTTGCTCACTAGCGCAGTGCTTCATTCCCCATTCTCAGCCGGTTTCTCTCATTACCATGAACCCGCTTCCGCATACATTTCACCCGTCATTGACGCGCTCTTCCGTTTATCGGGCTACCGTCAACTCGCTACCGCTCGACGTGCTGTCGCATTCTGCGGCGGATCATACCACGTTTGAATGCGACGGTGCGGTGACCGTTGAGCTTGAGGTCGCAGGACTGGCTGGCGAGGCGATCACGGTGCGGCCGCTACGGCTGGGGATTGAGGCAAAAGTGCAGGGCAGCCGCGTCCGCTTCACGGTTTCAGAGCCGCAGAATCTCCAGATCGAAATCGCGGGAAAGCCGTTGCTTTACGTGTATGCATTGCCCCCGGCCGAGCAGCCGCCATCCGGTGCGAACGTGCTTCGTTTTGAGGGCGGTAAAATTCACAACGTCGGGTTGATCGTGCTTGGCGAGGGCCAGACCTGCTGGATCGATGCGGGTGCGGTGGTGCGCGGCAGCATTCGCGCTGCGGGTGTGTCCGGCGTGCGAATCGGCGGCTACGGCATTCTGGATGGTGGCTACTGGGTCGATTTGGAAAATCGCCGGCGCAAGGCGATGGTGCTCGATCATTGCACCCAGTCCCGTGTCGAAACGATTTTGATGGTGAGCCCTTGTCATTGGATGGTGGTGCTCGGGGCGTGCGAGGATATCACGGTGACCGGAATCCGGCAGATCGCCGACGACATGAGCTCCGACGGCATTGATATCGCCGGATCGAAACGCGTGCGCGTGACCGGCTGCTGTCTGCATAACGGCGACGACAACATTGCGATCAAGGCGATCGGCAACACCTCTGGCGAAGACGAACGCGTTCCGCTCGGGTTTCCCGACGAACATTGGAAGGGAACCGTGGAAGACGTGGTCGTGTCCGGCTGTGTTTTTTATAACATACATGGCGGCTCAGCGATGGAGATCGGCTACGAGACGAGCACCGACCACATCCGTAACATCCGCTTCGAGGATATCGACGTGCTGGCGGTTCACCAATTCGGCTCGGTCTTTGGCATTCACAATGGCGACCGTGCGATGGTCGAAAATGTCGTGTGGGATAATATTCGCGTGGAGCATCACTTCGATACGCTGATTGATTTTCGGGTGCTGCAGTCACGCTGGAACGTGGACGCGAAGCGCGGTGGCGTGCGGAACATCACGCTGAGCAACATCCAGGTGGCGCAGAGCCCCTACAACGCAGGCTACACGGTGAGCATCATCAGCGGTTTCAATGCAGCGCACCCGGTGACGAATGTGACGTTCGAAAACTTCGAGCTCGGCGGACGCATGATGCTCAACGCCGACGACTTGGATCTGGTTACGCGTCATGCCCACGAAATCACGTTCCGCCGCTCGCCGGATGCGGTGATGGCGAAGCGCGTAGTCGGCGTGTCTGCGGTGGCGGGTGTGGTATGAGGCCTGCGGACGGCGTGGCCATGCCCTTCTGGGCGCCGGCTGTTTTTTTAATAGGGGGCATGTGCGTGTTGCCGACGGCGACTTGATATAAGGCACCGTAAAATTGTTCGAACGAATTGCTGGCATTGTGTGGACAAGGCCCTCTGTGCCGTTGTGCGCGGGGGCGGGGTTTTCAGTTTGGGGGCTAGTTAAACAGTCCCCGTCAGTAGCCCTTACCCCGTCATCCCCATGCAAAAAACAGGCCTCTTTGTGCCCTCGTTCGCCTCTTTGGCGTCCTCGCGTCTAACCCGAAAAAGTTTCGCTTTCGCGCTCACGCTGATTGCGTTTGCGCACTTGCCGGTAGCTCAAGCGGCGTCCTTTTACTGGGACAGCGATGCGACTGGCTCTGGCAACGATGCCATTGCTGGAACGGGTTTGGGTAGCACGGGTAATTGGAATAATTCCCTCTCGGGCACACCGCTTGTGAATTGGTGGTCGGGCAGCGGCACCACCGATCAGACGTGGGTCAATGCCGGCAATAATACTGCGGTTTTCTCGGGCACGGCGGGCACGGTTTCACTCACAGATAATATCACCGCTGGCGGCCTGCTGTTTAATACCACCGGTTACACGATCAACACCGGTGCCAATACGCTCACGTTTGCGACTGGTTCCACGATCACGCTGAACAACATCGCCGCTGCGGCCATCACGGGCAATGTGTCTGGTTCGGGTGCGGTTACGCTCACTCGCAGCACCGGCACGGCAGGCATCTTGACGCTCAATGGCACGTCCACCGGCGGCTGGTCGGGCGCCACCACCCTTTCGAACGGAGCGGGTTTGACCCTTTCCGGGAGCAATCAGGCGCTGCTGAATACCAGTGGCATCGATCTCGGTGGCAATATCACCTTGGTGAACACTTCGCTTGCGGAAGCTGGTCTCAATCGCATCTCCGACACCGCAGCCATAACCTCCACCGGCGGCACATTCACGGTGACCAACACCGTTGCCGCGGCCACGCCTTATGCGGAAACCGTCGGAGCGGTCGGCGTTACATCGGGCAAACTGAATGTCGTCTCCACCAACGCCAACACCGGCGGCACTCAAGTGCTCACTCTCGGTGGCCTCACTCAATCGGGCACTGGCACCGTAGCCTTCAGCGCGGGTGGTGGACTGAATACCTCCACCAATCGTATCAATGTCACCGGCGCGACCCAAACTCCCGCAGGCCAGATCATCGGGCCTTGGGCATCTATTGGCCTGTCGGCCACGAATCAAACGAACTACGCCGCCTATGATGCGGCAGGAAACATCGTCAGTGCGGGCATCACTGGTTCCGCCGAGACCACGTGGACGACCCCGGCCAATACCTATGGCGTGACCGGCGGCACGACCCTGACGGCCAATCGTTCGGTCAACGCGTTGCTGGCGACCGGTGGTGCCCAGACGCTCGCACTGAACGGTTTTAATTTGGACACAAATGGCATCATGAATGGCGGCACGGGCCTGCTTACGATTTCAGGCACGGGTTCGATTCGTCAGCAAGGCACCGCCGCGGGTAATCTTTACATCAATGCCGGAAGCGGCAGTGGCACCATCACGATCAGCTCCATCATCGCCAACAACACCGGGGCGCTCTCGTTGGTGAAAAGCGGTTCGGGCACCGTGACGATCACCGGAGCCAACACGTTTACCGGCGATACCATTGTGCAGGAGGGCACGTTGCTCGTTTCGGGAACCACCGTTACCCGGGGCAATATATTTGTCGGATCTTTGGGGGGCGGTGCTGCGGCTGTTTACGGAGCCTCCAATACCAACACATGGTTTAATGGCAGCAACACGACCAATGCCACGGTTTACAGCAATGGAACTCTCAACATCGTGAATGTGCCCGGCGGGCATCTCAATAACTTGACGGTGATTGGTGGCACAGTGGCTTCCGCATTCGGCTGGGTGTCCGGAGCGATCAACATGACCGGAGGAAGCATTACAGGTAATCTGTTTGGTTTGAACAGCGCGGTGACGACCAATGCGAGTTCGGCAACCGCCCTCATTTCTGCCAATGTCAGCACCAACTTCAATTCCTTCACCATTGCCGATGGCGAGGCGGCGATCGACCTCAACGTCACGGGTGTGAAAAGCCAGTCATCGCTTACCAAGTTGGGTGCCGGCGTGATGGCCTTGAGTGGGGCGAATACTTTCTCCGGCACCACGACGGTGAGCGCGGGAACATTACTCCTTCGCAACAGCCTGGCCCTGCAAAACAGCCCGGTAATCACCGGCGGCACCGGCATTGCATTTGATTCCTCTGTCTCTTCGCGTGCGTTCACCTTCGGTGGCCTCGCCGGCAGCACGAACCTTTCGCTCTTGGACAACGCCGCCAACGCCGTTGCTTTGACCCTTAAGGTCGGCTCTACCGCCCGCAGCTACTCGGGCGTTCTGAGTGGAGCGGGCAGTCTGACCAAGAGTGGCACGGGTGTCCAAACGCTGACCGGTTTGAATACCTACACGGGCGGCACGAACGTCACCGCCGGCACTTTGGTGTATGGCAATAGCTTCACGATGAGTGGCATTAATACAGTCACCGTCGCGGCGGCAGGTGTGGCGGGCACCGACTACGCGACGGTTGGCAGCACCGCGGGCACACTGACATTTGGTGGCACGCTGGGTATCAATGTCACCGCGTCTCTATCGGGTGGTGAATCCTTTACCTTGTTTTCCAAGAGCGGTAGCGGCGCACTTGCCGGAGATTTCGGAAACACGGCCGGCAACGTCAGCATCACGGGCACCTACGCCGCTTCCCTGACAAACGATGGTTCCGGTATCTGGACCGGCACCGATACCAATGGCAGCGGGCTTAGCTTCACGTTCTCCGCATCCGGTCTGAACGCCGGTCTGCTGACGGTGTCGGCCGTTCCCGAGCCTTCTACCTATGCGGCGATCTGCGGTGTGCTGGCTCTGGCTGGTGCGACCTTGCAGCGCCGTCGTTCGGTTCGTCGCTAAACTTTAGAGCCGCTAAGCCGGCTTCTGATCTGCAACCGTCTCCGGGGTTCTATCCTCGGGGGCGTTTTTGCTTAGATGTGTGGAGGTGGGCTGCGCTGAACCCGAAGCTCCGAATCGGAATGGCACCTGGAAGATCTGTGCGCGCCATCGCGGCGTGAAGCCGCTCCTGCTTTTCAACAGGCTTGTTTAGTCTGCGCAACCAGCTTCCAGCTGAGCGTGTAAAAACTCCGCTTTCGCGGGTGGGTTTTTGGCTTCGGCAGGGAAATCGAACAGACGCCAGCGGACGGTCCATTCGCGGGTTTCGCCTTTGGTCAGGAACCAGGTCGGACTCAGAGCTTCGAGTTCATAGGTGCCGGTTTTCGCATCCATGAACGCTTCAAGACTGCAGGCGTCCAAGTATAGTTCGTTGGCGAAGTAGGGGATGCTTTGCCAAAAGGCCGAGCGTCCGCTCACCAAGGCGATCCAGCGGCCGTAGGTGCCGACCTTCATCGAATCGTTCTTGGGCGGGAGGACTTGGAGGATGCGGGTGCCGGGAAACAGAGATGCGTTGGGCGGAGTAGTGAAATCCGCGCCCGACCACGTCCGGTAAGGTTTGTAGCCGTCGTGTTTCACGCGCGCATCGGATTCCATGAGCATGTAATCGCCCGCGCGCACGCCGGTGACGGTCCATACATGGATAGGGAACTTGCTCTCAGCCACCCGCTCGACGCGATAAGTATGAAGCACCTCGGTGGTTTTGCCGACGAGCTCGATGCGATGGGTCACTTGCAGACCCAACTCGGGGCTGATGCCGCTGCGCATTTCGAGAGTCGTGGCGGTTTTGGAAATCAACTCCCACGGTTTGCCATCGATGATCGGATCGAAGCCGTTGTTGCGGTAGATCTGATAATTGAGGGTCTGTGACGTGGGCCACATGCGATCACCGCCCCAAGGATTCCAGTTCCAGCCGGGTTTGGGAACTTCGTCGAAAATCACCAGCCAGTTGGGTTCACCCGAGCGTTGATAAGACGTGATCCGTCCGACGCGAAGCGCGACATCGAGGGAAACCGCGCCGTTGTTGAGCGTCTCAACGGAACCGAGTTGAACAAACTCGGCGCGCACACACCCACACAGAATCGCTCCCAATAAAACAAATTTTAACCAACGCATCATAGCTCTATTTTTGGTGATACGCTCCTAGGGCGCACGTTAACGGCAGAAGCTATTAACATATCATAAATCGGGATGGTTGCGATGGTAGCAGGTGGGGCGGGCAATGACGTCGGCTTACAAGTCACCTTTGTCTGCCGCAATGACTACGTTATATTAAAGCCGGACGATTTCCGTGACTATCGCGTGCCATTCAAGGCCACAGTCGGCGATTTTTCCCGAGGCACGTGATCGAATACGTTGGTGATGTTTACATCGACAGGGTTGGGCAGTTCCTCGGTGGGGACTACGTCTGTCATGACGATGGTGGACCTCGCATTGGGAAGAATTCCCTGCGGACAACTGACACGCAAAATCCATCCGTCCGGCTCATGCAGGGCGACCTTGAAGCGGACGGATCCGCGCTTGGAGGGATAGGCGAATACTTGGGATTGGCCTGATGAAAGCTGGGCGGTTTCGGCTTCCAGCTGAACCGCAGCATGGCGTCTTGAGAAATTGAATACGCGAACAGTTCTAGCGGGATGCGCCTCCCACGAATCATCTACCACAATTGCCTTTGTCTGGCTGGTGTCGGAGGCGCCGGCTGGGGACGACATGACGATAAGATAAGGTCCGCCTTTGCCGAGGCGGGCGTCAGTCACGGGCACGCGACGCGGTTTGCCGCCCGGTTCGGTCGCGGGAATCTCCCGATAGAAGGAAACCAGGCCGCTCGCGGGGCTTTCATAGGGAATGGACAGACCGGAGCCGCCGGCTGCGACTGATACGGGTTTGCCGGGAGCAAGGTCGTAAAAGATTCCCGACACCGTTGCGCCAATGGCAATCATGCGAAATACCACCGGCTGCTCGTCCGGTTGCTTGGCTTGCGCCAGGGTGAAGCCGAGCACGAGACTGACGACCAACGCCAGCCGTTGGATTAAATGTCGTTTGAGGAAAGCCATCGGAAGGAAATGATTTTGAATTTGCGGCCGAACTTCAGGTTGGTGGTTTTGGCGGTCGAGGTGGGAAGGGATTCGAGGCTGACTTCGGGGTTAATCGAGGGATCGACGTAATCAGGGATGCGTTGAACGACGGCTTCGCACCATGCGCGGCCCGTGATAACGGGACTGGTTGAGGTGGAGTTAAGGTGGTCGCGAACTTCGCCGTAGGTGCGAACAACGAAGGTGTCGGACCGTGCCGACAGATTGTTGCCGATGGCGGAAAGAACGTCCGCCTGGGTGAGATATTGGGGGGCGAAGGCGGCGACGGAGCTGTAGGGAGCCGTAGTGGTGGGAGCACCCGCGAGGGCACTGCCGGTGGCGAAGGCATTTGGGTAGGTCAATGAGACCAGCGGAGTGTTGAGCGGGTTGGGGGGATTGGGGGCGGTGGCGACGGTGCCATCGTTGATGGCTTCGGCACCAGTGGGCGTGGCGTCGAGCGCGGCTTGAAGGGTGCCCTTGAGCCGCTTGTCATTTGTCAGAGGGAAGGCGCCATTGTCGGAAAGCCTGCGGTTTACGAAATCGCCCAGTGAAACGAAGGGGCCGCGGCGGCGGATTTCCTCGACGATATTTTTGGCGAATCGGGCGATCTGTTCATCGCTCAGTCTGCGATAACCCTGCCATACACTGGCGGTGGAATTTGTCGTGGGTTTAGAGAAACGAGAAAAGACGGCTTTGTTATGAGCTGTGCCGCCTGTATTGGCTCCCGTCGGATCGTATGAAAGCTGGTTGTTGCCTCCCAAGACCGCCCGCCAAGCCTGTTCCGACGTGGAGTTGATATTCAAACCGCCGGCAATGAGCAGGTGCGCGGCTGCCTTGTCCGCATCGCGCATCGTGGCGGGAGCAACGGTGGAGTCGCCGTAGAGGACATGGCGTGGATTGGGAAGAACGAGGGGGAGCGCTGTGCCGGGAGTTATGCTGGCTTCTGCAAGGGTGCCGGTGCCGCGGTTGGGAATGGTCGAGACGAAATATCGATCCCAGAGTGCGCGATTGTTCAGCCAGGACTGATCGTAGAAAGCGGTGTAGGTCCCGTCCGCATAGGCAGAGCTGTTTGTGCTGGCCAGGCGCACTACGGATCCGGGCACGCCGGAAAACGGAGTCGCCCCGATGCTGTTACCGATCGAGTATGAGGAGGACGCTGCGAACCATCCGAGATTCGCGTGTTGCAGTTGGCCGATGGCGAGGAGTGGCAGGGTCTCCGGGCGAAACTCAAAAAGCGTGGAGTCCACCATGGTGGTGCTGCGCAGGCTGTCTCCGGACGAAGTGATTACGAGACTGCCGGTATCGTCGAGATTGATGGGGGGCCAGGTCGTAACGACGTAGTCCGCGCCCGTGAAATTGGATATGCTGCTGATCTTGGTGTTGGTGGTCGTGAATCCGCGTGGATTATTTTGCGCGATCCAGCGTGAGTCCGAGTCTTTGAAACGCGCTTTCACATGCATGCGCCAAGCGGGGTTGTCGGCTGGGGAAAGTTGTCCGGGCGACTGGAGCAAACCGCGCCATTTCCCTATGTCGGCAGGGGTGGGGGCGTCGCTTGCGTTGAGTTGGGTTTGAGCGAGCGGATCGCTGGGGAATCCGAGGTTAGGACCAAACGGAGCGTGGGGATAAGAGGTCGGAGTGAGCCAGCTCATGACTTGATACCATTGCCGGCTGACCACGTTGCCGCTGGCCGTATAGAAAGGAGTGTTGCCGGTGGGTTTGGCCAAGCCGGTGGTTACCGCGCCCAAGTAAGCTTGTTGGCTGCCGTTGCCACCCCAGTTAAAATTCGTGCCATATGTCGGGTCCAAGGACGAGAAGTAGGTCACCATCGTCGGCTTGCTGACATAGGTGTTACGGGAGCCATTTCCGTTTACGCCTACACGATAGGTGCCGCCTGCAGCCGGAACCGGGGGATTGCCAATGATCAAAGAGGAGGGCAGGTAGGCGCAGTTCAGCGGGTTGAATTCATTGGTGAGAACCAACGATGAACTAGCCGGTGTGTAGTTGCCTGAACTGTCCAAGGTGAAGACAAGGCTTTTGCCCGCGGGGATGCCACCGGTGTTATCGATAATGAATCGGAAGTAAGGATCGCCGCTACCGTTGCCGTATCGGAGATCTTTTACCTCGAGCACATCGCTGCTGCTCCATGCGAAGTTGGTGGCAACGCTGCCGGCGTGACCCTGGAGTTCAACTTGACTGTATTCAGGACGCTGGATGCCGACCTCGTATTTGGCCGGAAGCATGTCGGTGGTATACGGATTCCAAAGCACGACCATCGGGTAGACCCCTAGGGCAATACGTTGTCCATTTGCGTCTCCTTCAGGAGCCAGATAGCGAAAGCCCAGCAACGCATAAGACATGATGGGGGATATACCCACATTGGTGGGAACAGGACGGCTATACGCCGGGATCTTGGTCATGGTGGGCACGCGGGGTGTCAGACCTTGATTGCTCGTCAGATCGCCAATGGGCGCCCAGGTTTGAGCGAACGAGCGGAGCTGACCCCAAGTGGGCAGACCGTATTCATTGCTGGGGTCGGACGGCGTGCTGGGTTCGGGGGTGAAAAGGAATGCCGTATCGGCGGGGGTGGTCGCTCCTGTCGCAAGCACTGCCGAGAGATCCTTTTTTAAGCCGCCGGCATAGGTGTCGGAAAGAAGTGAAAGCGACGTGCCAGTGAGATCGTGGAATCGATATTTTACTGCGGTATTAAGCGCGGCCATATTGACAGGATTGATCAGAAGAAGCTGATTCGTGTTCAGGACTTCCTTTAGCATGTTTGAAGCGGGGTCGTAGGCGCTGCCGATTAAGTCGGCGGTCGTAAAGGCAGCGGTGCTTCCCGCAGGGTTTTTACCATCAATGAGCTCTATTGCGGTGCGTTGCGTAGAGACAAAAGAAAGAGGGGCCTGCGCTGCGGACGGCTTGGGAAGATTGATTCGTGCTTTGGTGCCCTCGTCACCTATCCACCAAGCATAAGCCCCTACGGCAACATCAGTGGCGCTGCCGCCTGGGACGATATCTTTGGGCACGGAAACATCTACCAGGGGCGCCACCACGTAATCACGGGAATCGATAACCGAATTAGGGCCCACTAAAATACGTGCGGGGAGATTTTTTACCTTGGCGTCGGTCGCGAGCGCGGTGCCGCCGCCTAAAACTACGGGATCTGTCGGGGTAAACGTGATGCCGGTGCCTTTGGTGGTAATTTGACCGCTGGTCGCCGCTACGAAGGTGGTGGTTTCATTGCCGCTCACCAGCCAGTTAAGCAGACGGGCTTGGGAGCCTTTTGTAACATAGGGATCGCCGGTGTTAGCGGCATAATAATTAGCAAGGTTGGTTTGGATTTCCGTTGGCGTTTCGTCGTATTTGTTGGGATTGCCAAATCCACCCACGGGAACGCCGTTGCCGAAGGCGCCGGTCCAGCGGCCGCTGGGAGTCGTGTAGGCCGGAGTCGTGGTATCTGCGATGTCTGAGCGTGCCGTGGTGCGTTGGTCGGGGCCGGCGTGTTTTTGGAGTTGGCCGATGGCGATGTTCAGCGCCATGAGGGCGTTTTGGCGGGCTTGGGCTATGTTTTGGTTGTTGCTTGCGACTTGGGTTTCTACACGGGTCAGCGAGGCAAGGGAAACGAGCAGCAGCACCAGAAACGCGAGTAGCGTGATCGTGATGATCAGGGCGAAGCCCTTGGAGTGGGTTTTGGCAGATAGCTGCATGGGGAGCGTGCGTAAAGTGGGGCGGGGTTTCTGGCCAAGGTGTGAACCTGACTAAAAACGGGGTATGGGCAGACACTGTCCTGCGGAGGAGCGGAGTGTCAGGTTATTCTCCGAGGACAAAAAATTTCTTGAGGGATTCGTTTAAACAATCTGCGCAGGCCGGTTGCGGCTGGACGGCCTGCGCAGGTGGGGTGGGGGATGATTCCGGCGTTTGTGGGGTGATGAGGTTTTTGGAAACAAGGAGCCGTTTTTGGTGCGTCATAGCTCGCGGCGTTTATTGGAATCGCGGCTTAAAGCCGCGCCTGCATTCAGACCTTCGACCAGTCGAACACGGCGCCGGTGTAGACTTCCTTTTGCGTGGCGAGGCCTTCGTAAACGGCGTGGCAGTCGGCCGGGCTTGCGAGGTGCGTGAGCAGCGGATCGATGCTGAGCTTGTTGCGCGAGAGCAGGCGGAGGAGCTGTTGAATGTTGTTTTCGATCGAGTGTTTGTAGAGGCCTTGCGGATGGGCGAGGGTGGGGAAACGCCATTCAAGCGCGCCTTTCACGGCGGCGGCTCCGAGGGCGAGGTGGATGCCACTCAGGAAAGCGGTGACCTCGGCGGTGTAGGGTGCGCGTGGGCTGCCCAGCAGAACGATCTCGCTCTGGACGCCCGCGACTTTGGGGGCGGAGTCTAGGGCGACGGCGGAAAGTCCGGTGGCTTCGATGACGGCAGCGCACATGCGACCACCCGTGATCGCGGCAACCTGCTCCTTCAAGTCGGAGCCGCCGGCGAGCACGTGCGGGATGCCGCAGGCTTTGGCTTGTTCGCGACGGCGGGGCGACGGGTCGATGGCGATGACTTCGCAACCGGCCAGGCCGAAGAGTTGGGCGGAGAGATTGCCGACGAGACCGAGACCGATCACGGCGACGAAATCGCCGAGCTCGGCTTCGGAGACGCGCGAGGCGGCGATGGAGATGGCGGCCATGCGTGCGAAGACGGCTTTGACAGGATCCAGACCCTCGGGAACAGGAACGGCCATGTGGTCGGTGTAGGTGTGCTTGGCGTGTTTGCCGAAGGTGAGCACGCGCTGACCGATGCTCACATTTTTGGCTTCGGGACCATGGGCTATCACGCGACCGACCGAGCCGTAGCCGGGGCAGTGCGGCAGGGGAGCCCAACCTTCGATGCCGGCGCGGCAGGCCAGCTCGGTGCCGGCGCTGACGATGCTGTATTCGGTCTCGATGATGATATCGGTCGGCTTGACGATTTCAGGCATCGGGAACGACTGAAGCTCGGCACGGCCGGCTTCGGGAAACATGACGCGGAAGGAGGTCTTATTCATGGGAGGAAAAAAGGGGGCTGGCGTTGCTCAGTAACGGGTGGTCTGGCTCGTGATCGGGAAATCGTCGGTGCGGAACGGCGATGCGGGGAAGCCGGCGCCGTTGTAGAGGTTGCACGTCGGGTTACCGGCCCAGGCGTAGCGCACGGCGACGGGGGCCGTCACCTGTGCGGATGAAACAATGACTTGGTTGCCCTCGATTTTCGCCTCGGCCCAGACCCACTTGCGATCGGCGCCGCAGATGGCGAAACCTTCGAGCGCTCCGGGGTTGTTGCGCACGATTGGAGCCGTTGCGCCGGTCGCCGAGTCCACGCTGTAAGTCGCAGGCAGCGCCTTCGCGACAAGGCCGCCGTCGGTCTGCTTGAAGGCGAGGCGGATTTTGCCGCCGTCGATTTTTGCGGCTTGGAAAACGGGGCCGGAAAACGGGACGGACTGGCCGTAGGTTTGTGCGAGGGCGATGGCGGCGAGGCGGGCGCCGACGTCGGCTTTGTTCTGCGGGTGAACGTTGTTGGCATCACCGACGTCGATGAGCACGGCCTGGCCGGTGTTGGCCACGGCGAGGGTGAGGGATTGGGATTCGCGCAACTCGGCCCAGTTGGCATCGCCCGGCATCGGTTGCTTGCCGGTCATGTTGGCGAGCTGGCAGAACAGGAACGGGAAATCGCCCTGACCCCAGCGCGTGCGCCAGTCTTTGATGAGGAGCGGGAAGGCGGTGCGATACTGGTAGGCGCGGCCGACGTTGCTCTCGCCCTGATACCAGACGACGCCTTTGAGCGCGTAAGGAATGAGCGGGTGAATCATCGAGTTGTAGAGACGACTCGGGCCCTGCCATGACCACGGCTCGGAGCCGGGATTCACGGGCATCGTGGCTTTTTCGGCTTCCGAAAGAGCGGGCAGGGCGAACTCGGTTTTCTGTTCCCAACCGCCGGCACCGGCCTGGAGTTTGCCGAGGTTGATGGCTGCGGGAACGTGAACATCACCGGAGGCGTTGAAGATACGGATGGCGATCACCGCTTCGCCGGCGGTGACCTGCGCGGCGGGAATCGTGTGACGGCGGTCGCCACGCGTCTTGGCCGCTTGTTCAAGCGAAGTAGAGCTGACGAGCGTGCCGTTCCAGTAAACCTCGTCGGTGCCGCGCTGCCATTCGCTCAATGAAATGCTCAGGTTCTTGCCGGCTTGTTCGGGCGATACCTGCACGGTGCGGCGGAGCCAGATCGCGCCCGGGGCGCCGAGCTTGCCGGGAATGACGGCGGGCTTCCAACCGTCGGCTGAGGACGGAACACCCGAGTAAGGATGATCTTTGCGACCGGTGGTCTCCAACCAGTCGGGGTAGCCGAGCACGTAGGTGCGAAGGCGGCGTGAATAGGTGCGGAGATCGGATTCGGCTTTTTCGGCACCGGCTTTCAACTCGGGATCGGAGTCGAGAGCTTCTTTGCTGGTCCAGGTTTCGACGGGGGTGCCGCCCCACGAAGAATGAATGACGCCGACAGGGGCCTTGAGCGCGCGCTGAACATTTTTGCCGAAGTAATAACCGACGGCGGTGAGGCCGGCTGACGTCTCGGGCGAGGCCAGAACCCATTTGCCATTGAAGCCGGTGATCGGGGTGGCGGACTCGTTCTTGGTGACGGTGAAAATGCGGAGGAGCGGATTGGCCGAGGCGGCGATTTCGGCGGCGGCGTTGTTGGTGCTTTTGAGCGTCCACTCCATGTTGGACTGGCCGGAGGCGAGCCACACTTCGCCGACAACGACGTCGGCAATGGTCAGCGTGTTCTTGCCCTGCACGACGAGGCTGAACGGCCCGGGTCCGCTGCGGCTGAGATCGAGCATGGCTTCCCAACGTCCCGTGTCACCCGTGGTGGCGCTTGCCTTGGCGGAGCCAAGGGTGACGGAGATTTTTTCGCCCGGTTCTCCGCGACCCCAGACGGGGACCTTGGCGGATTTTTGCAGCACCGCGTGGTCAGAGAAAATCGCCGGCAACGTGACATCGGCAAAAGCGGTCGAGGTCAGTGCAGCGGGAACGGCGAGCAGGGCAAGGAAACGGGGCAGGCGCATAGGGGTAAAGTTTAACGGCTGGTGCAGAGGCAGGGACGCATCCCTGCCTCGAGGATGACAGATTCTGCAGGCGGTTTATTCCTTGATGACGCAATCGATGATCAAGAAGCCGGCGAGGGCTTCGCCGGCGTATTGAAAGCGGACACCGGAAATGCTGGCGAGCTGGTCGGGCGTCACCTTCAGGCCGGTCAATGAATTGGCGACGGCGATCTTAACCAACTGCGAGCCGGAGGCGGGGGAAGTCTCGAGGACGTTGGCCATGGTGCTGAAGCCGCCATGCACCGTCTCGCCGGTCTTGGTGAGGAAGGTGAGCGCGAGTTGCAGGGGCTGGGCGACGGTGGCGGCGGCGCCCAAGGCGGTTTTACCGGGCTTGAGATTGATCAAGACCTCGCCGGACTTGAGGGCTTTTTCCGAGAGGGCGAAGCCGCTGCCGGCGGTAGAGGTAAGGATGAGTCCGGCGTAAGGCTTGGTGTCGGCGGATACGCTCACCTGCAGAATCGAGGTGCCCTTCTCGGTGCCGGGGATTTCTCCGGTGGTCGGGCCGCTCCAGGCGGAGGCTTTCCAGCCATCGGCGAATCCATCTTTCGGTGAGAACACAGCAAGTTTGCCTTCGGCCATCGCACCCAAAGGAAGCAAGGCGATGACGACGACGGATAGCAGGAGGGAGCGCAGGCGATGGGTGACGGTTTTCATGGGATAAAAATTAAGGGAGGTGACGGTTGCCGGTATCAGCTCAACGCCGGATGCGGCATCGAACGACCGGGCGCGCTGGCACCGGATAAGGAGGTAGGAGACTGACGGGCTTTTTCTAGGGCGGGGGCCAATGCAAGGATAGCGTGGAGTAGGCTGGGTGTTTCCATTCTCGTTCAATCGTTCGAACAAATCTGCGGAAGCGAGTAGTCCGGCTGTGGCGGTGACGAGGGGCGCAATCTCGATGCGCGTGAAGCGGTTGTCTGGCATTCCCGCCGGCCCGGCATCGATGCCCGCAAATTTTGGATACGCCGCAAAACCGGTAAAAGGCTTGTGGGCGCGGCCAAGGAAGGTTTGAGACATCAGTCCATGCCCCCTGGAAATGTAGTGTCCGACGCGATTCTTGTTCTGCGCGAATGGTTGGACGGATCGAAATTCAAGCCGGGCGCACGTCTGCCCTCGGAGCGTTTGCTGGGCCGGCAACTCGGTCTCAAACATAACGCGGTGAACCGCGCGATGGGCCGCCTGATTGCGGAAGGCCTGGTGCAGCGCGAAGGCTATAAATTGTATTATGCCGGGCAGGCTACGCGGGTGTTCACCGCGTTCACGTGCGACCTGATTTTGGGACGACGTTCCATTCATCTTAAGAGTTATCGGAAGCTGGCGAAGGAACTGGAGATGGATCTGCGCATTCATCCCTACGAGTCGGTGGATACGGCGCTGGGGCACATGCAGGCGCTTGATGTGCCGTCCACGGAGTGCGTGTTGTTCGACGCCCCGCACGGTTTCTCGGTTTCGTCCTGGGCCTTGGGCATGGAGCGGTTGCTCGCACATGGGGTTCCCGCGATCAGCATCCGGCAGCAGGCGGGTAAAATTCCGTGTGTTCAGGCGGATTTTACGGGTGCGCTTGAGATGGCGTTTTCCCATCTGCGATCGCTGGGGCATGAAGACGTGGCGTTACTGACGATTGCTCCGCGCGCATCGGTTTCGATTGAGATTCATGACATGTGGTTGTCATTGGCGCGTCAGAAAGGCGGGCGTGAGATGGCCAAGCGCATGGCCTTCTACGATGATGATCGCGAAGATGTGCGCGCCTTCGTTAAGAAGCTCACGGGTGAGTGGAAAAGCGTGACTGCGGTGATTGTGTATTCCGTTTATGAGGCGGTCGCGGCACATTTGGTGGAGGAGCTGACGCGCGTTAAGCGACGGGTGCCGGAGGATATTTCAGTGATTTGCCTGGGTGACTTGCCGTTACTGGCAACGGTGACACCGCCGATCAGCGCGGTGGCATTTGATTTTGCGGCGATGCATGAAATCGCATTTCGACTGGGCCAGCGGCTGGCACGTAGAAAACACATCGCGGGATTGCTGCCTCCCTTCCCGTGTTTGCGCATGGACGCGCATTTGCTCCTGCGGCAGTCCACGGCTCCGACGGCCTCGTTTGTGCCGCCGAAAAAACACAAGGTCACGGAAGCGTCCACGGCCATTTCCTTTGGCAGTCCGGTTGTTAACCCCACTGAGCTGAAGCAAACGTTCAGGGAACTGTTAAAGCGTCCTTATGGGCTGGTGATCACCACGGAGGCGTCGCGTTTCACGGCAATCGATCTGACTCCCTACATGAACCGGAGCCTGCATTACCGGAAGGGATGGCTCGGCGACCTGCCGCTTCCTCATCTGACGGAAGGCCGGCATCTGATCCACGGAGTGCCGTTTAATGTGTTGGGCGGACCGGCGCGCACGGATCGTGGCGCGATTGTTTTTCACTCGGCAACAAATGAAACGGGCAGCGCCCGCGGTTTACCTTCGCGTCTTAAGATACCGATCGGAACGCATGCGGATGCAGTCTATTTTTTGCATGGGTGCGGTTACACGCGATATCTGGCGAATTTCGCGACCTACACGTTTTATGCGGGAAAGAAGCAGCTGGGCAGCGTGCCGTTGATTGCACTTGGACTTCCTCCGCATGATTCGGACGCGGTCCAGTTTCAGCGCGATTTACAGAAGGCGAATATCCAGGACTGGTGGCCTGATTTTCCGCACCACGATTTTACGGCGGCGCGGCAGGCGCCCATCGTTGCCGAACAGGAGGACGGCGTCATTCAACGCTACGCGTATCTTTACACGCTTGAGTGGCGGAATCCTTTTCCGAAGTTGAAGATCACGCATTTAGAGATCACGTCGGATCCCACCCAGCCGACGACCTTGGGGTTGTTGGCCATGTCGATTGTGAGAAAGCGTGATGAGTGACATGAAGGGCCCGCGAGTTCGCTAAATTTTCGAACAAAAATCTGAGAGTTTTAGAAAACGAAACGATATTTTGTGGGCGAGCCTCGTCGGCGTCGGTTCGCCTGGTCAGTTTTTATTTTTATGAAACCAATGATCCCCGATTGGACTGTATGGATGGCTGCGGCTTTGAGTGTGTTGTCAGGCCTGTCCGTCGTGCATGGTGCGGATGTCAGTGCCGACTACACGTGGAAGCCGATGAAGATTGGCGGCGGCGGGTGGGTGACGGGTCTGGATATCAACCCTACGCATAAAGATGTGCGGTATGTGCGAACCGATGTCTCGGGTGCGTATCGTTGGGAAGCGGCGACGTCTTCGTGGCGGCAGGTGGTCACGGCAAGTAGCATGCCCTCGGGATCGGTCGCCTACGGGAAATACAGTGGCGTGGACAGTTTAGTGAGCGCGCCGAGCAAGCCCGACATCGCCTACATGGCGTTTGCGGGGAAGCCCTACGGCGTGGCGGAGGGCAACATCTACAAGAGCGTCAATCGCGGCGACACCTGGACGCCCACCAATTTTGGAGAAAAGAAAGTGGCGATGGAGCCGAACGGTGAAGGCCGGCAGGAAGGCGAGCGATTGGCGGTCGATCCGCTCAACAGTGACGTGGTCTATTACGGGTCGATGTCGGACGGCCTGTGGACGACACGGGATGCGGGTGTTTCCTGGACGCGAGTCGCTGGCCTGCCGACGGGCGCGCCCAATCACGGCGTTAACACGGTGGTCTTCGACCGCGATCCCTCGAATCGCGGATCAAAAACCAAGGTGCTCTATGCGACTGTGGACGGAGAGGGGATTTACCGGAGCGCGGATGCCGGCGAAACATGGCGCAAGATTTCGGATGCAGGCCCAGCCACTGCGGGGCGTCCGCGTGATGCGGAAATCGGACCCGACGGGACTTATTTTGTCGCCTACGACAACGACAAGGGCGCGACGGGGGCTGTCTGGAAATATTCACGCGCCGGCGTGTGGACGGATATCACGCCGACGGGAAAAGAAGGCGGCAGCCAGTCGTATGCGGATCTAGCAGTTGATCCGAACGACGCGCGGCATGTGGTCGTGATGCGCAATGGCGGAAAGGTTTTTGTTTCCAAAGATCAAGGGGCAACTTGGGATTACCACACCTTCCAGCTCACGAGCCCGAACGTGCAATGGCAGGGCGTGCAGGCCAACTACTGGCTTAGCGTGGGCGAGATCGCGTTCGATCCATTTGAACCGGGCAAGCTGTGGTTTGCTGAAGGGTTTGGCGTGTGGTGGGCGAAAGACCTGAGGACGCCGCAGATCGAATGGCACTCGGCGAGCGAGGGAATCGAGGAGATGTGCGGCAATGACGTGATCGCGCCGCCCGGTGGAAAACCGGTCGCTGCCATGTGGGATCTCGGCGCGTTTTATTTTGAGGATGTGGATACCTACACGGCCGTGCGTTCGCAGCCCGGCTTCATGTCGGCTTGGGCGCTCGACTGGTGTGCAGCGGATCCGAAGTTCGTGGTGGGTGTATTCCGCAGTCATCTCGACTTCGTGCCCAAGGCGAATTCCAGTGGTTACTCGACGGATGGTGGTCGCACGTGGACGCGGTTTGAGGCGTTGGAAAACGGGACGGCGCCGAAGGAATTGGAATACGGCGTGATCGCGGTTTCGGCGAACAGCACCGATAAAATCGTGTGGTCACCGGCGCACGAAAAGATGCCGTATTACACGACGGATTGCGGCGTGACGTGGAAGCAATCGTCGTTTGGCGGACCGGCAAAGACCGGATTCAATTCGCATCCCTCTCCGCAGAAACCGTTGTGCGCGGATCGTGTGTTGGCGGATACGTTTTATTTTTATCTGCCGAAAGAAGGCGTCTATCGCTCGACGGATGGCGGCGCGAATTTCGCGAGAGTCGGGAATCCTGTTTCAATGCGTTACAACAGCATCTTGAAATCCACGCCGGGCAAGGCGGGCGACTTGTGGTTTGCCGAAGGAATCGGGGCGGGGCTGTGGCATTCGACGGATGGTGGAGCCACCTGGCGTGCCGCGCCGGGCGTGGAAAAGGCGTTCAATGTCGGACTCGGCAAATCGCAGAAACCGGGAGGTTATCCCTCGGTGTATGTCGCGGGCGTGATGCGCGGCGAGACGGGGATTTTCCGATCCACGGATGAAGGCAAGACGTGGGATAAAATCGGCACGTATCCGCTGGGAATCTTCGACTGGATCGACGGACTCGATGGCGACAAAGACGTCTTTGGCAAAGTCTACGTCGGTTTCGCGGGAGCCGGGTTTTCCTACGGCGCCGTCACAACCAGCGGCGAAAAATAAACTGCGTTTGAAACGCCCGCTTGCAAAAATCAACCACTGGCGGAGAGGGAGGGATTCGAACCCCCGGTTCCTTTCGGAACACCGCATTTCGAGTGCGGCGCGATCGACCACTCTGCCACCTCTCCGGTGTGTGTGGAGCGGCGAACGTAGAAGTCCGTTCACAAAACGGAAGCCGAAAGTTGTCGGCTGCTTCGTATGCCGGCGGACTCTTCGCGCCGCTCAGAGGTTTTCGTCCTGGCCCGCCGCGATTTCACCCCGGTTGGCGGGCAGGTGGTGCGGCAGGAAGAAATAATAGCTCATCAACCACCAGCTGCGGGAGGAGCGGTAAAACAAGATCGGAAACCCGATCGCACCCACTCCGGCGATGATCGCGGCAGTCAGGCCGGAAAATACGCCGACGAGATAAAGAATCAGCACCGGTAGTAAAAATCCGAGAATGGTGACGCCGTAATTCAGCGACATGGAGCCGAGAAAAAATCCTTCATCGCGCTCAATCTTCAGTCCGCAGTCGGGGCACTCGGGGTTCAGTTCGAACAGCGAGCCTTCCTTGAACAGTTTTCGCGACCCGCAGTTGGGGCAGCGGTGGGTGATTCCACGGGTGAAGATCTGACCTTTGGTGACTTTGATGGAAGGGTGCTCGGACACAGGCGGGAGTGTTCGTTTGGGAAATAAAAAAGGCACGCCGGAAAACGGCGTGCCTTTGATGTGAAGCGCGACTTGCGTCTCGTATTACGAACCGAGCTGGTAGCGCGTGAAGCGGCGCACCTGGATGTTCTCGCCGGTCTTGGCGATGGCCTCGGTGAGGATCTCCTTGATGGATTTCTCGGGGACCTTCACGTAGGGCTGATCGAGGAGGACGATGGTCGAGTAGAACTTCTCGATCTTGCCTTCGACGATCTTCTGCACGGCGGCGGGCGGCTTGCCGGCGACCTGGGCGGAGGCGATGTCGCGTTCGGCGGCCAGATCGGCCTCGGGAACCTGGTCACGGGTGACGTAGAGCGGGTTCGCGGCGGCGATGTGCATGCCGAGGTTGCGGACGAGATCCTTGAAGTCGTCATTGCGGGCGACGAAGTCGGTCTCGCAGTTGACTTCAATGATGACGCCCACTTTGCCGCCGACGTGGATGTAGCTCTCGATGAGACCTTCCTTGGCTTCGCGGTCGGCGCGTTTGGCAGCCGAGGCGGCACCCTTCTTGCGGAGGATGGTGATGGCTGCTTCGATGTCGCCGTTGGTCTCAACTAGCGCGCGCTTGCAGTCCATGAGGCCGGCGCCCGTCTGGGCGCGCAGGTCGTTGACTTGGGTGGCGGTGATTGCGGTGCTCATTAAATCAGGATCGGGGGTGGATTATTCCTTGGGGGCGGCGACCTTCTTGCGAGGGGCGGCGGTGGTCTTCTTCTTCGCGGAGGCGTCGGCTTCGGCGACTTCGCCACCGGTGGGCAGCTCAACCTTGGAGAGGTCAACTTCGCCGGCTTCGTTGACGGCGCCAGCGGAGGCGGCCATCGAGGCGGAAACGGCGCGGAGGTCGGCCTGACCGCGGGTGTTGCGGCGGCTGTCGCGCTGGGCGAGGCCGTTCTGGATGGCCTCGACAACGGTGTCGACGATGATGCGGATGGACTTCACGGCGTCGTCGTTGCCCGGGATCGGGTAGGCGAGCTGGGTGGGGTCGGAGTTGGTGTCAACGAGACCGACGCAGGGGATGTTGAGGCGCTTGGCCTCGGCAACGGCGATGGCTTCGTGGTTGGCGTCGAGGACGAACACGGCGGACGGGAGATTGTTCATCTCCATGATGCCCGCGAAATTCTTGTTCATGCGGACCATCTCGCGCTTGATCGCGGACTCTTCCTTGGAGGAGAGCTTGGCGAGTTCGCCGGAGGATTCCTGCTGCTGGAACTTTTTGAACTTCGCGATGGATTTCTTGACGGTGGCGAAATTGGTGAGGGTGCCGCCGAGCCAACGGTCAACAGCGAAAGGCTGGTGGGTGGCGATGGCCGCCTCGCGGACGATTTCCTGGGCCTGGCGCTTGGTGCCGACGAAGAGCACGTTGCCGCCGCCGGCGACGGTCTCTTCGAGGAAGGAGTAGGCCTTCTGGAGGAGCTCGTGGGTCTTGCCGAGGTCGATGATGGTGATGCCCTGGCGGTGGTCGAAAATGTAGGGCTTGGAGCGGGGATTCCAACGGCGGGTCTGGTGGCCGAAGTGGACGCCGGCATCAAGGAGGTCTTTAGGTGAGACGTTCATGTGGTTTGATCTATGTATCTTTGAAACACAGGTCGGCCAATGGGCCGCCTTGCGATCGAGATGAGTGTTGTGGTGGTTGTTTCCCACGCCCGGAATTGGGTGAAGGAATGGAAGAGCACAGAGGGCGGGGAAGGGGCTGGCAAGCGGAGAATCGGGAATATTGCAAAATGGCCGTTGACAGAGAGGGTCGCAAAACCATGTTCTCGCCCTCCCACTTATTGCAGGGTGGAGCAGCCCGGTAGCTCGTCAGGCTCATAACCTGAAGGTCGTTGGTTCGAATCCAACCCCTGCACCCAATTTTGAAGCCCTTCCGTAACACGGGAGGGCTTTTTTGTGGGCGAGTTATGCGTTGAGCGTTCCAAGTATCTGTTCCACTAAGAAAAACACAGGGAGCGAGGGACCTGAATCACGTAGTTTTCAGAATGCGGTGATAAGGATGCTAGCGTTTTTATGTTTCTGCGGCTGATTTTTCTGCTGCGGGATCAAGAAGAACTGGGTTTGGCGGGCGGGACGGTTCGGATTAATGCGAAGCCGCCGGCGGCGAGTAATGCGCAGGCGAGGATGAACCAATCGCCGTGGCGCACATAGAAACTTTGTTTGCCTATCCAACGGGCGTCGGCGGTGACGGAAACCGTCTGCGTGCCGCGGAAATACACGGTGCCCGTCTCGGTGGTTTTCGTGTTTTCGGTGGAGATCTCGCCGGTGACGCGGTCACGGGTGAGCACGGCGCGGATGCTGCCGAATTCGTCGACCCAGCCGCTCCAGCCGCCATTGCCGCAACGAAGCAAGGGGCGTCGTGTCTCGACGGCGCGGAGCACGGCATTGGAGGCGTGTTGATAAGCCGCGCCGCCTTCGCCGAACCAACCGTTGTTGGTGTTTACCACGAGCAAGTCCGCGCCGGCTTGGACGCTTTCGCGTGAGAGATGCGGGAAGATGTCCTCGTAGCAAAGCAGCGCGCCCACGGCGAGCGGACGATCATGCACGGAAACCTGGAGCGGGGCGGGATCGGTGCCGCGGAGAAAATCTCCGCCGATCGGCACGAACTTGCCGAGCCAGCCGAGCAGGGGACGCAACGGAACGTATTCGCCGAAAGGCACGAGTTTTCGTTTCGCGTAGAAATGCGGTTGCAGGCCGTTCACGGGATCCACCACGAACACGGCGTTGAGCCAGTCTTCCTGCGTAGGATCGCTCGCGGAGGGTTGGCGCGCGATTGAGCCGAGCACGAGTGGGGCACCGGCGCGGTTGACCAAGGTTTCAACCCAGGCGCGCATTTCCGGGTCACCCTTGACGGCCCACGGCGTGGTGGCCTCGGGCCAGAGAATGAGGTCGGGCTTGGTGGCGCTCGCGGCGAGCGTGAGGGTTTCCAAGACCTCAAGGATGGCGGGGCCCTTGGTGTTGTCCCATTTGATGTCTTGCGCGATGTAAGGCTGCACAAACGCAATGCGACCCAGCGGAACGGTGAACTGCCGGCGGTTAAAGGTTTCCTGAAGTTGCGTGGCTACGCAGATGACCAGCAGGAACATCGCGGCAAAGAATTCCTGCGAGCGTTTACCCAGGCCGTGGCGACCCTCGCGGATGAGACGATGGGCGTAGGCCGTGAAGCCGAGATTCATAGCGATCAAAACAAACGACACGCCGCCGGCGCCGGTGAACGCGGCGATTTGCAGGATGGTCATGCGCTGCCATTGCGTGGCGGCGAGAGGCATCCAAGGAAAACCACTGAGAACCCAAGTGCGCGTCCACTCGCCGACGACCCAGAGTCCGGCGAGGCCAAACATAACCAGCAGTCGCGTGGAGGTGGATTGTCCGATCATGCGTGGGAGCGCCCAGCGCGCCGCCAGAAACCAGGAGCCGATCCATGCACCAATAAATGGACCGAGCAGCACAAGTCCACCGATGGTAACGTTGTGCAACCAGCCGAACAGGATCGTCCAGGCGACGGCTTGCGCGCCCAGCACGGTCCATGCGTAGAGACGAAAGGACGGACGCAGATAAGCCCAAAACAAAGCCGGCACAGCAAAGGCGTAGGCAAACTCGGGGGTGCGCGAAGGCGGGAAGGCCAAGACCGTGAGCACGACGGTGGCGATGAACACACCGGCCGACCACAGCAGGTTCGCGTGACGCTGCCACCACGCGGGAGGCTGGTCGTAGGATGCGTCGTTAATATCGGAAAGCGGAAAGTCGTCGGCCACGGTGAAACTTGAGACTGTGCCACGCGGCGGGTGGCGTGCAAGCGAGCCTTCTCGGGGTGGCCGCGCGCTGGTTATCGTGAGTGGAAACGAGGTGGGGGTTTTCCACGGGAGTTCCCTTGTGCGAGGACAGGAGGGTGGGTTTCATCGCGCTTTCGTTTATGCAAAATCTCATCCTTTTCCCGTTCGCCGACTATTGGTGGTTCTACGGGTTGTTTACGCTGTTTGTGCTGGGTATGCTGGCACTCGACCTGGGCGTCTTTCACAAGTCCGCCCATGAAGTCACCGTCAAGGAAGCGGCGGGCTGGAGTGTCGCCTGGATTTCGCTGGCGATGCTTTTTTGCTTTGGTTTCTGGCATTATGCGCAGTGGAAACTGCCTCATTATCCGCCGCTGCTGGAAGTGCTCGCGGCCCAAGGCATCACGGATGCCGCCGCCATCGCGGTGGAGGCGGGTAAGCTCGCCAATCAGACCGCGCTGGAGTTCCTCACGGGCTTCGTCGTCGAGAAGTCTCTCTCGGTGGACAATATTTTCGTGTTCATCGTGGTGTTCAGCTATTTCGGCGTGCCGAAAATGTATCAGCACCGCGTGCTGTTCTTCGGCATTATCGGTGCGCTGGTTTTCCGAACGATCTTCATCACCATCGGCGCGGCTCTCATTCAATTCCACTGGGTGCTGTGGGTGTTTGGCGCGTTCCTGATTTTTACGGGCATCAAGATTTTCTTCTCGGACGAAAAGCCGATCGAGCCGGAGAAGAATCCGTTCATAAAACTACTGCGGAAGTTTATCCCCATCACTCCCGAGATGGAGGGGCAGAAGTTTTTCCTGCGCAAAGAAGGCATTCTCTACGGCACGCCATTGCTGGTGTGCGTGGTGTTCATCGAGCTGACCGACATCGTGTTCGCGGTGGATTCGGTGCCGGCGATCTTCGCGATCACCCGTGAGCCGTTGATTGTTTTCACGTCCAATATTTTCGCGATCCTCGGTCTGCGCGCGCTATTTTTTCTGCTGATCAGCGTCATGCATAAATTCCACTTCTTGAAATACGGACTCGGCATCATCCTCGTGTTTGTGGGCTTGAAGATGGTGTGGCTGAGCTCGCTCTTCCCTAACAATAAATTCCCCGTGACCTGGTCGCTGGGCATCATCGGCGGTGTGTTGGTGGCGTCCGTCGTGCTTTCGCTGGTCTTCCCGAAGGCGGCCGAGGCTGAACATTCCACCCACGGATGAGTGCGGTTTTAACGGAAATACTGATCATTTTCGGACTGCTCCTTTTGAATGGCGTGTTCGCCATGGCGGAAATCGCCGTGGTGTCCTCGCGCAAGGCACGGCTTAAAAAAATGGCCGACGAGGGCTCGATCCGCGCCAAGGCTGCGCTGGCGCTGGCCGAGGAACCCACGCGGTTTCTCTCGACGGTGCAGATCGGCATCACGCTGGTGGGCATTCTGGCGGGTGCGTTTGGCGGTGTGCGGTTGTCGGGCAAGCTGGCGGTGTGGCTTGCAGGTGAGATTCCCGCGTTGTCGGCGTATGCCGAGGGCATCGCCATCACGGTGGTGGTGGGAGCGATCACTTATCTCTCGCTCATTATCGGCGAGCTGGTGCCGAAGCGCATCGGTCTGAACAACCCCGAGGGCAAAGCGATGCTGGTGGCGGCGCCCATGAACGCGCTGTCACGCCTCGCGTTGCCGTTTGTATGGCTGCTCACGCACTCGACGAATGGCGTGTTGAAGCTGTTTGGCCTCGGACAGGAAAAAGACGCGCCGCCCTCCGAAGAGGAGATCACCCACCTGATCGAGCAAGGCACGACGGCGGGCGTTTTTCATCAGGCGGAGCAGGCGATGGTCGAGGGCGTGCTGCGCCTCGATGAAAAACCGGTGACGGAAATCATGACGCGCCGCACGAAGATTGTGTGGCTCGACGTCGATGATGCCGACGAGGTGAACTGGCGCAAAATCGTCGCGAGCGGGCACTCGCTGTTTCCCGTGTATGAAGGCACGCGTGACCACGTGCTCGGCATGGTGGCGGTGAAGGCACTGTGGGCGAACTCAGCAATTGGCTTGAAAAACCGGTTGCGCGACCACCTTACGCAACCGCTCTACGTTCCGCAGACGATCAATGCGGTGCAGTTGCTGGAAAGCTACAAGAAGTCGGGCAAGCACCTCGCACTCGTGACCGACGAGTTCGGGAGTATCCAAGGTGTGGTTACGCTGATCGATGTCATGGAGGCCATCGTGGGCGACCTGCCGGAGCCGGGCGACCGTCGCACGCCGGGTGCGGTGCAACGTGACGATGGTTCCTGGCTCGTGGACGGCGCGATGGATGTCGATGAGTTCAAGCGCCTGTTCTCGTTCGGCGCGCTGCCGGGCGAGGAGGACGATGATTATGAGACCGTGGGCGGCTTTGTGTTGGATCGCCTCGGCCATATTCCGGTCGAGAGCGAGTCTATCTCCTGGGGCGGCTGGAAGTTCGAAGTGGTCGACATGGACCGCCACCGCGTGGACAAGCTGCTGCTGGCGAAACTGCCGCCTGCGACATAAAAAAGGCCGGTCGCTGGATGGCGACCGGCCTGCTGCGGGCGGACGGGTTATTGTCCGTGGCAGTTCTTGAACTTCTTGCCGCTGCCGCACGGGCAGGGGTCATTGCGGCCGACCTTTGGTGCTTCGCGGCGGATGGTGACCTTCGGGAGTTCGATCTCCTTCTGGACTTCGGCCTCGGGGGCGGGGCCGCCGCTGGTCGTGATGGTGGTCGTGATCTGGGGAGCCGCGGGCGCATCGGCGGGGCCGACGGCCTTGGCACCGCGGCTCAGGAGCGCCAGCATGTTTTCGAACACATCGAGATTGGATGCATTGCGGAACAGACCGGTGCAGATCTGAAGGCGGACGTTGGCCATCATCTCCTGGAAATACTTGAACGCCTCGCCCTTGTAGGCGACGAGCGGATCGGTCTGGCCGTAGCTGCGCAGACCGATGGCGCGGCGCAGTTCTTCCATCTCGGTGAGATGTTCCTGCCAGTGGTGGTCGATGGCGTTGATGATGACATAACGCTCAAGCGAGCCGAGGGCCTCGGGAATCTCGACGGACTCCTTTACCTCATAGGCCTGGCGCACGCGTTCGACGACGAGGGCGGTGAGCGCCTCGATGCTGTCGCCGCTGAGTTCCTCGGACTTGAGACCGATGGGGAAGGTGGCGTTGACCCAGCCGACAAAGCTGTCGATCGCGGACTGGCTGGCGGTGGCGCGGCCGGTGATGCCGGCGCTCTCAAGGCGGCTGTCCACTTCCTCGGCGATCTGCTCGAGGATGATGCTCTTGGGGCGGTCGGCGTGAATGGCGGCGTTGCGGATGCCGTAGATGACCTCGCGCTGCTGGTTGAGCACGTCGTCGTATTGGAGGAGGCGCTTGCGCTGGCCGAAGTTCTGCTGCTCGACCTTTTTCTGGGCGCTCTCGATGGAGCGGTTGAGCCACGGATGCTCGAGCTCTTCGCCGTCTTTCATAGAGCCTTCCATGAGGCGCGAGGCCAGGTTGCCCTGGAGGAAGAGGCGCATGAGCGTGTCTTCGAGGGAGAGGAAGAACTTGGTGAGACCGGGGTCGCCCTGACGCGAGCAACGGCCGCGAAGCTGGCGGTCAACGCGACGGGATTCGTGGCGCTCGGTGCCGATGACGTAGAGGCCGCCGAGTTCACGGACGCCCTCGCCGAGTTTAATGTCGGTGCCGCGGCCGGCCATGTTGGTCGCGATGGTGACGCTGCCGCGCTGGCCGGCGCGGGTGACGATCTCGGCTTCCTGCTCGTGATACTTGGCGTTGAGCACGGTGTGGATGACACCGGCGCGCTTCAGCATGCGGGAGAGGACTTCGGAGGACTCGACAGACACGGTGCCGACGAGCACGGGCTGGCCGCGCTTGTTGGCGGCTTCGATCTCGGCGACGACGGCGTTGAACTTGTCGCGACGGGTTTTGAAAATGGAGTCGTTACGATCGATGCGGATGCAGTCCTTGTTGGTCGGGATGACCTGAACGGAAAGCCCGTAAATGTCGTTGAATTCGATGGCCTCGGTCTCGGCAGTGCCGGTCATGCCCGCGAGTTTTTCGTAGAGACGGAAATAGTTCTGAATCGTGACCGTGGCGTAAGTGCGGGTCTCGCGCTCGATGTTGACGTTTTCCTTGGCCTCGACGGCCTGGTGGAGACCGTCGGACCAACGGCGGCCCGGCATGACGCGGCCGGTGTTCTCATCGACGATCATGACCTTGCCCTCGGCGACGACGTATTCGACGTCTTTTTCGTAGAGCGAATAGGCGCGGAGGAGCTGGGAGATCGCATGGATTTCCTCAGAAACCTCGGAGTAATTGTTCTGCGACTTGGCCTTGATTTCTTCGCGCTGTTCGGGAGTGAGATCGGCGCGGCGTTCGAGCTCGCTGAACTCGGTGGCGAGGTCGGGGAGGACGAAGGCGTCGGGGTTATCAGGACGCAGGCGGGTGCGGCCGATTTCGCTGAGGTCGGCCTGGTGCTGGCGCTCGTCGATGGAGTAGAAGAGCTCCTCCTTGAGACGGTAGAGTTCCGTCTTCTGGAAGTCGCTGTTCATGTCGGTCTCGGTTTTGTCGAGCAGCTTGCGGAGATCGGGCGTCTCCATGAGACGGAGCAGCTGCTTGTTCTTCGGGTGGCCGATCTTGACCTGGAGAAGTTTGAGCGCGGCGGCTTTGCGCTCGTCGGGGGTGGCGTCGGCTTTTTCAAGGACGGCCTTGGCGTCGCCGGCCATGCGATTGCACAGGCGGATCTGCTCATTGACGAGGGCGTCGATGCCGGGCTTGAGCTTGGTGAAAGGCTGTTCGCGCTCGATGGGGGCGGGGCCGGAAATGATCAGCGGCGTGCGGGCTTCATCGACGAGGATGGAGTCGATTTCGTCCACGATGCAAAACCAGTAGTCACGTTGAACCTGGTCGTCCTTGCGCGTGGCCATGCCGTTGTCGCGGAGGTAGTCGAAGCCGAATTCGGAGGCGGTGCCGTAGGTGATGTCGCGGCCATACATCTCGCGACGGAGGTCGGACGGCATGGATTGTTGGATACAACCGGTGGTGAGGCCGAGGAAGCCGAAGAGGTGGCCCATCCACTCGGAGTCACGACGGGCGAGGTAGTCGTTGACCGTGACGAGCTGGGTGTTCCGGCCGGTGAGGGCGTTGAGATAAAGCGGGAGCGTGGAGACGAGGGTTTTACCTTCGCCGGTGGCCATTTCGGCGATCTTGCCGGAGTGGATGGCGTAGCCGCCGATGAGCTGGACGTCGAAGTGAACCATGTTCCATTCGAGCTCGTGGCCGCAGACGAGGGCGCGGGTGCCGACGAGGCGGCGGGCGGCGTTTTTCACGGTGGCGAAAGCCTCGGGCAAGATCTGCTCGAGCGTCTCGCCGGCCTTCAAGCGGGCGCGGAACTCATCGGTCTTGGCGCGGAGCTGGTCGTCACTGAGCTTCTGGTAGGATTGCTCAAACTCGTTTACGCGGGCGACGATGGGCCGGGCCTTCTCAAGGAACTTCTTGTAGTGGCGGCCGGCAAAACGCTTGAAGAGAAAGGAAAGCATGAAGAGGCAAGACCGTAGGCCGGACAGGGGTCTTGGCAAATGACAAAATTGCAGGTTGCGCAGAGTTGGCGTGGAACCAAAAACCGAATTGGATGTAGTCCGGCTCGAATCGGCTTCGGAGTGGTTAACCTGACGCGATGACTTGGGGACGCAGGGAAGCGATTCCGGGCGATAAAATGAGCCTACCGGCCGCGGGTGTTTGATTAAAGATAGGGCTTCGATAGCCCTAGGAATGGAGGTAAGTGTAAAATATTATAAATCATAAGCACTTTGTTTATAGATGCTTATTTTTAACGCATGGAATGTGCGGACGAAAAGTTGGCGAAAATGTAAAACTTTTTACACATTCGCGCCGTCACTTACTCCAATGAGCAACCCCACGTTTTCGGAGTGTTTTTGCGCCAGATACAACATTCCTCCTGAGCAGTTCGCCCGAGAGGTTTTCCGGATGTGCATTTATCGCCGGACGCGTCTTTTCAAGTGGCTCCTGCCGCTGATCAACCAGAACCACTTTGCGGCGGATTTTGATCTGATTTACGGGGTGGAGCGGCTCACCCGGATGCGTGATTTCGTGACGGAGGCCGAGCGTTTCAACGAACACCCGGCCAATCGGGGATTTTTGCGCCGCAAGCTGTGCCTGCGGGTTTCGACGACGCGTTTGAAGGCGCTTATCAAGGAAACATTGCCGCGCAAGGCCGCCGGCGCTTCCGCGGATTTGTCCGTTGAAAAGGGGAGCAGCACGCCGTTTGAGGTGGCTTCGGCCACCTTGGTAACGGGTCACCAGGCGAGCACCCAATATTCGTCCTGAGTGATTTTTTGTGCGACGGTGGCGGGCACCCAGCGTTCACGAAACCGCGGTCCCCAAGAGTCGGATACGGCGATCTCGCCGGTGGCCCGGTTGTAGCCGATGATCAGGCAGGCGTGGGCGGTTTCCGGGGTGGGTTTGAATTCGGCGAGCTCGGCCGGAGTGAGGACTGGTTTGGCCGGCGCAAGTGTTGAATGATCTTTGCGGGCCTCGGTGTTGGCGTCGGCCAGGGCGTTGAACGGCTCGGTCGAATAAAGTCCCCAGATGACGGGACGGCCCTCGTCGATGTAGCGTGCGATGGCGGTGACGGTGAGTTTCAGTGAAATCTGTTCGAGCCGGCGGCCCTGTCGGCGCACAAAACGATCCAGTCCGCGGGTCATCGTGCTGAAGTTGCTGCCGCCGCCGAACTGGGTGCCGCCACTGGCGGCGAGTTCATACATATCAGCGGGGATGCCGGCGTAGCGCAGGTAACGCTCAAACGTGGCGGGCACGCAGTAGCCCTTCGGCCCCTGGTTCACCATCGGGATCTGATCGAGGATGACGTCGCCATTCGGTCGGCGGGTGATGCGCTCTTTAAACATGCGGCGGACCTGATCGTCGGCGAGACGGGCGTTGGCGGCGCGATCCACCGGCCTGATTTTCAATGAAACCATCTGGGCCTCGTCGTAGTTCGCGATGAGGGCATGCGCGCCCGATTCCCAGCGCAGGGAGCGGCGGCCGGGATCGAGTCCGCCGAGGGCGATCTCGCGTTTGGGTTCGCCGAGTTTGGCGGTGAGCGCGGCGGTGATCGTCTCGAAGTCCTTTTTCAGGGCTTGTTCGAAGTCCTGGATTTCCTGCTTCGTCGTCGGCCATTGCGGATCGCGATGGGAGAAGACGGAATAGTCGCCGCGATTGGTAAACTGAATCGTGAGGGCGGTGATGCGGCCGTCGGCGGCCTGCAACGAGATCATGTGCGACTCGGCGCCGAGCATCGAAAGCGGGGTGCGCGGGTAGGCGCGGTAACCCTCGAACCGATCAGTTTTGCCCTCAAGCGGAAGCCGGAGGCGGCGGGCGGCCAGGGCCGGTTCATCGTCCCAGAGTGTGGAGTCAGCCAGCAGTTCGAGGCCGAGGAGCGTATTGAGTTCGCTAAAATTCGCGGCGACGGGAGCCAGCTGTTCGGCGACGAACGTGCGGTCGGCTGAGGAGAGGCTGGCGAGCGGCAGCGTGAAGGTTCGTCCGTCGGAGCCGCGGCGCAACGTGATCTCGGCCGGGGTGGCGCTCACGTAGTCGGCTTCAAGACTGCGGCCCTGGTTGTCAGTCCACGTGCGCGCGTCGAGTGATGCGGCGCACAGAAGGCACAAGATGAAAACGGGGTGAAGGCGGGGCATGGTTCGCTGGCGGCTTTCCCGTTACCTTTTCCGGAGAAAACCGGAAAGGGAACGAGAAAGCGCAAGCGAGTCCGTAATGCTGCCGGATCAGGCGCTGGCCGCGGCGCGGGCGCGTTCGGTGGCGGCCGCGATGAAGTAGCTCTGCGCGGAGAACGACGGCGCCCCGGCGGCGCGGGGGACGGGGAGGTAGCCGCCGTTGGCGTGGAGCTCGCGGGCGTTTTCGTTATCCTGTAATTCCATCGCGAACATTTCGTCTGTGATCCACTTGCGGAGCGCGGGATCGCGCACGGGGTAAACGACCTCGATACGGCGGAAAAAATTGCGGGGCATCCAGTCGGCGCTGCCGGCGAGGACCAGCGGTTCATCTCCGCCGGAGTTCTCGAAATAAAACGCGCGGGCGTGTTCGAGGTAACGGCTGACGATGCTGCGCACACGGATGTTTTCGCTGAGGCCCTTCACTCCGGGGACGAGGCAGCAGACGCCGCGCACGATGATGTCGATCTTCACGCCGGCACGGGAGGCGGCGTAGAGGTGGTCGATGGTGTCCTTGTCGACCAGCGAGTTCATCTTGGCGATGATCCGAGCGGGACGGCCGGCAGCGGCGTTGTCCGCTTCGCGCTGTATCAATTCCTGAATACGGCGGTGGAGATTGTAAGGTGCGACCAGCAAATGCTCGAACACGGGCTCGCGGCTGAAACCGGTGAGCGTGTTGAACAGGTTGGCGGCGTCGGAGGTGAGCTCCTCGCGGCCGGTGAAATAGCTCAGGTCCGTGTAGAGCTTGGCGGTCTTCGGGTTGTAGTTGCCCGTGCCGAGGTGGGCGTAACGGCGGAGTAACTTGCCCTCGCGACGGACGACGAGGGAGCATTTGCAATGGGTCTTGTGGCCGACGAGGCCGTAGACGACGTGGACGCCGGCTTCCTCGAGCTGTTTGGCCCATTGGATGTTGTTGGCCTCGTCGAAACGGGCCTTGAGCTCGACGAGCGCGGTGACCTGTTTGCCGTTCTTGGATGCCTCGATGAGGGCGCGGACGATGGGCGAGTCGCCGCTGGTGCGGTAGAGCGTCTGCTTGATGGCAAACACCTGCGGATCGCGAGCGGCCTGCTCGACGAAATCAACGACCGGTTGGAAGGAATCGTAGGGATGGTGGAGCAACACATCCTGCGCGCGCAACGTCTCGAAAATCTTGGCGGGCTCGCGCAGCGGGGAAACGTTGACGGGGGTGAACGGCGGATACTTCAGGTCGGGGCGCTCGACGTCGGCGAGGCTCATCAGACGCAGGAGATTGATCGGGCCGTTGAGGCGGAAAACGTATTCGTGCGAAAGATCCAGGTGGTCGCACAACGTGGTGAAAATGGCGTCGTTGACGCCCTCCTCGATTTCGAGACGCACGGCGGCGCCGCGACGGAGATTGCGCAACTCGTCCTCGATTTTCTTGAGGAGATTTTCGGCTTCTTCGTCGTCGATGTAGAGATCGCTGTTGCGTGTGACGCGGAAGGCGTGAGCGCCGGTTACGCTGTAACCGGGGAAAAATTCACCGGCGCAGAGTTTGATGATCTCGGATAGGAAAACGAAACGCTGCGGACCGCTGCCGGCCGGATCGATGGGCACGAGACGCGGCAGGATGCGAGGAACGGGGAGGATGGCGGCGAGTTGCTCGATCTCGGGCGTGACCGGATTATCGAGGGAGACGATGACGTTGAGCGTCTTGTTGCCGAGCTGCGGGAACGGATGGGACTGGTCCAGCGCGAGCGGCGTGAGCACGGGGAAAACCTGCTCGTGGAAATAGGCGGTGACCCAGTTGAGCTCGGCCGGAGTGAGCTCGGCGGCGGTTTTGAAAACGATGCCCTCCTCGGCGAGTGCGGGCATGAGCTGCGTGCTCCAGCATTCGTATTGGTCTTCGACAAGCGAAGCCACGACCGAGTGGATGCGACGGAGGGACTCCTTGGGACCGAGGCCGTCCACGCTGGGCTCGGTCACGCCGCTCTCGACCTGCTGGATGATGCCGGCGACGCGAATCTCGAAAAATTCGTCGAGGTTGGAGCAGACGATGGCGAGGAACTTGACGCGCTCCAGCAGCGGATTTTTTTCGTTCTGCGCCTGCTCGAGGACGCGACGGTTGAATGCGAGCCAGCTGAGCTCGCGGTTAAAATAGGCGGACTTGGCGGGTTTGGCCGTAGGAGTGACCGTGCGGGCGCGTTTTTTTGGAATGATGACGCGATCGTCGGCGGGCGGGGTCGCGACCGGCTTAACGGAAGTAACGGCGGCGGGCTTGGACTGGGTGCGGATCGTTTTGCGCTTCGTGGCCATCGGGAAAAGACGGACCAACTTAAAGACCGCCCCCGTTGAAACCAGTTTTTAATGCCTCGTCGCCGGAATGTAACGTAATCCGTGAGGCTTAGGAAACCCAGATGGTTTTGATATTTACGAATTCGCGGATGCCGAAAGTGCTGAGCTCGCGACCGTAGCCGGAGTCTTTGATTCCGCCGAAGGGAAGCGAGGCGTCGGAGCGGACCTGCTCGTTCACGAACACCATGCCGGCTTCGATGCGTTCGATGGCGAGGGTGCGACCGTGGCGGCGGTTGCGGGTGAAAACGGCGGCACCGAGGCCGAAATCGGAGTCGTTGGCGATACGGAGGGCGTCGGCTTCGTCCTTGGCGGCGATGATTGAGGCGACGGGACCGAAGAGCTCTTCGTCATAGGCGGGCATGCCGGGCCGGACATCGGTCAGGACGGTGGCGGGATAAAAGGCACCTTTGCCTTTGGGTTGAATCGTGCCGCCGAGCAGGAGGCGGGCGCCGCGCTTCACGCTTTTTTGGACCTGGGCGTGAAGGTCATCGCGCAAGTCGAGGCGGGCGAGCGGGCCAAAATCGGTGGCGGCGGTCGTGGGGTCGCCCATGCGGCGGGCGGCCATGCGGGCGGTGAACTTTTGCTCAAAGGCGGCGCGGACGCTCTCGACGACGATGAACCGTTTGGCGGCGACGCAGCTTTGTCCGCTGTTGGTGAGGCGGGCCTTGGCGCAAATCTCGGCGGCGAGGTCGAGGTCGGCGTCGGCGAGGATGATGTAGGGATCGCTGCCGCCGAGTTCGAAGACGCACGGCTTGAGTGCGGCGCCGGCGAGGGCGCCGACTTTGCGACCTGCGCCGGTGCTGCCGGTGAGGGTGACGCCGCGGACGCGCGGGTCTTTGATGAGTGCGGGTATCGCTTTGGAGGATACGGCGACGGTGCGAAGGAGGTTGGCGGGAACGCGGGCGTCGCGGAAGAGGTGCTCGATCGCGAGGGCGCAGCCGGTGGTGTTGGAGGCGTGTTTGAGGAGGACGGTGTTGCCGGCCATCAGGGCGGGGGCGGCGGCGCGGAAGAGCTGCCAGAACGGGTAGTTCCACGGCATGATGGCGAGGATGACGCCGAGAGGCTCGAAGACGACTTGGGTATTTTTGGGGGCGCCGAGGGTGCGTTGGGGTTTGAGGAAACGGGCGGCGTGCGTGGCGTAGAATTCGCAACCGGCGGCGCATTTTTCTATTTCGAGACGGGCGTCGGTGAGGGTTTTACCCATCTCGGCGGTGATGAGTTGAGCGAGCGGTTCGGCTTGTTTGCGCAAGGCGGCGCCGAGGGCGTTGAGGTGGCGGGCGCGGTCGGCAAGGGCGAGTTCGCGCCAGCCGAGAAAGGCTTGGTGGGTGGCGGCGAGCGCGGCTTCGATGTCTTTGGCGGTGTGCTCGCGGTGGCGCTTCAGGATGCGGCCGGTGGCGGGATTGATGGAGACGAGGGGCATAGGTCGCGCGGGTTAGCTCATCCAGCGGACCAGTTTTTTGCGGAGAAGTTCGCGGGCGCGGGCGAGGCGGGTTTCGACGGCTTTGGGGGTGGCGCTGACGATGGCGGCGATCTCGGCGTGGGACTTCTCTTCGTATTCGAAGAGGACGAGGGCGGAGCGGAGGTGCTCGGGAAGATCGGCGATGGCGGTGCGGACGGCTGCGGAGCGTTCGGCGAGGAGCAGGTCTGCGGCGGGGCTGTGAGTATCGGAGAAAAGCTCGGGCGCGCGGTCCATGGAATCGGTGGGGCGGCGCAGGCGGTGGCGGGCGTGGTCGCGGGCTTGGTTGAGCGCGATCTGGAAAAGCCAGGTGGAGAACTTGGCGCCTTCGCGGTAACGGTCGCGGTGACGGTAGATGCGGACGAAGGTTTCCTGCGAAAGATCGAGGGCGTCGGCTTCGTTTTGCGTGTAACGATAAAGGAACGAACGCAGCGGGATCTGCCAGCGGTGCATCAGTTCATCGAGCGCGGGGTCGGAGCCGCGGGCGAGCTCGGCCATGAGCGCCTCGTCGGTGGGCAGGGATGCGGCGGGCGTCATTTGAGCCCGAGGGGAGCGGAGTGGTTCTGATTGGAAAGCTTGGGGCCGACCAAGGCGAGGAACCGCGCGGCGTCGGCGGGCGACATGACATCGGCGACGCGTTGAAGGTGGGTTTGCGTGGCTTGCTGGCAGACGGCTTCGAGACGTGCGAGCTCGACGCGGGCGGCGGCGGGATCGGCGGCGGACGCGAGTTGCTCGCGGGCTTTGATGATGCGGGCGCAGTGATCGGCGCAGACGGGCTGGTAGTCTGTGTGGATTTTTTCGATGACGGCGGTTTGCGCGGCGGTGAGATGAAACTCTTTTTGCATCCACGCGAGTTCCGTGGGCGCGGTGGCCGGGTGGCGCAGGGCAAAGTGGGTGATGCCGAAAGCGAGGACGGCCGCGGCGACGGCGATCAGACTGTAGCGGGCGAGCGGACTCACGGGTGCGGATGCGTGTGTGGAACGGCGCGGGAATCCGTCATCAAGATCGGATCAATACTGCGCGCGTAGGCGGCGGCCATGCGCTCGGTGGATTGAGAGCGGTTGAGCGCGAACGCGGTGGTGGTGCCGGCGGCGGCTGCGAGGAGGACGGCGAGACTGGCGGCGAGGGGCAGGGCGCCGGGAAAACGCAGGACGATGGACGGGGCGGTGGTTTCGCAGGAGCGGATGCGGGCCCAGACGCGATCATTAAAACCAGCGTCGGGTGCGGGCTCATGTTTCCACGTTTGCAGCGTGGACGGGAGCGGGTCGCGTGGGTCTTTCATGCAGGTGATACGCTGGCGACGGCGAAACCCCTTGGCGAATCTTCCTACGCGTGCAGTTCAGGGAAGAAGAGCGGCGCGCTGAGGGCGAGGCCGTCGGCGACGCTGGTGAATTCTTCGCCGTCGCGGATCTTGTCCTGGCCGAAACGCGTCACGAATTCAGCGCGGAGGCTGCGGATCAACGACGTGCCGCCGGTGAGGAAAACCGTTTCGATGCCGGCGGGCGCGATGTTGGCATCGGCGAGGAATTTATCGAGGTAGCCCGTGATTTCGGCGGTGAGATCGGCGGAGTTTTTGTTGAACTCGCTGCGGGTGATGCGGAGGTCGATCGGGATCTTCGGATGCGTGAAGGTGATCGGCGCGGTGACCATGGTCGTGAGCGCGATCTTGGCGGCTTCGATGCGTTGGAAGAGGGCGAAGCCCTGGTTTTCTTTGATGAGAGCTTGGAAACGCTCGAAGGCGGGCGGGTCGTTGGAGAGACCGCTCAGACGCCAGAGGAGATCCATTTTTTTGGCGTTACGCAGGAAGACGATCTGGTCCCATTGGCAGATGGTGCGGTAGAGCGAATCGGGAACTTCGAGCTGTTTGCCCCAGCTGTCGTAGGTCGCGCCGCGGCCGAAGAGCGGGGTGACTTTGTGCCACATGGTGGTGGCGTCGTATTTGTTGCCGGCGACGGGGATACCGCCGGTCGCGAGAATGTCGGTCATGCGATCGGTGAGGCCCTGACGCGCGGGATCGAGCTGCACGACGGTGAAGTCGGAGGTGCCGCCGCCGAAGTCGCCCACGAGAACGCGCTCGGGTTTCGTGATGCGGGACTCGTAGGCGAAGGCCGCGGCGATCGGCTCGTATTGGAAATGGATCTCGGTGAAACCGGCGATCTGCGCGGCGCGGTGGAGGCGTTCCTCGGCGATCTGGTCCTCGGCGGGGTCAGCGGAAAAAACGGCGGGGCGGCCGAGGATGACGCGCTTCACATCCTGTTGCGTGACGGCATCGCCGCGGGCCTTGAGACTTTGGAGGAAAATCGCGACCAGATCCTCGATGGTGTAAGTCTGGTTGTTGATCACCGTCTCGGTGAACGTCTGATAGGGCAGGATCGTCTTGATCGCCTGGAAGAAGCGGCCGCGCATCTCGTCCTCGACGTAGCGGAGCTTGGCGGCGTTCCCGAGGACGGGCGCGATGCGCTTCGTCGTGTAGGGGAAATACATGAACGTGGCGTCCACGCCGGCGATACGCGGGTCGCGCACGAGGGATCGCGTGGTGGCGTTCCAGATGGTGATCGCGGAGTTACTCGTGCCGAAATCGATGCCGTAGATAAACGTGTCCATGGGAGGATAAAAAAGCCCCGGCCGCGCCGGGCCGGGGCTTTGGTGTGGTGCATCTCGCGGTGGCGTTTAGACGGTTTCGAGGAGCTTGTAGAGGCGGGCGACCATCTTGCTCGGGTCTTCGAAGAGGCCGGCGCTGATGAGGCTGTTGTCCAGGATCTGCTCGGCGATCAGGGCGGCTTTCTCGGGTGACGAGGTCTTCGCGGCGGCGAGGTGCTTGATGACGGCGTGGCGGGGATTGATCTCGAGGTTAACCTTCACGGGGGCGTCGGCGCCGTCTTTGTTCATGGCCTTCATCATGCGGCGCATCTGGGGGGACATGAACTTGTCAGCGTTGACGGCGAGGGCGGGGGAATCGACGAGGCGGTCGGAGGCTTTCACCTCTTCGACCCGGTCGCCGAGGGTGGTCTTGAGCCATTCGGCGAGGGACTTGGCGTCGTCTTCGCTGAGGTCGCCTTCGGCGGCGGGCGGCTTGGGAGCGTCGGCGAGTTTCACGTCGGCGTGGTCAGCGGCGATGAGCTTTTTACCGTCGAATTCGCGGACGTTCGACATGACGTATTCGTCGACGGACTCGTAGCAGAAGAGGACCTCGAGGTTGCGGGCCTTGAAGCCTTCGAGATACGGGCCGGCTTCGATGGCGGCGCGGGACGGGCCGAGGAGGAAATAGATTTCCTTTTGGTCGGCGCCCATGCGGGTGACGTAGTCGGCGAGGGACGTAGTCTTGCCCTTCTCGGTGAGGGAGGATTCGAAGCGGAGGAGTTTAACGAGCTCGTCCTTGTGGGTGTAATCGAGGGCGGCGCCTTCTTTGAGGAAGATGCCGAACTCGGCGTAGAATTCGTTGTAGGCGTCGGTGCGGTTCTTGGCTTCTTCGGAGAGGAATTTGATGAAGCGCTTGGTGATGACCTTGTTCAGTTTCTCGATGAGCGCGCGGTCCTGCATGGTCTCGCGCGAGATGTTGAGGGGGAGGTCTTCGGAATCGACGACGCCCTTCATGAAGCGGAGCCACTCGGGGAGGAGATCCTTGGGTTTGGAGTCGATGAGGACCTTGCGGCAGTAGAGGGAGACGGCGGGCTCGAGGCGGGCCATGCCGAACTTTTCGGTGTTGTCCTTGGGGACGAAGAGCAGGGCGTTGATCTGGAGCGGGGCGTCGGCCGAGAAGTGGAGGCGGAGGCGGGGCTCGTCGTAGGCGTGGGCCTGGAACTTGTAGAAGGCGGTGTATTCCTCGTCGGTGATCTCGGACTTCGAACGCAGCCAGAGGGCCTGGACAGTGTTGATGTGTTTGCCGTTCAGGTTGACGGGGAACGAAACGAAGGCGCTGTAGCGCTCGAGAATTTCCTTCACGCGGCCTTCGGTGGCGAACTCGTGGGCGTCGTCCTTGAGCTCGATGACGATCTTGGTGCCGCGTTCCTGGTCGGAGACTTCCTCGACCTCGTAGCTGCCGGAGCCGTCGGAGGTCCAGACGTGGGCGGGTTCGTCTTTCTTCCAGGAGCGGGAGTAAACCTTGACGGTCTTGGCGACCATGAAGGCGGAGTAGAAACCGACGCCGAACTGGCCGATGAGGTTGGAGTTCTTTTGGCCGCCTTCGGAGAGGGCTTTGAGGAAAGCCTTGGAACCGGAGTGGGCGATGGTGCCGAGGTTTTCGATGAGTTCGGCGCGGGTCATGCCCAGACCGGCGTCAGAGATGGTGAGAGTTTTCGCGGTGTCGTCGGTGGTCAGGTTGACCTCGAGGGCGCGGTCGGCGTCGGCGATGTTGTCCTTCTCGGTGATCTGAAGGTGGCGGAGTTTCTCGATGGCGTCGGAGGCGTTGGAGACGAGCTCGCGGACGAAGATTTCCTTCTCGGTGTAAAGCGAGTGGATGACGATATCGAGGAGCTGCTTGATCTCGGCTTGGAACTCGAACTTTTGCGGTGTGGCGGTGGACATGGGTTTAAGGCGGGAGAGTGTTGAGGGCGGGAAATGGAAAAGCCCGCTATTTTAGCGGGCTTTTCGAAAAATCAAGCGGGGGATTGATTGTTTTATTCGGCGGGGCGGCGAATGAGGCGGACGTTGGGCGGGCGGTTGATCGGTTCCTCGGGCTTTACGGGGAATTTCTCGGTGGGGTTGAGCGGCTTGCCGGAAGTGGTCTCGAGTTTGCCGTCGCGCCAGATCGGGTCGTCGACGCGATAGAGGCTGCCATCGGACTTGCGGATGAAGGCGTTGAACTCGGCGGCGGTGAACGGACGACTGCCGCGGCGGCCGAAGACGACCGTCTGGTTTCCGCTTTCGTCGACCACGCGGTCACGATCCAAGCCGCGGCTCACGGCGACGGCGGGGCCGTGCGTGTGGTAGGTCGCGATGAGCTTGGGATTGGGCGGCGGGCTGAAGCCTTGGTAGCCGGGGACGTTTTCGGGGGAGATCAACTGGATCACGCGCAGGCCGTTTTTGCCGTCGGCCACGAGGGCAAAAGTCGAGGCGTTGACGGCACCGATCTGGACGGCGCGGGTGTCGTTGAGGCGACCGTCGGCGTTCCAGTGCTGGTGCACATGGGCCTTGGCGGGGTTTTTGATGTCGATGATGGCGAGACCCTGGGCGCCGTTGGCCACGTAGGCGTAGGTGCGGGCAACGTAAACGCCCTGGGCATTGTTAAGCGGCACGGTGGCTTCGGGAATCAAGCGCGGGTTGAGCGCATCGCTGACGTCGAATACCTTGAGACCCTCGTCGTCGGTGACGAACGCGTGGAGGAACTGGAAGGCGAGCTTGCGTGGATTCTTGAGCGAACCGGCGGCGGCGCGGCCGGCGATTTTGGGTTTCGACGGCGTGGAGACATCGACTACCACGAGACCTGCGGTGCAGGTCACGTAGAGATAATTGCCGGCGAGATAACCGTGGGTGGCTCCGTCAAGAATGCCGTCGGGGTTGAAACGGGTGACGTCGTCTTTCTTGAAGAAGTTATTCGTCGGGTCGCCATCGACCAAGGTGCCGACCATGACGGTGACGAGGCCCTCATATTTGTCGGTCACATACACGTAGCCGTAGGTGATCGAGATTGGCTGCTCCTCGTTGACGGGGTTGCGGGTGCGGAGCGGATCGATGCCGAGGGTGCTCGGTAGGATCACGCTGGTGGCGTAGCGCGTCTTGACGGACGTGCGCTGGCCGAGCGGGGACACGGGCGTGGAGATGATGCGCTCGGAGAAGCCCTTGTTGTCGATGTTGGCGACGTCGAAGACCTCGAAGCCACCGGGGCCGTTGGCGGTGTAGAGATATTCGCCGCGCAAAGTGAGATCGAGGATCTCGTCACCACCATGATGATAAGCGGTCTGGAGGACGCCGTCGCGCTTGGTGTGCTCGGCAAAGTTATCGGGATAGGCGAGGCGGTGGAGGTTGCTACCGATGGCGGCTTGCGGCTCCTCGAGCTCGGTCCAGACAACGGCTTCGAGTCCCTTCTTGCCGGTGCCCACGTAGGCGTAGCGCCCGAAGAAGTTGACGGTGCCAGTGCCGAAGCCGAGCAGCTGAGTCATCCATGCGGCGTTGTCGTTTTGCGCGGAGAGATGGCAGTCGGTGCACGTCTTGGTGGTGCCAACGGAGCTCGTGGTGTGGGCGAAGTGCGGGTTGAACGCCTGGCCGGAGTAACCCTCGGCGGAGACGGTTTGCTGCTGCGAATAAACCCATTCGCGGTTGGCAGTCTGCGAGCCGACGACGACGGCGCTCGACGAACGAATGACGGCGAGGCGGTTCTTTTTGTAGGTGGCGTCTTTGCCCAGCATGAAGACGTCGTCACGCACAACTTGCGGGTTGTAGCTAGTGTAGTTGCGCGTGGTGGTGCCCTCGAATTTGTTGCCGGCAACCATCTGGTTGGCGCGCATCGGCAAGTGACAACCGAAGCAACTGGTGGCCCAGGACGTATGGCACACCTGGCAGGAAATCGACGTGTCGGCGTGGGCGAGGAGGGCGTTGTTGGTGCGTTGAGTTTCGTCGGGGCGGACGGTCACGGGATCGACGCCGGCGGGAGGAAGATTGCCCCACGTTTTGCCGTCCTTGCGGAGGGTTTTCGCGTAGGCGGACTTGGCGTTGTAGTGCTCGGATGACGGATCGACGGTGTCGGCGGTCAGCGGAACTTCCCATGTGATGGCGGGGCTCATCATGGAACGCTGGAAGAGTTTTTTGCCCTGCCAGTAGAAACGCGGACCCCACGGCGTGGTGCCGGCGGCGAGGTCGTTGGGGAGGACCTGGCCGTTTTCGAGACGACCGCCGTTGCCGCTGGTTTTTAGCGTGGGGAACTTATCGACGGTGCCGTGGCAATCGATGCACTCGATGGCGGTGGCGGCACGCGGTTCGCCGTAGAGCAGGCCGTTGCCATGGACGTCGGTCGTGAAATGGCAGTCCACGCACTGCATGCCGCGCTCGAGGTGAATGTCCTTCAAGTGAATAGCCTTGGCGAATTTGTCGGGGTCGGTGTGGGCGATCTTTTTGTCATCGAGGGTGAGCAGTTCACCCTCCTTGTTTTTCTTGAAGACGGCACGGAAAACCCAGCCGTGTCCGTGGTAGTCGGCGAACTGGGTGTCCTTGAGCTTCGGGTTGAGCTCGGCGACTTTCTCCAGGAACTCGGGATCGCCCCAGAGACCGCGCGCGGCGGCGGCTTCGGGATTCTTTTGCAGGCTTTCGGCGAGCTCTTTCTCGGTCGGGTTTTTTTGCTTCTTCGGATACATCTGATCGCCGTCGCTCTCCTGATCCCACCACGTGTAGCCGAGGTAGGGATTCACGAAGAGATTACCCTGGTGCATGTGGCACGTCATGCAGGAGCTGGAGGGAATGCTGCGGGTGAACTGGTGCTTGATCGGGTGGCCCTTCTCCTTCTTGGAGATCATGGGATCGGCGGAGAAGGACAGGCCTTGGTGTCCGTATTTTGAATACCAACCGGAGTTGGTGGGCGAACGGTCGTTGGCGTAAACGACGTGGCAGGACGTGCAGCCCGAGGAGCGGAAATCGCCGGGATGGTTGTTGGAGCCCATGAAACCGAGGAGCGGATCGTTGAGGCGCGTTTTTTGGAGATTGAGGTAAACGGGATCGATGCGGTTGAGCGTGCCGAGACCGCGTTCGCTGAGACGGCGCAGCGGGCGACCCGGCGGTTCGAAGGCGTTGGGATTGCCGAGCTCGACCTGGCGTTCGCCGCCCTTTTCGAAAATGCGGAGCAGGTTGGACGGCTGGCCAAGTGCGAAGCGGGGCAGCGCATCGAGGTAAGGGAGGATGCCTTGGTCGCGCGTCATTTCCGCGGTGACGGGGATCGGGCTTTCGAGGCGCAGCGGCGCACCATCGGGACCGTAAGCCTGGCCGAAGCGGTAGTTTTTATCGGGTGAAGCGCCGTTGTTGTAGAGCGCGGCACCCCAGAGCATGGCGCCGTGGTTCATCATGCTGTGCTGATTGGTCTTAACGATGTCGCCGTGGCAGAGGCCGCAGGACTTCTCGGCGACGCGGAGGTCACCGGGATTCACGAATTGGATGAACTCGGGCGACTCGTGGTTGAGCAGCACGGATGAGTCGGACGGGTTGGCGGAGCTCTGCCAGAAATCGGGATTACGCGGGGCGACGTGCGCCTTGGCCATGGTGAGGCCGGGCGTGGGGTTGCCGCCGTGACAGTCGACACAGCCGAGCACGACGTGCGGGGACTGGTGCATGTCCTCGATGCCTTGATGGCAGCTGACGCAGCCGACGCTCTTGAGGTCGGCTTGGGCGCGGGTCTGGTCGATATTGTTGACCGGCTTCACGTCACCGGGAAGAGGCGGGTGGCCGGGAGGCAACGTGGACGTGGCGGGGCCGGCGACGACCTCGGCGGCGGGGCGCGGGGCGGGGGCGACCGGCTCAGGGCTGGCGAACATGACGAGCGCAGTCAGGCCAACACCCCACAGTGCGGTGGCCGCCAAAGCCCAACGAAAAATGAATCCGGAATCCTTGCGCATGGTCAGTAAGTAAAGGTTACGGCGGCAACCGCGCTATAGAGCCAGTTGTCCACTTGGGGGCCGGCGGTAGTGAAACCCGGCACGACGGGCTGCGAGCGCCGGTAGATGTCGCGAAAGCCTTCTCCGGGCAGGAGAAAGCCGCATCCGAGCGAGAAGATGATGTTGTCCGTGAGCAGCGGGCGCCATTGCATGCCGACGCCGAGATCGATTCCGAATTCCTCGTCGACGTCGTTGGTGAGAAGCGCGGTCTTGATCGGCTCGGCGGTGACGAACCGGATGTAATTGGCGCTCAAAAAAGCGCGCACCTTGGGGGTGACTTCGATGTCGGCACCGACGCCGAACACGAGCAGGCCGGGGTTGACGAAGTTGGACTGCCCCTGGGTTTTGCTGGTGCGGAGATTGGGTAGCAGGCTGAAGCGCTGCTTCAAACCGACCGCAGTGCCGGCGAGGTTGAAACCTTGGCGCGTGTAATAACTGAACGGGCCGCCGGTGAAATTCACGTTGTCGACGATCGAGTCAAAGCCGGTCGCGCGACCATCGGTTGGATCGTTGTCACCGGACGCGTAGAAGGCCGAGGCCTTGTAGCGAATCCAGTCGCGATCGTAACTGACTTCGAGCGCGGCCATCTGCGCGAAGATGTCGGTCGATCGGCCGGCGAGTCCGTTGAAGTCGTCGTGGCCGACGGCGAGATACGCGGCGTGGGAAACATTCCAACGGCCGACGTGACCGTCGCCCGCCCAGCCGAGGTAGTGGGCCTGGACCTTGTGCTCAACCGGCGAGCCAATCGGGGCGGGGCGGACAATCGCGCCATTGCGGTCGTAGTGCGTGCCGCCCTGGTCGAAGTTACCGTGGTAACTGAGCTGCGCGGTATAGCCCTTGGTCAGAAAATCCTGTCGGTAAAGATTAGCAATGAGCACGCGCTGGTCGCGCGAATCGAAGGTGTTGAGCTCGGAGTTGGTGTCCTTCTCGCGCAGGTCGAAGACGGCCAGATTATACTGGTAGTGGTTGTTGTCGTAGTTGCCAAAAATACGGGCGCCCAGGTTGGTTTCGTTGAAGATGAAACCACGAAAATCACTGTTGAAGGTCTGATTGCCGACCTTGAGCGCGACGAAATCGTAGTTGGGCGAAAGGTCGGCGAGGTGGAGCTCGAAAAACGCTTCCTGGAGGGCGAGGTAGTTGCGCGTGCGCAGAGTCGCGCCGCGGGCAAGGCTTCCGCTGGAGGTGCCACCGCCAATGATGCCCCCGACGTCATCAGGATCTTCAACGCCGGAGTTGTCGACGGGCGCACCGCCATTGCCGGCACCGGGACCGCCGGGGTTGGGCGAGACGATGCCGGCCTCGCGGAAATCGACGCGGTTTACGTTGAACACGGGCCGCACGCGGAAAGCCCATTCGACGGGCTTGAACACCGTCTCGCCCTTGAAGAGCAGGAAATCGAGCGCGTAATTGGAGACGAAAATCTGCGAGCGGCTCTCGCCAAAGAAATCCGAGTTGCCCGGAGTCGCCGCGCTGACGCCGCTCGGCACGGTAAGCTTGCGATCTTCGAAGATGAACTCGGCGGAGGCGGTGACGGAGAGGAACACATCCTGGCCGTGAACGGGGCGGTCGCCCTTGAGCGTGCTCTGGCGGTAAGGGTGCCATAACTCCGTCTCGGTATTGGCGTAGGGGATCTCGTTGGTATCGCCGCTGGTGTAACGACGCCACGGGGTGAAGCCGACGTCGCGCCAGCGGTCGGGCGTGGGGGTCGTGTGCGCGGGCAGATCGACACCGGATTCAGAAAGTGGATACGCAGCGGGCGCATGCCAGTGCTGGTGGATGAAGACGTTTTCACGGACGCCTTCACGCGGGAGTTTTTGGGAGTCGGGCAGGGGTGTGAGCTCGTCGCCCGCTGGCGCCACGGGGATGATCGGCGTGATCCGCGTGGTTTCCACGCCTGCACGCGGCAAGGCGAGGGAAGGCGGCACCGGGGCGTTCTCTTCGAGGACGAAGTCGATCTGGTTGGTTTTAAAGTAAGGATCGGTAACGGCGGGCGCGCGACGCTGGCTCGCGCCGGGATCAGGATTGAATTGATCGGGTGGCGCGGCGGGAGCTGACGTGTCGACCCGGCGCTCGACGCGGTAAACGGGTTCGGGGGCAGAGCGTCGCTCGGGAATGCGAGCGCCGGGATCGACCGGCGTATCTTCGGGGGCTGACGGCGCAGGCGTGCGGGCTTCGCGTTGGTGGGGACGGAGCGTATCGGTGGGCGTCTCGCGTTCGCCGAGGACGGGCGGTGAGGGTGACTCGGCGCGCGAAGGACCGACATTCAACGCGGATAACAATGTCAGCGCGGTCGCTGCCCGGAAACCATGAGTCCGCCCGCGCTTCATTGCAGAATGGCGGTCCGTAGCGCTGCGGTCAGGCCGGCCGGTGCGGTGTTGTGATAGTTATGGCAAGTCATGCAGCTGTCGCCGGCGCCGCCTTTGGGCGAGTGACACGCAACGCAGGATTGCTGCGTGGGCATGATGACATCGGCGGTGAGCTGGCTGCTGGTGGCGCTGGTATGGCAGTCCACGCATGCCATGGTGGTGTGTTTTGCGTGGTTGAACGATGCGTGCGGCATCCAGCGGTCGGGTGCCTGCGGCGTGGTGACGAGCGGCGTGGCGTTGCCCTGCGGCGTGACCTCGTGGCAGTAGGCGCAACCGGCAAAACGGGCGCGGGCGAGGCCTTCGCGGCCGGCGATGATGGTGGCTTCGCCCTTCGCGCCATCAGCGAAGAAGACGGCGCGTTCGAGGTTCTCGCCGGAGAGCGTGCGCTCACGCAGGCCGGTGATACGGGCTTTCACGAAGGCTTCGATGTCGCGTTGTCCGGTCATGCCGAGACGGCGCTTGGCGTGGTCGGCGTATTGCGTGGGCAAGCTGCGCAGGAAGGCGCGGGCGAAGTCGGGGTTGCCGTGGGGAAGTTCGAGCCCCGGCGTGGTTTCGTCGATGGAGAGCGAATGACAGGAGCGACAGTTTTTCTCGAAGCTCACGCGCTGCATAAAAGCACCGGAGGCGTCGGGCTGGTGGCACGAGGCGCACTCCAGGGATTTGCCGCCCAACGTGGGAATGGCGGAGCCGGTCAGGTGAAGCGCGTGGTTGAACTTAAGCGTATTCCGGTCGGCGTTTTTCTCACGCACGACTTGGAACTCGGGGTGGTTGGTGGCGAACCCCTGGATAAGCTGGGTGAAGCCGGCGGCAGGGCGCGAAACGGCCGGAGTGATGAGCCCCGGAGCGATGGTTTTGCTGAGCATCGCGGTGGAAAGCGTAGCGGCCTTTTCCGAGGCGAGACGCATCTGGTCCGCGTCGCCGTGGCAAGTCACGCAGTTTTGCGCAGAGACGGCGGCGAGCGTGCCGGGGCCCTTGTGTTCAAGATGACAGACGGAACACGACATGTCCTTCGCGACGCTGGCCTGGTGAAACGTGTGGCCCGAATGACAGGTCACGCACGAAGCATCCATGCGGGAAAAATCCTTCGGATGCGGCGTGATGAAACGCGAGGCGGCCAGACCGTTGCGGGCCACGCCGGTGGCTTCGGAGGCGAGCGCGGTGAAGTTGCCATTGATACCCGGGTGACAGGCCACGCAGCCCTGGCCGGCATCGGAAACCGAGATGTTCGCGTGCTTCGCGGCGAGACGGGCAAACTCAGGGCCGGAGTGGGCGGGGGAAAGCGGCGCGGGGTTGATGAAGGATTCGCGCAAGGTGCCGCCGAGGCCGATCAACAACAGCGCGACGCAGACGATGACAAAGGCGCGCGTGATGAGTCCACGGCGGGCGCGCAGGCTGCGCACGGGACGGCATTTGGTGACGGCTTTGCAGCACGTGCCGTCAGGGAGCGGACCATCGGGGCAGGTGCCGCCCCAGTCTTTGGGGCGCGTGCATTTCCACGTGCCCTTGGTTTCACCTGGAGCCGTGACGAGCTGCGGTTTGCACTCGGTGGTGGCGCGACATTCGCCGGACGGGCTTGGCCCGATGCGGCATGGGCAACCGTCGCAGGCGTGACCGCAGAGCCAGTTTTTATTCGGACGCTCGTAACGCGATTCGTCGAAATTGGGGGAGGGGGTGCGACCTTCGCTCATCGGGCACCTCCGGCAAATGCGTAAACCAGGACGACATGGACGAAGCTAAAAACGAGCAGTCCGTAGGTCAGCGGGATATGGACAAACAACCACGTCTTGAGCAGCAGCTGCACGGCGCGGTGGAAATCGAGGGCATCTTTCTGCCGCACGAGTTGAGCGAGTTGCGCGGAGGTTTCCTTTTCAGCGGGGCTGAGGAAGCGGTTCACTTCGGTGAACGCATCGAGCAGGGCCGCCAGCGGACGGCGCGAGCCGAAGGCATGGGCGCGGAAATTGGCGGGGCCGGCAAAGAAAACCGCGAGGCGGGCGGTGTAAAAATCCGCCAGCGTGGTGGCCTTTGCCGTGGGGATGGCGCTGAGCACCAGAGCCTCGGCCTGAGAGCGCAGATCGCGGCGGATCACCGGAATGCGGTCATAGGGAACTTCGCCGCCGGCCGTCGTGAGTCGCTTCGGCAGGAGACGGGACAACCACCAACCGGCAATGCCGCTGAGCGTGACGCCGGCGAACATCGCAGCGAGTGTGATCTCAAACCAGCCGGTCGGAAACCGCCATTGCAGATGGAGCAGGAAGGCGAGACCGGTGAACAAGCCGAGGTAAACGTGGATCTGAAACCAAACGCGCGAGGAAAGCAGCGGCAGGAACGTGAGCTTTTTGCGGGCGTTGTAGCCGGTGAGCACCAGCATGAGGGCCAGCAATCCCCAACCTGTGATGTAAACAAGATGTGGATACACGGGACGCATCGCTTCGTGCAGCCAGATGGCCGCGACCGAGGCGATCAGCAGCGCGGCGAGGAAACCGGAACGACGAAGGGCGAGGCCGCGGATCATCGGTTGATCCACGCCGCGAGTTCGTCGAGCGTGTTGAGGTTGATGCGTTTGAGCGCGTCGTGCGGACAGGCGCGTTCGCAGGCGGGGCCGCCGTATTGATCGATGCAGAGATCGCACTTGGTGGCTTTGACGATCGGCTTGGCGTCGCTGGCGATGAGGATGCCGCCGGATTCGTCGCGTTGCTCCGTCATGCGAATGGCGTCGTAGGGGCAGTTGTTCGCGCACACGCTGCAACCGATGCAGCTGGCCGGATTGATGACGACCTCGCCCTCGAAGGAATCGCGATGGATGGCGCCTGTGGGACAGCCGATCATGCACACCGGATCGGCGCAGTGCATGCAGGCCTGCGCGACCATGATACTGTCGTGAATCGGGCCGTGGCGCAGGAAGCGCGGATTGTTGTCGTGGGTATCCGAGCAAGCGCGCACGCAGTCGTCGCAACGCGTGCAACGATCCATGTCGATGACCATGGTCTCGGTGCCGTTGAAATAACGATTGGCGGTGAGGAACTCGATCATCTCCGAACCCACACGCGTGTCGGAGCCCTCGGCTGCGGCGACGGACGGCACGGCTTTGTCCGCCGCAGCGGCTGGAGCGATCGTCTTGGCAAACGGCGAAGTCGTGAAAGGCGAAGCCGCTCCGGTGCCGCCGGTATTGATCAGATCGGGCAGCAGGTGCTTAGGCAGCGAGGGCAGCACGACTTGTTCGATCACGGCGGCGGGAATCACCAGCACGTGTGTGTAGCCGATGACGCGCAACGTGTGTTGCAACGCGACAGGCCGGCCCGGATCACGCCAGTTGTTCGCGATCTCGTTCCAGCCGTAGATACGACCGGAGCCGAGGTAGTTGAGGGTGCGATGGCCGTCGCCGTAACGTTGGGTGAGCCGGGCAAACCCTGCGCGAATCATCACGATGCCGTTGGGGTAGTCGCCCTCGGCGGCGATGATGGGTTCCTTGCCGGCGGAGGCACCGGCCTGCACAAGTTTCTTGTAGTCGCCGGACCAGTCGTAATCGCCGTAGGTCTCGAACTGCGTGGCGGCCATCACGCGGGCCTTGCCGGCCTCGTCGAGATGCTGGAGGAACGGGATTTCGGCGAGGTAGGTCGAGAGGGCGCGTTCGCGATAGATGCGGTCGATGTGGGTGCGCAGCGCGGGATCATAACGCATGAGATCGCGCAGGCCCTGCCAGCGGATTTCCAGCAACTCGGTTTCGTCCTCTTCGGCGAAAATCGTGGCGGTGCGCGGCATGCGCGAGAGGGCGGCGATCTCACCGAAAAAGTCTCCCGCGCGGATGGTCGCGGTGCGGTGCTGGTCGAGCACGCGGGGAACATCTTGAAGGATGATGTTGGTCTCGGCCTTGCCTTGAGTGAAGGAACCTTTGCGCGTCTTTTTGCGGGCGACCTCGTCCTCGCGCGAGTTCGCCCAGAGCTGGGCGATGGCGCGGAAAATCCCTCGACGTGCCGGTTCGCGACGACCGACGGCGGAGGGCGGCAGGCCAGGCGCGAGGACCACCCGGGCCGAGCCGCGCAAAATCAAAAACGCCGAGGTGCCGTAGTCGCCTTCACGCACGATGATCTCGCCTTTGGCGTAAGTGCGCAGGCGGGCGTCGTTCTTTAAAACATCGGGGAGCGGGGCCGAGCGAGGGAAGTTGTCGGCCTTCATGTCCGCGAACGGCGGACGTAAAAGCAGACGGCTGATGTCCTGATCGGTCAGGTCATCAGTGAAAGGCGAATCCCAGCGGCGTGGACGATCGAGCCCGGTGACAACGGTGCTCATCAGGCGTCGATCACGAGTTTACCCTTGGGTTTGCAGATACACGTGAGGCAGGAGCCTTTTTCTGCGTCGGCACCGTGGCCGCCGAGGTATTCAACTTCTCCCGACTTCACCGCCACGAGGCAGGAGCCGCAATTGCCGGCGCGGCAGCCGGCATCGATCTTGATGTCGCGACTCTCGGCCAGATCGAGAAGTGAGTCATACGCCGAGTCCCAGATCGCGGTGATGCCCGATTTGGAAAACGTAACTTCGATGCCGGCGACCGGAGCATCATTGAGCGATTTTTTGACTTCGGGCGGCGCGGCTTTTTTGACCGATGCGGGACCGAACGCTTCGTAGTGAACCCAGGAATCGGGCACGCCCCACGCGCGCAGATCGTCGGTGATGCTCTCCATGAACGGACCCGGGCCGCACAGGAAATAATCGTAGTTGTTGGAAGGAAGCAGCTCTTTGAAAAGGGCCACGTTCACCCGGCTCTCGTGATGGTAATCGCGTCCGTGGACATCGGCCGGCAGCGGTTTCGAATAACACACGTGAATGCGGGCGTGCGGGTGTTTGGCGACGAGCTCCGCCATGTAATCCTTGAACATGTGATCACGGCTGTTGCGCGCACCGAAGAAGAACCAGATCTCGCGGTTGTCGCCGGCCTCGATCAACGCGTTGGCCATGCTGACCATCGGCGTGACGCCCACGCCGCCGGAGATGAGCACGACAGGCCGCGGTTTTTCGAGATCCAGGAAGAAGTGGCCGTTCGGGGCCTTCACATCGAGGATGTCGCCCTCCTTGATGGAATCGCAGAAAAACGACGAGCCGATGCCGGGCGGATGCGAAGAGCCAGCCGGGGGCGGGCAGCGTTTGATGGTGACCCGGTAGTGCGTCGGGCGTGCGCAATCGGAGAGCGAATAACAGCGGATGACCGGCTTGGCCGAGCCCGGCACGGTGAGTTGAAATGTGAGGTATTGTCCCGGCTTGAATGACGGCAGCGGTTTCCCGTCATGAGGCTTCAAATAAAACGAGTAGGTGTCATCGCACTCGAACACCTTCTGGCTGACGGTGAACTTACGGATGCCATTCCAAGCGGAGCGCGCGAGCTCGACGGATTGGATGCGTAAACGGGCCGCGTGGATATCCAGCGTGAGCCGTTCCTGTTCGAGACGGATGCGTCGGCGGTCAAAAACATAGCGGCGGACACCTCCACCCGCCCAGCAGCCGACTTGGACCATGATACCACCCACAATTACCCACCCGACGATCTGGGCCGGGTGTGATGAATTAAAAGTGAAAAGGTCGGTCCACATGAATTGGTGTTTGCATCGTCTCCTTTCGCCCCGTGGAAAATTCCACTGTTGCGATGGTCAGGATTGAACGTTTGACGCTATCGGGAAATTGGAGGAACCCGCATAGGGAAAACAACTATTTTATCCGGAATGCCGATACTTAATTATTTTATAACATACTCGGGTTGCCGGCTGATGCTGATCTCAACAGGTTTGGCGGCCGCGTGCCTGTGCAACGCGGAGGTTACGCCGCCCCTGATCGCTTCGGATGTGTTCATTCACCCCTCGATTTTAGGTGCGAGTTCGTGCGCCACCAGTGGCTGCCACGGCGGTGCTTCGGAGAAGAGTCTTCAGTATGCGGTGTGGTCTCAGCGCGATGTGCACTCGCGGTCGTTTGCCACTCTTACCACCGCGCGTTCGGCGCGCATGGCGGAGGCCCTGAATATTCCTGACCCGACCGTGAGCACGCGGTGCACGACGTGCCATGCACCCTTTCACGCGGTGCAGGTGGCTACGCCCGGATTGCTGGCTCCCGATGCGCGCGTGAATGAAGGCGTTTCCTGTGCGAGTTGCCACGGACCGGCCGGCGACTGGCTGCGCAGCCATACGCGCACCGATTACACGCATGCCGACAAGGTCGCTGCAGGCATGAAGGAACTGGGCGATCTGAACGCACGAGCGGGCAGTTGCGTGGCGTGTCACCAGAATATAGATACCGATCTCGTAGTGACGGGAAAGCATCCGCGGTTGATTTTCGAGCTCGATGGACAGACCGCTTCGCAGCCGCGGCACTGGCGGGAGACGGCAAACTACAATGGTGCGCAAGCCTGGCAGGTCGGCCAGTGGGTCGCCTTGCGCGAAGTGAGCTGGGCGATGCTGCAGCAGACGGCATCTGTTGATGAGATTCAGCGCTGGCAGGCGCTGGTCTGGTTGATGCAACGCGCCGAAGGTCCGGATGCCGTTTCCGCGGGAGTGGCGGGCGATGCCCGTCTGGCTGAACCGGGACCGGAAAACTACGCGCGGGCCCGCGATATTGCCGCGCGGCAGGCGCGTGCGCTGGCGACATCGTTTAACTCCGCCCAAGTATCCGTGCTCCTGCGTAATCTCGCCTCCACGCATGCGGAATTTTTGGATTCGAAAATCGCCAGCCTGCAACACGCGTATCGCGCCGAGCGTCTGGTGCTGGCGCTGGACCGTTTGCTCAACGCGCTTCCGGCCGAAAAGCGTTCGCCCGATGCGTCGGCCCGTCTCACGAAACTCTTTGCCCAGGTCCAATCCATTCCCGGGTTTCAGCCGGTGGAATTTAGCCAGTCTCTCGATGCGTTTGCCCGGACACTGCGGTGATCACGCTTTCTTAACATGTCTCGTTCACGAATTCTCTGCGGTGTTTCGACGCTGATTTTCAGCGCGGCTTTTTCGTGGATGAACGCGGCGCAGTTGTCCTCGGCGGATGTGGAGCGCATCTATGTGCAGGCGGCTGATCGTGCGGCGGAGTCGTCGATGAATTCCTACGTCATTGCCCTCGTTGACCGCGATGGACGCGTGCTGTTGGTGCGACGTGCCAATGGTGCCGGAGCAGTTACGGCCACGGAGCGGGCCATCGCGATTTCAAAGGCGGGCACGGCAGTTTTCCTGAGCAGTAATCGCCACGCCTTCACGACGCGCACGGCGGGAAGCATCATACAGCAAAACTTTCCGGCCGGGGTTTTGAACCGTCCGCCCGGGCCGTTGGTGGGAGTGGGTTTTTCCAATCTAGCGCTGTCGGACATTAATTTTTTCCGTGAAAACGATGGCGTGCCCAACGGCACGGCGACTCCGGCGGGCGTGCTGACACCGGGCAGCCGAATCCTGGGGACGCGACTGTATGCTTCGCCGGGTGGCGTGCCGCTGTATGTAGGCGGGCAATTGGTGGCCGGGATCGGCGTTACCGGTGATGGAACCGAGACGGAGAACGCGAGCATCACGGGCGCCGATGGCGACGAAGCGGTCGCGCTGGCGGGACAGATCGGTTACGGGACGGGCCCCGAGCTGTGGGGTTCAAATGTATTTATCGACGGGATACGCGTGGACTACGTGGCCAGCATTGCGCGACTGGCTTCGTCATCGACCAGCACGTTGCCGCCGCAACCCGCGCCGCCGGCGCCGGTCGTGTGGCCGGTTGATGTGTTGGGAGGAGTGCGCGGTGAAGTGCGCGCGTTGATCAAGGCTGATCCGGTGCCCGGACTGATCAGCGGCCAGCCGCGCCTGACGGCGGCGGAGGTTCGCCAAGTGCTCGCGCTGGGGGCTGAGCGCACCCGGCTCACGCGCGCGGGTATCCGTTTGCCCGCAGGGCAGGGAATGCAGGCCTTCATCACCGTGGTGAACAATCCCAACCAGGCGGGTGTTCCCGCAACGGTGCTGGGCACCTTTCGCACGCCGGATGCCACGATTTTCTCCTGGGACGTGTCGGTGCAAAAAGCGCGCACGGCGGTCTTTTTCTCGAATGCCACCCGCGCGTTCTCTTCTCGCACGGTGGGTTTTCTCGCCCAGACGATGTATCCGCCCGGTATCAACGGCACGTCGGCCGGCCCGTTCAACGGACTTCAAGAACGCTACTCGGGTCCGCTGTTGACGGGGGTGGGCACGCCGAATGCCAACCTGCCCAACGGCATCACGATCTTCCCCGGTGGCATCCCGCTTTATCGCAACGGGGTGCTGATCGGCGCGATCGGTGTCTCGGGTGATGGTATCGATCAAGACGATCTGGTGGCCGCTTCCGGCACGTTCGGGCTGCAGCCGGCCCAGGCGATCCGCGCCGATGAGACCTTGTATCTCGGCGTGCGATTGCCCTACGCCAAGTTCCCGCGTGATTCCGCACTGGAAACTCCGGTGCCGGCCATCGCGCCCGGTTTCCCGACGTTCACGGCGTTGAATTTCACCGAGGCGGAGCTTGCCAGCGGACTTATCACGGCGCCCGGGGTCGACACCGATGGCGACGGGTTGTCCAATTTATTTGAATACGCCTTCGGTCTCGATCCGCGCGTGGCCGACGCAGCCGGGGCGGGCCCGATGATTTCTGTGAATGGATCCAGCCGACTGGAGATCGTTTTCCGCCGCGTATCAGCGGCAATCGACTTGGTTTACAGTGTGGAGGTTTCGACGAACCTGACCACCTGGACGCCCATCGCGCGAAGCACCGGTGGTGGTGCCGTGCAAAATCTGGGTGGCGCCCAATCCATCGTGGAGACGGGAGTCGGCACGTTGACCGTGACGGTCGAGGATGCGGTCGCGGTGACAGGACCGGGCAGCCGCTTTTTGCGTCTGACGGTCACACGTCCTTGATCGCGTGCCGGTTGTCAGCCGTGCGAACCGGACGCGATCCGGCGACGGCTGATGAGCCAAGCCTCAGCGCAGAATCGGATGATCGGCCAGCGTAAGGAAATCGCGGATACGATCCTGCTGGGCGCGGCTCACGGTCTGCCCGGTGGGCAGATCACGGATGGTCTGGATCGCTTCGGTGAGACGCTGAGCGAGGGTTTGCAGCGTGGGGTCGTTGGCGAGAAACTGTTTGGGCGGGAGACTGGCGCGGATGCGTTCGAGACCCTGGGCGGCGGCTTCGAGCAGCTGGGGGTTGACCTTGTTGAGTTCGAAGAGGGCGCGGCGGTCGGACTGGAGAACGTCGGTCGTGCGGGCGAATTGCTGCAGCACGCGACGGGGAGTGGTCGTGATTTCGTCGGGCGTGATCTGGCGGGTTTCCGTCTCGGTTTTGCTGCGCTGGTTGACGGCGGTCACGGGAGGAATGAAAAGCCCGTCCCAGACGGTCGGGTAAATGGTGACGACTTGGGCCTGCACGGTGGTTTCGGTGGTTGTGCGGAAAGCGACGGGGACTTTTACCGTCGACGGTTCGTCGAGCACGCGGCGGATCTCGGAGCCGACCTGGGTGGCGGTGAGGATCTCGGCAAACAGACCGAGGTTCACCGGCTGGGCACTGCGGAGAAAAACGGCTCGCTGGCGGGCGGCTTCGAGCGCGGGTTGCTCGGTTTTGAGCTTGGTGAGATCGAACTTGTCCCACGCGACGATGACCGGGGAACTTTCGGCCGAGGTGACCACGATGAGACCCTCGGGACGGGCCTCCCAGATGCCGGCGAACTCGACGGAACGACCGTTGGCGCCGGTGAGCTTGACGGCTTCGGCTTGAAGCATCGTGAGCAGCGAGAGTGAAAGCGCGGACAATGAAACGAGGCGGTTAAGCATGGAAGGAGTGGGGTGAGTCAGGGTGGTTGCGACCGGCGCGTTTGGCAAATGTTCAACTGGCTTCTCCCGCGACGACTCACTTAATGCGGGGGAAAGACCGCGTGAAATCCCTCTCTATCATTCTGACCGGCCTGTTTGGCGTCCTGCTGGGGGCGTTCCTCATGCACCGCTGGCTGCACGTGTCCGATAACGCAGCTGAGGCGACACCACCGCCCGCGATGCTGCGCCCCCGTGTCGTGGAAAGCGTTTCGCCGCCCATCGAGCTGGATCGGCTGACGCGCGAAAAAGCGGCGTTGACGGCGCAATTGGCCGATTCGCAGGCTCGCTTGGCGGAACGAGATACGACATTGGCAGCGGCGCGGGAGCAACTCGCGGAGTTACGCCGTCCGATGGAAGTAGATATGTTGAGTTCGGCGCTGCGAGCAGACCTCAAATCGGGAGAAGTCGTGGTAACAGGCGGCTACCGCCTGCCCGACGGGAAACGGTTATATGCGTTTGTGAAGCCGGTCATCGGGAAGACGGACGATGGTGGGGAGACGGTGACTGTTTCGAGTCGATTTCTTTCGCTGGATGAGACGGCAGGGAAATCGGTCGGCCTTGATAATCTCGATACGAATGCGGCGAACACGCTACAACATGGTGAAGTGTGGGTCGCGGACGAAGAAACGGAGGTTTTGAAGAAGCTGGAAGGGGTGCCCGGCATCGAGGTTCTGACCTCGCCCGAGGTTTCGGTGCGACCTGGAAGCAGAGGACTGATTGAAATCGGTGATCTGCGACTGAGGGTGACGCCTGCTTTGAAGGCTGGCGGGGATGGGATGGATTTTGAAGTGCGACTGGAGCAGCCGCAGGTGCCACCCAAGATGGAGATGGCCCCTGTCACGTTAGAATAAACGCTCTTAAGCGTTTTATTTATTCGTCAATTGTTTCGCCGCTGCCGGCGAGGATGCCCCTCACGCCCAATGGTGAGAGGAAATGAACCTTGAGTTTCATTAGCTTGATGGAACGAGCCATGACCAACTCGATTGAGTGAGGCGGATCATCGTAGGAAAATGTGTCCTTGGCGGGCCACAGTGAGGCTCGAATGATTCTTAACAAGGACCCGGGGCCGACGATGCGTGCGGGGTAGGCAAAAATCTCGGTGATGGAAAATGTGAGCAACCGTTGGAACGTGGCGACATCGCGGCAACCGTAGGCACGTGTGGACATGGCGCCGTTCCGCTTGGTGAAGCTGTCTCCTTTGACGGCGACATCGGCATCGCCGATATAGGTGAGAGGATTGCGGGACAGAAGGTAGCGACCGGAAACCTTGATCACAGGTTCATTGGCGGGAAGACGGGCGGCTGCGGCTCGAAGGAGGAAAAGCTCCGAAAGACCTCTGTTGCGAAACTCCGGAGTGGGAATCCGCCATACCTCGGCGGGTGCGAGCGAGGCCTCGGTTGCGGGGTGCCAGTCAAGACTGTTGTCCGCAATCACTATGCGCTTAAACCCCAGCGCGACGAGAGAGGCCACCGTGCCCTTGGTGTGCTCCAATCGTTCCAAATTTGAAAAACGAGATCGGGCACCATCATAAGAATGTGAAGCTGACGGGTAGAGCGTTGAGCTGATGAGTGCGATCATGAGAGATAAGAGGGGTGAGCGGTTGTGCTCATCCGCCGAGGTAGGCGGCTTTGAGACGTGGGTCTTCTCTCAGTTCGCGGCTGGTGCCGGCGACGGCGATGCGGCCGGTCTCCAGGACGTAGCCGTGGGAGGAGATTTCGAGGGCGAGGTTGGCGTTCTGTTCGACGAGGAGAATCGTGATGCCCTGGGTGCGGTTGATCTCGACGATCTTCTCGAAAATCGTGCGCACGAGACGCGGAGCGATACCCAGCGAAGGTTCGTCGAGCATGAGAAACTTCGGGCGGCCCATGAGTGCGCGGCCGATGGCGAGCATCTGTTGTTCTCCGCCGGAGAGCGTGCCGGCGGTTTGTTTGAGGCGTTCTTTTAGTCGGGGGAAGAGTTCGAAAACGTAGTCGAGGCTGCGGGCGATGTCGGTGGAGTCGCGCTGCAGGTAGGCGCCGAGCGAGAGATTTTCGGCGACGGTGAGATTGGCGAAAACCATGCGTCCCTCGGGCACGTGACCGATGCCTCGGGCGACGATGGCGTGCGGAGCGAGCGTGGTGATGTCTTCGCCGGCGAAAGTGACGTGTCCGCCGCGTGCACGCATCAGTCCGGAGATGGTGCGCAGGGTGGTGGTTTTACCCGCGCCGTTGCCGCCGAGGAGGGTGACGATGCCGCCTTGGGGAACCTCAAAGGACAAGTCGCTCACGGCGTTAATCGCGCCGTAACAGACGGAGAGGTTTTTGACGGAGAGCATTCGGAAAAGTTGAGAGTTGAGTGATGAGATTTGAGTGATCGGAGGTTGGGAAGTTGGGGGAGCTGAACACTCAACTCTTAGCGTTCAACTTTACCGGCTCCTCGCCCAGATATGCTTCGATGACTTTGGGGTCTTTTTGGATTTCGGCGGGGGTGCCTTCGGCGATTTTTACGCCGTGGTCCAGGACGGCGATGTGCTGGCAGACGCCCATCACGACTTTCATCGAGTGTTCGACGAGGAGGATCGTGAGGTTGAACCGGGCGTGGATCTGCTGAATCAGGCGGGCGAGTTCGAGTTTTTCGCTCGGGTTCATGCCGGCGGCGGGTTCGTCGAGAAGGAGGAGGCGCGGCTGGGTGGCGAGGGCGCGGACGATTTCGAGGCGGCGTTGTTCGCCGTAGGGCAGGCTGGTGGCGGGGGTGTCGCGGAAGCGGAGGAGGTTGAAAATCCCTAGCAATTCCTCGGCGCGGCGGGTGATGGCGGCTTCATCGTCGCGGAAAGCGCGGAGGCGGATGAGGGCCTGGAGCGGATGGGCGCGGCGGTGGAGGTTGCAGGCGACACGGACGTTGTCGAAGACGCTGAGGCGGCCAAAGAGGCGGATATTTTGAAACGTGCGGGCGATGCCGAGCGCGGCGATCTCGGGCGAGGTGTGTCCGGCCAGATCGGTATCGCCAAAAAGGATACCACCGGAGGAGGGTGCGTAAACGCCGGTGATGAGATTGAAGAGCGTGGTCTTGCCCGCGCCGTTGGGGCCGATGAGTCCCGAGAGCGAGCCTACGGGGATGGCCAGATCGATGCTGTTGACCGCGGTGAGTCCGCCGAAGCGCAGGGTGGTCTGCCGGAGTTGGAGCAGGGGAGCGGGCATGATCAGATGCGCGCCGCTTTTTTCGGGCGGAAGTTGAGGAGACCCTGCGGACGGGCGATCATCAGGATGACGAGGAGCAGCGAATAAATGATCATGCGGTATTCGGCGACGGGGCGGAGCACCTCAGGCAGGACGGTAAGCACAACCGCGGCGAGGATGACCCCGAGGGTGTTGCCCATGCCACCGAGAATGACCATGAGGATGATCTCGATCGAACGGCTGAAATCGAAGCCGCGCGGGTCGATGGTCATGCGCAAGTGGGCGAAGAGCCCGCCCGCGATGCCGGCGAAGAATGCACCGACGGCAAAGGCGGTGATCTTGTAGCGCGTGGTGTTGAGACCGATGGAGCGGGCGGCGATCTCGTTATCGTGCGTCGCGAGAAAGCCGCGCCCGTAAGTCGAGTTGACGAGGCAACTGACGGTGAAAATCGTGAGGGCGACTCCGCTATAAATCCAAGCGAAGTTGGTGAGCGGATGGATTCCGTAGAGACCGAGCGCGCCACCGAGCGGTTCGATGTTTTGGAAAATCACGCGCACGATTTCGCCGAAGCCAAGGGTGACGAGGGCGAGGTAATCGCCTTTGAGGCGAAGCGAAGGCAGCCCGATCAGAATGCCAGCGAACGCGGCGCAGAGTCCGCCGGTGAGCAGAGCGGTGAAGAAGATCGCTTGTGTGGCAAAAGCGCTTGGGGCCGGTCCGGTGAGCTGAGGGCCGACGAACAAGGTAATCGTGGCCGAAAGGTAGGCGCCGATGGCCATGAAGCCGGCGTGGCCGAGCGAGAACAGGCCGGTGTGGCCGTTGATGAGGTTGAGCGAGACGGCGAGAATGATGGCGATGCCGACGGTCATCGCGATGTCGAGGTGGTAGGCGTTGAACGCACCGCCGAACGCCGAGAGCGTGAGGGCGGCGGCGATACCGGCGAGCAGGGCGATGTGTTGGCGGGGGAAAGGCATGGGAATGGCCTACACTTTCTCCACGCCGGGCCGGCCGAGGAGGCCGGAGGGGCGGAGGAGTAAAATCAAGATGAGGATGCCGAACGCGATGGCGTCCTTATAAGTGGAAAACTGACTGCCGCTGACGAGCGTTTCCGCTGAGCCGAGGAGGAGTCCGCCGAGGGCGGCGCCGGGGATGCTGCCGATGCCGCCGAGGATGGCAGCGACGAACGCCTTGAGGCCGGGCATAACGCCCATGAGCGGATCAATGGACGGGTAGTTCATCGCGTAGAGAACGCCGCCCGCACCGGCGAGTGCTGAGCCGATCACAAACGTGAACGAGAAAACCGTGCCGGTGTTGATGCCGACGAGCTGGGCGGCCTGCGGGTTGAGCGCGACGGCACGCATGGCGGTGCCGAGCCGCGTGTGTTTGACGATCAGTTGCAGCGCGACGAGCAGGACAACGGTGACGATCATCACGATGACCTGGTTGCTGGAGACATCGAGTCCGCCGAGCCGGAAGTGGCGCACGGGAAAGAGCTCGGGGAAGGTGCGCGGGGTGGCGCCGAAGACGAGTTGTCCGCCGTATTGGAGAAACAACGATACGCCGATGGCGGTGATGAGGACGTTGAGCACGGGCGCGCCGCGCAGGGGACGGTAGGCGATTTTTTCGATGATGAAACCGAGGATGCCGCAGACGAGCATGGCGGCGCCGAGTGCGCCGAAGCCGCTCCACCACGTGACCGAGCCGGCGAGCCGGCCGATGTAGCAACCGACGAAGGCCCCGACCATGAAGACCTCGGAGTGCGCAAAATTAATGAAGCGCAGGACCCCGTAAATCATCGTGTAGCCCAGCGCGATGAGCGCGTAGATCGCTCCGAGGGAGAGACCGTTGATGAGCTGTTGGAGTAATTCGGTCACGGGATTTTACGGGGCGATCGTCTTCACGTAGACCGGCTTTCGGTTTTGGATTTTGAGGATGGTTGCGGGTTTGCTGGCGTTGCGGTCGGGCCCCATGTCGATGCGGCCGGTGATTCCTTCAAAGCCACGGGTGGCGGCGAGGGCGTCTTTGATTTTTACAGGGTCGGTCGAACCGGCGCGGCGCAGGGCGTCCACTAACAGGTAGGCGGCGTCGTAGCCAAGCGCAGCCATGCAGTCGGGCGTGGCGCCGTCGTAGCGAGCGCGATAGCGGGCGACGAAGGCCTGGAGCTTTGGATCGGTCGAATCGGCGGAAAAATGCGTCGAGTAATAGCAGCCCTCGACGGCGTCGCCGGCGATTTCGAACAATTCGGGGGCTTCCCAGCCGTCGCCGCCGAGAAGTGGAACGGTGATGCCGAGCTCGCGGGCCTGTTTCGCGATGAGCGAGGCCTCGGTGTAGTAGGCGGGCACGAAAATCACGTCGGGGTTTGCGGCGCGGATGGCGGTGAGCGCGGCTTTGAAGTCCTTGTCGCCCTCGGCAAATTTTTGGTCGGCGACGACTTCGCCGCCCGCCTCGGTATACTGTTCAACGAACACCTTGGAGAGGCCTGTGCTGTAGGACGAAGACGTGGACGTGAGCACGGCCGCGCGTTTCGAGCCGAGGTCATCGCGGGCGAACTTGGCGAGCACTTTGCCCTGGAACGGGTCGATGAAGCAGGCGCGGAAAATATAATCGCCGGTCGCGGTGACGGCCGGGTTGGTGGCCGTGGGGGTGAGCATCGGGATCTTCAACGTCTGGGCGACGCTGGCGGCTTCGATGGAGCGACTGGAGATGACCTCGCCGATCAAGGCGACGACGTGGTCGCGGGTGACGAGTTTTTTAACCACCATGGCGGCTTCGCCGGGTTTGGACTGGGTGTCCTCGAAAATGAGTTCGATTTGCTGGCCGAGGACGCCGCCGGCGGCGTTGATCTCGTCGATGGCCAGACGGGTGGCTTTGGTGGAGGACTGGCCGAAGGAGGCGTCCTTGCCGGTGATGGAAGCGAGGTTGCCGATTTTGACGGTGGTAGGGGCGGAGGCGTCTTTGGGGGCGCAACCGGCGAATGCCAGGGCGGCGGCAAGGGAGCTGAGCAAAAGGGCCGTTTTCCGAGGGAGCAAAGGCATGGAGGAGTAGCTTTTGAAATTTGCGGACAAGCGCACGCAGTTAATACAGGGGGCGGGGAGCAGGCTTTGTTCCCAAAACACAGGTTGTTTCCCGCTTTGCATTTCGCGGGGCAACGATCTTTAACCGCAGCGTTGAATCTCATCGACCGATACCTTTTGCGCGAATGGCTGAAGATGCTCGGGCTCGTGCTGGGCGCGACACTCGGGTTGTTGCTCATGCAGGCGCTCTACGACGACTTCCGCGATCTGCTGGCCAATGGAGCGCAGTTTAACGATCTGGCGATCTACTACATGATCAAGCTGCCGAGCTACCTCTCGGTCGTGCTGCCGTTGGCGCTGCTGGTATCGCTCCTTTATACGCTGGGCCTGATGCACCGGAACCATGAGATCACCGCGTTGCGCGCGGCGGGCGTGGGGATTTTTAAGATCACGCGCAGCATCTGGCTGGCGGGCGTGGTGCTGTGCGGAGTGACCTGGTATATCAACGCAACGGTCATCCCGTGGTCGGTCGAGGAGTCGCGGGTCATTCGCAGTAACCTCGCGTTTCGTAATCAGGCGCAAAGCCTCTCCGTGGACCGCGTGGGCGTGAAGCCGAGCGTGGCCTTTGATAACCGTCATGACGGACGCATGTGGTTTTTTAACCGTTACAGCCAGTTCACGCATCGTGGGTATGGCGTCACGGTGGTGGAGCTCGATGTGCATCGCCGTGAAAAAAGCCGTTTGCTGGCCAGCGAGGCGTGGCTGGACGCGAAGCGGGGCGGCTGGGTGTTCCGCGACGGGCGCGAGATCACCATCAATCCCGATGGCGGCGAGGTGGAGGCGACCACGCAGTTTGGCGAAAAAGTGCGCAAGGACTTCCATGAAGATCCGGCGCTGATGCTGATTTTTGATGCGCGTCCGCAGGACCTGTCATTCACCGAGCTAAGGGCGATCATCGAGTATTTCTCGCTGGATGATAATCCGAAGCTGACGGCGTATCAGGTGCGGTATTACAACGTGCTGGCGGAGACGCTGGGGCCGCTGATCATCATCGCGCTGGCAATCCCGTTTGCGGTGAGCGGCGTGCGCGTGAATCCGGTCGTGGGCGTGTCCAAGTCGCTCGGACTCTTCGTCGTTTATTTTATCCTGCTGAAAACCTGTGGCACGCTGGGTGGCCGTGAGGTGATTCCGCCGTTATGGGCGGCGCTTTTTCCGAGTCTGGCGATGCTGGGAGCGGGGTTGGTCTTTTTGGTGCGGGTCAGGTGAGGCGGCCGCAGGTGGGGGTTGCGGGGTGAAAGTGGAGAGACCGGAAGCGGAGTCGTCGGTGAAGTCGTTGACGATGCCCTCGTAGGCTTTGTCCTGTTTGTAGATTTGCAGGACGCGGGCGTGCTCGTAATCGGTCGTGGGGAAAATCTTCGGCGGCTCGCCGGGCAGGAAAATCCCGGTGTAGGCACGCTGGCGGTCGACGAGACGGCGGATGACGAGCATGGGCGGGTAAGTTGAGTGATGAGAGACCGGAGCGGGTAGGTGGGCTCGTGACTCTCAACGCTCATCACTCAACTCTCAACCGCTTGACCGGTTTTTCCGGCCAAGTTCACGCCCACGCGTAGTTGAAGCTGATGCTGATGCGTTCCTCGTCGACGCGGTTCGCGGCGACTTCGTGGCGGAGCCAGCTTTCGAAGAGGATCACGTTGCCGGCCTCGGCGGGGTAAGTGGTGTAGGCGCGGTTTTCGTCGCGCACCGTGGGGAGCTTGGGCGGGGCGGCCATGAACTTGCTCAGGCGTGGGTCTTCGAACTTGAGGCCGGAGCAGCCCTTCGGCGTGCGCACATAATAGGTGCCGCTGATGAAGGAATTCGGGTGCAGGTGCAGCGAGTGGGCGGCGGTGGGCGGCATGATGTTGACCCAGCAATCGGTCATGCGGATGGAGCGGCCGCGGAGATCCATGTCGAGGTGCTTGGCGTAGGCGCGGACGTGTTTGGTGAGCTTTTTCTCCAGATTGCCGAACGTGCTGGAGAACGCATGGAGCTGGTTCATCGAGGCGTAGCTGGTGTAGCCGCCGGGGTAGTTTTTCGTGGACCAGGCGCGACCGGCATCATCGTAATCGCGGAGCTGGTGGCATTCGTCGGCGAGGTCGTCGTTGATGCGCGGGAGGCCCTTGGGCTGGAGCGGTTCGACGTAAATGAAGGTGGGAAACCAGGCTTTGATGGGCATGCGGATCGGAAAGTTGAGAGTTGAGTGATGAGAGTTGAGAGAATGGAGGAGACGGCAAGCGTTCGCGCTGGCGGGTGAGGCGGAGGGTGTTACGAGTGAGGCATGATGTTTTGGGAAAAGGTCGCGGTTTATTACGGGGTGATGTCGTTCATCACGCTGGTGGTGTATGCGTGGGACAAACGTGCGGCGAAACACGCGGGTGCGCGGCGGGTGCGCGAACGAACGCTGCACCTGTGGGCAGTGGCGGGCGGATTTGTGGGCGCGCTGATGGGGCAGTTCTGGCTGCGGCACAAAACGAAGCATCCGTCGTTTATAATCGTGACGGTGCTGGCACTGGCGGCCCACGCAGGCGCATGCGCTTGGTGGCTCAACGGCCGGTGACAGGTGGTTTTGGCGGAGGCAGCACCCGAGTGAGGGCGTCAAACCAGCGGGCGGCCATTTTGTCTGCGCCTTGTTGGTTGGGGTGGACGTGATCGGCGACGGTGTCGGTTTTCCAGTCGAAGCCGCTGGCCTGGTCAACGATGACCACGGGCGAAGCCGTCGTGGTGAGGCGGGCGGCGAGCGTGGCCAGCTGTTGGTTTAACTCCGGAATGTAGGAATATTTCGGCAGTTTTCCGCTGGGGATCACCTGGGCGAGCAGCACGATGACCTTGGGATTGATCGAACGCGCGGTCGTGATGATCGCGGTCGTGTCTTTGATCAAACCGGGGATCGGCAGTTGATCGGCGAACTGGTTGTGACCGGCATGGACGAGAATGATGTCGGCGGGGTTTTGACGGTAGAGCGTTTCAAATCGTGCGCGGATGAAGGCGGCGTTTTGTCCGGCATAACCTTCGTGGCTGAGCACGCCGAGCGGCGAACCTTCGACGGGGCGGGTGGTTTTGGAGCCGACATAGGCAACACGGTAACCGGCCTGGAGAAGTTTCTCCATGAGCGGATACCGGTAGACATGAAATCCTTCGCCGCCCTCCGTGATGGAGTCGCCGAGCGGCATCAGGGTGGTGACACCGGCCGGCGACGCGTCGCCGGCCGCCTGGCTCGCGAGGAATCCCAGGCAGGCGATGGCGGCCAGACGACAGAGTGCAGGCATGGCTCAGGCTCCGTAGGCGCGGATCTCGAACACGCGGGCGGCGGGCGCGCCGTGGGTGGAGAGAACCTCGAGATCGAGCTTCCGGCCGGTCACGGGCGTAACCAAGGTGTGGATACGCTTGCGCAGGTAGTTGTCGGTCACCTCGGCGATGACCGTGCCGTCGATGAGGAGACGGTAGGCCTTGACGGTCTCGGGCTGGGCGGCACGCGGGGCGGATTTCCCCGTGTGGTGATCGCTCATCGAGAGGACCAGTTCCTTTTCGAAGTGGGTGTCGAAGGTGACGTGGACTTCGCCGATCGCGGCCGGCGCCGGCAGCTCGAGGGCGAGGGTGGCGGGCAGCGAGGCAGATTCCCAGCGGTGTGAGGAGTCGGATGACCAGCTGCCGAAGCACGCCTTCAAATCGCGCGTGATACCGTCGATCACGTTGGCGGCGGGAAGCGTGGCGGACGACGCGGTGACCGTGGCCTTGCGGGCGAGGTCGGCCTCGTCGGAGTTGGGAACGTTGAGCAGGTAGCAGTCGTCGCGGAGGAGCGCCTGCTGGAGGGCGGAGACGTTTTCCTTGGTGGCGAGCTTGCGGATGTCGCTGCCCTCGGCGTTACACCACAAGGCGGCGGCGGTGCCGATGGCCTGGCCACCGATGGCGCAAGTGGCCATCACGCGGGTGCTGGCGAAGGCGACGTGGGAGGCAGAGATGTTGCGACCCGCGAAGAAAAGATTGGCGATGTTGCGCGAGTGATATGTGCCGAGCGGGATCGAGTAAAGGTGGCTGAAGTGCGTAGGTGTGAACGGACGCTCTTCGGGCACATCGACGCCGGATGGCGGGTGAAGATCGATCGCCCAGCCACCGTAAGCGACCTGGTCTTCGAAGATGCGACCACCGAGGACGTCCTGTTCCTTGAGGACGTGAGGTCCGAGGAAACGGCGGCTTTCACGTTTGCCGGGGATGGCACCGACCCAGTCGAGTGCCCAGTTGGCGGAGGCGGGGTGATCGCCGGAGTTTTTCACGTAATCCCAGACGCCGAGGGCGATGCGCAGGAGCTCGTGGCGGATGGTTTCGTTGTCCTTGAGGGAGTCGATCTGACCACCCCATTCGAACCACCAGTAACCGTATTCGTAGCTGTTGATCGGGCGGTGCTTGAAGTGCTCTTTCTTGAATTTGCGAATCCAGGACGGGGAGATGAACGGCTGGGGCGCGTCGTATTTGCGGCCGGTGATGAGAATGGAACTGCCGAGCGTGTGGCGGTCTGCGACGTCGCGAGCGAGGGTTTCGCCGTATTGCGATTTGGCTTCGCGGCCGACGTGGTAATCGGCACCGGCCTCGAAACCAAGGCGGCCGTCGCCCGTGCAGTCGGCGAAGAACTTGGCCTTGATGTGGAACTCGTCCTCCGTGGGATTGCGCACGGCGCGGACGGATTGGATGGTGTCGCCCTCGACCGTCGCGCCGACGACATCGGTGTCGAGGAAGAGCGTGATATTGGGCTCCAGCTTTACCTTTTCGTAGAGAAGGAGATCCCACTGCGAATAGCAGCGGTGGGGATTGCGCACGGCGTCTTCGAGGCGAAGTTCCTCCATGATGCCGGACTCGCGGGTGCCGGGTTTGGCGCCGTGGCAGTCGGCACCGACGATGTGCATCTTGATCTCGCTGGAGGCGTTGCCGCCGAGGACGGAACGATCCTGGATCAAGACAACGCGGGAGCCGCGGCGCGCGGCGGCGATGGCGGCGCAGACACCGGCGAGACCGCCACCGGCGACGACAAAATCAGTTTCAAGGGTATGCTGGGTTAAGGGCATGGAATGAGATTGCCGCAGACGGGTCATACGCTCGAATCTCGGTTTAGTGAAACCGTTGACTAAACTAATGCCTCCAACGCCACGCTGGCCGGAAAAACTGACCCAGAGCGTTGGATTTTACACGGAGCGGACAGGGAAGGGAGGCGGATCGTGAGCGAGGAGCGTCGGGTGACATTGCGGGAAGTGGCGCGGGTGGCGGGCGTATCGGTCTCGGCGGTGTCGTATGCGCTGCGGGGCGCGGCGAATATCCCGGCGGAGACGGCGGCGCGCGTGCGGGCGGTGGCGGACAAACTCGGTTACCGTCCCAATGCGCGGGTGGGGGAACTGATGGCGCATATCCGGCAGGCGCGTCCGCTCGCGAAGGCCGAACCGCTGGCGCTGGTGTATCTCGAAGGCGATCGTGCGACGGCAAAAAAAAACGGGTTTGCGCAAATCGTGGAAGCCAGTGCGCGGTTGCATGCGGCGCACCGCGGCTACCGGCTGGATGCGTTTTGGTTGTCGGAAGTGGAAGGCAATGCCCGCCGGCTCGCCGGCATATTAACCGCACGCGGAATCAGCGGGGTTTTGTTCGCGCCCACCGTTGGCGAGAAACGCATCGAGCTTGATTGGCCCTGGGCGGATTTTGCGGTGGCGGTGGCGGGCATGTCGGAGCTCAGCGTGGCGTTGCCGCGCGCGGGGCATCATCACTACGAGGCGATGCGCGAAGTGCTGCGGCGTATGTCGGCGAAAGGCGCGCGCCGGCCTGCGGCGATGATCGAGGCGACGACGAACGAACGCGCGCATCGTGGCTGGCAGGCGGCTTGGCTGGCGTATGGACCGGCCGGTGCGGCGCGGCGCCTGTGGCTGTATCGAGCCGGTGAAAAAAACGAACTCGCGGCGTGGTTGCAGCGGTTAAAGCCCGATGCGTTGGTGACGGATAACGCGAACCTCATCCACGCGGCGCAGGCGGCGGGTTGGGCGGAACCGAACGAGCGAGGAGCCGTGTTGTCGTGGCACGCGCGTTCGGCGTTTGGCGGAATCGATCAAGGCTATGATGACATCGCGGCGCATGCGGTGGATCTGGTGGTGACCCAGCTGCAGCGCAACGAGCGCGGGCTGCCCGATCCGCCGCCGATGCTGCTGTTTCCCGGACGTTGGCGGGAGTGTTCACAAACCTCGGCCGGAGGTCACGCGCCGTCTTTGCGCGAGGCGATGCGTTGCGCGCTATAGATGCCGGAATGACCGCTGAACTGATAACTCAACCAGCAGGCCACGGCGAAGAAAATGGCATGTTGTGCGCCGAAGAGTTCGATTCCCATCAGCGTGCAGGCAAGCGGGGTGTTGCTGGCCCCGGCGAAGACCGCGACGAAGCCCAGCCCTGCGGCGAGATCGACCGGCATGCCGAGCAGGCCGGCGAGGGTGTTGCCGAGCGCTCCACCAATAAAAAACAATGGCGTGACTTCGCCGCCTTTGAAGCCCGCTCCGAGCGTCACCACGGTGAAGAGGAGTTTCCAAAACCAGCTCCACGTATCCGCGCCGCCTTCAAAAAAAACCGACGTGGTGGTGGTATCGCCGAGGTTGAGTGCGACCGTGCCGAGACCGAGGTATTCACGCGTTCCGAGGAGGTAAGTGAGCGCGATGACGACCACGCCGCCGATCACCGGGCGCAGCCAGAAGCGGGGAACGTAACGGGTGAACGCCGCGCTGATTCCGTGGCCGGCGCTCGAAAAAAGACGCGCACATAAACCGAAGGCGACGCCGGCGATCGCGACCTTGGCGAGTAAGCTCAAATCCATCCCCGCAAGCATCGAGTGGTCACCCATCAGCGGTCCGGCGATCAGCATGCGGGTATGATGCGCGCCCCAGGCGGTGCAGGTGAAATCACCGACCAGCGCGGCCACCATACACGGGATGAGCATGTCGTATTGGACGCGGCCCAACGTGAGCACTTCCATCGCGAAAATCGCCCCGGCGAGCGGCGTTCCAAAGACTGATCCGAATCCCGCGGCGACGCCGGCCATGAGCAGCATGCGCCGATATTTTTCCGGAATGCGGGCGAGCGTGGCGAAGGCGCTGGCGAGTCCGCCACCCATCTGAACGGCAGTGCCCTCGCGTCCGGCCGAGCCGCCGAACAGGTGTGTGATCAAAGTGCCCCCCAGCACGAGTGGAGTGATGCGCGCGGGCACGCCGCCGCCGGGCTGGTGGATTTCGTCGATGAGCAGGTTGTTGCCGCGTTCAGCTCCGTTTCCGTAGGAATGATAAACCCACGCGATGCCTGCGCCGGCGAGCGGAAGCAGGAAAAGCAGCCAGCCGTTTTCGAAACGCAACGTGGTCGCCCGGTCGAGCGCCCACAGGAAAAACGCGCTGGCCGAACCGGCGAGCACTCCCACCGGCGTGACCAGCAACACGCCGATGATGAGACGGCGCAGGCCCTCCATGTTGAAAGCGTCGAGGCGTTGTGAAAGGAAGTTCACCGGCGGTATGGGTGGCGGATTTAGATGACGTCTTCGTCTTCGCCCAGACCTTGCTGGCCGCGTAGGAGGTCGTGCAGCGTGATCACACCGGCGAGGGCATTTTGACGGTAATCGCCGACGCAGATGAAATTGACGGATGACTCCACGAGGAGTTTTTGCGCCTTGGAAACGGAATCATGCGGGGAGACCCACAGCGCCTTGGCGAGGCGGGGCTCACGACCCTGCGCGAGTGAATCGGCGGCTTCCTGCCGCGTAAGAATGCCCGCGATGCTGCCATCGGCATTACGCACGGGAAAACGTTCATGGCTGTCGGAGTCGATCAGCGCTTTCAGACGGTCTTGGTCGAGAGATTCGATCACCACGGGTTTAAAGCAGGTGATGGTGCCGGCGGGCAATTCACGCCAGCGTTTGTAGTCCCGGGGTGGCAGCACGTGATGGGGATCTTCGCCGTTCTGGCGGAGCATTTCTTCGTAGAGGCCTTCTTTGGCGAGGCGGCGGGCGACGAGCTGGCTGACAAGCGTCGCGAGCAACAGGAGCGGCACGATCACAAACTGGTGTGTCACTTCGAAAATCAGCAGGATGCACGTGATCGGAGTGCGGATGACTGCGCCCAAACAAGCGCACATGCCCGACATCACGAGCATGGCCTGGTCGGAATGGGTGAGCGGCATGAATCGCGAGGCGCCCGCGGCGATGGCCCCGCCGCACATGGCACCTAAAAACAAATTGGGCGCAAAGATGCCGCCGCAACCGCCGGCGCCCACGGCGAGGATGGTTGCGCCGAGCTTGGCAATGCCGAGCACGAGGGCGATGGACCACGTCATGCGTCCGTCGATGCACGCGGTGATGTCCGCGTATCCGATACCAAATACGCCGAGATGCCCGGTGTAGAGAAACGCCGCGCCGCCCAACACCCACGTGCCGAGGGCGCCGGTCGCGGGCTGGGCCCAGGCGGGCAGCCAGTTGGCACCGCGAAAACGCAGGCGCGCGGCGAGGGCGCCCTTGTGAAAGGCGATGCCGGCTCCGGCGGCGACGAGGGCGACCAGCGGACACAGCAGCACGCCGCGCCAGCCTGGTTCGCTGAGTGCGGCCACTTGGAATGCGGGCTGGTTGCCGATGAGTGCGTGGGAAACGAGCGCGCCCATGACCGCCGCGAGCAGGATTCCGCCGAGCAGCCGGCTGTTGAGATCGCCGACGATTTCCTCGAGGACGAAGGTGATCGCAGTCAGCGGCGCGTTGAACACCGCGGCCAACGCGGCGGCGGAACCGGCGGCGCTGAAAATGCGGCGGCGTTGTTTGGCTACGCCGAAGAATCCCGCCGTCGATGAAAGAGTCGCGGCGCCGATTTGCACGGCGGGTCCTTCGGGGCCGAGACTGACGCCGCTGCCCATGGTGAGGGCGGAGCCGGCAAACTTGGCGATCGCGGTGCTTGCCGGCATTTCACCGAAGTCTTTCCAAAAGGCGAGTTTGGTGGGAAGCACGCCACCGCCACCGGCCTGCGGTGCGAAACGACGGACAATCCAAGTCGCCAGCAAACTGCCGATCACGACCGAGGCGAGGGTGCCGCCGATGAACCAAGCCGTGCCGTATTCCGCGAGCGCGTGGTAGGTGTGGTGGGCGATCCATTCCGACACGATATGGAAGGCCACCGCGACGAGACCGGTAAAGATGCCGAGTGATGCCAGCATCACCATCTGACGGGCCGAGGTGGGAATCGTCAGCCACCGTGCTTTTAACGAAGCGAGGGCATCGGTGAAGGAGGGTTTCATTACGTGTGGGAGCGCCGCCCGCAGGTGCGGCCGAAAATCGAAGGCACTACTTCGCAGGTTTCTCTCGCGGGGTTCAACGATTCTCTTGCGGCCACGGCTAAAAGCGCGGCTCGCCGTTCTCCTGCGAGTCAGTCAAGTATCCCTGCATGAACTGGTTTTACTGGGCGCTGTTATCCGCGGTGTTTGCAGGGGCGACGGCGATTCTCGCCAAGGTCGGTGTCGAGGGCGTGAACTCGCATCTCGCGATGGCGATCCGCACGACGGTCGTGTTGGGGTTTGCGTGGATCCTTGTGGTGATCGCGGCACCGTCGCCCTGGCGCGAAATGCAAACACTCACGGGCCGCACCTGGCTTTTTCTTGGCTTATCGGGCGCGGCGACGGGTTTGTCCTGGCTGTGTTATTTCCGCGCGCTGCAACTGGGCGAGGCGTCAAAAGTCGCGCCGATCGACAAGTTGAGCGTGGTTTTCGTGCTGGTGTTCGCCGCGCTGTTTCTGGGCGAATCGCTCACGTGGCGCACGGGACTCGGCGGTGCGTTGATCACGGCCGGAGCCGTGGTGCTGGTGATGAAGTGAACAACTACTGCGCCGTTGCCGGAGCCGCGGTGGCAGTCGCGGCGGCTTTGCGTTTTACCAATTGCGCGCGCAGGTAGACGTCGGGCGCGGCCTGTTTCCACGCGGTCAACCACAGGCTGGAGAGCATTTCGCCGCCGCGGAGTAGTTGTTCGCCGATAAATTCGCGACCGGCTTTGCCGCCGTCGGCCGAGCCGGGTTTGAGCGCACCGGTCTGGTCGAGCTGGTAGAGCGGTTCGACCAAGGCGTGCTGCGTGAGCAGATAGGCGAGCGTCTGCTCGAAGATAAGATTGCGGGTGGCGGGCGGGGAGCCTTCGGGCCGAATGGCCAGATCGTGCGCGGGGCGGGCGCGGGCAACGAGGTCGGCGGTGGAGAGGCCGCCGAGCGCGATGTAGCCGCCGTCAATCCAGGCGTGAATCGAGGAGGAGCGCGTGTAGTTGTGCGGATTTTCACCGACCCAGCCGTTGTGGTGTTTGGTGGTGTGGAGCGGCTGCGAACCGTCGCCGACGTAGTGGCCCATGACTCCCATGATGTAGAGCGCGTTGGCCTGGGCGTTGGCGATCTCGTCGGGCGTGCCGTTTTCCTCGAAGGCGCGCAGGTAGGAAAAAGCGGACTTCAACTTCGCGTAGTTTTCGATGATCGCCCACGGCAGATAACCGATGAGCTCGCGCGTGTGGTCTTTGTTTTTATCGGGATCGACGGCGGGAAACTTCTCCGGATGCGCGGCATGGGCGGCTGCGAATTGCGCGGTGTAAACGTAGCGGAACTCGCTGAGTGTGGCGACGGGCAGGCCGGCGTCGTCGAGGTATTCGAAGTCGAGGAAGTGATCGGGGCCGTTGACGTGCTTGAGCGGGAGTTCGTTGGTGCTGCGCCAGCGGTCGGGTTCGCCGGCGAGGAAGGCGATGCGCTCGGCGGCGGCGGGCGTCTTGACGAAGGCGGGGAACTCCTCGGGCAGGCCGGCGAGGGCGAGCTGGTTGACGGTGCGGTGTCCCTCGTAATCCCAAGCGTGCAACGAAGCGGCGGCGGCGAGAAACAGCGCGAGACGGCGGAAAAGCATGAATCTAGGGTTGGCGCGGCGGGAGGACGGTTGCAACCTCGCGGGAATGCTGGGCCGCCGACTCCCTCTGTTCCTGCTGTTTATGGTAATCGCCGTGGTGGCGCGCGCCGATGAAGTGGCCTCGCGGGTCATCGTGCTGGCAAACCGTGACGACCCGGAATCGGTGAAGCTGGCGGAGTATTACGCGCAAAAACGCGACGTGCCGCCGGAGAACATCATCGCGCTGCCCATGCCGGACACCGAGATCATCAGCTGGCGCGAGTATATCGACGGGATTCTGAATCCGTTGCGGGCGGAGCTCGTGAAACGCGGCTCGCTGGATGCGATTGGCATGGATCTGTTTGATGCGGTCGGACGGAAGAAATACGCGATTTCGGGGCACACGATTTCTTATCTGGTGGTGTGTCGCGGCGTGCCGTTGAAAATCGCCAACGATGGTTCGCTGCCGGTGGAAAATTCACCGGCGCTGATCAATCCGGCGTTTAAGACCAATGCGTCGTCGGTCGATGGTGAGCTGGCGTTGCTCGCCGTGGTGAATTCGCCGTTGATCGCGTTTTTGCCGAATCCGCTTTTTAAAAATGACAAGCCTTCGTCGATCCAACTGGACCAGATCGTGAAGGTGGGGCGACTGGACGGACCGACCTATGCCGATGCGCGCGGCTTGATCGATCATGCGATCGCGGCGGAAAACGGCGGGCTCATCGGACGTGGTTACGTTGATATCGGCGGCCCGCATGCGCTGGGCGATCGCTGGCTCGAGGATGTGGCGAAGCAGCTCGACGAATTGAATTTCGATACCGATGTGGAACGCGTGGGCGGCTCAATGCCGGCGTGGACGCGGATGGATGCGCCGGCGTTGTATTTCGGTTGGTATGCGGGCGAGCTGAACGGGCCATTTGCACAACCTGGGTTCACGTTTCCGCCCGGCGCGGTGGCGTTGCACATCCATAGTTATTCGGCCGCCACGCTGCGTTCGACGACGAGCGGCTGGGTCGGGCCGCTGGTGGCGCGCGGGGTGACAGCGACCTTTGGAAATGTGAATGAGCCGTATCTGGAGTTCACGCATCAGCCGCAGCTGGTGTTGAAGTCGCTCGCGCGCGGCGACCGGTTGGGTGATGCGGCGGCGTATTCGGTGCCGGTTTACAGCTGGCAGGCGATCATGGTGGGCGACCCGTTGTATCGCCCGTTTGCCGTGAAGCCGGACGAGCTGTGGGCGCGTCGGGACAAACTGCCGTCGAATCAACGGCCGTATGTGGTCTTGAGCCGCATGCGCGAACTGGATCGCGGAGGGGATCGCAACGGTGCGATTTGGGCGGGACTGATCTCGGAGAAGACCAATCCGAGCATGGCGGTGGCGCTGGCAACCGCAAAATTACAACAGGCGACGGGCGATAGTTCGGGCGCGTTGCAAACGCTGGCCTGGGTGGCGAGCCGCCGGAGTTTCACGCTCTTGGAGTCACCGTTGGCGGTGCTCGTCGCGCAGCAATTGCGTGAGTCGGGCGAGGCGAAAACTGCGCTCGGTGTGTGGCAACGCGTGCTCGGCAGCCGAGCGATCGCGCGTGAGTTGCGCATCCAATGGTTGCCGCAGGCCTTGGAGGTTGCGCGGGAAGCCCAGGATGCGCGGCAGATCGTGAATTGGGATTCTGAATACAAGGAGCTGACCGCTCCGCCGCCGGTGTCGGATGAGGACAAAAAACAAGGCGGACCGTAAAGGTCCGCCTTGGCGGGGAGGGATGTAAGGGCCTGCGGACGGAGCTTAGACCTTGTCCACGATGGTGTCGGCGAGACCGTAGGCGATGGCTTCCTGGGCGTTGAGGTAGAAGTCGCGGTCGGTGTCGCGGTTGATGACTTCGATGGGCTGGCCGGACGCGTCGGCTAGGATCTGGTTCAGCTCGGAGCGGAGCTTTTCCATTTCCTTGGCCTGAATGTTGATGTCGGTCGCGGGGCCGACCATGCGGCCGGAGATGAGCGGCTGGTGGATCAACACACGGGAGTGTTTGTAGAGGAAGCGGCGGCCCTTCTTGGCGCCGGAGAGGAGGATCGAGCCCATCGAGGCGGCCATGCCGGTCACGATGACGTTAATCGGCGAGGTGATCATCTGCATGGTGTCGTAAACGGCCATGCCGGCGGTGATCGATCCGCCCGGGGTGTTGATGTAGAAGTGGATTTCCTTACCGGGGGCGATGGCCTCGAGGTAGAGGAGCTTTTCGACGATGTCCTTGGCGGTTTCGTCGGTCACGGCGCCCCAGAGGAACAGCTTACGTTCATCGAGAAACTTTTTCTGGATGAGCATGGCGACGGGGGCGGAAGATTTTTTGGCGATGGAATCGGATTCCTTGTCGTCATCTTCCTCGTCGTCGTCGAGGCGGGGGAGAGGTGCGTTAAGACCGGGCTGGAGATTGTCGAAATGCATATGGGAGTTACGTTGCGAGGCGGGTGCGGGTTGGCAAGTGCTCAGGCGAAGTTGGTCACAGATCAGGCAAATGCGGTGCGAGTGCATCGCGGAGGCGGGCAATCAACTCCGGATCGTGCGCCGCGGGGTAATCGTCGGGGATGCGCAGGATGACCACGGGTTTGCCCGCGAGGTCCTCGGGGAACTTCTCGCGCAGGCGGTCGGCGTGTTTGCGCTCCATGCAAAAAATCGTGTCGGCCCAGCCGAGGTGGCAGCCGGTGACCTTGATGCGGGCACCGTTTTCGGTGCCGGCCGAACGGGCATCGTAGCGCGGGTGATTCTTGAACAACGCCTCGGCGGTGGGTGAGCGCCACTGGTTGCGCGAACAGAGGAAGAGGAGCTTGGTCTTGCCGATACTCACGAGCCAAGGGGAGGGAGCGGCTCACGCGGTCCGGAAAAACGCGGCTGCTTGTTCCACACGTAGAGATCGAGCACGGCCACGGTGCGGGAAACGACTTCGCGCAGCTCGGTGCGCACCGAATAGCGGAAATGAGTATCGGTGGCGCAAAAGCCGATCGCATCGATCCCGTGGGCGCGGGCGATCTCCAGCGCGCGGGCGTTGTGGTAGCGCTGCGTGACGATGGTGCACGCGGTGAGCCCGAAGACGTCGCGGGCGCGTATGACCGAATCCAGCGTGCGGAATCCGGCATAATCGCAGACGATGGCGGATGCGGGCACGCCCCGGGAGATGAGCGCGTTTTTCATCATCGCAGGCTCGTCGTAGTCGGCGCGGCTGTTGTCGCCGCTGACAAGCAGGCGACGGACTTTACCCGCGTGATAGAGCGCGGCGGCGGCATCCATGCGATTAACAAAATGCGGATTGGGACGGCCACTGCGCAGCGTGGCATTGGCGCCAAGGACCAGGGCGGTTTCACGCTCGGGAGTTTCCTCGACGAGCGTGTAAAGTTGATCGCGGTGGCTGCGCGTGATGCGGAGGTTGGAAAAGACCACGAAGGCGACTCCAAGGATCAAGAAGCCGATAAACACGCGTCGAGTGCGCGACGCACCCAGGAAAAGGCGAAGACGGGAGATCATTTTTTCCAGAGGTTGTGAAAGTGGTGCACGGGGCCGTGGCCGGAACCGACGGCTAGCTGGTCGGAGGCGGCGATCGCGGAGGTGAGGTAGGCTTTGGCGGCGCGGATCGCGTTGAGCGGATCAGTATGTTGCGGCAGCAAAGCGGCGATGGCGGCGGAAAGCGTGCAACCGGTGCCGTGGGTGTTTTTGGTGGTGATGCGCGGTGAGTGCAGCTCGGTTTGCATGATGCCGTTGTCGATCACGTCGATGCTTTCGGCGCCGTCGAGATGTCCGCCTTTAAGCACCACGATGCGCGGGCCGAGGGCGTGCAAGGCGCGGGCGGCGGTGCGCATGTCGGCGAGCGTGCGGATGGGCGCGCGAGTGAGCAGCACCTCCGCCTCGGGGAGGTTGGGGGTGATGATTTCGGCGAGCGGGATGATTTCGGTGCGCAGGGCTTCGACTGCATCGGGGGAGAGCAAGTGGTGGCCGCTTTTGGAGACCATGACGGGGTCAACGACGAGCCGGCTGACGTGATGACGGCGCAGCGCGGCGGCCACGGTGGCGACGATTTCGGCGGTGCCGAGCATGCCGATTTTTACGGCGTCGATGCGCACATCGGCGAAGAGCGTGTCGATTTGTTGAGCGATGAATTCCACGGGCACGGCCTGCACGCCGGTGACGCCCCGGGTGTTCTGAGCGGTGAGGGCGGCAACGACTCCGGTGCCGTAGGCGCCGAGGGCCGAAAACGCCTTCAGGTCGGCGAGAAGACCGGCTCCGCCCGAGGGATCGACGCCGGCGATACTGAGGACATTGGGAATCATCAAATCCTAGGGATTAAAAGAAGATCGAGGCTTTGCAACTGCGGGCCGGTCGGACAACGCTCGGTGTTATGACGACCAAGGTGCGTGTTCAATCGATCTCGGGACAGGTGGTGGATTTATTCAAGCGGGAGATTTTTCACGGGACGGTGGAATGGTCAGGCGGGCGCATTACTGCGGTGAGACGCGATCCGCGGGTGAAAGATAAACGGCTGATCATGCCGGGGCTGGTCGATGCGCATATCCATATCGAGAGCTCGCTGCTGCCGCCGTCGGAGTTTGCGAGGCTGGCGGTGATTCATGGCACGGTGGCGACGGTGTCGGACCCGCACGAAATCGCCAACGTGCTCGGCGAGGCGGGCGTGCTCTACATGCTCGCCGATGCGAAACGGTCGCCGCTCAAGTTTAACTTTGGCGCGCCTTCGTGTGTGCCGGCGACGACGTTTGAGACGGCTGGGGCGAAACTTGATTCAAAGGCCGTGGCGCGGTTGCTGGCGCGCAAGGATGTGCGCTACCTGGCCGAGGTGATGAATTTTCCCGGCGTGCTCGGACGTGATCCGGAGTTGATGGCGATGATCGCAGCGGCGAAGACCGAGGAAAAACAAGTCGACGGACATGCGCCGGGATTGCGGGGCGCCCAGGCGAAGGCGTATGCGGACGCAGGACCGACGACGGATCACGAGTGTTTCACGATTGAAGAGGCGCAGGACAAACTGGCGGCGGGGATGAAGATTCTTATTCGCGAAGGATCGGCCGCGCGGAATTTCGAGGCGTTGAAGCCGCTGCTGAAAACGCATCCGCAGAGCTGCATGTTTTGCTGTGACGACCTGCATCCGGATCTGCTGGTGAAACGTCACCTCGACGAACATGTGCGGCGGGCGCTGGCAACGGGCGCGAATAAATTTGATGTGTTGCGCGCGGCATCGGTGAATCCCGTGGAGCACTATGGGCTGAAGGTCGGACTGCTGCGCGTGGGCGAAGAGGCTGATTTCATCGTGGTGGACGGTTGGAAGAAATTTCGCGTGGAGCGCACTTATATCGACGGGGCGCTGGTGGCGTCAGGCGGCCGCACGCGGCTGAAACGGCTGGCTCCGAAGCTGGCCAATAAATTCAAGGCGCGCGCGGTGAAGGCGGCGGATTTCGCGGTAAAAACTGTGGGCAGCACGTTGAACGTGATCGAGGCGCTCAACGGCCAACTGGTGACCAAACACCTGACGCTGCCGGCGACCGATATCGGCGTGAAACGCGATGTTTTGAAAATCGCGGTGGTGAATCGTTACGCGACCAAGGCGCCGGTGGCGGTCGGATATATCCGGGGCTTTGGATTAAAGGCCGGGGCGCTGGCTTCGTCGGTTGCGCATGATTCGCACAACATTGTGGCGGTGGGTGTGGATGACGCGTCGCTGGCCGCGGCAGTGAATCTGGTGATCGCGGAAAAGGGCGGACTGAGTGTGGTGGGACCGAGGATGAAGGCGGTGCTGCCGCTGCCGATCGCGGGGTTGATGTCGGCGCTGGACGGCCGCGAAGCGGCGCGGCGTTATACGCGGTTGGATCGAACCTCGAAGAAACTGGGATCGAAACTCGATGCACCGTTCATGACCCTGTCGTTCATGGCGCTGCTGGTGATTCCTGATTTGAAGCTGAGCGACCGCGGTCTGTTCTCCGCGACGAAGTGGGGTTTTGTGCCGGTGTCGGAGTAAATGAGGGTGATACATTCTTGCCGTGGCGGCGGGATGACTTCCTTTTAGGCGCATGTCTGCGTCTTCCGCCAAACTTGCCAATCGCATCCTCGGCGGGCTCGTCGTCGGGTTGATCGCGGGTCTCATCACGATCGCCGTGGGACGTGCTTTCCCGGAGTTTCTCTCGGGTGCGCAGTGGGTCTCGAAGGAGATCTTTGATCCGGCGGGGCAGATTTTTCTGCGACTGTTATTTTTTGTGATCATCCCGCTGGTGTTCGCCTCGCTGGCGGTCGGCGTGGTGCAGCTCGGGCGGTTGGATAAACTCGGGCCTCTCGCGGGGAAAACGTTCGGGCTGTTTTTGCTCAATATGGTCATCGGCGTGGCGCTCGCGCTGGTGATGATGGACGTGGTCAAGCCGGGGCATGCGTTGAGCGTGGAAAAGAGGGAGGAGCTGAGGAGTTCGTATACGTCGGACATCAGCCAGCATATCGAGACGCGGGAAAAACAGCAGGCGGTCACGTTGTCCACCATCGTGGAGATGTTCATGCCAAAGAATCTGCTGGGCGCGGTCACGGGTCAGACACGCGGATCGATCGGCGAAGTCTTGCCGTTGATTTTGTTCGCGCTGCTGGTGGGGGCGGTGGGTGTGGGGCTGGCGGATGCGAAGCGGGCGCAGTTGATCAGTTCTCTGGAACTAGTGAACGAGTTGATGACGGGCATCGTGCACTACGCGCTGCGATTGGCGCCGTATGCGGTGCCGCTGATGATCTACAGCGTGGTGGTGCGAACGGGCATCGAGATCTTGCTGGCGTTGGGGTTGTTTGTGACGGGCGTGCTGGGGGTGCTGGCGCTGCACCTGTTCGGGACGATGTCGCTGTGGTTGAAGTTTATGACCAAGCGCTCGCCGCTGGCGTTCTTTAAGATCGTGAAGCCGGTGCTGATCACGGCGTTTTCGACCAGTTCGAGCGCGGCGACGATGGCGGCCTCGATCGCGGTCTGTAAGGAAGAGCTCAAGGTGTCGCCCAGCGTGAGCGGCTTTGTGATTCCGCTGGGAGCGACGATGAACATGAGCGGCACGGCGCTCTATGAAGGCTGCGTGGTGCTGTTCGTTGCGCAGGTGTTTGGGCCGGACCTGGCGATCGGGCAGCAGATGGTCCTGCTGTTACTGTCGGTATTGAGCGCGGTGGCGGTGGCCGGGATTCCGGGCGGGTCGCTGCCGCTGATCGCGGGGTTGTGTATGACCTTTGGAATCCCGCCGGAAGGCATCGCAATCATTCTCGGCGTGGACCGGTTGCTGGACATGGCCCGCACCACGGTGAACGTGGGCGCGGATCTGGTTACGGCGGTGATCGTGAATGATTCGATGCCGCCGGAGAGCGAGGGGCTGGAGCCTGTGCACGAACGTGCGCAGACATAAAAAAGCCCCGACGGAAATCGTCAGGGCTTGGATTGAGGAGGTTTGCGACGCTCAGATCAGGCCGAGCTTCATTTTGCCTTCTTCGCTGATCATCGACTGGTTCCAGGCTGGTTCCCAAGTGATGCGCACATCGGCGGTGGCGACGCCGGGGACGAGAAGGATTTTGGTCTTCGCATCTTCGGCGATGGCGGGGCCCATGCCGCACCCGGGAGCGGTGAGGGTCATGGCGACATCGACTTTGTAGCCACCTTCAACGGCTTCGTTTTTGGAGACGTCCATCGAGTAAACGAGGCCGAGGTCCACGATGTTTACGGGGATCTCGGGGTCGTAGACTTTCTTGAGCTGGTCCCAGACGGCTTCCGGATCGGGAGCGCCGTCGGCGAGCGTGCTGGCATCGATGGTGTCGGCGACGATCTGTTCGCCAATGGCATCGGCGTCCTTGCCGTCGATCCGGTAGAGGCCGGTGTCGCCCTGCACGGTGTAGGTGCCGCCGAGAACCTGATGGATGAAGACCTTGGCGCCGGTGAAGAGCGTGTGCTTATCACCGCTGGGAATCTGCGTGACGGTGACGTCGCGTGAGAGGGTGCGTTCTTTGGAGCTCATGAGTGGGTTTACTTTTTGAACTTCGACTCGATCAAGGTGCTGAGGGAGGCGTGGAGGGCTTCGTTTTCGAGCTTGTTGAGGACTTCCTCGAAGAAGGCGAAGACGAGCATCTGTTTGGCGGCCTCGGGATTGATGCCGCGGGCCTGGAGGTAGAACTCCTGCTCGGGCTCGATGCGCGAGCTGGTGCTGCCGTGGCTGCAACGGACGTCGTTGGCCTGAATCTCAAGGCCGGGAAGGCTGTGAGCCTCGGCTTCGTCGGAGAGGAGCAGGTTGCGGTTCTTCTGGTAGGCGTCGGTCTTCTGTGCGTCGGGTTCGACGATGATGAGGCCGGAGAAGATCGTCGTGGCCTTGTCGAGGAGCGCGTTTTTGTAGAGCAGGTTCGACGTGGTGTTGGGCGCGACGTGGGTCTGCAGCGTGCGTTGGTCGAACTCGTGATCGCCGGTGGCGACGGTGAGGGCGAGCATCTCGGAGTGGGCACCGGGGCCGAGGAGGCGGGAGTGCGACTCGTGGCGAGCCTGGCGTCCGCCGAGGTGAACGTTGAGCGAGAGAACCTTCGCATCGCGCTCGGCGACGATGGAGTTGGTCTGGAACGCGAGGGTGTCGGCGGACCAGTTTTGCGCACCGACGTAGATGAGCTGGGCGCCGGGGCCGGCGTGCAGGTCGTTCACGCCGCTGGCGAGGTGGCGGCCTTTGTCGGCGGAGACGAAGAACTCCACGAGGGTGGCTTTGGCGTTGTCCTCGAGGATGACGATCGTGTGCGGGAAGGTGGCCTTGTTGGCGCCGGAGAGCGTGTGCTGCACGACGAAGGGCTCGGTGATCTCGACGCCCTTGGGGACGAAGAGGAGGGCGCCGCTGGCGCTGAACGCGGTGTTAAGCGCGACGAATTTCTCCGAGCCGAGGTTGGCGGGGAGTTTTTGGAAATACTTTTTAATGAGTTCGCCGTGCTGAACGATGGCGTCGTCGAGCGGGGCAAAAATAACGCCCTTGGCAACGAGGTCGGCGGGCACGGTGCTGCGGGCGACGAGCTGGCGGTTGGAGAAGATGATCTCGGCGGCGTGCGGGAAGTCGGAGAGATTCGGGATGTGTTGCGAGGCGTCCTCGGGGAGCTCGAAGCCGGCGAGATCGAGCGTGGAGAGGCTGGAAAAACGCCAGGTCTCATCGGTGCGCGAGGGCATCGGGAGGGCGCAGAACTGGTTCCAGGCGGCCTTCTTGGTCTCCAGCCACCAGTCAGGCAGGTAGCTGCGCTGCGAGAGGTGGGTGGCGAAACGGGTGGAGTCGAGGCCGGGAGCGGCGAAGAGTTCGGTGAGTGCGGACATGGGCTGAAGGAAGTGGCGAGTAGTGTGTAGCGGGCAGCGAGTAGGGCGGGCTGGATCAGCCGACACTGCCTTCCATTTCGAGGTCGATGAGGCGCTTGAGCTCGACCGAGTATTCCATGGGGAACTGGCGGACGAGGTCGTTCACGAAACCGTTCACAGCGAGGCTCATGGCCTGCGCTTCGGTGAGACCGCGCTGCTGCATGTAGAAGATCTGCTCTTCGTTCACCTTCGAGACGGACGCCTCGTGCTGCACGGAGTGCGTGTCGCCGCGCACGGTGATGGCTGGATACGTGTCGGTGCGGCTGTTGGTGTTGATGAGGAGCGCGTCGCACTCGGTGTTGTTTTTGCAACCCTTCAAGTGCTTCGGGATGTGGACCTGACCGCGATAGGTGGCGCGACCCTGGCCGACGCTGATGGATTTCGAGACGACGACGGATGTGGTGTCGTCGGCGGCGTGGATCATCTTGGCGCCGGTGTCCTGATGTTGGCCGTCGTTGGCGAGGGCGATGGAGATGACTTCGCCGCGGGCGCGTTTGCCCTTCAGGACAACGCCGGGGTATTTCATGGTGAGGCGGCTGCCGATGTTGCAGTCGATCCACTTGATCTCGGCGTCCTCGTGGGCGACGCCGCGCTTGGTGACGAGATTGAACACGTTGTTCGCCCAGTTCTGGACGGTGATGTATTGGATCTTGGCGCCCTTGAGGGCGACGAGCTCGACCACGGCGGAGTGCAGCGTGGAGGTGGAGAACTTGGGAGCGGTGCAACCTTCCATGTAAACGACCTCGGCGCCCTCGTCGGCGATGATGAGGGTGCGCTCAAACTGGCCGAAGTTTTCGGCGTTGATGCGGAAGTAAGCTTGGAGCGGCTGGGCGACCTTCACGCCCGGGGGGACGTAGATGAAGGAGCCGCCGGAGAACACGGCGGAGTTAAGGGCGGAGAACTTGTTGTCACCGGTGGGGATGACCTTGCCGAAGAACTTTTTGAAGATCTCGGGGTGCTCGCGAAGGGCCTCGGTGGAGTTACAGAAGATGACGCCCTGCTTGGCGACGATGTCCTTGATGTTTGAATACGCGGCCTCGGAGTCGAACTGGGCCTCGACGCCGGCGAGGAACTTGCGCTCCTGCTCGGGGATGCCGAGACGCTCGAAGGTCTTCTTGATGTCGTCGGGCACCTCGTCCCACGTGCGCTTGGGCTTCTGGCCCTGCGACAGGTAGTAGCGGATTTTGCTGAAATCGATGTTCTCGAGATCCTTCGTCGCCCAGTGCGTGGGCATGGGTTTATCGAGGAACGTCTTCAGGGCCTTGAGGCGGAACTCAAGAATCCACGGAGCTTCCTTTTTGACGGAGCTGATGTAGCGAACGGTGTCTTCGGAGAGACCGGTGCCGGCGTCGAACTCGTAGTTGACGTTGTATTGGAAGTCACCGACGGCCTGGTCGATGCCGCCGACGGGATTGACCTCCGCGGGGGCTTCGTCGGTGGAAGGGAGTGTATCGATGTCAGCCATGGGAATATCCTTGGTTCAGTTTCAGACGGTGGTGGCGGCGAGCTCGGTCTTGACCCAGTCGTAGCCCTTGGCCTCGAGTTCGAGGGCGAGGGACTTGTCGCCGGACTTCACGATGCGGCCGTCATACATGACGTGCACGAAGTCGGGGACGATGTAGTCGAGGAGGCGCTGGTAGTGGGTGATGAGGAGGACGCCGAGATCGCCGCCGCGCATGGTGTTGACGCCTTCGGCAACGATCTTAAGCGCGTCGATGTCGAGGCCGGAGTCGGTCTCGTCCATGAGGGAGAACTTGGGCTCGAGCATGGCCATCTGGAGGATCTCGCAGCGTTTCTTTTCGCCGCCCGAGAAACCTTCGTTCACGGAGCGGGAGGTGAATTTGCGGTCGATCTTCAAAAGATCCATTTTGCCGTAGAGCTTCTTGTAGTAACCGGTGGCATCGAGCTCTTCACCCTCGGCCATGCGGGCCTGAACGGCGGCGCGGAGGAAGTTGGCGATGGAGACGCCGGGGATCTCGGAGGGGTATTGGAAGGCGAGGAAGAGACCGGCGCGGGCGCGCTCGTCGGGCTCCATCTCGAGGATGGATTTGCCATCGAGGAGGACGTCGCCGGAGGTGATCTGGTAATCGGGGTGGCCGGCGATGGCTTTGGAAAGCGTGGATTTGCCGGTGCCGTTTGGGCCCATGATGGCGTGCACTTCGCCGGTTTTGATCGTCAGGTTGAGGCCTTTGACGATGGGTTTGTCGGGGGTCGCGGTGAGGGCGACAACGAGATCACGGATTTCGAGGGAGGACATGGTTTTGTTGGAAAGTAGTGAGTAGCGGGTAGTCGGAAGACTGAAAGTGGAGGCTTAGCGGGCGGGGAGTTTGCCGCGGAAAGTGATTTCGATGGCGTCTGCGTTGTAACCGGCGGGCAGGATGGACTTGATCCTGGCGAGGAGGTTGGAGGGGAGCTCGATATCGTGAGTCGCTCCCGATTCCTCGTCGTGAAAATGCGCGTGGGGAATGAGATTCGGGCAGTAACGGGTCGGGCCGCGCTCGAAGTTCACGGCGCGGACGAGATCGCATTGCACGAGGGTCTCGAGGCAGTTGTAAACGGTCGCCAGCGAGATGCCGGGAAGCTGGGGCTTAACGCGGGCAAAGACTTCGTCGGCCGTGGGGTGATCGCGCTTGGTGAGGAGCGCATCATACACGACTTCGCGCTGGGGAGTGTTGCGCAGGCCGCTGTCGGCTAGCTTTTGCGCAAGGGCGTCGGAGTGAATCGTGTGGTTGGACATGAGCGGAAGGCACAACCAATTGGAATGATTCTAAACGGCAAGCCGGAATTGGAATAATTCTAAAGAAGGACGTGCGGAGCATTCGTGAGAGCGGAGCCGCCCTATTTGCGGAGGTGTTCTGACCGGACGAGCCTACGGGCGCAGGACGTCTCGGAGGGTGATGAGTAACGTCTCGGCGGTGTAGGGCTTGGGGAGGAAATGCTTCACGCCGGCGCCGGCGGCCTTGGCCACGCGGCCGTTGGAGTTGAGTCCGCTGGCTGCGATAATGAGCACGTGGGGGTTTACTCGCATGAGGGCGCTGATCGTGGCCGGGCCGTCCATGATAGGCATGACCATGTCGGTGAGGACGGCGGCGATGGTATCGCGGTGCTGCGCGTAAACAGCGACGGCTTCGGCACCGTCATGTGCGACGATCACCTGATAGCCAAAGGCTTCCAACGTCTGACGGGTGATGGTGAGAATCGAGGTCTCATCATCGATCACGAGGATGGTCTCTCCATGACCGCGCGGAAGATCGGCGACGGCGGGCGCGGCGGACGCGGGGGCGCGCAAATTCGGATCGGCGGGCACGTAGACTTTGAACGTGGAGCCTTGGCCAGGCTCGCTGTAAACGGCGATAAAGCCGCGGTGGCTTTCAATGATCGCGTGAGCGGTGGAGAGGCCGAGGCCGGTGCCTTTGCCGACTTCCTTGGTGGTGAAAAACGGTTCGAAGATGCGGTCGATTTCGTCTTGGGGAATGCCGCAGCCGGTGTCGGCGATACCGATGCAGAGATAGAAGCCGGGTTTGGCGGCGCGGCTGGTGGCAACGTATTGGGCGTCGATGGTGATGTTTTCCGCCGTGAGCGTGAGCGTGCCTCCTTCCGGCATGGCATCTCGGGCATTGACCACCAAGTTAAGGATAACCTGATGGAGTTGCGTGGCGTCACCGGTCACGACCCAGAGATCCTTCTCCGCCTGAATCTCGGTGCGGATGGAGCGCGGAAAGGTTTCGGTGGCGATGCGCGCAACGTCCTTGATCAGGTGTTCGACTTGGATGGCGACGCGGTGGCTGCCGTCGATGCCGCGCGCAAACGTCAGAACCTGTCTGACCAGATCGGCGCCGCGCCGGGCGCTTTGCTCGACGGTGTTGATGAGCTTGTGAGTGCCCTCGTCGGGCATGTGGATGCGGAGCAGATCCACCGACATCAGGATCGGAGCGAGGACGTTGTTGAGGTCGTGGGCGATGCCGCCGGCGAGCGTGCCGATGCTCTCCATGCGCTGCGCGCGCAGGTATTGATTGAGCAATTTTTTATGCTCGGTGATGTCGGTCATGCCTCCGACCATGCGGATGCCCTTGCCGGCGGCGTCACGGATGACATGGCCGCGATCCTGCACGATCGCGTAGGCGCCGTCTTTGCGGAGGTAGCGATATTCCTCGGACCAGAAAATCGTCGCGGGCTCTTCAATTGCCCGGTGGAGGGAGTTGTAAACACGGTCGCGATCATCCGGGTGGATGCGCTCCGCCCACCACGAAACTTCAGGGGAAATATCGGTGCGTGGATAACCGAACAACGCGCAAAATCCATCGCCCCACCACAGCAGGTTGGTTTGGAAATCCCAGTCCCACACGGCGTCGCTGGTGGCGCGGGAAACGAGTTGGAAGCGCTCTTCGCTGTTGCGGAGTTTTTCCTCGGCGGCGGCACGGGTGGTGATGTCCACCGCGACGACCAGCCGGGCTGCTCGACCGGTATAAACGATGCCGTGGGAGAAAATATCCACGGTGATCTCGGCGCCGTCTTTCTTGAGGTGAGTCCAGGCTTCCGTGGCGGCATGCGTCTGAGCAATACCGGAGAGGTGTGCCTCCAACACCGGCACATCGCGGGCGGGGCGGATGTCACGGATCGTCATGCCGAGAAACTCGGCGCGCGAATAACCATAGTGACGAATGGCGGATTCGTTGACGGCCAGAAATGCGAGCGACTCGGTGTCGTAAACCCACACCGGCAGCGGGTTGCTGTCGAAGAGGATCCGCTGCTGTTCTTCGCTGGTGCGAAGGGTGGCACGGAGCCGTTCGCATTCGGCGGTGAGTGTGGCGATTTCGGCGTTTTCGAAGGAGGACCCGGCCATTTGCGGGTAACTCCATCGATAAGCCGATTACGCTGAAAGCTTAAACATAGCCGGGCGTCTTAGCCGCCGTGTTCGGCCAGCCAGCGCTCGGCCTCGATCGCCGCCTGGCAACCCATGCCGGCGGCCGTGATGGCCTGACGATAGACGTGGTCTGAGCAATCACCCGCGACGTAGACGCCGGGGATGTTGGTTTGCACCTGGGAGCCCGCCGAGGGCTTGAAGTAGCCGCCCTCGTCCACGTCGATGGCCGGGGTGAACGGGCCGGTGTTGGGAATGTGGCCGATGGCGATGAAGATGCCTTTGACGGGCAGCACGGATTCGACGCCGGTCTTCACATTTTGGATACGCAGGCCGCTGACGGAGTTCTCGGGCACGCCGAGCACTTCAAGCGGAACGCTGTCCCAGACCATCTGGATCTTTTCGTGAGCGACGGCGCGGTCGGCCATGATCTTCGAGGCGCGTAACGAGTCGCGGCGGTGAACGAGGTAAACTTTGCTGGCAAAACGCGTGAGGAAGAGGGCTTCCTCGGCCGCGCTATCGCCGCCACCGAGCACGGCGACCTCCATCTTGCGGTAGAATGCACCATCGCAAGTTGCGCAGGTGGTCACGCCCTTGCCGCCGTAGAGTTCCTTTTCGCCGGGGATGCCGGTCATGCGTGGCGAGGCTCCGGTGGCGATGATCACGGATTTGGCGAAGATGACCTTGTCGCCGAGGACGAGCTTGCGCGGGTGAACGGTGAAATCGACCGACGTGACGAGGGCCTGTTCGAAACGGGTGCCGAAGCGCGTGGCCTGTTCGCGCATGTTTTGGGTGAGCTGGAAACCATCGACGCCGTGCGGGAAGCCGGGGAAATTTTCGACCTCGGAGGTCGTCGTAAGTTGTCCACCGGGGAGCGGGCCCTCGAGCACGAGCGGGTTGAGGTTGGAGCGCGCGGTGTAAATAGCAGCGGTGAGACCGGCGCAGCCGGTGCCGATGATGACGACGTTTTCGATGGAAGCGGACATGGCGTTAAATTGGGAAAGTTACACCAAGCGTCAAACGGGCGGGCCGGACAAGAGGGATTTACGCGCTAACCAGAAAAGCCGGTTTGTAACCTATTAAGTTACAAGCCGGCTTGAGGTGGGTGCGTGCAGGGGCGGGATTTTTTTGGGGCGGTGTGCAGGCTTAGTGGGCGCAGGTGCAGGCGTATTCGGCGTTTTTGCACTCGGGGCAGATCGCAGTGTTTAGCGTGAAGCGGGCGGCGACGGACTTGGCGTCGGGGGTGATCTTAATTTGCACAACCGTGGGGAAGGCGTTGCCGGCGGGGAGCGCGGTATCGGAGAGAAGCACGTTGCCGGTTTTGGTAAACGTGAGCTTGGTGGGGGCGGAGCGTTCGCCGGCGGTCACCACGACGACTTGTTCGGCGGGAGGGACCGGTTTTCCGTCTTCACCGACAAAGGTGATCTGGACCTTGCGCTCGGCGGTCACGAAGAACTCGGCGTGCGGTTCAACGATGGTGAGGAGGCGGCCGCCGTTGGGGCCGGCGACAGTTTGCTCATGGGCCGAAGCGACCGTGGCGGTTAAGGCGAGGGCGGTGAGGGCGAGCAAGTGGATCAGGATGGTTTTCATGTATTTTAGGAGGGAAATTATTTTCGGATTTGGGAATCTGTAATTATTGCGCGGCCGAAGCACCGCGTTGGAGGGCGTGTTCGGCGGCTTTTCGGCCGAAGGTGAAAAACACCAGCGGCGTCACCAGGAAGTCGAGGAGCGTGGACGATACCAAGCCGCCCACGATGACGACTGCCACGGGGTGGAGGATTTCCTTGCCCGGTTGGTCGCCTGCAAGCACGAGCGGGATCAGCGCGATGCCGGCGGCGAGCGCGGTCATGAGCACGGGAACCATGCGCTCAAGCGTGCCGCGGATGACCATTTCGCGGGTGAAGCCTTCGCCTTCGTGTTTCATGAGATGCAGGTAGTGCGAGATCATCATGATGCCGTTGCGTGCGGCGACTCCGCCGACGGCGATGAAACCGACGAGTGTGGCGATGCTGATGTTATCGAGTTTGAGCCACGTGAAAACGAGTCCGCCAACGAGTGCCAGAGGTATGTTGAGCATGACTTGAAGTGCCAGCGACCAGCTCTGGAAATATCCGTAGAGCAGGAAAATGATCACCACAAAGACGACCGTGCTGAAGAGCGCGATGCGTTGCGTGGCGTCTTTTTGCGCCTGGAACTCACCTTCATAAGTAATGAAATAACCCTCGGGTAACGGCACCTTGGCTTTGACCTCGGCTTGCAGGCGTTCGACGCGGGCGCCGACATCGCGGACGGTTGGCTTGATCGCGATGGTGAAACGACGCTGGCTGTTTTCACGAAAGATCACGTTGGGACCGGTCGCCTCGCGCACGTCGGCAACAACGGAGAGTGGCAGACGCTGTCCGGTCACGGTTTCGATGGGCAGGCGGGCGATTTTTTCAGGCGAGTCGCGCCAGGCGAGTGGCAGGCGGATAACGAGATTCACGGCGCGCTGACCTTCGCGGAGTTCAGCGATTACCTTTCCGCCGATGAGGGCGCCGAGTTGCTCATTGAGCGCGCCGGGCGTGACGCCGTAAGCCGTGGCGCGGGCGCGGTCGGCCTCGATACGGAGCTGCGGGATGGTGGCCTGCTGGTCGAGCTTGGCGTCTTCGAAACCGGGAATCGTCCGCGCAACGGTCTGCACCTCGGTGCCAAGACGGCGGAGCGTGTCGAGATCGGGGCCGAACACCTTGATGGCGACCGGAGCCGAAACGCCGCTGAGCATGTGTCCGATGCGATCGGCGAGCGGACCGCCGATGACTGAAAACGTGCCGGGGACGGTTTTGAGGCGGCGATTGAGATCGGCGAGGATTTCGGTGCGCGTGCGGGACGAAGAGCCGTCTGCGGGCGTGCGGAAATCGACGTCAAACTCGGCGGTGGAGACGGGGACGACGTGGTCGCCGCGTTCGGCGCGACCAAGGCGGCGACCGACCTTGCGCACTTCGGGGACGGCGAGGATCTGCATCTCGATGACGTCGGAAATGCGGTTCATTTCTTCAAGTGACGTGCCGGGCGCGGCGGTGACGGCGATGAGCGCAGTTTCTTCTTTGAAGGCAGGCAGGAAGTCCTTGCTCATTTTGGGATAGAGCAGGAACGCGGCGACCATGCCGATGATCACCACGGCGAGGACGGGCAGGGGATAAGCGAGCCCAGCGCGGAGGGACGTGGCGCGCAGAATACGTTTCAACCGCGAGACCAGCCAGCCGTCGATGTGTGCGTGGCCGGGCTTGGGTTTCAATACGAGCGAGCAGAGCACCGGAATGAGCGTGAGTGAGACGACGAACGACGCGGCCATGCTGACGATGGTTGCGATGGCGATCGGGGCGAAAAGCTTTCCTTCGACTCCGCTCAAGGCGAGCAGTGGAAGGAACACGAGGACGATCAGAATGGTCGCGTAGAAGATCGAGCTGCGCACTTCGCCGGACGCGGCGGCGATGACCTGGAGCTTGGGCAGCGGTGTGGTCAGCGCGGCATTTTCGCGGAGGCGGCGGAAGACGTTTTCGACGTCCACGATGGCGTCATCGACGACCATGCCGATGGCGACGGCGAGACCGCCGAGGGTCATGGAGTTCACGGTAATGCCGAAGCGCTGGAACACGAGCAGCGTGATCGCGAAGCTCATGGGGATGGCCATGAGCGTGATGAAGGTCGTGCGCACGTTCAGCAGAAACAGGAACAGGACAATCGTCACCATGATCGCGCCATCGCGAATGGCTTCCTTCAGGTTGCCGATGGCGTGGTCGATGAAATCCTTCTGCTGGAAAAGCGGCACGGTCTCCACGCCTGAGGGCAGTCCAGGCTGCAACTCGGCGAGCGCGGTTTTGATCTGTTCGGTGAGGGCGCGGGTGTCGAATCCGGGGGATTTGGTGACGGACATGATGACGCCGTAGGTGGGCTTTTTTTCCGGCGTCTGGCTCACGGTGGCATCGCCGCGCATGGGCTCGATGCCCCAGGCGACGGTGGCGACATCGGCGAGCGTCACGGGACGGTCGTTGATGTGTTTGATGACGGTGCGGGCGATGTCGCCGAGGTCGGTCGTCATGGCGAGATTGCGCACCATGATTTCGGTGGGGCCGGTGTTGATGAAACCGCCGGTGGTGGTGCTGGCGGCCTCGGCGACGGCGGCTTCGAGTTCTGCGAAACTCACGTCGTGGGCCTGCATGCGGTAAGGATCGGGCTGGACCTCGAGCTGTTTCACGCCGCCGCCCATGTTGAGGATTTCGGCGATGCCGGGAATGCTTTGCAGGCGACGGCGGATGGTCCAATCGGCGATGGAGCGGACCTCGCTGGGCGGCAGGTAGCCGGGCTGGCCTTCCTCGATGGTGGAGCGCACGCCGACGAGGAGAATCTCGCCCATGAGGGACGCGACGGGCGTCATGAAGGGTTGCACGCCGCCGGGGAGTTGTTCACGGGCAGATTGGAGACGCTCCTGCACGAGCACGCGGGCCTGGTAGATGTCGGTGTCCCAGTCGAATTCGGCGTAGACGAGCGACAGCGCGACGTCGGAGTTGGAGCGCAGACGCGTGAGACCGGCGACGCCCATGAGCGCACTTTCGAGCGGCTGGGTGATGCGGGTTTCGACTTCCTCGGGGGCGAGACCGGGCGCCTCGGTGAGGATGATGACGGTGGGCTTGGTGAGATCGGGGAGGACCTCGACGGGAAGGCGCAGACCGGAGTTGAGGCCCAGCACGAGGATGACCAATGAGAGGCCGAGGATGATCGCGCGATGAGCGAGCGACCACTGGATGAGGCGGTTGAGCATGGTCGGTTCCTCAGGCTTTGGCTGAAGGCTTCTTGGCAAAGAGGGTCACCACGAAGGCGACGAAGAAAACGCCGGTGAGAATTTTCCAAATCGGGCTCTCGTGGTGATCGGAGTGTTCATCGCCGTCGTGGGCGTGTCCGTGGTCATCGTCGGAGGTGGCGGCGCCGGATTTGAGTTCGGAGCCGTCGGCGGCGTGGGCATGGCCGTGGGCGGCGTCGAGCGCTTCTTTCAACGACAGCGTGCCTCCGCCGGCGAAGGCGAGCGAGTAGGCCCCTTGCGTTACGACTTCGTCGGCGGGGAGAAGGCCGCTGATGATCTCGACCGATCGGTCATTGCTCTCGCCGATGACGACGGGGGTTTTCACGAAGGCGTTGGGCAGATCGAAGTCCTTCACGTAAACGAAACGAGCGGCCGGTGAACCTTGCAACGCGCTGCGGGGGATGCTGGTGACGTCGGCGCGTCGGGCGGTGACGATGGAGAACTCGGCGCGCATTCCCGGGCGAAGTTTGAGTTCGGGATTCGCGACGCGGAACGCAGCTTCCACGGTGCCGCTGGCCGGATCGGCGAGGACACCGAGATGTTCCAATTCGGCGGGGAAGGTTTCGCCGGAAGCAGCGGCGACGGTTATGTGCGCGCGTTGCCCGCGTTTGAGGCGGCCGGCGAGGTGCTCGGGCACGCGGGCGAGCGCATAGACCTTGGTGAGATCGAGGATCTCCGCGAGAGACTTGTCGGGGTCAACGGATTCGCCGGTCACGACATTGACGCTACTCACGAGGCCGGTGATGGGAGCGGTGAGTTCGATTGTGGGCGGCGGGTTGCCGATCTGGCGGCTCTCGACGACGAAGGCGACATCGCCCTTGGTGATGGCGTGATCGTGTTTGAGGCGGACCTCGACTGCGCGTCCGGCGATGCGACTGCTGATGACGGCGCGGTTGCCGGGATAGACCTCGATGCGACCGAGGGCGAAAGTCGTCTCCTCGAAATCACCGGGCTCGACGACCACGGTTTGAATGCGGAGGTTTTTCACGCCGGTCTCATCGAGGACGACGGTGTTGGCGCGCCGAGCGGCGGAGTCGGCTGCGTGCAAAGGTGACGTCAGCGATGTGACGAGAACGAGTGCGGAAGTGAATGCGGAGAGTTTCATCGGGACGAAAGGAGTGCTGTGGTCAGAGGGAAGGCGGGATCGGTCAGGGCTTCGACGCGCACGAGGGCCGAAGCGGAAGCGGTCTCGGCATCGAGGATCTCGCGACGGAGGACGGTGTGAGCGCGTTGGGCTTCGAGCACGCCGAGGAGCGGAAGTTCGCCCTGGGCGTAGGCGTGGCGGACAAGGGCGAGCGCTTCTTCGGTGGCGGGGAGCGCATCGGTGCGCAGGTCGCGCGCGATGGAGCGCGAAATCTGCAGATCCTGCCACGCGGCTGAGAACGAGGCGCGCAACGCGGCGTCGATCACACGAGTGGCTTGCTCGGCACCGGCGAGGGTTTCGCGGGCGGCGCGGATGTTGCCCTGGTTCTGGCTACGGAAAGGAAGCGGAATCGACACACCGGCGACCAGACCCGCATCGGAATTTTCTCGGAGAAAACGCACGCCTCCGCCGACCGTGATGTCTTGCGCGTTTTTGGATTGGGCGAGCTGGAGTGAGGCGCGATGGCTGGAAATGGTGGCTTGTTGAAGCGCGAAACGCGGGTGAGTCGTGAGCTTGGCGAGCAACGTCTCGGCGGCGGGTAACTCATCGGGCATCCGCAGTGTGCCGGCGAGCGTGGTCACGTCGGTCGCAGTCCCGCCCCAAATCGTCGCGAGGGCGGCGCGAGCCTGCGTAAGGGTCGACTCGGCGCGGGCATGATCGGCGCGCGCGGTGGCGAGAGCGGCGCGGGCGCGGGCGGATTCCGCGGTGGAGGCGACGGCGGCTTTCACGCGCGCGGCGACGGCGTCGGTGGTTTCGCGGGCGAGATCGAGCGACGCGGTGGACAACGCGAGGCGTTCCTGTGCGGCGAGCACGTCGATGTAGGCGGCGACGGTGGAGGCGAGCACTTCGGCGCGGCGCACGGTAAACTCGTGGTCGGCGACCTCGCGTTCACGGCGGGCAACGCTGAGGCGCTTGGCTCGTTTGCCGCCACGCTCAAACGTTTGGCTGGCCTGCACGGTGGTTTCAATGGAGTCGACGCCGCGGAGAGCACCGGTGCCGGCGAAGTTTTCCGCGGTGACATCAAGCGTGGGGTTGGGACGCACACCGGCCTGCTCGATCAGAGCCTCGGCGGCGCGCCGCGTGGAATCCTGCGCATGCAGCGAAGGGTTTTGTTCGTCGGCGCGGCGAAGCGCATCGGCAAGTGAGAGCTGTTGCGCGGACAAAGGGCCGGCGGTGCAAAGAAGGAGTGATCCGCACAAATGGCGGAGTCGTGAAAAGCAGAACATGGTGAGTTGAGGACAACGGACACGGGTGGGTGAAATGGCCGCAAACGACGCGCGCAGGCGTCATTCGGCCAGAATCAGGCAAGCGATCCGTCCGCGCAGGGACGGATCAAGCCACGCAATCGGGAGCGCGGACGGGCAAGGCCGTGCGGCGGATAAACTGCCAGGTGCGATGCAGTGCCTGAAGCTCAGGCGGATCGCCGGCGAGTGAAACGGGTTCGCTCTCCACCAGCACGGGTGCGATGAGCAAACTCAGCAGACAAAATTCAAAGGAGACGGGCGGCGGCAGAACGCGCAGGCTAGAGGCGTTCTTAAGGTAAGAAGCGTCCTCGATGGACTGGCAGGCGTCCTGGTTACAGATCTCGGCGCAGGCCGATTCGTGATGTTCGCCGAAATTAAAAAGTTCCAATCCGGCGGCCTCCAAATCACAGTGTTGCGTCGCTGGCAGCCAGAGGGCCAGCAGGACAAACGCGGCGAATTTGAAGAAAATCTTCACGAGGCGTTAAGTGGTCGCGGACCTGAACGGTGTCAAGGCTCTCACCAGCCGAACTGGCGCTTGATGCGGAGCGGCTCGTAAAGATCAGGCGAGAGTTCGGTGATGAAACGGCTGGGCGTAAGCAGGAGTCCGCCGGGGCCAGCGCGCGTGGCGACTTTCGGGTAACAAATGTAGAGCTCGTTCTTCGCGCGGGTGACGGCGACATAGAACAAACGGCGCTCTTCCTCGACGTCGTCTGCCTCGATGGCGCGGCGTCCGGGGAACATGCCATCGGCGACGCCGATCACGAAGACGATGTCGAACTCGAGGCCCTTCGATTGGTGGACAGTCGTGAGTTTCACAGTGTCGGGCGGGACATCGACGTGTTTCTCGCTGGTCTCGCCGTTCATGAGCGAAATCTGCGAAAGCATTTCCTCGATGTCGTCGAAGCGAGAGGCGAAACCGATGAGTGCCTTCAACTCCTCCATGCGGTCGATGTAGTCGGCGTATTCGCCCTTCATGTAGTCGGCATACCAGCCGTCGATGGCGGTGGAGATGACCGACTCGGGTTTGCCGGTGCGCATGACGTCGGAGATCTGTTTGAGCGAAGCGGTGAAGCTGGCCCACTCGTCCTTGGCGTCTTTGGAGACCTTGGTCTTCACGTCGTCGGTCGCGAGGGCGTCCACGAAGTCGCGTTGCATGAGCTTCGCGTGATCGTAGGCGGCGGCGTAGATTTTTTGCGCGCCCTTGTCACCGACCTTGGGAAGGAGGACGGCGATGCGGTTCCAGGCGGATTCGTTGCGCGGGTTGGCGACGAATTGCACGAAGGCGATCAAGTCGCGCACATGCTGGCGCTCGAAGAACTTCACTCCACTGGTGATCTGGTAGGGAATGCCGGCGCGGGAGAAGGCGAGCTGGATTTCGAGTGCGTGGAAATGCGAGCGATAGAGAATGGCGATCTCCCCGGGGGCGACGCCTTCTTCCTCGATGAGGTTGCGCGTGCGTTTGAGGATGAAGTCGGCCTGCTCGCGGTCGTCGATGGTTTGGACGACCATGGGCCGTTGTCCGTTCTTACGGGCGGCGCGCAGTTCCTTTTCGAAGTGACGGCCCTTGGGCTGGGCGTCGAGAACACCGTTGGCGAGGTTCAGGATCTGCGGAGTCGAGCGGTAGTTGGTCTCGATGCGGTGGATGACCGTGCCGGGGTGGCGGTCTTCGAACGTCATGAGATTTTCGAAATCGGCGCCGCGCCAGGAGTAGATGCATTGCGCGTCGTCACCGACGGCCATGACCTGATGATGGCCGGCGAGGGCGTCCACGATCTGGGACTGGATCGTGTTGGTGTCCTGATATTCGTCCACGAGGACGTGGCGGAAACGGTTGGCGAAGTAGGCGGCGACGTCGGGGGCTTTTTTGAGCAGCTCAAGCCAGAGCTCAAGCAGGTCGTCGTAATCGAGCACATCCTGGGCGCGCTTCTTCGCGGCGTAGGCGGCGGCGAAGGGCGGGAGCATGTGCTTGATTTCTGAATACTGGGGGAAGTAACGCTCGACGGTCTCGTCGATCGGTTTCTGGGTATTGCGCGCGAGGGAGAGCACGCTGAAGAGCGGGCCGGGCTTGGGGTTGGTCTTATCTTTGAAGAACAGCTTGTTCTCGGTTTCGACGACCTGCTTGAGGAGCGATTCGGATTCGTCGGCGTCGAGGATGGTGAAATTCTTGGGAAGACCGATGGCGTCACCGTAGATGCGGAGCGCGCGGTTGCCGATCGAGTGAAACGTGCCGCCCCAGAAACGGCCGGGCTCGACGCCGGTGAGATCGTGGACGCGATGGAGCATCTCCTTGGCGGCCTTGTTGGTGAACGTGAGAAGCAGGATCTCGGCGGGGCGGACGCCCTTGGAGAGCAGGTAGGCGACGCGGTAGGTGAGCGTGCGGGTCTTGCCGGAACCGGCGCCGGCGAGGATGAGCAATGGACCGGGCTCGGCGGTGACGGCGGCGAATTGCTCGTCGTTGAGGGACGCGCGGAAATCGATGGGCGGGACGCCGGAGTGGGCGGAGCGGTCGTGGTGATCGAAGGAGTGGTCCATGCGCGAGTGGGTCAGGCTTTGGGAAAAGACGGGGGAGGCAAAGAATTTTAATGATTCTCTAAGAAACTCGCGACTGGTTCGTCAGTCTGATGAAACCACTGATCCCCTTATTCCCATGAAAACCCTCGCTTTGTTTAGTGCTTTTATCGCGTTGCTACCCCTGTCGCTGACCGCGGGGCCGGCGTTGACCATTTATAACCAGAATTTCGCCGTGGTGCGGGAGACGATCCCGTTCGACCTGAAGTCGGGCGTGAACCTGGTGAACTTCTCCGGTGTGACCACGCAGGTGGAGCCGGATTCGGTGGTGTTGCGCGATGCGTCGGGCAAGTTGGCTCTGCGCATCCTCGAACAAAGTTACCGCGCTGATGCGGCGTCGCAGGGTCTCCTGCTCGCGATGAACGAGGGGAAAGAGCTAGATTTCATCGTGCGGGATAAGGATGCGAAGGAATATCTCGTGAAGGGCCGCGTGATCCGCAGCGGTTACAAGGCGGGTGGCGAGGCTTCGACTCCGATCATCGAGGTGGACGGTAAATTGCGGTTCTCGCTGCCGGGGCAGCCGATTTTTCCGTCGCTGGGTGACGATGCGATTTTGCAGCCGACGCTGGCTTGGCAGGTGAACGTGGAGAAGGATGCCAAGCTGGATGCGGAGTTGGGTTATGTCACCGGCGGCATGAGTTGGCAGGCGGCGTATAACTTTGTCGCGCCGGAAAAGGGCGATCAGGTGGATATCGTCGGCTGGGTGACCGTCGTGAATAACACCGGCAAGCAATTCACCGATGCGTCGATCAAGCTGATGGCGGGGGATGTGAACCGCGTGCAACCGCAGTCGCCGACAATGCGGAGAGACGGAATGGTGATGGCGATGGCGGTTGCGCGACAAGAAGACGTCACTGAGAAGTCCTTTGACGAATTTCATCTTTATTCACTGCCGCGCAACGTCACCTTGCGCGATCAAGAGACCAAGCAGGTCGAGTTTATCCGCGCGAAGGGCGTGACGGCTCCGCAGCTCTACATTTTTGATCAGCAAAAATACGGCGCGAAGGTGGCGACCGTTCGCGAGTTTAAAAACATCAAGGAAAATGGCGGTCTCGGCCTGCCGTTGCCGAAGGGACGCACGCGGTTTTATCGTCAGGACTCGGCGGACGGTCGTCTGGAGTTTGTGGGTGAAAATAACATCGACCACACCGCGAAGAACGAGACGGTGCGCATCTATACCGGAGACGTGTTCGACATCGTGGTCGAACGTAAGGCGACCGACACAAAGATGAGTTCGCGTAACGATTTCCGCGAAGAGGCGTTCGAGGTCACCCTGCGCAACCGCAAGTCGGACACCGTTGAGGTCCGCATCAGCGAGCACTTTTATCAGTGGCCTAACTGGTCGCTGATCGAACAGTCCGACCCATCCGAGAAAACCGATGCGAGCACCGCCGAATTCCGCGTGAAGCTGAAACCAGACGAGGAAAAGAAGGTCACGTATCGGGTGCGCTACGATTGGAAGTGATTTGCCGCTGGCGGCTTGCCTGAGGCTGCGGCCTCGGGCAAGTTCGCTGGCAATGAAAACTCTGCGCTGGGTATTGGCGGTTGGGTTAAGTGTATCGGCGGCTTTTGCCGCTTGGAAAAAGGACGATCGCGTCGAGGCGATGTCCTACGGGAGCTGGTATCTGGCAAAGGTCATCGAGATCGAGGAGACGCGTTGGAAGGTCACCTATGATGGTTACACCAGCAGTTCGGACGAATGGTTGCCGGCAGAAAAGATTCGGGATTTGCCCAAGGTTGCTTGGAAAACGGGCGATCGTATCGAGGCGTATTCCGCCGGGAAATGGTATGGCGGGAAAATCGTTGAATCCGCGCCGAACCGTTGGAAGGTCACCTACGACGGCTACGCGAGCAATTGGGACGAGTGGTTGAAAGTTGACCGTATCAGGATGCCGGGCGCAGCGGCGGCGGGTGCAGACGGGCAGCCGGTCGCGACCGTTGATCCCAAGGCGAAGAGCTTTGACTGGCCGGCGCGTCCCGACGGCGCGAAGGGCGGACTGCAAGGCGCGTGGTTGCGCATGGAGACGTATTATTGGAACGGCAGCCTGAGCTTAAGCAGTTACGGATGGTTCTTCACCAAGAGCGGACGCGTCAGCCGCGCGCCCGGCGGCGGTTTCAATTTTTCCGACTTCGAGAAAACGGCCAAGGCGGGCAAGGAGGACGGTGTGTATTGGATAACCGGTGACAAGATCACGATCCGTTGGGCGGATGGTTCGAAGGACTGGGAATATTCATTCGAGAAAAAAGGAAACGAACTTTGGCTGGATGGAACCGGTGCCACGCCGGTCGAGGGCTTCAAGACGGGCTGGCGGCTCGACGGTGAATACGAAGGTGGCGCGTCTCTCGGAGGCGGGACGCTCGCTTCATCGAGCACGGTGGTTTTTCGCAAAGACGGCACGTTTGCCCGCTCCTCGATCTCGTCGTTTAAATCAGGCGACACGACCCAGATTTCCGGCGGCTCACAAAGCGCGTCGGCCGGCACCTATGAGTTTAACGGGCACACGCTCACCCTCACGCCCAACGACGCCGCCGCAACCCGCTACACGGTGTTTGGTTTTGGCGACAAAGACTCCGAGGGATGTCCCGAATATATTTACCGCGACGGCACGATGATGCGTAATCAAGCGATGAAGAAGGCCTCCAAATGAAAATCCACTGGTTTCAACATGTCCCGTTTGAAGGACTCGGCGCGATCGAAGGCTGGCTGACCGCCCGTGGTCATACGCTGACGTGCACGCGTTTTTATGCGGGAGAATCCGCGCCGGCGACAGTCGATGGATTCGACTGGTTGATCGTGATGGGCGGGCCGATGAACATTTATCAATACCGGGATCACCCGTGGTTGCGCGCCGAGAAACGAGTCATTCGCGACGCGGTGGCCGCGGGCAAGCGCGTGCTGGGCATCTGCCTGGGGGCGCAACTCATCGCCGATGCGCTGGGTGGTAAAGTTTATCAAAACGCGCAGAAGGAGATCGGCTGGTTTCCGGTGATGGCGGTGCCCGAGGGCAACCTGTCGCCGTTTGCTTTTCCTGAAACCACCCCGGTGCTGCACTGGCATGGTGACACCTTTTCGCTTCCGCCGGGTGGAGTCTGGCTGGCGCGCAGCGAGGGCTGTGAGAACCAGGCATTTGCCATCGGGACGCGCGTTCTGGGTTTACAGTTTCATCTGGAGATGACGCCAGTGGAGGTGGCGCGAATCGTCGTGGAGTGCGCCGATGAGTTGGTTCCGGCGCGTTACATCCAGTCCGCTGAGATCATCACGGGAGCGGGGGCGCAGCCGGAAGCGGAAGTGTTGCTGGTCTCACTGCTTTCCAAGCTGGAAGCGGGTTAAGCAGCGGATGTTGGCGGGTTCATCCGGCGGGCTCCCTACCGGACGGATAAAACATCGCCTGATGCCGAGACGGCGGGCTTTTCCTTATTCTGCACAGAATATGAAAGTCTTTTTGCGTTTGCTCACGCTGGCCGGCGTCGGTTTTTGGATGGTCCTGACATCGCCAGGTGCGGCTGAAACTGCCGCTGAAGCGAATGCGCAACAATTAATCGCACCGGAAGCAGGAACCTCGGCGGAGTTTAATCCTGCGGCGCCCAAACTAAGTCGCAGTGATAAGCGCTTCATCAAAAAATACACCGCCAGCTCAGGGCACTCGATAGCGATTTCAAAGCAGGCGGTGACGCGTGCGGTCCATGCCGATGTTCGGGCATATGCAGAAACGGTCGTGAACACGGAGGAGCTCATTACTGGCGAACTTGTCGTGCTGGCGCGACGTCGCGGTGGCGAAGCGGCCATTGGGCACACGCGCTCGGTTGCCGTGGAGAAACTCACGAAGAAATCAATCGATGCTTATGATGAAGCCTATCTCAAGGAGGTCATGGGTGCTCACAAAACCGCCATCGCTCTCCTCGAAAAAGCTGTGACATCAAGCGACACGTATGTCGCGGCGTTTGCGGTGCAATACCTGGCCGTGATGCGCGACCACTTGGCGCGTGCCCGGCAAATTGAAAAAATGTTAAATTAACACTCCCATGAAGCCTTCTTCACGGCGCAAGCCCCAGATGACCTCTGAACCGTCGTTGCCATTCTCGTCGGAAAAGCAACGTCCTCCGGGTCTTGAAAGTAAACTGGATCCCGCGCCACGTTGGCAGGCCTCGCGATATCGTGCGTCCGACAAATTGAAGGGCAAAGTGGCGCTGATCACCGGGGGTGATTCAGGGATCGGACACGCCGTGGCTTTTTTGTATGCGAGGGAAGGGGCGGATATCGCCATCAGCTTTCTTCCGGTTGAACGCACCGATGCGGAGATAACTAAAAATGCGGTGGAAGCCACGGGGCGACGCTGTCTGCTCCTGCCGGCGGACCTGTCACGAGCGCCTGCGTGTCGTCGGGTAATTGAACGAGTCATGAAGACTTTCGGGCGTCTGGATATTCTTGTTTCCAATGCCGCGCACCAGATGCGTAAGAAATCCTTGGAAGCGGTGACGGACGCCGAGTTTGATCTCACTTTTAAGACGAATGTTTATGCGTGCTTTTGGCTGGTGAAGGCGGCCTTGCCGCACCTTAAGCCGGGAGCGGCGATCATCGTGACAAGCTCTGAAACCGGTATTTTCGGTTCTCAAAAATTGTTCGATTATTCGGCGACCAAGGGCGCGCTCAATGCCTTTACCAAGGCGCTTTCAATGGATCTTATTCCCCGTGGGATTCGTGTGAATGCCATCGCGCCCGGCCCTGTGTGGACGCCGCTCAATCCTTCCGATCCCGGGCTGTCACCCAAGAAGACGGCTCAATTCGGTAAAAATAATCCGATGGGCCGCCCGGCGCAGCCCGAGGAGTTGGCGCCCGGTTATGTGTTTCTGGCGTCCGATGCGGACTCATCCTATATCACCGGAATCGTTCTGCCCATCATGGGTGGCGAGACCACCGGCGGTTGATTTTATTCAAGCAGCCGCTGGCCTGAGCTCGACGGTGAAAACGCTGCCCACGCCTTCTTTCGAATCGAGGGTGATGTTGCCTCCCAGATCATGCACGGCATCGAGGGCGATCGATAGCCCTAGACCGGTGCCGGCCGTCAGGTTTTCATCAAGGCGGACAAACGGCGCGAAAATAGTTTGGGTATTCGCGGCACTGATACCGCGGCCATTGTCTTTGATGTGGAGGCGCACGCCATCAGCCGATTCATCCGACCAGATTTCTACCTGAGGAAGGCGGTCAGCGGGCACGTATTTCACTGCATTGACCACGAGGTTGGAAATGATTTGGAGCAACGGCACGTAACGGCCCGAGACAACATGGAGAACCTCTCGCTTCGTAATGGAGGCAGCGCGCTCATCGAGTAATGCCTGGGAAAGCTCAAGTGCGTCAGAAACGACTTCGTTCAGATCCACGGCATGTTGCGCGGCGGGAGCGGATTTGGCGGCTTCGCGGGAGCGGCCGAGGATGTCGGCGGCGAGGGTTTCCACTTTGGTGGCGGCGCGCACGATGCGGTCAACGTAAGCGCGTCCCTCGTCGTTGAGGACGCCGCATTCGCCGGTCGTGAGCATTTCGACGAAAGACTTAATGGTGCGCAACGGACCGCCCACGTCGTGGGACAGGTTGATTGAAGACGCGCGAAATGCATTCAACGCCTGGTGGAGGCTGGCGGTGCGTTGCTCCACTTTCTTCTCAAGAAAGTCGGAGAGCCTGCGCTGGTCGTCGTAAACGCGTTCGAGCATGCGCTGCTGGGTGGCTTGGGATTGAGCGAGCCAGTCCCAGACGCTTTCCATGGTGACGATTCCAAGATAGCGGCCGTCGCTTTGCTCGACGATGAGCACGCGGTTGTGATCGGAACCGAGATCGGCGATAATCGCCTCCGAAGGTGCATCACCGGCAATGCGTTTCAACGGGGTATCGATGATGAGGTCGGAGAAAATGCGATGGCCCGCATTGGTCAGACCGTGGGTGCCGGCGAGAGGAATAAGGCCCTCAAAAACACCGGTCCTTTCATCCGTGATGACGCAATAGTGTGCGCGGTTGAGCCGCAATGAATCGGCCACGTCTGCCAGACGTTGCTCGGGATGCACGACCACCACACGCGTGCTGAGAAGATTTTTTGCAGTGGTGGCGGACATAAAAACGGGGTTACAACGAATCCTCGATCACGAGCTCGATATCGATATCGAGCATGAGGAGTTCGTTGTCGGTCATCACGGGCTTGATACGATCCATGATGAATTTCAGCATGCGTTCCTTGCCGAGTTTGCGCACGACGGAAGAGCGCAGAATCACGTCCTGGATGATATCGTCCTTCGGAATGACGAAGCGTTCAAATTTCTCATTGGTCATGAGACGAAGGGTGCGAGTCATGGCTTCGCCGCCGATCGCCGCGTCACGCCCGATGACGATGCCGTCTTTGATCGGGGGGATCTCAAGTGCCTTCACGCGCACACGAATCATTTGCTCGGCGGTTCCGGCCGGAAGCGATTGTTGGGCGGAACGCTGGGTGGGTTTCGACATAGAGCTCGCAGCCTTTTGCGAGCGCTTGCGTAAGTCCAGCTTCGAGGGGACAGCCGTCGAGATCTCGGTGAGAACGAACGGCGCCTTCCCTGTTTTTGCCGAAGGCGTGGCCCGTTTGGTAGCGGGGGCGCGGGGCGCAGGGTTAGAAGGCTTCTTGTTCACACGTTAATCTAGCACTGAATGGGGGGGGGCGAAATAGGGGATTTTACGGCTGTATGCGTGGTGCATTACAACCTGACGGCTTAATACATAGCTCAACCGCGAGCGGGGTGATGCGGTTTTCGGAAGGAACTCCATTTGCGTTTTGCCCAGCGCCACAGGCGGTGCAGGACGAGTTCGTTCTTATCCAGAACCCGCGCGGCCGCCCACCACTGTGAGGCGACCAATGCACCTGAAAGAATAAAGAAGACGAAAGCCGGCCCGGGGATGAAGACGAGCACGACGCCGATCGCGGCGGATACGATGGCCAGTATAATAACAACAACCCGTATCCAACCGCCGGTGATGCCGTGAGCCTTGGCGCGCTTGTGTTCGTTCCGGAAGCGTTTTCCGGGACGGTCATTTTTCATTTTCGTAAGGTCGTCCTTTACCTTGTTGATCATGAGGCGACAGACCGGCTCGGGACTAACCGGTGCCAACTGCTGCAAAACTAATTTTACGCATCCCCCATGGTTGTTGCGTTTTGCAAAGGCTGTTTGAGCGAAGCGGGCGGGTTGCACGATGGCTCCAGTAATAACAAGTGTGGATCAATTGTTTAAGATTATGGTTTATAGGAAGATAAGTGTCGTGTAAGTGGCTTGGTATGGCAGGTGCGATAAGGAAATCCGTTCCAGTAATTTCAACAACCGTCCGCACTTACATATTCTCACGTCATGAGTATTCCTCCTGCAGATTGTCCTGCGCCTGCCAAAAAAAAGTCAGCCGCCAGCAGCACGTCTCAACCAGTCGTTGAAGGCATGGGGCCAATTCCATTGGACCAAGGCGTTGCGTTTCGAGTGTGGGCGCCCAACGCCGATGCGGTGAGCGTGACGGGTCCGTTCAATGACTGGGACGCGGTTGCGCATCCTCTCACGCGTGAAGACAACGGCACTTGGTATGGCGTCGTGCCGGAGGCGAACGTGGGCGACGAATACAAATATCACCTGCGCAACGGGGAAGCTGAATTTGACCGCGTGGATCCCCGGGCTCGCAAAGTCGTTAATTCCGCTGGTAACGGCATCGTGTGGGTTCCCAAGGCTGGCGTCGGCCGCACTGATTTTAAGGCACCGACGCAGGATCAGCTCGTCATCTACGAAATGCATATCGGCACATTTCACGCCGAGAAGGGCAAGGGGCCCGGCTCGTTTGCCTCGGCGATTGAGAAGATTCCTTACCTCGTAGATCTCGGTATCAACGCCATTGAGATCATGCCGATTGCCGAGTTTGCCGGCGATCTTTCCTGGGGCTACAATCCGGCGCATCCCTTCGCCGTCGAGTCGGCTTACGGTGGTCCGGAAGCGTTGCAGGAGTTCGTGCGCGTGGCGCACGAGAACGGCATCGCGGTGATCCTCGATGTGGTTTACAACCATTTTGGGCCGAGCGATCTGTCGCTGTGGCAGTTCGATGGCTGGAGTGAAAACGGCGGCGGCGGCATTTATTTCTACAATGACTGGCGCGCCGAAACCCCGTGGGGTGCGACCCGACCTGATTATGGACGCGGTGAGGTGCGCTCCTACATTCGCGACAACGCCCGCATGTGGATCGCCGACTACGGCATCGACGGACTGCGTTGGGACATGTCGCTGTATATCCGCACCTATCGTGGTAACACCGATGATCCGTCCGATGACGCGAAGGAGGGCTGGGGACTTTGCCAGTGGATCAACGACGAGTTACGCGCGGAGTTTCCCGGTGTGATCACGCTGGCCGAGGATCTGCGCGACAGTGAGTGGGTCGTGAAGCCCACGGGCGCGGGTGGCGCGGGCTTCGGTGCGCAATGGGACGCGGGTTTTGTTCATCCGGTGCGCGAGACGCTGGTCGTCGCGGCCGATGAACATCGTGATCTCGACAAGGTCGTGGGGGCTTTGAAAAGTTGCTACGATGGCGATGCGTTCAAGCGCGTCGTTTACAGCGAATCCCATGACGAGGTGGCCAATGGCAAAGCGCGCCTGCCCTCTGAAATCAACCCGGCGGAACCCGATGGTTATCCCTCGCGCAAACGCTCCTCGCTGGGCGCCGCGTTGGTGATGACGGCTCCGGGTATTCCCATGATTTTCCAAGGTCAGGAATTTTTGGAAGACGAGTGGTTCCGTGACGAAGTGCCCGTGGACTGGACCAAGCTGGAACGCTTCCCCGGCATGCACGCGTTTTATCGTGATCTGATTTCGCTCCGCCGTAATAGCGGAGGTTTCAGTTCCGGACTCGGTGGCCAGTATGTGGAAACGCACCACGTGAATCACGAGAGCAAGGTCATCGGCTACCATCGCAAGCGGGATGGTGGTCCTGGTGACGATGTGATTGTGATCGTAAATCTCTCCACGCAACCCGTGCTCGATTACGCGGTTGGCGTGCCGTCGGGCGGTCTGTGGCGGGTGCGACTCAACAGCGACAGCCGGGCCTACTCCGACGATTTTAGTGATCATCCGGCGCATGATATTGAAGCAGTTGAGGAACCGCGCGACGGATTCGCACACCATATCACGACCGGCATCGGACCTTATTCGGTGCTCATCTTTTCGCAGGATGCGCAGACCTGATGCGCGCACCGCTTCTTTTAAATTTCCGTCAGTTATAACCAACAACCCATCCAAATCATCATGAATAAGCCTGTATCCATCGCTATCCTCGTCATCGGCGTCATTCTTCTCGTTTACGGAATCAGCGCAGGCGATTCCATCGCTTCCTCCGTCAAAGAAGGCGTCACCGGCACGCCCACCGACAAGAGCCTCTGGCTCATCATCGGTGGTGCCGTTGGCATCATCGTGGGCGGCTTCGGTGTATTCCGCGGCGGCAAGTCGTAAGCTGCAGCGCGACAGGCTCGATCTGTCGTAATTGAAAACGCTGTGCTCTTCGAGGGCACGGCGCTTTTTATTCACCGGTATGTGGGGGATTTCCCTATGGGTGTTACGGGAATTAACCCAATGTGGAGGCACGTCGTTTATTTTCTTTTGCGGATGAGGTGCCTCTGCGAGTTATTCGGCCTTAAATTTCCCGCTTGGATAACCTTACGCACATCTCCTTTGCCGGTGTAGACTCTGCGTCCCGAAGCCCTGCTTTGGTCAGACCGGCGCGGGCGTTTGATTCCTCCGTTATCAAGCCAGTGATGAAGCGGGAGGCGGCGGCGGATGAAGTGTTACATCCGCTGATGGCCTGGATGTTGGAGCGCGCGGGGTTGGAGCCGGCGGCTTACCGACCGGCCGCGATGCAACGGCGGGTGTCGGCCTGCCTGCGTCAATTGCGCGTGAGCACACCGGATTCGGCGCGGGAGCTTTTGGAGCGCAAGCCGGAGATGCTGCCGTTCGCGCTCAACACGGTCTTGATCGGCGTGAGCGAATTTTTCCGCGACCGGGCGGCGTTTGATTATTTGGAGTCCGAGGTGTTGCCGCAGTTACTGAAGACTCGCGGCGGATTGCGCGTGTGCAGCGCGGGCTCATCGGGTGGGCAGGAGCTTTACTCGGTGGCTATGTTGCTCGCCGAGGCGGGTGTGCTTGAGGCGTGCGCGTTACTCGGCGTGGATTGCCGCAGCGACGCGATCAAGCGGGCGGCGAAGGGAGTTTACAGCGCCGAGGACATGGCGGGAATAGAGCCCGAGCGCTGCCGCCGTTTTTTCGAAATAGCCGGTCTGCGCTGGATGGTTCAACCCGTGCTCAAAAAACAAATACAGTGGGAGGCCGCTGACCTTTTGACATTCAAGGCCGATGCACCGTTCGACCTCATCCTGTTTCGCAATGTCTCCATTTATCTTAACGAAGCGCATGGCACCGAGACTTGGGGCCGCTTGTGTGATCAATTAACGCCGGGCGGATTCCTGATCACTGGAAAAGCCGAAAAGCCTCCCGCGACGCTGCCATTGGTGCGCGTTGCCCATTCAATTTACCGAAAGAACCTGTAACCGTAATGATCACGAAATTTATCGCCAATCTGCAGCGCAAGCCGGTCCTCCCCGTCACGATTCTCCTCTACATCGTGTGCGTCGTGGTCATGGGCTGGATCCGCTTCATTCTCCTCGAAAACAGTCTGGTCAGTATCGGCTACGGGCTGCCGTTGCTCGTCTGTCTTTGGTATCCGGACCGCCGCCTGTTGTGGGGCTTGATGGGCACGTATGGTCTGATGTCCGCTTACAAGGTGTTTATCGTGTCGTCACCCGTGTTCCAGATGGCGCCGTTTACGGTCTGGGCGATGCAGATGGTCAACATGCTGGTAATCGGCCTGGCTGTGCACATCGTGGTGGAGTTGATAGCCTCGATGCGCGTTCAAAAATCGCAGCTGGAGGAATCAAATCAGGAACTCATGGCGCGTGAGGAGGAAATCACCCGTCAAAACGAGGAGCTTCAGGGCCAGACCACGGAACTCGCCGAACAAAACGAAGAGATCCAGCAACAGGCTGAAGAAGTGCAGCAGCAGGCCGAGGAACTCCAGGCTCAAGCCGAGGAGTTGCAGGTCGCCAATTCGGAGTCGAACAAGCGCCAGGCGATTCTCCAGTCGCTCCTAGATTCACTCCATGTGGATGCGTCGGGTGAATTGCCGGAGCGGATATGTCATCTCTTGATGTCGTTACTCGGTGAGTCGGCTTCGGCGGCGGTGATCTTGGAAAAAGAAGGTGACGATCTCGTGGTGCTGGCGCAGGCCGGCCCTCTTGGGCTGCCCTCGCGTCGCTGGTCGTTTGACCGGTCTTTTGCCGCCGTGGTCATGGGCCATGATCGCACGGCTTATGTATCGGATCTTCGTTTGCGCCCCGACCTTGAGGGGGCACAAACCACCGACAGCGCATTCCGCTCGATGATTGCCACGCCCCTGCGCCTGGCTGGCAAAACCGTCGGCGTCATAAAGGTTTACTCCGACCACGCGCATGAATGGACGAAGGAACAGTTTCGCATCATCGAGTGGATGTCAGCCCAGTGTTCACTGTTGATGGATTCGCGCCGGTTGCAGTCCGAGCTGCAGCGCACCAACACCGATCTCGACCGTATCGTGAAAGAACGCACGGTCGAGTTGCAGGAGCTCGTCAACGAACTCGAGCACTTCTCCTACACGATCACGCATGACCTGCGAGCCCCGCTGCGTGCGATGCATGGTTTCGCCGGATTGCTGGCCGAGGATTGCATGGATTCGATCAACGAACAGAGCCGTGAATACCTGAAGCGCATCACCACAGCCGCCAGCCGCATGGATCGCCTGATTACGGATGCGCTCAGCTACAGCAAGGCGGTGCGCCACGAGATGCCTCGTGAGGAGGTCAACGTGGACCGTTTGCTGCGCGGCATGATCGACTCCTACCCGATTTTCCAAGAGCCGAATGCAAAAATCGAAATCGTCGGGGAGCTTCCATCGGTCCTCGGGAACGAAGCTGCGCTGACCCAAAGTTTCTCCAACTTGATCGGCAATGCCGTGAAATTTGTCGCGGCAGGCAAAGTTCCATCCGTGCGGATTTCCGTCGAGCAGCGCGGTGACCGCGTGCGTTTTTGGTTCGAAGATAACGGCATCGGTATCCCGAAGGAAATGCAGTCCAAGGTATTCGTGATGTTCCAGCGATTGAGCAAGGATTACGAAGGCACGGGCATCGGCCTGGCCTTGGTTAAAAAGGTCGTGGAACGCATGGGTGGCGCGGTCGGTGTGGAATCTGAACCGGGGCAGGGCAGTCGTTTTTGGATCGAACTGAAGACGGCCGGCTCCCGCGCATGAGCACGCCAACCCAGGCCCGCGTGCTCTACGTTGAAGACGAACAGGGCGACGTCTTTTTCATGCGCAATGCGTTCAAGAAGCTGGGTGCCCATGATCGCTTCCATGCGGTCGAGGACGGCGAGCGGGCCATCTCGTATTTGTCGGGGCGCGAGCCTTATGCGGACCGTGAACGCCACCCGTTGCCGACCTTTGTTTTGCTCGATCTGAATCTGCCGATCCGTTCGGGATTCGAAGTGCTCGAGTGGTTGCGCGGGCAACCCGAGTTCAAAACGCTGCCGGTGGTAATTTTCTCCTCATCCGGTCGTTTGGAGGATCGCGAGCGCGCGGAGAAACTCGGGGCGACCGAGTATCTGCTCAAGCCCACGTCCGGCAGCCAGTTCTTGGACATGGCAAAACAGCTGACGAATACGTGGCTCGCTCGACAGGCATCGGTTGAGATGCCCGCGCAATCATAATTAACCGACGCGGCGGTGGCGATGAGCCCGCGGGCGCGGCCGCTCAACCGAAGTCCAGCGTTGGAATGGGCGGGAAGAACGTTTTGCCGGCGAACAGCGCGATCAGGTCCTCAAGCGCCGGATATTTTTCGCAGTAGAAATCCGCGCCCAGTGCCTTGGCGGTTTCCATGTCGGTGAGCCGGTTGGAAGAGCTCATGATGAGGACGGGCACGTCTTTGAGGCCGGGTTGCGCGCGAATCCACTTGAGAACTTCAAAGCCGCTTTGACGGGGGAGTCGCAGGTCGAGAAAAACGATTGAAGGGAGCAGTTCAGCCGGGTTCGCCAGGCGGGATTGAAAGTAAGCGACGGCCTGTTCGCCATCCGTGGTGATATGAACGGGCGCACTGACTTGGGCGCGTTTGAGCAACAGCTGAATCAACAGAATGGCATCATCATCATCGTCGACGAGCAGCACGGAATTGGGTCCCGTGATGTTGAACGTGAAGGGTGTTTCTGGATTCGAGAGGGCTTTCATTGGAAAGAGTCGTGCGGGATGATCTTGTGATCGCAATGAATGGATCGCTGGAGCGGTTTACAACGCCTCGCGCGTTCGCCGGTGTCGAGAAAGACGGATCTTACGCGATACAAACCAAACAATACCCGAGGGGGATCTAGGAGATTCCCCGATGCTGACTTCGTTCCTGAAGCTAAGTTCCCGTGAAATCCTCAGGCGCTCATCGCGAGCGCAGCGTGGGAGCCCTCGGCATCGAATGATTGGATGCCACTAAGCTTGAGCACGCGCTCACGTGCCCAAATCAGACGGTTGGACGTCTCGTAGGGATGCGTGCGGAGCAGACGTGCAATCTCTCCAACGGCGAGACCCAAGACATGATGCAATGCGAGCAATTCGCTGTCACGCGGCTCGATTTTTCCCGGCTGGGTCGCGATTACTCGGGCGAAAACCTGCAGGTTGAAAGCAGGCGCCGGGTTGACGTTGCCCGTGGACATACGGCGGACGCGGAGGCGACGTTCGGCGTGCCACTGGTGGTGACGTGAAAAACGCAGCGTTGCATAATAAAGCCAGTGGCTGATCGAAACCGGGCAGTGGCCTTGGTTGATATGGCGGCGGGCGCGGGCGAAGACCTGCTGCGTGATGTTCTCGGCAGCGACTTCGTTGCGAACCAGTGAGTGCGCGAGGTGAAAAATCGCGCGGTTGTGTTTGCGAATCAACGTGAGGAAGGCGGACGAATCGCCGTGTTGATAATCGTTCATGAGGGCGGTGTCGGCATCCGCCGAAGTCAGGGCGCCGATGGGGAAATTCATCGGAAGGCTGGGGGCAAAAGCATTCATGGCGGGCGGGGTAGGGTCAGCGGTTTTTCTGGCGGCGCGAGGCGAGCATCTGCTCGTGTTGGGCTTCCTCGACGCCTTCGATGGCGAGACGCTCGATCATATCGGGATCGTCGCCTTCGTTGTTGTGAATCTGGGTTTGATGGCCGGGCACCGAAACCGGATCGCTGGGATCGCGATTCATGGAGCTGGCGATGACGGCACTGTCGTCCGAAGTGGTTTCGGGCAGGGTGCGGCCTTGAAGCTCTTGACGGGCGGTGCGGCGGTCGGCGCTGGACACACCGTCGTGTCCTTCGATGAGCGCGATTTCCTGCGCACGATGTTCGATCATCGCGGGAGTGATTTCACCCGCTTCAGATCCGTGAAGGAGAATTTTTCCTGAGTTGGTCTCGTGTGAATTCATATGAAGGCGGGTTACGGGGGTGGGTGGTGATCAGAGGCTCCAACTATGAAAAAAACTATAGCCAAAAAATGAACGGCCCGGCATCGGGCAGCATCCCTAAGCGGGGGTGGGGAACCGGTAAAAACGGCTTCGAGCAGACGTAAAAAAACCGCCGGCATTTTAATGCCGGCGGCGGGGGAGTGGCGGGCGGTGAACGCCTGCGACAGGTGAAGATTACTTCTTAACGATGATGTTGTTCTTCACGTCGGTGACGCCTTCGACGGAACCGGCGATACGACCGGCGCGATCCTTCTCGGCGGAGGTGTTGACGAAGCCGCTCAGCTGAACGGTGCCGCGGAAGCTTTCGACGGTGATTTCGCGACCCTTGACCATCTCATCGGAGGCAAAGGCGGACTTCACCTTGGTGGTGATCGCGGAGTTATCGATGTATTCGCCGGTGCTTTCCTTGGTGGCGGTGCCCGCGCAGCCGGAGGTGAGGACGGCGCCGGTGCCGAGGAGGAGAGCGAGGCAAGTGGTGGTGATACGGAGGGAGTTTTTCATGATGTTATTAAGATTAAATGTCTGGTGACGTGTTCATAATAAACTATTCGCGGAAGATTGATACCGAGGGAAAGGCACTTCGGGTCATGGGGATTTCTCCCTTCAAATGAGCTGTAAATCCTCGATTGGGGAAATCCCCGATGGCGCTCGACGGGAAATTACACCATGCTCCATGGGAACTATTTCCACCGCCGGAATACCGTAAAATTGTGATACCTGAATCTACTCCCTTTCGATTTGCAGCGACCGCCGAGAAGCCGAAAACCATCCGCGTGCTGGTGGTCGAGGATCAGGAGGACGACTACGTTTATCTTGATCGAATCCTCCGCAAAGCGGTCTTTGCCCGTTACGAACTCACTTGGTGTTCCACCTACGAAGCAGGACTGCAGGCGGTGGCTGCCCGTCAACACGATGTTGCTCTCTTCGATTACAATCTGGGCACGGGCACCGGTCTCGATCTCCTTCGCGAATCGATTCTGATGGGCTGCGAACAGCCGGTCATTCTGTTGACCGGCCACGACAGTCCCGAGGTGGATCGCGAGGCGCTGGGTGCCGGTGCATCCGATTACCTCTGCAAAAACGGCCTTAACATCACGCAGCTGGAGCGTGCGATCCGTTACTCGCTGCGTCACGCGGCCATGTTGTCCTCGGTGAAAAAGAGCCAGCACCAGCTTGAGTTGTTCATGCGCAATGTGCCGTGCGCGGTGTCCATTCGTGATGACGAAGGCCGTTATGTTTTCCAAAACGAGCGGTTTCAGACGCACTTTGAAAACGCACCCGTCAGCTCTATCTGGCAATCGACGCCTTCCTCCGAGCCGCGCTCGTTCACCGATGGCGAACACTACTGGTTGGTGAACTCGTTCCCGATGGGCGAGGCCGGCACGGGCCAGCTGCAAGGTCTTGCCGCCATCGAAATCACCGAGCGCATCAAAGCCGAAGAGCTGCTGCTCAAGGCCACCGCTTTGTTGAACGGTATTCTGAAGAGCCTGCCCGTCATCGCGTGGAGCGTGGACGAAGAGGGCACCATCCTTGAGGCGCGCGGGAGTGGTCTGGAAGGCGTGGGTTTGAATGGCGATCAGCTCGTGGGGCGTTCCATGGCGGACCTGTCGACGATGGCCGCGGCGGAGATTGCGAGAACCTTTCAGGCCGGCGATTCCAACTTCATCCTGCCGATTCAACACGAAGGACGTGAGCACGCGTTCGATACCTTTTTCCATCACACCAAGGCCCGCGGACGCGGTGCTGTCGGTTTCTCGATCGATATCACCGAGCGTCGCTGGCTGGAGAAAAAACTCCTGTTGATCAGCGATGCTGAGCAACTGCGCATCGGAGCCGACCTCCATGACGGACTCGGGCAGCATCTCACGGGCATCGCCTGCATGGCGGCGGCTCTGCGCGACCGGTTGAAAGCGCAAAACCTTCCGGAAACCAAGCCGGCGGATGAAATTGCCCGTCTGGTGAACGAGGCCACGGCGCAGACGCGCGCTCTGGCCCGCGGCTTGTGCCCGGTGCAACTCGATCAATCCGGCCTGTCGACCGCGCTCGAGCATCTGACCGACCAGATGGAGATCGTGCACGGCATCGAGTGTCATTTCCGCTCTGCCGACGAACCGTTCGAGTGCGATCACGACAGTGCGCTGCATCTCTATCGCATCACGCAGGAGGCGCTGCAAAACGCCACCCGCCACGGCAAAGCCACTCGTATCGAGGTGGTGCTCGACTCCAGTCCCGAAGGCGGCCGCCTCGCGATCGAGGACAACGGCCATGGCTTCGATATGCAGCAAAACGGGAGCGGTGCGGGCGTGGGCTTGCGACTGATGCGTTATCGTGCGGGTATGATCGGTGGAAATCTTTCGATTGAGTCGCAACCGCAAGGCGGAACGCGGGTCGAGTGCATCTTCCCGTTTTTAATTTCAAAATGAAATCCTCCTCCACCGCTCCGACTGCTCCTGCTGCCGAGGCCGCCCCTGTTATCACCAAGCGCCGGATTTTCCTCGTCGATGACCATCCCATCACCCGCCAGGGCGTGGCGGTGCTCATCAACCAGGAGCCTGACCTTGAAGTATGCGGAGAAGCCGACAGCGCGCCGAAGGCCTTCGATCTTCTTCAAAAGGCCAAGGCCGACCTCGCGGTTGTCGATATTTCCCTGAAGACGACCAGCGGCATCGAGCTCACGAAAAACCTGAAGGTGCTGCTGCCTGATCTGCCGATTCTGATCATGTCGATGCACGACGAGAGCCTGTATGCCGAACGCGCCCTGCGCGCCGGTGCCAAGGGCTACGTGATGAAGCAGGAAGCCAGCGAAAGCATATTGATCGCCATCCGCCGTATTCTCGCCGGCGAACTTTATCTGAGCGAAAAGATGAAGGAAAAGATGCTCCACCGCCTCGTGCACAATCGTAAGGACGAAGTCGTTTTCTCCATCGATACGCTCAGCGACCGCGAGATGGAGGTCTTCCAACTCATCGGCAACGGATTCAGCACGCGCCAGATCGCCACCAAGCTTAACCTGAGCGTCAAGACGATCGATTCCTACCGCGAGCATCTGAAACTTAAACTGCACATCGAAAAAGGCGCCGATCTCGTTCGTCACGCCATTCAGTGGGTGAAAAGCGAAAACATCGTTTAAGCCGCAGGGCTTAAATGAAGAGTAAATGCCCCATGGGGAAATCCCCGATGGGGCGGCGGGGGGATTAACCCCCGTGATAAACGAATTCAGCCGGATTTAAATCCGGCTGAATTCGTTTAGAATGCACGCCGCAACCCATGAAATTCGTGCAAAAATCACTGGTGCCAAGCCAGGCAGCCGGCAAAGAGTCCACGGATGGTGCGGTGCCTTTGACAGTTTTGATGATCGGCGATGAAGCCCGCAGCCGGCGTTTGCTGGCCTTCGGTCTGGTGGGTGAAACCGATGTGGTGACCTGCATCGAGTCGCCCGCCGCCTTGGAAGCGTTGTCATCCCTAAATCCCTTTTGCGTGGTGTTGCTGGATTGGGAAATGAAGTCCACCGCCGGTTCCGACATGCTCGCCATGCTGCGGACGCTGGATGCGGAGATTCCCGTGGTGGCCACCGTAGCGGGTGAAAGCGTGGCGACCGTTGCGCAAAAACGCGGCGCGAATCGCTGCATCCTCAAGCCATTTTCGACCGAGGATCTGAAATCACTTTTAAAAGAGACTGCCCGCGAGCCACTGCCGGTCGTAGCGCCTGCGCCCAAGACGCCCGAGGTCGAAGAATCCACGGGCGAACCGACCGCTGAAGAGACGGCCTCGCCGGTTGCGTTCGGTTCTCAAAGCCAGCCGATGAGGCAGGTGCTGCAGATCGCGCTGCGGGTTGCCCCGACCTCGGCGAACATTCTTATCCTTGGCGAAAACGGCACGGGAAAGACCGCGCTGGCCCGCGGCATCCATCAGCGCAGCCTGCGCAAGCGCATGCCTTTCGTCACGGTGAACTGCCCGTGTCTTCAGTCGCAGTTGCTGCAAAGCGAACTGTTCGGCCATGTGCGCGGTTCGTTTACCGGCGCGATCAACGATGCGGTGGGCAAGGTCGCGGCGGCGGAAGGCGGCACTTTGTTTCTCGACGAAATCGGCGAATTGCCGCTCGAGATTCAGCCCAAGCTCCTGCGCCTTTTGCAGGACCGCCAGTATGAACGCGTGGGTGAAACGAAGACGCGTCAGGCCAACATCCGCGTGCTCGCCGCGACCAATCGCGATCTGCGCGAAGAGGTGAAGGCGGGGCGTTTTCGTGAGGATCTTTTTTACCGGCTTAACGTCATCACGCTCGATATGCCGTCGTTGCGCCGGCGTCCGGAGGATATTCTTTCGCTGGCTGAGGAGTTTCTGCGCGAAGTCACCCGCAACTCCGGTCTGCGCAAAAACCGCGCCTTCACGCCGGAGGCGCGCCAGGTGTTGATGCAACACCGGTGGCCGGGAAATCTGCGCGAGCTTCGCAACATGGTGGAGCGCGCGGCGATCCTTTCTGACAGCGATCACCTCGATGTGGCCGATTTCCCGATTTTCTGCGAAGAGGGCCAATCAGGCATCCCGCAGGTGGGCGATCTCATCAGCCTCGCGGAACTCGAAGAGGCGCACATCCGCGAAGTGATCGCACGCACGCAAACGCTCGGCCATGCCGCCGAAATCCTGGGTATCAACCAAGCTACGCTTTATCGGAAGCGGAAGCGGTTGCCGGGCTCGGTCGAAACCTTTGCCGTGCCCGAGGCGATTTAAGCCGGGCGCGCAGTTAAAGCACAGGGCCGAACGGACGGACAATGGCCTCGATCCATTTTTGACGGAGCGGGCGATTGCGGAATTTATCCAGCTTGATCTCCACGGCGGAGTCATAGTCCTTTTTGAGAATGGCGGCCAGTTCCGCAGTGCGTTCGGGCATGTGAATCAGCACGTTCAACTCGAAGTTTAAATGCATCGAGCGGTTGTCCAGGTTCGCAGAACCGACGAGGAGCCAGTCGTCATCGATGACGCCGGCTTTGCAGTGATGGATGGCGGCATTGTATTCGAAGAGACGCACGCCTGATTCGAGGAGCTCTTCATAATACGAGCGTCCGATGTGGAGCAGGATCGGATGATCGCTTTTCCCCGAAATGAGCAGGCGCACGTCGACGCCTCGGGCGGCGCAGAGTTGCATGGCGGTCAGCGTGACGCTGTTCGGCACAAAGTAGCCACTGGTGAGCCAGATTCTTTTTTGCGTGTGGTTGAGCATCGCGAGAAGCGATTTCTGCACCGGCGAATGAATCGAGTCGGGCCCACCCGCCACCACGAGTGTGGTGAAGGGACCAGCCTGGAAAGACTTTGGGTAATAGCATTCGTCCTCGATATGGCGCTTGGTTGCGAAATACCAATCGTCAGCAAACGACTCCTGCAGCACGCACGCGGCGGGCCCGGTAAGCTCGATTTGCATATCGCGCCAGCCACCGACGGACGGGTCGAGGCCTTGGTATTCACGACCGATGTTCATGCCGCCGACAAACGCGATGGCTCCGTCGATGACCTGAAGTTTGCGATGATTACGCAGGTTGAGCAGGTAACGCTGACGACGCGGGCTGATGGTGAGAAACCAGGAGAATTCTCCGCCGGAATCGACGATGGGTTTGAAGTAGGATGCGGGGACGAAAAAACAACCGACCTCGTCGAGCAATACGCGGACTTTCACGCCACGCTGCGCGGCCGCGACGAGGGCTTTGATGAAAATATCTCCCGTGGCATCCTTTCGCCAGATGTAGAACTGGATGTGGATGTGATGACGTGCCTCGGCGATGCGAATGAGCAAGGCGTCATAAAATTTATCCGCGTCGGGCAGCAGGCGTGTGTCATCAACCTGGGTAACCGGGATCTGGTTGAGGCGCGCGATTTGGGAAACGAGTGCGGCGTCGCCGGGACTGAGGGAAGGGTTGGCCCAATCGGTGTTCTTGCGGTGGGGCCGCGAACTGGTGAACGAGGCGCGACGATGGAGCCGCTTGCGCTTTAGCCGGTCGGTGCCGATCGCGAGGTAGAGCAGGGCGCCGAGAAACGGAAAAAGTAAAATTCCCCACAGCCACGCGAGCGTCGCGGACGGGTGTTTCTTGCGAAACAACAGGTGGGGAATCGTGAGAAGCGAAAGAAAATAGAGGACGGAAAGCGCGATGGACATAGGCCCTGAAGGATCAGTCCTTCAGGGTGCGCGGTAGTTCATCAGCAGGAAGCTTTTTTACGGGTTCTGATTCCGACTTCTTCTTGTTTTTCGCGATCATCTTCTCGCGCTCTTCAATCGAAGGATTCGCGGGATTGCCTACGGCATTCTGAGAGGCCTTCTGGAAAATTTGGGGTAGTTTCATGCGGATAGATTACGCTGATATGCAGCGCTTGCCTATCGGGTTATTTCCCTTCTGCGGGAATGACCACTTCAACGGGCACGATCTGGCTGGCGCGTTGGTGCTGCTCGCGGGCGGAGGGCAGGAGCTTTTGAGCGAAGGCGGCAATCTCGGGGTTGTCTGATTTTTGTGCGGCGTCCTCATAGAGATCGACGAGGGAATCGAGCGCTTTTTCCACGCGCCGGAGGTAGTCGGCATCCAGAGTTTCGGGCTTTTTTTCGTTCCAGGTTTTTAGATCGCCGGCTTCGCTGCGCACATCGGGCAGCGGCATGTGTTTTTTCTCGGCCAGAGCGCGGGTCTCACGTGTGGCCTCCCCAAGATCTGCCACCAGCTGGCGGGCGAGTGCCTTGATCTCCTTGGTCGTGGCGCGCTCCGCGACCAGCTGCGCGATCACGGTTTCGGTGTGATGGATTTTCAGGATATTTCCGATGAACCGGCGATCACGGCGCGAGAAAGCATCGGCGGATTTGTCGGATTTTGCGCTGTTCGTTTCCTGCGCCCCTGCAGAGCTGGCGGGCAGCGAGAATGCAAAAAGGGCGGCGGTAATCAGGAGAGGCAGGCGGGCACTGGTTTTCATGGAGATTAGGAATGAGGATAAAACAAAACCCCTCGAACATCGCAGGGGTAACGATGCGCGAGGGGCCTGAGGGGAGGGATGAGGCGCGAGGATGACGCGCCTGTATGAGGCATCAGCGTTTGCCGCGTGCGGGAGCGGCTTTCGCGACCGCAGCTTTTTTGGTGGTGCGGCTGGGGAGCTTGCCCTGACCGGTGCTCTCGTCGAAATCGCGGGCGGACACCGCAATCTTTCCATTGCCTTCGATCAATGGATCGACGCCCAACAACTGGCGTTCGGCTTCGAGCCAGATCTCATTGTCGCGACCCTCGGGCTGGCCGTAGTTCGACCACAGCTCGCGGGCGCGTTGCGAGATATCTTCATGGGAAGCTGATGCGGAAATATCGTTTTTCATGAGCGGTTTTAGGAGATAACAGGATGACGATATCAGCTCATGCAGATCGTTGGAATCAGGTCGCACCTGTATCCGCCATGGGGGATTTTCCGGGGATCTCAGCCCTGCAGCAGCGATTGAGCTCCGTCGATGAACACCTCGGTTCCGGTGATGTGCGATGAGTGATCGGACGCGAGGAACAAGGCGAGCTGGGCCACTTGGGAGGCGTGGCCGGGTTTACCCTGCGTGAGTGGAACCTGACCTTTGGGGAAGCGAACCGGCTCGCGAATGCGGCGGAGGTGCCTGGCATTCGTGTTGTCGCCGATGTTCGTCTCGATGGCTCCGGGGCAGATGGTGTTTACGCGGATCGAATGTTTCGCGAGCTCGAGGGCGATCATGCGGGCGAAGGCAACCTGGCCGGCTTTCGACGTGGCGTAGGCGCTGGCGCCGGTGTTGCTGAACATGCGCGTGCCGTTGACGGAGGAAACAACGATGATGGAACCGCCCTTTTTCTTCATCAATGGGACGGCGAGTTTTACGGTGAGGAACGTGCCGCGCAGGTTCACGCCGAGGGTTTCGTCCCAGTCACTGGTTTTGATTTCCTCAATGGGGGCCCAAAGACCGTTGATGCCGGCGTTGGCCATGACGATGTCGAGTTGGCCCCAGCTTTTTTTGAGCGAGGCAAAGACCGCCTTCATGCTTTTCTCATCGGATACATCAGCGACCAACGGGATGGCCTGATGACCCGCAGCGGTGATCTCACGAGCGGTGCTGCGTGCTTCGCGGGCATTGTGGGTCAGCACGCCGACACATGCGCCGGCCTCGGCGAGCATCAGGGCGGTGGCTTTGCCAATGCCAGAGCCAGCACCGGTGACGAGGGCGGTTTTCCCATGCAGGGTGAGGGTGGGCGTGTTCATAAAACGGCGGGGATTGGAATTAAGGGCGATAGATCTTGGGGCCCTTGGAGGAATCGGAGGCTGATTGCTTTTCGGCTTCCGCCGCTTGCCGCTGCTTCTCGTCCCAAGTGGGAAGCGGTTCGTCGTCACGACCCTCCGGGATGGGTTGGCCGAAACCGTGCCTCACCAAGTGAACGATGGTGGACCAGACGCCGACTTTGGTTTTCTCGAAGTTGCCTGAGAACGGCACGCGTGTGGCAACCTGGTCGCGGTCGTCGTTTTTTACGATGGAAGAGACTCCGCTTACGATGCTTTCCCACATGCGGCGCCAGAGGCCTTTGTTTTCGTCGGAGATGTTCTTGAACTCAACGTGCTCGATGAAAGGCTTCACGTAGCCGGAGAACGCACCGCCGGCGGCATCGACCTCGACGTAAAGTTGAAACACACCGGCGGAGACATCGACGTTGGCGTAAGCCTCCAGAAAATCGTTTAAGGCGACGAGATTCACATCCTGCAAATCGAGTTTGAGTTTGAAGGTGGGTTGATCGGCGAGGGGATCGCCTTGGGCGAACAGCTTGAAACGACCGTCGCCGATGGTGATGCCTTCCGCGCTGAGCACGGCGGGATGCGGGCCGGTTTCCACAGTCGGCGCATTACGCAGGCCGGTGGTGATCACGTGCAGGTCGCGAATGGAAATATCGACGCGGGGCGTGCTGGTGGAATCGACGAAACTAAGTTCACCGCGCGTGATTTCGAGCTGGGTGATTTCAATCGGGAAAATGTCGGCAATGACATCTTGCCAGCGCCGGCCTTCTTCACCGGCATCGACGGGTGTGGTGGACTTGGTGAGTTGCAGTCGGGGAGCGACGAGGAAGATGTCGCTCACGAGACGTCCGTGGAAAAGTTCGCCCCACGAAATTGAAAAATCCACCAGCTCCGCGGCGAAGAACGGTTCAAGGCGGTCGTTTTCGCGTTTCGAAATTGAGACGCCGTCGATCCGGTAGGCCCCGCGGAAGAGCTGCAGATCGATGTCGTCGACTTTGCCTGAATAGCCTTCAACCACGGCGAGGCGTTTGTTGATCGCGTCGCGAATCACGAAGGGCAGGGCGATGCGGACGGCCAGCAGAAGGGCGGCGATGATACCGATCCAGAGCCAGAAACGCGGCCGCAATAAAAACCAGGAACGCAGCCGGTGGAGATGTGGAACGAGTGTCATGCCTTTAAAGTAAAGCGCCCCGCAGATTGGTTCTGCGGGGCGCGGATTTTTTTCGACGGTGAAAATTTCTACTTCAATTAGAAGTTGAAACCGACGCCCGCGTTCCAGAGGACGGCACCATCATCGAAGTTGTCCTGGGCGCCATCGGCGTTTTCAAAGGTCCAGGCGTAGTTCACGAGGGCGAAGAGGAAGGTCTTCGGGAGGACGTAGAACTTGAGACCGGCTTCGAGGCCGGCGGCCCAAGTGTCGCTGGTATTTTCGCCGTAGATGGCGCCGAAGTTGACGCCGACGAACGGACGGAGACGGCCAGTGCCGAAGTGGTAATCGAGGGCGCCGAAGGTGGAGCCATCGAATTCGGCATCGCCGGAACCATTGGAGTAGTTGCCTGACTGGCGCACGGAGAGCTCAAGGCTGTCGGTCAGGTAGTGACCGAGAGAAAAGTTCACGCCGCCGAGAGAGTTGTCCAAGTCTTTGTTGGAAGCGCCGCTGCCGCCGAGGGTGAATTCCCACTCACCTTTGACCGCGCCGAATTCAGATGGCTGGTAGGTCGCGACGGGAACGGTCTCGGTGCGGGTCTGGGCCGACACGAAGGTGGAGGCGAAGAGCAGGGACGCGCCTGCGAGGATCAATTTAGTCTTATTCATTTTGAGTTTTGTTTGGGTTTGTTTGGTCGTCCCCAGGTCGAGGACTTCATCACGTTTTGGCGGGCTCAACGGCTGCGCAATTCGCAATCGATTCCATTCATACCTAACGTGGCATGGGGGCGTTTTCCTAGGGACGCCTCGGGTGGAAAATAAAAAACCGCGACGATGAGCGTCGCGGTTTTATGGGGGAACCGGATGGTTCCCAGAGGAGATTTGAGAAAGGTTTTTTCGTGGAAGATTCCTCTATGCCAAAGTTCAGCGTTTGCCTGCGGGCTTCGTTTTTTTCTTGGCAGTGGATTTTTTAGGAGCGGCGGCACGCACGGTTTTTTTGACCGCTTTCTTGACGGTCTTTTTTGCGGTGCTCACGGCGGCCTTGGTTTTAGAAGCGGTTTTTTTCGCAACGGTTTTGGTTTTCGCGGCCGCTGTTTTGACTGCTTTCTTAGCGGTGGTCTTAACGGATTTAGCGGCCGCTTTCACGGTGGCTTTTGCTTTTCCGCCGGCAGTGGGAGCCGGTGATTCATCCGCTGCTGCACCCAAGCCCAGACCGATCACGCCGCCGATGACGGCGCCGATGGGGCCGCCCACCAATGCGCCAAGCAAGGCGCCGCTGGTGCCGACCGTGGCTTTTTGAGTGACATGCAAATGCGAGGCTTCGTCCGGCTTGGTGGCCGGGGTGCGGGAGGGAGGTTTTGTGGCCATAGGTTAAGTCTGCGATGGGTTGTGGTATCGCAGGCTACCCTCAAAGTGGACAACGGCCGGTATAAGTTCCCTAGGATCGGCGCTTTCGCGTATCCAGGTTACAGGGACAGATTGCGCCGCACCGGCCGGTCGAGATCCGAAAAGTCACGACCACCATCGCTGAGATCGGTGACGCGGGTGAACTCTGCTCCGAAGAAAATAATCTGTGCCGCATAATAGCACCACAACAGCAGCACGATCAGCGAACCCGCGGCGCCATAGGCCGAGGCGACACTTGCATTGGCGAGATAGAATCCGAGTCCGGTCTTGCCTGCGGTGAACAGCACGGCGGTGAAGACCGAGCCGAGCCACACGTGCCGCCAGCGCACGCGCGTGTCGGGCAGCAGCCGGAAGATCACGGCAAAGAGAATGGTGACCATGCCGAGCGAGAGCACGATGTTCACCAGTTGAAGCGCGAGTGGCGGCAGGCTGAGTCGTGCGACGGTGTTGGCGCTGAGCCAGCTCAGGAATGCGCTGGCGATGAGCGAGACCAGCAGCAAGAAACCAGTCACGAGCACCATCGCGATGGAGAACAGTCGTTTTCGGAGCGTCCGCCACATGCTGGTTTCCTTGGGGGGTGGCACATGCCAGATGGTGTTGAGCGCATCCTGCAGATGATAGAACACACCGAAGGCACCGAACAACAAGGTGCCGGCGCTGATGATCGTGGCGATGCGACCGGCGGAGTTGTTGGCGGGACTCTGCACGGCTTCGATGGCCGTGCTGGCCTGTTCGCCTGCGAGGTTTTCAATCTCCATGAGAACGCGTTCCCGTGCCGCGTCTTTGCTGTCGAAGAAGAAGCCGGCGAGGGCAATCGCTAGAACGAGCATGGGCGCTATGGCGACGGTGGTGTAGAAGGCGAGGGCGGCACCGAGCCGGCTGACATTGTCCGAAAAGAACACCTTCACCGTCCGCCACAGCAACAGGGGGAAGCGACGAATGAAGAAGGGATCGGCCGGCTGCTTCGCCTTCATTACTTGGTGTCCTTGTTACTTTGATCGTGAAGGAAAATATTGATCAAGAGCCAGAATGCGCCGGCCGCCGCCAGGAGAAAGCAGACAATGGCGATGCCCGGATAACCGAAGAGATGAAAACGCGTTTCGATGCGCATCATCAACGCGGCGCCGATGATAAGCGACGCCAGCATGAGACCGGTGGTGATGCGGTTGGCGATCTTCTGCATGCCGTCGAGCATTAGCTTGGCGTCGACCGCCTTCACTTTCACTTCGACCTCGGAGTTGGTGACCGCGTCCATGATGCGGTTGAGGCGGCCGGGCAGTTGCGTGGTGAAGTCCTTCAACTCAAGCAGCGAGCTGAACGCGCTGCCCTGTGTGAGATCCTTCTTCATGCGTCGCGTCATCATGTCGGTGACGTTGCGGCGGATGGAGGCGTTGGGATCGAATTCGGGATCGAGAATGCGGCCGACCTCGTCGAGCTGCAGCAGGGTTTTTCCGAGGAGCGTGAGCTCGCTGGGAACGAACAGGCCGTTGTCGCGAGCGTTGGTGCTGACATCGAGGAGCGACTGGCCGACTTTGATTTGCTCCAGGCCCTGATCGCGACGGATCGCCACCAGCTGGCTGATTTTGCGGCGGAATTCCGGCGCGTCGAACGTCGGTAGTTTTTCACTCATGCGGATGACCGTCTCGGCGGCCTCCTCGCCCTTGCCCTCACTGACCGCGATCAGGAGTTTGAGCAGGTGTTCCTGCATGCCCGGTCCGGTGTGGCCGACCATGCCGAGATCGAGCAAGGCGATGCGATTGTCGCCGGTCAGGAAGACATTTCCCGGGTGGGGGTCGGCATGGAAAATACCGTCAACGAGAACCTGCTTCAGGTAGGCTTTAAACAGTTCCTCCACCATGAGGGCACCATCAATATCGATGCGGGCCAGCGGGCTGATCGAAGTGATTTTTTGCCCCTGCACATAGTCCATCGTTAGGACGCTGCGCGTGCTGTAATCTATCACGGGCTGCGGCACGGTGATAAGCGCGAACTCCTTCAGATTTTTTCCGACCGTGATTAGATTCTGAGCTTCGTTTTCGTAGTTGAGCTCCTGCTGAATCGCGATGCGGAACTCTTCGAGCACGGTGGCGAAACGATAGCGTTTGCCAGCGGCAGTGTGGTTGTCGAGGAACGAGGCTATTTCGCCAAGAACCTCAAAATCCTCGGCGATCTGCGCACGGATGCCGGGACGTTGGATCTTCACGACAACCTCGCGTCCATCGCGCAGGGCGGCGGCATGCACCTGGCCCAAGGAAGCGGCGGCCAGCGGCGTGACATCGAAGCGGCTAAACGCCTTCGAGATGCGCACACCCAATTCGTTCGCCACGATTTTTTCGACCTCTTCGTAAGGGAAGGGCGTGATTTTATCCTGAAGGCGCTCAAGGGCCTTCAAATAAGGTGCGGGCAGGAGATCGGGACGACCGGCGAGCACCTGACCGATTTTAATGTAGGTCGGACCCATGGCCTCGAGATCATCAGCGAGTTGGTCCGGGGTGACGTCGCCGATTTTTTTGCCCTCTTTTTCGGGATCATAGGGCTCGTCGAACTCCATGTTTTTGACCAAGTCCGAGCGCCCGTATTTCCAGAGAAGAAAGGCGATTTCCTTGTAACGTTTAAAATGGCTGAGGGAGAGTTTCATATGAGAGCTGGTAGTTGCCGACGGACGTTTGCTGGACGTGAGGACCGACAGCTTTTTCTCCCTCCGGTTCGCGGGAGATTATGGACATGAATAAAATACGTCGGAACCAAAGTTGCCCGACGTTGACTGGCTTGAAAGATTGCCAGCCGGCGTGCCGTCGGCCGCATTTATCCCACCATGTTTACCGCCGCCAAAGATGCCATCTCCAGCCAGGCCGCCCGCAGCTACGTCAACGGATTGATCAAGCGCTACGGGGAGGTGCAGGAACTGAAAATCGATTCAAAGGCCAAGACAGTTCACGTCTTGTGCTCATTGATCGGCGAACGGGAACCGGTGACAGTCCGCGTCGACAACTACCGTGTCGTGAACGAAGGTGGTAAGAGCTACGTAGAGGTCAAAGCGTGTTCGTGTTCGCGCCCGTGGATTCAAAACTTGATCGAGGATCACGGTTGCGGCCGCCGCGTGGAAATCCCGGGCTGGGCCGCATCGGCTCTGTAATATCGGCCAAAAGGCGAATGGGACATTTATCCTGTCCTAATTCCGCCAAGCCTAGCTTCACGTTGGGGAAAAATGGCTGCCCGGGTAGGGGTCGAACCTACGACCAAGTGATTAACAGTCACCTGCTCTGCCACTGAGCTACCAGGCAATACACATTTCCCGTGAAGGAGGGGTGAAAAACAATTCAACGCGGCAGGTTGTCAATGCTCGTTTTGGCATTCATGCCAGATTTCCAAAGTTTTGGTTGCCTTCCCTCGGGGGCTCCGGTGTCTTGGACCTCTTTTCTAATACGCCTGCCTTCAATTCCGAGGGAACAGGGGGAACGAAGCTATGAGCAAACAACAACTGATCCTTAACGTCACGACCCGCGCCCAAACCGGTCGTTCTGCCTCCCGCCGCGTGCGCAAGGCCAACCAGATCCCTGCGATCCTCTACGGAAAGCACACCAAGCCCGAGTCCATCGCCATCGATGCACCGGAGTTCGTGCGCCTCCTCAAGTCCGTCGCCGGTCGTGCGCTCCTCATCGAGCTCACCCGTAAAGATGCGTCTGACACGGTTAAATCCCTGTCCTTCCTCCAGGAAGTTCAGCGCGATCCGATCACCGACAAGTTCCTTCACATCGACTTTCAGGAAGTGAAAGCCGACGAAACGCTCGAAATCCGCGTGCCTGTTCAGGTCGTGGGCGAGTCGTTTGGCGTGAAGAACCAGAACGGCGTGTTGGAAGTCGCCACGCACACCCTGCGCGTGCGCTGCTTGCCGAAGGATCTGCCCCCCGTCATCGAGGTCGATGTGACCGAGCTGAAGGTCGGCGAGGCGTTCAAGGTCGGCACGCTCAAGCCCATCTCGGGTGTCGAGTTCCTTGACCTCAAGGGCCAGCCGGTTGTCTCCGTCGTCGAGCCCGTGGGCGAAATCGCCTCCGCCGCTCCCGCCGCTGCTGCTGCCGCTGCCGCTACCGCCGCCAAACCCGGCGCCGCCGCTGCTCCCGCCGCCGACGCCAAGGCCGCTGCTCCCGCTGCTGGCGCCAAGCCGGCCGCCGCTCCCGCCAAGAAGTAAGCTTTGCCGCCTCGGCCCGCCGCTTAACTGCGACGAGCCCGGACGTTCGTTCTTTGAGTCATGTCCATCTCGCTTGTTGCCGGTCTGGGCAACCCAGGTCGCGATTACGATCAAACCCGCCACAACGTGGGTTTCGTCGTCGTCGAGGCGCTCGCCCGTCAGCTCGGCCTTGCTTGGCAAAAGCAACGGTCGTTCGAGGCGGAGGTCGCCCGCTGGGACCCGGAGCCAGGCCGCACCGTCTACTTCGCGAAGCCGCTTACGTTCATGAACGAAAGTGGTCGCGCGCTGCAGGCGATGACGGGGTTCTACAAGATCCCCGGCACCGCGGTCACCGCTGTTTATGACGACCTCACGATCAACCTCGGTCTCGTGAAAGTCAGCGTAAGCGGCAGCGCCGGAGGTCACAACGGTGTGGCCAGCCTGCTCGAGCGACTCGGCAACGGATTTATTCGTTACCGTATCGGCATCGGTCCCAAAGACCCGCCGCAGATGGATCTCAAAGACTTCGTTCTCGGCAAATTTACTCCTTCTCAACAACTCCTCCTCGAAAATAATTTAGAACGCTACGTGACCGGACTCCGCCTCGTGCTAGACCACGGCGCCGACAAGGCCATGAACCAACTCAACCGTAGAGACTCACAATGAGCACCACCACCAAACGCAACTACCGCGCGACCTTCATCCTCGATAACCGCGGTAAGGAAGACACCTTCGACCAGATCATCGAAGGCGTGAAGAAAGACATCATCGCCGTTGACGGCGAAGTCGGCGCTGTCGAAACCCTCGGCCGCAAGGAATTCGCCCGCGTCACCGACCGCAACCTCGTCGGCGCGACCTACGTCCAGGTCTCGTTCGCCGCTCCCGCCACCGGCCCGGCCGCTCTCAAAGAGCGTCTCCGCCTCAACAGCACCGTTTACCGCACGTTCCTCCAGAACGCCTGATTAAACGGGCGAACACCGCGCTCCCATGGCCTCCCTCAACAAAGTAATGCTCATTGGCAACCTGACGCGTGATCCGGAACTCCGGGTTACGCCGAAGGGCACCGCCATCTGCCAGTTCGGACTCGCGGTTAACCGCCAGTTCAAGGACGAGTCTGGCGCCACCCGCGATGAGACGACCTTTGTCGATATCGAGGCCTGGGGTAAACAGGGCGAAACCGTCGCTAAGTATCTGACCAAGGGCCGTCCGCTCTTCGTCGAAGGCCGTCTAAAGCTCGACAGTTGGGACGACAAGACGACCGGTCAGAAACGCAGCAAGATGAAAGTTGTCCTCGAGAACTTCCAGTTCCTCGGCGGCCGCGAAGGCGGCGAAGGTGGCGGCGCTCCCGGCGCAGCCCCCCGCGCAGCTTCCACCGGTGGAGATGAAGGCATCGATCAAACGATCGAACGCCACACGCCTCCCGCGCGCACGGCCTCCAAGCCGACGCCGCCTCCGCAGGACAACATCGACGAAGACGTTCCGTTCTAAACGCGCCCCGCGTTCGCATCCTCTTAAAAATTAAAATCAAACATATATACCATCATGGCTCACCACGAAGTTTTGCTACTCAAGCCCGTTGACGGTCTGGGCGCCGAAGGCGACCAGGTCAAAGTCCGCGCCGGCTACGCCCGTAATTTCCTCCTCCCGCAGAAATATGCGGTCGCCCTCACGCAGGCCAATCGCAAGCGCGTTGACGCGCTGAAGAAGCGCCGCACCGAGCGCGAGGCCTCTGAGCTGTCCGGCGCCCAGGCGCTCGCTGACAAGATCTCCAAGGTCTCCCTCGCGTTCGCCGTCAAGACCGGTGAAGGCGGCAAGATGTTCGGCGCGATCACCGCGAACGACATCCACGAGAAGCTCGTCGCCGGCGGCGTCGACATCGACAAGAAGAAGATCCACCTGCACACGCCGGTGAAGACCCTCGGCAAACACGAAGTGAAGATCAAACTTCACTCCGACGTTTCCGTTGAAGTCTCCTTCGACGTCGTCTCCGAGAATCCGATCGTCGAGGCCGCCGCCGAGGCGCCCAAGGCCAGCAAGGAAGAATATCCCGAGCACGCCGCTCTCGAGAAGCAGGCCGCCCGCCGCGCCGAAAAGGCCAAGCGCAGCGACCGCAAGAAGTAAGGTTCGTCCTTATTTCCTGACGTTCTTCTCCCTCAAAGCCGCGGTCTTTCGACCGCGGCTTTTTCTTTTTACCGCACTTGGTGAGCAACCGGTGAAAAACTTTTCGCAACACACCATTGCTTCTCCGGCGGCACCGTCTTGCCTCTTGCTTCCGTTTCATGGCTGACGACTTTTCGAAATTCCCCCGCCGCTCACGCCGCGACTCCGAAGACCCCCGCGATCTCGCGTCCGTGATCGGGCGTGTTCCACCGCACAGTCTCGAGGCAGAGGAGTATTTGCTCTCATGCTGTTTCCTCGACGGTGCCGACATCGTTGCGCGCTGCTTGGAAGGCAAGCTGGTCGCCAATGCGTTTTATTCGCCGGCCAACCGCGTTATTTTCGAAAAGCTGGTCGATCTCTACAACAAGGGCGTGCCCATCGATCTCCAGATCCTCGCCGAGGAGCTGAAGACCAGCCGCCAGCTCGACGAGATCGGCGGCTATGCCTACCTGACGCAGGTCAGCAGTCGCATTCCGACCACGGCTCAGTCGAATTACTTCATCGAAAAGGTCCGCGAGCTGCACCTGTTGCGCGAACTCATCAAGGTGGCCACCGGAGCAGTCGAGAGCTGCTACGCTTACGAAGGCGGCCTTGAGGAGTTCGTCGACAAGGTGGAGCAGGATATTTTCAAGGTCACGCAAGACCGCGTTTCCGATGGCGCGGTGCAGATGAAAGGGCCGACCAATGAGGCCATGGCCGTCATCACGAAAATGATGATGAAGAAGGGCGAACTCACAGGCGTGTCCTCAGGGTTCAAGGATCTCGATGCTTTTACCTACGGTTTCCAAAAGCAGGAAATGATCATTCTCGCCGCCCGTCCCTCGATGGGTAAAACCTCGCTCGCGCTCAATTTTGCCGAGGCTGCCGCGTTTCCCAAACGAGGGGAGGGCGTTCCCATTTTAATCTTTTCGTTGGAAATGGGCTCGGCCCAGCTCGCGCTGCGTATGTTGTGCGCACGTGCCAAGGTGAACATGAAACTTTTGCGTGACGGCCTGTTGTCCAAAAACGGCGCCGAGCAGCAAGAATTGCTCAAAGCAGCGGACGAGTTTTCGAAATCGCCCATCTTCATCGACGACTCCAGCCATCTGACAATCATGGAGCTGCGCGCCAAAGCCCGCCGTCTCCAGTCGCGCAGCAAACTGGGCCTGATCATCGTGGACTACTTGCAGCTCCTCGCGCCGACGGACTCAAAAACCCCTCGTGAACAACAAGTGGCGGAAATCTCCCGCGGATTAAAAGCGCTCGCGAAGGAACTCGACGTGCCGGTCATTGTATTATCCCAGCTCAACCGTTCCGCCGAAAAAGAAAATCGCACACCCAAACTTTCCGACCTTCGTGAATCCGGCTCGATCGAGCAGGATGCCGACGTCGTTCTCATGCTTGCCCGGCCCAAGGATGCGGACGAAAAATTCCAAGTGGCCGCCGACTCCGCCGAGTTAATCGTTGCCAAGCAACGAAACGGACCGGTAGGAGAACTGAAACTTACCTTCCTCCGAGACATTACACGCTTTGAAAACTACACCCAGTAACCCCTTTTCCGGGGTCGTTCGCCTCGTCTTGGTTATTGCATTGCTCGTCGTGACGGGCGGAGCGGCGTGGGCGCAGGTCGCTGCCCCCGTCTACAAAGTGGGCTCGCTTGACCTCAAATTTGTCGGCGCCGCCAACGTGAACGAACAGGTCGTCCGCGCCAACATGCAGGTGCGCGAGGGCATCGATCTCGACGACTCGCTGATCGACCAGGACATTCGCTCCCTTTATAAAACCGGCCTCTTCGAGTTCATCGAGGTGAAGCGCGATGTGCGTCCCGACCGCATCGTCAATCTGGTCTTCGAGCTCACCCCCAAGTTCCGTGTGTTGAGCGTCCGGTATGATGGCAACGTCAAGGTGAAGAGCCGCCGTCTCGACAAGGAAATCAAAACGAAGCCCAATTCTGCACTCGACGAGCGTCAGGTGAAGGAAGACGTCACCAAGATCCGCGAGTATTACCAGAAGTCCGGCTACAATCAGGTCCAGGTCAGTTACAACATCGAGCGCAACCGCGCCACCGGCTTCGGCAACGTGATCTTCAAGATCAGCGAAGGCGCCAAGGTGAAGATCTCCCGCGTCAACTTCGTTGGCAACGAGCACGCCAAGAAGGGCAAGCTCCGCAAAGTCATGGAAACGAAGAAGTGGAATATCTTCTCGTGGATCACCGGTTCGGGCCGCTTCAAGGACGATCAATTCCAGGACGACTTGGACAAGCTCCGCGATTACTACCGCGAGCTCGGTTACCTCGATGTCGAAGTGCCCTCCGACAAGGTCGAGTATAAATATCCGAGCAGCCGCAAGCTGGTCCTGACCATTCATATCAACGAAGGCCGCCAATACAAAGTCGGCGAAATTTCCATCACCGGAAATACGATCATCGAAACGGAAAAACTTCGCGCCGCCTTGAAGCAGATCACCGGCACGATCTTCGCGCCTTCCTTGATCGATAAGGATGTCACCGCTCTCGAGGATTCCTACGGCAAGGACGGCTACATCGAAACCCGCGTCCAGTTGGTGCGTAAGCCCAATCTCGCGACCGGCGCCATCGACATCGAATACCGCATCAAGGAAAGCGATAAGTTCTACGTCGAATCCATCCGCGTTGAAGGCAACACGAAGACCAAGAGCATCGTGATCCTGCGTGAGTTGGCCCTCGGGCCGGGCGAAGTGTTCGACTCCGTGCGCATGAAGACCTCCAAGCAGCGTCTTGATAACACGCGCTTCTTCGAAGAGGTGAACACCACCCCTGAGACGACCTCGATCCCTGGGCGTAAAAACCTGAAGATCGCCGTCCGCGAAGGCCGCACCGGCAATCTAACCTTTGGCGCCGGCTTCAGCTCGCTGGAGCGCGCGGTGGTGTTCGCCGAACTCACCCAGTCCAACTTCGACCTCTTCAACCGCCGCTCGATGTTCCAGGGCGACGGTCAGAAATTCCGTCTCCGACTGCAGGTGGGCTCCCGTTCCAGCGAGGCGATTCTCTCGTTCGAAGAGCCTTGGTTGTTCGAGCAGCAACTCGCGCTCGGCTTCACGATCTTCCGCTCGGAATCCGACTACAACAGCTCCTTCTACTCGGAAATCCGCACGGGTGCCGAAGTCTATCTTCGCAAGCGCCTGTTCGAGTTGGTCGAAGGCCGTCTTTCCTACGGTTACGAAATCGTCGATATTCAAGACGTCACGCCCGGCTACACCGTTGTTTACCCCGAGGAAACCACCGCGCTTTCGAAGGTCGGTTTCCAGCTCCTGCGCGACACCCGCGACAAGCTGGTTAACACCACGCGTGGCAATCGTATCGAGCTGACTACGGAACTCACCAGCAGCTCGCTCGGTGGTGATGCCGATTACTACCGCCTTGAGGCCAAGGGCTCGCAGTTCTTCCAGTTGTTCGAAACGCAGAACCAAGTTGTCTCCTTCATCGGACGCACCGGCGTGCTGAACTCCTTCGGCGACACGGCACAGGTGCCGTTCTATGACCGCTTCTATTTGGGCGGACCTTACACCCTCCGTGGTTTCGAGTATCGTGATGTCGGCCCCAAGGTATCAGTGGCCGGTGACAACGTTCCCGTGGGCGGCAATACTTACGGATTCCTCAGTATCGAATACTCGCTCGATATCGTGGAGCCTCTCCGCTTTGCCTTTTTCTACGACGCCGGCTTTGTAAACAGCGGTTCGTATGAATTTAGCCCCAGTCAATATAACGATAACTTTGGCTTTGGTCTTCGACTTCTCATCGCCGGCGCTCCCCTGAGCCTCGACTACGGTATCCCGATTACCACTGACAAGGTGAACGACCAAGGCGGTCAGTTTAACTTCTCTTTTGGAACACGTTTCTGATTTAACACTCTCATATTCAATCATCCCTATGAAAACCTCACTTAAATCCCTTATCGCCGTCGCTTTTGCCGGCCTTTTCGCCGTTGCTGCCCAAGCCCAGCCCGCGCCGAAAGTCCTGATCGTCGACATGGCCAAGCTCTATGACGGCCACTTCAAGACCGAAGAGCAAAACGGCAAGTTGAAGGCCGACCAAGCCAAGGCCGAAGAAGAACTCCAGAAGCTCAACGCCGAAGGCAACTCCTTGGTGAAGCAGTTCAATGACCTCAAAGAGCAGGTCAACAACCCCGCGCTCTCCAGCGATGCCAAGGCCAAGTCCCAGGCTGACCTAGAGGCCAAGGGCCAGGAAATTCAGCGCAAGCAGAACGATGTGAATCAGTTCCGCGCCAACACCCAACGTTCCCTTCAGCAGCGCATCAACAACTTCAAGCAGTTCCTCCTCGAGGAAATCAGCAAGATCGCCATTGATATCGCCAAGAAAAAGGGTGCCACCCTGTTGCTCGACAAGTCAGGTCCGACCTTGATCGGCGTTCCCAGCGTTCTCTATTTCGATGCTGGTTATGATATCACCGAGGATGTCGCCAAGGAGATCAATAAAGAGCGTCCGGCCGGCTCCGTGTCCGCCTCGACCTCGACTTCCACGTCGACGTCGGCTCCTGCCGCCAAGCCCGCTTCGAGCGAGGCTCCTTCGGTGTCCTTCCCCGGCGCCAAGAAGTAATCCAAAGCTGGTTAACTCCGGTTTGTGTAAACCCCGCTCACAAGAGCGGGGTTTTTTTGTGCGTGGATCGGTCAGCCATTGCCATGGTTCCGGCCGCGGCCCACGTTTTTGAAGTATGCAGCTCGCTTTCAGTGCCGCCGAGATTGCGGTCATCGTTCAGCCTCTTTCATCCAAAGGATCCACCTCTGCTACCGTGCAGGGTATCGCTTCATTGAGCTCGGCGCGACCGGGCGATCTTTCGTTTTTGGGTAACCCCAAATACAAGACCGAGGTGGCCGCGACCACGGCGTCGATCGTATTGCTGCCTCCGGATTACACGGGCGAACCCGCGCCCGACCAGCAGTTCCTGTTTGTTGAAAAACCCTCGGTTGCGCTGGCCCGCTTGTGTGCGCGTATCGAGCAATTGCTTTGGCCCAAGCCGGCTCCGGGAATTCATCCGACCGCCGTTATCGCTGCGGATGCGCACATTGACGCTTCGGCCACGATCGGTCCGATGTGCGTGATCGAGGAGGGTGTGGTCATCGGTGCGCGCACACATGTGCAGGCCCAGGCGTTTATCGGACGGAATGCACGTATCGGTGCTGATTGCTGGCTGATGCCTCGGGTGAGTGTTTCTACGGAGTGTGTCATTAAAGACCGGGTCCGTCTGCAGGTCGGCGTGATCATCGGATCCGATGGATTTGGTTACGAATTTATGCAGGGCCGGCACGAGAAGGTCCCGCAAGTCGGCAACGTGGTGCTCGAAAACGACGTTGAAATTGGCGCCAACAGCACGCTCGATCGCGCCCGCTTCAGTCGCACTGTGATCGGCGAAGGCACGAAAATCGATAATCTGGTGCAAATCGGCCACAATGTCGTGATTGGCAAACACTGTCTGATCTGTGCCCAAGCCGGCGTCTCCGGCAGCACGACCATCGAGGATTATGTGGTCTTGGGTGGACAGGCGGGTATCGCCGGCCATCTCACCATCGGCAAAGGCTCAAAGGTCGACGGGCAGACGGGCGTCAATTCCGACCTCGCGCCGGGCAGCTTCGTCAAGGGTTCGCCCTGCATGCCTTATAATCTCGAGCAGCGCTTCAATGTGCTGAAGAAAAAGCTCCCGGACCTGTTCAAACGGGTCGATGCGCTCGAGACTGTTGCGGAAGAGCTAAAAAAGTCTTCCGCCGCGTAACATTCCTGACACGGTTGTCACCTTCACCACATGACCGCGCCTCGCCTGAAAGTTTTCTCCGGTAACTCCAATCGTCCTCTCGCCGAGGAGATCTGCCAGCACATCGGAATGCCGCTGGGCGAAGCCACGGTGACCAGTTTTCCCGATGGCGAGTCCTTCGTGAAAATCAACGAGAACGTGCGTGGCCATGATGTTTACATCATCCAGCCGACCTGCACGCCGACGAACCAGTCATTGATGGAGTTGCTCATCATGATCGACGCGGCCAAGCGCGCCTCGGCCCACCGCATCACGGCCGTCATGCCTTTCTATGGCTACGCCCGTCAGGATCGTAAAGACCAGCCGCGCGTGCCCATCACTGCCAAGCTCGTCGCCAACCTTCTCGTCGCCGCCGGCGCGAACCGTATCCTCACGATGGATCTGCACTCGCAGCAGATTCAGGGTTTCTTCGATATTCCGGTTGATCACCTTTTTGCCTCGCCGGTCTTTTTCAAGTATCTCGAGCAGTTCAAGGGCGACAACATGGTCGTCGTTTCCCCCGATGTCGGTGGCATGAAAATGGCCGCTGCTTACGCCGGTATCCTCGGTGCGCAACTGGGTATGGTCTGGAAGAAACGCACCAACGCCACGACCGTCGAGACGGTCAACGTCGTGGGCGATGTCGCCGGCAAGGACGTGCTGCTCGTGGATGATATCACCGAGACCGCGGGCACCCTCGCAAATGCCGCCAAGATTATGCGCGACAGTGGCGCCCTGAGCGTTCGCGCCGCCGTCAGCCACGCCTTGCTCAGTCCGATTGCATACGAGCGTCTCGCGCTCGGCCATATCGACGAGCTCATCACCACCAATTCCGTGCCGGTTGATACGCGCGGACTGCCTATTAAAGTTCTCAGCATCGCCAGCCTCATGGCCGATGCCATCGTGCGCATCAATAACAACGAGAGCGTCACGAGCCTGTTTAAGATCAAGGGCTTCTAAGCGGGCGGGACGGTGGTGGAAGACGGTTTGCGGTGGAACATTTCACTGTCAGGTTCTGTCCTGAAGCCGTCCATGAAAACCAAGTTTTTATCCCGTGCCGTGGCCGCCTCGCTGGCGGTCTCGTTGTTCTCCATCGCTAGCGCGCAGGAAAAACCCTCCGCGCCCAAGCCCGACATCAAGTTCGACAGTTCAGCGATAGGCGATGGCGGCGGTCGCCTGGTGACCAGTTATGCTGATGTGGTGGAGCCCGTGCAGAAGGCGGTGGTCTCGGTTTACTCCACCAAGACCATTCGTGAGCGCGTGCGCATCGACCCGATGCTGCGGCAGTTTTTTGGCAATCAGGTTCCATCCGAGCGCGAGTCGAAGCAGAAGGGCCTCGGCTCTGGTGTGATTGTATCACCAAATGGATACATCCTCACCAACAACCATGTCGTGGCCGATGCCGATGAGCTCAAGGTCTTGCTGGCCGATGGTCGCGAGTTCGTTGCGCGGGTGATTGGCACCGATGAGAAAACCGACGTCGCCGTCATTAAAATTGAAAGCGAGGGACTGCCGGTGCTTTCACTGGCCGACAGCGACAAGCTGCGTGTGGGCGACATTGTCTTCGCGGTGGGTAATCCGCTCGGCGTCGGCCAGACGGTGACGATGGGCATCGTTTCCGCCACGGGCCGCAACGATGTGGGCATCCTCGCCAATGATCAGATCGGCGGCTACGAAAACTTTATCCAGACGGATGCATCGATCAATCAAGGCAACTCCGGCGGCGCGCTGGTGGATGCGAAAGGCCGTCTCGTCGGCTTGAACAGCGCGATTCTGTCGTCGAGCGGCGGCAGCATCGGCATCGGTTTTGCGGTGCCGACTAACCTCGCGGTTTCCATTTTGAACAGCCTCATCGCGACCGGAAAAGTGCAGCGCGGCTACCTCGGAGTCGCTGGACAAAACCTCGATCCGAAGCTCGCTGAAAGTCTCGGCGTGCCGGCCACGACCAAGGGCGTCGCGATCAGTGATGTCGTCAAAGATTCGCCGGCCGCCGCCGCCGGTCTGAAGCGCAATGACATCATCACGAAAGTGGATAATCGCGTGGTGGATTCTCAGCTCACGCTGCGTCTCAATGTCTCGCAGATCGTGCCCGGCACCGAGGTCGGCGTCACGGTTCTCCGCGACGGCAAGGAGAAGGGCTTCAAGGTCAAATTGGGCAGTCTCGACGAGCAGGCCGGAACTTCCAATGAGATCATTCCGGGCGTCACGGTGAAGACCCTCGATGATGAACTTCGAAACCAGTTCAAACTCGATCGCCGTGTGGAGACCGGCGTCGTGATCACGGCGATCGACGACAATTCACCGTATGCGGAAATTCTCGTGCCGGGCCTGTTGATCGTGGAGATCAACCGCAAGCCGGTGACCGATGTGCAAAGTGCCGCTGCGGCGATCAAGCCGGGCCTGAATGCGCTGCTCGTTCAATATCGCGGCGTGCTGCGTTACGTGACGATCAACGTGAAGAAATAAACGGACGAGCCGGACGCGCGTTGTCCGATGAGCAACAAAAAGGCCGCGCTGAAAAGCGCGGCCTTTTGTTGTCGGTCGAGGACCGATGAATGCCGGCAGTTCTTTTAGTTCAGCGACACACCCTTGGCCTTGGCGGCGCGGAGGAGGGCGTCAGCCATGTCGGAGGGCGTTTCGGCGACCTCGATGCCGCACTCTTTGAAGACGGCGATCTTGGCTTCGGCGGTGTCCTCGTGGCCACCGACGATGGCGCCGGCGTGACCCATGCGGCGACCGGCGGGAGCGGTGGCACCGGCGATGAAACCGGCGACGGGCTTCGTGCAGTTGGCCTTGATCCAGCGGGCGGCCTCGACCTCGGCGTTGCCGCCGATTTCACCGATGAGGATGATGCCCTTGGTGTCGGGGTCTGCGTTGAACAGCTTGATGACGTCGAGGTGGCTGGTGCCGTTGACCGGGTCGCCGCCGATGCCGACGGAGGTGGACTGGCCGAGGCCCTTGGAGGTGATTTGGAAAACCGCTTCGTAGGTGAGGGTGCCGGAGCGCGAGACGACGCCGACGTGGCCCTTCTTGTGGATGTAGCCGGGAGCGATGCCGATGCGGCAGCCGCCCTTGGATCCTTCGCCGGTGCCGGGGGTCACGAGACCGGGGCAGTTGGGGCCGATGAGGCGGGTCTTGGCGCCTGACATGGCGCGCTTCACGCGGATCATGTCCTTGATCGGAATGCCCTCGGTGATGCAGACGGCGAGGTCGAGACCGGCGTCAACGCATTCGAGGATGGCGTCGCCCGCGAAGGGCGGCGGCACGAAGATCGTGGAGACGGTGGCGCCGGTGGCTTTGGCGGCATCGACGACGGTGTTGAAGATCGGAACCTTGACGCCGTTGTGTTCGAAGAACTGACCGCCCTTGCCGGGCGTGACGCCAGCGACGACCTGCGTGCCATAGTCGATGGACAGCTGGGCATGTTTGCCGCCGAAGGCACCTGTGATGCCCTGGATCATGATCTTGGTTTCGGGAGTGATGAGAATGCTCATGGGATGTAGGATCTATTTTGGATTTATGATTTTCCCTGAGCGGTTCAGGCGACGAGTTTGACGATCTTCTGAGCAGCGTCGGCCATGGTGTCGCCGGAGACCAGCGCGAGGCCGGACTTGGCGAGGGTTTCCTTGCCCTTGGCGACGTTGTTGCCTTCGAGGCGGACGACGAGGGGGAGCTTGAGGCCGACTTCCTTGACGGCTTCGACGATGCCCTCGGCGATCACGTTACAGTCCATGATACCGCCGAAGATATTAACGAAGATGCCCTTCACGTTGGCATCGCCGAGGATGATCTTGAAGGCCGCCACGACCTTTTCCTTGGAGGCGCCGCCGCCGACATCGAGGAAGTTCGCGGGGTTGCCGCCGTAGTGTTTGATGATGTCCATCGTGGACATCGCGAGGCCGGCACCGTTGACCAAGCAAGCGATGTTTCCGTCGAGGGCGATGTAGGCGAGGTCGTATTTGGAGGCCTCGATTTCCTTCGGGTCTTCCTCGTTCAAGTCGCGGAGGGCGACGATCTCGGGGTGGCGGAAAAGGGCGTTGGAATCGAAGGAGACCTTGGCATCGAGCGCGAGGACGCGGTCGTCGGGGGTGGTGATGAGCGGGTTGACCTCGACCATGGCGGCGTCGGTTTCCCAGAAGAACGTATAGAGATTACGAATGAGCTTGGCGGCGTTCTTGGACTCGACGGCATTGAGGCCGAGTTTGAAGATGAGTTCGCGGACCTGGAAGTCGGCGATGCCGTAAGCGGGATCGATGAGGATCTTGAAGATCTTCTCGGGGGTGTCGTGGGCGACGGTTTCGATGTCCACGCCGCCTTCAGTGGAGGCGACGATCACGGGCTTCGAGGTGGCGCGATCAAGGAGGATGGCGAGGTAGTATTCCTTTTTGATGTCGCTGGCGTGGGTGAAGTAGATCGTCTGCACCTTGCGGCCGGCGGGGCCGGTCTGGATGGTAACGAGCGTGTTGTTGAACATCTTCTTCGCGTAATCGAGGGCGTCGGCCTTGGTCTTGGCGAATTTGACGCCGCCCTTGAAGCCGTCGGTAAAGGTGCCCTTGCCGCGCCCACCGGCGTGGATCTGCGACTTCACCACAACGGGTGCGTCGGGGAGCTGCGCAAGCGCGGACTCGAATTCGGCTGGGGATTTGGCGGCTACACCTTGGGGGACGGAAACTCCGAATTTTTCGAAGAGCGCCTTGGCCTGATACTCGTGGATGTTCATGTGGAACCCAAGAGTTGCCACAATGGGGCAGGGGATGGCACGAAAAAACCGGCGCTACGCGGTTTATGTAAGGCGAAATGTGTGCGGAGTTGCGTTTGTCTAATGCGGAGGCACGCTCCGCCGCCATGCAATCGCACGAGGTCCTGAAGGAGGTCTTGAAGCAAACGAGCGCCAAACAGATCGCCGCCGACATGGGGCTGTCGCTTTCGTTAATTTACAAATGGACGGAGTCGCCGGCTGACGACGCCGGCAGTGGCGCGAGCAACCCGCTGGACCGTATCGATCAGTTGTTGAAGAGCACCGGTGATCGCCGCATCGCCCAATGGGTCTGCGAACGGGCCGGAGGCTTCTTTATCGCCAATCCGGCGCCCAAACCGCATCCGTTTCAGTTAATTCCGATCGCGAACGAAATCGTGCAGGAGTTCGCCGATATGCTGGCGGTGATCGCCGTGGCATCCTCCGACAGCAAAATCACCAAAGACGAGGCGAAGCAGATCCGCCGCCGCTGGGAAGAGCTGAAAAGCGTGACGGAGGGTTTTGTTCACGCTTCCGAGCTGGGGAACTTCTCCGCGCTCAAAAATGAGCTCGAAAACAATCAGTCCTGAGCGGTTTTAGGTTAAAATTGGGATAAGATTAGGATGAAAATTCATCATAAGGGTGCGTGATAGGCGTAGGTCCACCTGTCGATTTACCTACAGAAACCAGTGTTTTGAGCCGTAAACGGGCAGGCGCGTGGGCGGGGTGATGTTAATTGGAGCTTGCAGAATTGGCAGGCAAGTTGCTGAAGTCGGTGCCGGGAGTGCCTTGTATGAATAAAACCCATGCGAGGCCCTTGCCGACCTACACATCAACAAACACAAGCAATGATCAAAAAACTCACTGGTTTGGCGTCCATCGTGGCGCTCGCATCCGTCGCTCAGGCGGAAGTTAAGATTAACGAAAACCTTTCGCTCGATGGTTACGCCATCGGCTCCTACTCGTCCGTCGAGGGTGCTGCCGCTCCGGGCCAGACCACGAACGACACCTTCCTTGACAGCGGCAGCCGCCTGTTCGACTCCGTCAAAGTTGCCGTCAACGGCACCTACGGTGACTTCAGCGGCAAAGTCAGCGTTCTCCTCCAGAGCGTGAACAACACCAGCAACGAGTCGGGCGGCCTCCTCGATGCTTACCTTACCTACACCGCTGGCTCCCTCGCTATCACCGGTGGTAAGTTCAACAGCTGGCTCGGCTACGAGTCCTTCGACTCGCCGAACAACGCTTTCATCAGCTACGGCCTCTCTGGCTACGTCGCCAACTACGCGACTGGCGCCAAGGTTGAATACATCACGGACACCCTGTCCGCTGGCGTTTCCGTTCGTGACTCCCTGACCGCCGGCGACGGCTTCTACCAGGGCGACGGCGACTTCTCCGACAACCTCGGTTACGAAGCCTACGTCCTCTACTCCGGCATCGACAAGCTCACCCTGTTCGCAGGCGCCGGCTTCGGTGACCTCGATGGTGGCGACCTCTCGACCTACAACGCTTGGGCCAGCTACGCGTTCACCGAGAAGTTCTCCCTCGCGCTCGAATACGCCAAGACTGATGACTCCACCGCCGCTGTTTTCGCGGGTGACGTCACCAACTCCTGGCTCCTTCAGGGCACCTATGTCGTCAATGACTCCGTTTCTGTTTCCGGTCGCGTGACCGCTCAGGACACGAAGGCCGGCGACGGTCTCGGCTACGGTGTTGCTTCGACCTACACCATCACCGAGAACTTCGCGGTTAAGGGCGAAGTCACCAAGACCGACTTCAACAATGGCGCTGGCGACGTGTTCACCTACGCCATCCAAGGTTTGTTCAAGTTCTAATTTTTTGGTCTAACCAAAAAATCGGAATTCTACTCATTGCTAGGGCCGGGGCCTAATCGCCCCGGCCTTTTTTGTGCCTGAATAGGACGACTATACATTTTTTCCTCAAGTTGGCAAAGCGGGTGCTATTGGGATGTCACCCCATCTGTCGCCGTTTTAGCGACCAGAGGGTTTAAAATTAACCAAGTCCCAAACACATGTTCAAAGTAACTCAGTTGATGACTGCCGGTGCGCTCGCGCTCGGCACGATGATTGGCTCAGCCCGTGCCGCGGATACCGTCAAAGTCGGTGTTCTCCACTCCCTTTCCGGCACGATGGCGATCAGCGAAACCTCGCTGCGCGACGTGCTGCTGTTTACCTTCGATGAGATCAACGCCAAGGGCGGCGTTCTCGGTAAGAAAATTGAACCGGTCGTCGTTGATGGTGCCTCCAACTGGCCGCTCTTCGCTGAAAAAGCCAAGCAGCTCCTCGAAGAAGACAAGGTCGCCGTGACCTTCGGTTGCTGGACCTCGGTTTCCCGCAAGTCCGTTCTTCCCGTTTACGAAAAGAACAACGGTCTCCTTTTCTACCCCGTGCAATACGAGGGCCAGGAAGAGTCCAAGAATGTGTTCTACACCGCCGAAGCCGTTAATCAGCAGGCCACCCCGGCCATCGATTATCTCCTCGAGCAGGGCTACACCAAGTTCTACCTGATCGGCACCGACTACGTTTATCCTCAAACAACCAACCTCGTGCTGCTGGAATATCTCCTCAGCAAGAAGGTCCCCATCGAGAACATCGGTGGCGGTTTCAAGAAGGATGAGTCCGGCAAGATCATCTCCGCTGGTAAATACACTCCCTTCGGTCACACCGACTACCAGCAGATCGTTTCCGAAATCAAACAGTTCTCCGCTGGCGGCAAAACCGCTGTTGTTTCCACGCTGAACGGTGACACCAACGTTCCTTTCTTCAAGGAATACGCTGCTGCCGGCCTCACCGCCGAAATCGCCCCCGTCGTTTCCTTCTCGATCTCCGAGGACGAATTCCGCGGTCTCCCTGCCAAGCAACTCGTGGGTCAGCTCGGCTGCTGGACCTACTTCCAGTCAATCAAGAGCGACGCCAACAAGGAATTCGTGAAGAACTTCCAGAAATGGCTCAAGACCACGACCGTCCCTGGCATCGTCAAGGAAGGCCGCGTCACCTGCTCGCCGATGGTGCTCAGCTACGACGGTGTTTACCTCTGGAAAGCCGCTGTTGAGAAGGCTGGTTCCTTCGATGTCGACGCCGTGCGCGCCGCCCTCCAGTCAGGCCTGTCCTTCGATGGTCCTGGTGGCAAGGTCACCACCCAGAAGAACATGCATCTCACCAAGAACGTGTTCATCGGTGAAACCACCGCCAAGGGTCAGTTCAAGATCCTCAAGGAGTTCAAAGATGTTTACGGCGAGCCCTGGCTCCTCGGTAAATTCAAGGCTGAGTAAAATTAGCCAATCGGTTTGTGCCATCAGGCACAGGCCTTGCTAGCAGTCCCGTTCATACGGGAGGAGCGGCTCCTTCACAGGAGCCGCTCTTTTTTTTGGCCCGCAGGCCCTCTTATTTATCGATTCCGTGCGCACTTACATCCGGCTGATTTTCACCACTCTTACGCTCTGGCTTGCTGCCAGCAGCTCTCTCTCGGCCGCAGAACCACGCGCCACGTTGGTGGAGGCGATGCTGGCCGATAACGACGCCCGCAAGATCGAGTTGATCACTTCCCTTGCCGGGGAGGTCGATGAATCGATCAAGCCGCTGTTGATCGCATGGCGCGAAGACGGCCTGTATCTTTATGAACCGTCTGGCGCCACTCCGGTGCCGGTTCAATTGACTGGTGAAAAGGATGCCGATGATGCCCGTGCCGCGGTTCGCGTTGATACCGGTGCTCCGCTGGTGGATGCCGAGGGCAAACCGGTCCATCTCGTGGCGGGCGATCTCAACGCAGTAGAGCATACGTCCATGCTCCGGCGTGCGATGAAGGGCGTGCTTGATCTGATCGATATCGGATCTCCCGACGCCAAGAAGCGCCTCCAGGCGATCCAGACTATCGGCTTTGCGCAGGAGACGGATAAGATCCCTGCGTTTCAAAAACGCCTCGCCATCGAGGAAAATTCAAAAGTGCGCCGTGCGCTGCGCGAAGCCATTGCGGTCACGCAACTCAAGGATCCGAGCGACGCGGTGAAGCTGGCGGCGGTCAAGGAGCTTAAGGAACTCCATTCGCTTTCCAGCTACGATTTGATCCGCACGGCCATGCGCGAGGCCGACGCGGCAAAATCCACCGAGCTCGCGACCGAGGCCAAGGCGGCGCTCGTCGCGATCGACAATCACAAGTCCAACATCAACTTTTTTGGCACTCTTTTCCGGGGACTCAGCTTGGGAAGCATTCTGTTGATCGTGGCCATCGGCCTCGCGATTACCTTCGGCCTGATGGGTGTCATCAACATGGCGCACGGTGAGATGATCGCGATCGGTGCCTACACCACTTACCTCGTCGAAAATATTTTTGGCGCCGGTATCACGATTCCATTTTTCGGATTCAGCCTCGCGATACCGGGCATGAATACGACGGGGGCTTTTTATCAGACCTACTTTCTGTTCGCGCTGCCGTTGAGTTTTCTGACGGCCGCGGTGGTCGGGATCGGCCTTGAACGCAGCATCATTCGTTTTCTTTACCGCCGCCCGCTGGAAAGCTTGCTCGCAACATGGGGTGTTTCGCTCCTGCTCCAGCAAGGTCTCAAGCTTATGTTTGGCTCGAATAATGTGCAGGTCAGCAGCCCGAGCTACTTGAGCGGCAACTGGACTGTTAACGATATTATCTTCGGCTGGAATCGCGTGTTCGTGATCGGTTTCGCCGGACTGATCGTATTCGGCGTGTGGTTGATTCTCACCAAGACGCCCCTAGGTTTGCTGATCCGTTCGGTGATGCAGAACCGCGGTATGGCTTCCTGTATGGGCGTGCGCACAGAACGTGTGAACATGCTTACCTTCGGTCTGGGCAGTGGTCTCGCCGGCCTCGCCGGAGCGTTCATCAGCCAGATTGGCAACGTCGGTCCATCGCTTGGCCAGAACTACATCGTCGACTGTTTTATGACGGTCGTGGTGGGCGGCGTGGGCAATCTCGCCGGCACGATCTATAGCGCGCTTGGCATCGGTCTGGTCGATCAGTCGTTGCAGCAGATTTTGCTCAATCCCGTGCTCGGCAAGATTCTCGTGCTCGTGGCGATCATTCTGTTCCTGCAATGGCGTCCATCGGGTCTGTTTGTGACCCGAAGCCGCAATCTCGACGATTGATCACGCCAGTCCGCAACCCGCCTGTATTTCGACCATCGACTTCCGTTTAGCGCTTCCTCTTTCGCATGCCTTCACTTTCCACCCGCCACAAAATCGAGCTGATCGCCGTCGGCGTGATCGCGTTGTTTTTCATCGTGATCTTCCCGCTGCTCAATGCCCACGGCATGGTCAGCAACTTCACGATTAATCTTTGGGGCAAATACCTCTGCTACGCGCTCCTCGCGATCTCAGTCGATTTGCTCTGGGGTTACACCGGCCTGCTCAGTCTTGGCCAGGCGCTCTTCTTCAGTTTGGGCGGTTACATGATGGGCATGTATCTCATGCGCATGATCGGTGAGCTCGGCCAATACAAGAAACCGATTCCCGACTTCCTCGTGTTCCTCGGTTGGACGGATCTCCCGAAATTTTGGGTTCCGTTTTCGAGTTTCCCTTTTGCCGCCGCGATGATCCTGCTCCTGCCGGGCCTTCTGGCTTTGGTGTTTGGTTTCCTCGCTTTCCGGTCGCGAGTGAAGGGCGTTTATTTCTCCATTCTTACGCAGGCTCTCACGTATGGCGCGTCGCTGATGTTTTTCCGCAACGACATGCTGATGGGCGGCAACAACGGCTTCACGGATTTCAAGTTTATCCTCGGCTATGATCTGCGCGATGCCGTCACGCAACGCGGTCTGTTTATTGCCACGGCGGTGGTGCTGCTGATCGTTTATGTCGGACTTCGCGTGCTCAGCTACACGAAGTTCGGCTTGGTTCAGAAGGCCATCCGCGACGGAGAAAATCGTGTGCTCTTCAGCGGCTATGCGACTGCGCATTTTAAACTCTTTATTTTCCTCATCGCCGCTCTGATCGCTTCCATTGGCGGTGCGCTTTACGTTCCGCAGGTTGGCATCATCAACCCGTCCGAGATGACGCCGGACAAGTCCCTTGAAGCCGTCGTCTGGTGCGCGGTGGGCGGACGAGCCACGCTGATCGGTCCGATCATCGGCGCTATTGGTGTCAACTCGCTGAAGAGCTGGGCCTCCCGCGCGGCCCCCGACTACTGGCTCGTTATCCTTGGCGGTATGTTTGTCATCGTCGTGCTTTTGTTGCCCGGCGGCATCGTGAGCATTCCCGCACGCCTCAAGGCACTCTGGCAGCGGTTCAATAAAAAGCCTGCGGAGCCCGAACCGCCTAAACCTGCCGCTCCTCCGCAAGAACCCAACGTGACACCCGCTTCCACTCCATCCCTCTGATACGCCATGACCCAGCCTAAATACATGCTTACGGTCGAGGGCGTCTCGAAGACCTACGACGGTTTCAAGGCCATCACCGACCTGAATTTCTATCTCTTCGAAGGTGAACTGCGCACCGTCATCGGTCCGAACGGTGCCGGTAAATCCACCTTCTTCGATCTCATCACCGGTCGCGCCAAACCCGACAAGGGCAAGATCGAGTTCGGCATGAACACCGACCTCACCAAGATGAACGAATACGAGATCAACCGTCTCGGTATCGGCCGCAAGTTCCAGACGCCCTCGGTTTTCACCGAGCACACGGTTTATAACAACATCGTGCTCTCACTCGTCGGCTCGCGCGGCGTGTTCGCATCTATCTTCAAGCGCCTTTCCTCCACCGAGCGCGATCGTATCGACGAATTGCTCAAGTTGGTCCGTCTTGATACCAAGCGTGATTGGAAAGCCGGTATGCTGGCCCACGGAGAGAAGCAGTGGCTCGAGATCGGCATGCTCCTCGCCCAAGAGCCCAAGATTCTCTTGGTGGACGAACCCGCGGCGGGCATGACCGACGAGGAGACGCATCGCACCGGCGAACTCCTCATTTCGCTCGCCGGCAAGCACAGCATTGTCGTCATCGAGCATGACATGACTTTTGTTAAGCAGATCGCCCGTGACGGCCAGGTCACGGTCCTTCATCAAGGTAGTGTCTTGTGCGAAGGAAAATTCGATGCTGTTCAATCCAATCCGAAAGTCCGCGAAGTCTATCTCGGCCGCGGAAAAAGCGGCGGAAAATAATACGCGCTCCCCATGACCACGGAACCCGTTTCACTCACTTCTCCCAGCGCCATCACGACGCCTCCCTTGCTTCAGGTCACCAATGTCGAGACCGACATCGGTGGCTCGCGCATCCTTCGCGGGGTGAGCCTGGAGGTGCGCGCCGGCGAACTCGTCGCCCTGATGGGGCGCAATGGTGTCGGCAAGACGACCACGCTGCGTTCCATCACCGGCGTGCGCGGCATCCGCGCCGGCACCATCACACTTGATGGCAAACGCATCGACAAACTCTCCATCGATGCCCGCGCCCGGGCCGGCATCGGTTATGTCCCGCAAGGCCGTGATATTTTCCCGCACCTGACGATTGAGGAAAACCTTCGGGTCGGCCTGGTCGTCCACGGACGCAAGGGCACGGAGGCGAAGGATGCGCTTGAGCGGGTATTCACGCTATTCCCTGTCCTCAAGGAGATGCTGTCCCGCAAGGGCGGCGTGCTTTCCGGCGGACAACAGCAACAGCTTGCCATTGGTCGCGCGCTCCTGACCAAGCCGAAGCTCCTCATTTTGGATGAGCCGACCGAAGGCATCCAGCCGTCGATCATCGACCTGATCGGCGACACGTTAAAAAAGCTCAAGAACGAGGGCGAACTCTCCATTCTCCTCGTCGAGCAATACGTGGATTTTTGCCGTGAGATATCCGACCGCTTTTACGCGATGGATCGCGGTGCGGTGACGATTTCAGGCCCGATTTCCGCACTCACCGACGAAGTCGTTAAAGAGCACTTGCAGGTGTAAGACTTGATCTGCCGGATTGTAGCTCTGGACTCTCTGCTCTTAGCTCTCAGCTCGTCACTATGCACCTGACTCCCCGCGAACGCGAAAAGCTCCTCATCGTTACTGCCTCCGACCTGGCCCGACGTCGTCAGGCCCGCGGGCTGAAGCTCAACTATCCCGAGTCCATCGCCATCATCTCCTACGAGATCATGGAAGGGGCGCGTGACGGAAAAACCGTCGCCGAGCTCATGAGTTTCGGCACCACGCTGCTCACGCGCGACCAAGTCATGGAAGGCGTGCCCGAGATGATCCATGATGTGCAGGTCGAGGCCACGTTCCCCGACGGCACCAAACTCGTCACCGTTCACAATCCCATCCGCTGAGCCATGATCCCCGGTGAAATCATCACGGCGCCCGACGCCCCTGCGCTCGACGCCAACCTCGATCTCGAAACCAAGATCATTCAGGTCGCCAACACCGGCGATCGTCCGATTCAGGTCGGTTCGCATTATCACTTTTACGAGTCCAATGCGGGCCTGCGTTTCGATCGCGAGGCGACTCGTGGCTTTCGCTTGAACATTCCCGCCGGCACCGCCGTGCGCTTTGAGGCTGGCGATACCAAGCAAGTCGAACTCGTTGCGCTCACCGGCCTCCGCGAGGTCTGGGGACTCAACGCCAAGATCAACGGCAAACTCTGATCTACTGCTCACATTCCCCATGCCTCTTAAGCTTACCCGCCGCCAATATGCCGAGATGTTCGGCCCCACCGTCGGTGACCAAGTCCGCCTTGCTGACACCGAGCTCTTCATCCAAGTGGAACGCGACCTCATTGCCGAGGGCGGCGGTTATGGTAACGAAATCAAGTTCGGCGGCGGCAAGGTGCTGCGTGACGGCATGGGACAGTCGCCCACCGCCACCGATGCAGAATCGCTCGATCTGGTGATCACCAACGCGCTGATCCTTGATGCGAAGCTCGGCATCATCAAAGCCGACATCGGTATCAAGCACGGTCTCATCGTGGGTATCGGGCATGCCGGTAATCCCGGTATTCAGCGTGGCATCGGTTCGGTTTATCCCGATCCGAAGACGGGCAAAAAAAATCCGATGATCGTCGGTGCCGGCACCGAGGTATTGGCGGCCGAAGGCAACATCATCACGGCGGGCGGCATCGATACGCACATTCATTTTATCTGCCCTCAACAGATCGACGAAGCGATCAGCTCAGGCGTCACCACCATGATCGGCGGTGGCACCGGCCCCGCTCACGGCACGCTCGCCACGACCTGCACGCCGGGACGTTGGAATCTCCATCGCATGCTCGAAGCCGCCGAGGCTTATCCGATGAATCTCGGCTTCCTCGGCAAGGGGAACTGCGGCACCGCCCAACCGCTCCGCGATCAAGTCCTCGCCGGCGCCATCGGTCTCAAGCTCCACGAAGACTGGGGCACCACGCCTGCTGCCATTGATACGTGCCTCGGTGTTGCCGAGGAGTTTGATGTGCAGGTCGCCATCCATACCGATACGCTCAACGAAGCCGGTTTTGTCGAGGACACGCTGGCCGCCTTCAAGGGCCGTGCGATTCACACTTACCATTCCGAAGGCGCGGGCGGCGGGCACGCTCCCGATATCATTCGCGTATGTGGCGAGGCCAATGTCCTCCCGTCTTCGACCAACCCGACGCGTCCGTTCACGGTTAACACCATTGATGAGCATCTCGACATGCTGATGGTGTGCCATCACCTCGATCCGAAGATTCCCGAGGACGTGTCGTTCGCCGAGTCGCGCATCCGTCCCGAGACGATTGCCGCCGAGGATCGTCTGCACGACATCGGTGCGATCTCGATGATGTCGTCCGATTCACAGGCGATGGGCCGCATCGGTGAAGTCATCTGCCGAACCTGGCAGACGGCGCACAAGATGAAGATGCAGTTCGGCCCGCTCACGCATCCTTCGCATCCGGCCGCGGACAACTATCGCGCGCTGCGTTACGTGGCCAAATACACGATCAACCCGGCGATCACGCACGGCATGGGGCACATCATCGGCTCGGTGGAAGTCGGCAAGCTGGCGGATCTCGTGCTGTTTAAGCCTGCGCTCTTCGGCGTGAAACCCGAGCTGATTCTCAAGGGCGGGTTCATTGCGTGGGCGAACATGGGTGATCCCAATGCGTCGATTCCCACCCCGCAGCCGATGTTCTATCGTCCGATGTTTGGCGCAACCGCGCGTGGGGTTGCTTCGACCAGCCTGACCTTTGTTTCGGAAGCGGGTTTGCGCGACGGTGGGCTGCAGGAGCTCGGCCTCAAACGCCGTCTCGAAGCGGTGAAGAGCTGCCGCAGCGTGCGCAAGACCGACATGGTTCACAACGATGCCATGCCGAAGATCGTGGTCGATCCGGAGACCTATCACGTCACCGCCGACGGCGTGCACCTGACCTGCGAGCCGGCAAAAGTGCTGCCGATGGCCCAACGGTATTTCCTATTTTAATCGGCTTGTTGCAGGAGTGGCTTTACGGCGCGATGTTTCTGAACCGCGGCGTAAAGCCGCTCCTGCACCGCGAACTTCGTCATGATTTTGGTCTCAGCTCCCGTAATGTCTCCGGCGCTCGCGCTCCCCGTGGTGGAGCTGCGTGCCGAGCGGCGCACGTTGATGAAACGCCTGTGGCGAGGTGTGGCGGCGGACGGGACGGAATTCGGTTTCGAACTGGCTTCACCGCTCAAGCATGGAGACACGTTTTTTCAATCAGACACCGTGCGTTACGTGGCCGTGCAGGAATCGGAGCCCGTGCTGGAGATTCTGATGGGCGAACTGCCGGCCTCGGCAACAGCGGGAATCGGCTGGGCGGTGGGGAACTTGCACCTGGAGTTTTCATCCGAGGCGACGCGGTTACTCACGCCGGACGAACCGGCCGCCCGTCAGTTGTTCGCGCGGATTCAAATCGATTATACGCCGACTACCGCGGTATTTCGCCCGGGCCGGTTTAAACGCAGTGTCAGCACACCTCTCGTCGATGAGCTCGGCCCCAGTCACAAGCACTGACGCACGCTGGCTGGTCGGCCTCTTGCAGGCGGGTGATTCCTATTACCCGACGGGTGCTTACGCGCATTCGTTTGGGCTGGAAGGATTGGTTCAGTCCGGCGTGGTGCGCGATCGGACAACGCTGCGGGAGTTTGTCTTTTTATCGGTGCTGCCAAATCTGCGACAGGCCGAGTTGCCGCTCGCCGCACAGGCGTATGCGGCATTTGAGCCGACGGCTCCGGACTGGGCGAAGGTGGGTGAACTCTGTGTGCTGGCCCATGCGTTGAAGAGTGCGAAGGAAGCGCGCACTGCGACCGAGAATATCGGGCGTCAGCGGGCCGAACTCACCTCGACGCTTCATGCGCATCCTTTGGCGCAGGAGTATCTGAAACGTGCGGCCGAGGCCGGATGGCCGTTTTCATCGGCGATTTCAGCCGCTTTGGAGGGACGCGTGTTGGGCGCTCCATTGGAAGCGGTGCTGGTGGGAGTGATGTATTCATCGGTCGCCGGTCTGCTGGCGGCGTCGATGAAGGTGCTGCGTATCGGTCAGAATGCCACGCAGACACTGCTCACCGAGGCGCTGTCGCAGGCGCCCGCTTTGATTGATGCAGCCTCGGTCGTGCCGATGGATGAGATCGGTTGGTTTAACCCGTGGCTCGATATCGCGGCGGCTCGCCATGAGACCGCGGATGGCCGCATGTTTATTTCTTAAAACTATGTCTTCTCGTGCTCCTCGTATCGGCATTGGTGGTCCGGTTGGTTCCGGCAAGACGATGCTCTGTCTCAAGCTCTGCCAGCAGTTGCGCCTGCGTTACTCGATGGCGGTCGTGACCAACGATATCTACTGCTCCGAAGATGCGCAGTTTCTCGTTCAACACAGCGCGCTGCCGGCGGAACGCATCGCGGGTGTAGAGACGGGCGGGTGTCCGCACACGGCGATCCGTGATGACACGACGATGAACGAGCAGGCGTGCCGTGCGCTGGAGACGAAATTTCCCGACCTCGATCTCGTGCTGGTGGAGAGTGGCGGCGACAATCTCACGGCGACGTTTTCGCCGGAGCTGGTCGATCAATTCATCTACGTGATCGACGTGGCCGAGGGAGATAAAATCCCTCGCAAGGGTGGCCCGGCCATCCGGCACAGCGATCTGCTCATTATCAACAAAATCGATCTGGCTCCGCTAGTCGGCGCGGATCTCGGCGTGATGGACCGCGACTCCAAGATTCAGCGTGGGGCGAAGCCGTTTTTGTTTTGTGATCTGAAGCGTGAGCATAATCTCGACGCCGTCATCGCATGGATCGAGCGCGAGGTGTTGTTTGCACGTAAAGCGAAAGCCTGATGGCGCAGTTTCACGGACAACTCTTTCTGCGGGCCGAGGCGCGGGCCGACGGCCAAACGGCGATCGGTGCGCAGGCGTTTCGCGCGCCGTATCATGTGAGCAAACCTTACTGGGATACAGAGACGCGCACGCTGCTGGTGCAGGTCGTGAATCCGACGGCGGGGATTTTGTCGGGCGACCGGTTGGAGTCGTCCGTTGAAGTGGCCCCCGGCGCGGCGATGTTGCTGACGACGCCGAGTGCGAGCCGGGTTTTTAAAATGCGTGAAGGCGAGGCGAACAGCACGCAGCGGTTTGTCGTCGAAAGCGGCGGCTGGCTGGAGGTGTTGCCCGAGCCCGTGGTGCCGCATCGCGGAAGTGTGTTTCACCAACGCACCGAGTTGATCGTCGCCGCGGACGGGGCGGCGTTTTATGCCGACCTGCTTCTGCCCGGGCGCGTCGCGCACGGCGAAGCGTGGGAATGGAAAAAACTCGTGCTCGAACTCGATGTGCGGCGCGACGGCGAGCGGTTGTTGCACGAACGCTTCGAGCAGGATGGGGCGGGATTGCGGGCGCTGGCGGCGTTGGCCGGAGCGGGCGAGGGCGCGTGTTTTGGTAACGCCGTGGTGATCGGTCCGGGACTCGGTGCCGAGACGGCGCCAGCCTGGCGTGATCAGTTGCATGCGCTGCACACCGACGGCGTGTGGCTGGGCGCGAGTCAGCTGCGGCTTGGCGGCGGCTGGAGCATCAAGTTTGTCGCGCCGGACGGCGTGAAGTTGAAGCAGACGTTGAACGCCATCCGGCGAATTTTAACGCCGTTGTGCCCGCACCTTGCGTGCGATGCGCGGAAGCTTTAAGCCACCAGCATCACCGCACCGACGGTCGCGACGCCGGCACCGGCTGCCTTGGCGAACCAGGAAGACTGGCTTGCGCTGAGTTTGCCGAGGGCGAGGCCGACGCTATGGAGGGCAACCGTCGCGATGACGAAACCAAGGCCGTAGGACAGGCCGTTGGAGTTGGCGGGGATTTCAGCGCCGTGGGCGATACCGTGGAAAAGGGCGAAAAGGGCGGTGAGGCCGAGGCCGGCGTAAATCGGCAGGCGTTTCGCCATCGCGATCATGAGGCCGAAGACGAGCAGCGAGGCGGCGATCATTTGTTCAACAGCGGGGAAGGCGACGCCTTGAGTGCCGATGGCTGCTCCGAGCGTCATCACGCCGACGAAAGTCGCGGGAATGAGCCAGCGGCCGCGGCCGCCGATCTGCATCGCCCAGACACCGACGGCGATCATGGCGAGCAAGTGGTCGAGGCCGAAGATGGGGTGTTGGAAACCGCCGGCGAAGTCCCAGGTGAGATCGTGGCCGCCGTCGTGGCCGGGATGGGCGGAAGCAATCGCCGGCAGTGCGGCGAGGACTGCGATCATCTTGAAAACGCGGGCGGCGAGGGGACGTTTCATGTGGGTAAGGATAAGCAAATTACGGGCCACGAAGTCAGGCTTTTTCGCGGGTGTCGGAATCAGCGGGCGAGCAATTGTTTGGTCAGGAATGCGGTCTGCAGTGCGCTAATCTCTTTGATGCCTTTTTGGGCGAGGGCGACGAGGCTGATCAGTTGCTCGTAGGTGTAGGTGGATTCTTCGCCGGAGCCTTGGACTTCGACGAATTTACCCTGGCCGGTCATCACGATGTTGAAATCCACTTCGGCGTCTTTGTCTTCCAAATAGGGGAGATCAAGTAACTCGCGTCCTTCGAGGAGCCCCACGCTGATAGCGGCGACGCTGTCCACGAGCGGGTTTTCGGGAATGCGTTTGGCATCGAGGAGCGTCTGGATGGCGAGGCGGGCAGCGAGGTAGGCGCCGGTGATGGAGGCGGTTCGGGTGCCGCCGTCGGCCTGAAGGACATCGCAATCAATCCAGAGGGTGTTCTCGCCAAGTTTTTTCAGGTCGAGCACGGCGCGCAGGGAGCGACCAATCAGGCGCTGGATCTCAACGGTGCGGCCATCGATTTTGCCGCGGGAAATGTCGCGCTGCTTTCGCTCATGCGTGCTGTAGGGAAGCAATGAATACTCGGCGGTGAGCCAGCCGCCGGGGACGCGCTGTTGTTTCATCCACGAAGGAACCTTGGGTTCGATGGTGGCGGCGCAGATGACGCGGGTGTTTCCGTAGGAGACGAGGACCGAGCCGGTGGCGTGCGGGGCGATGCCGGCTTCAAAGGTGATCGGGCGGAGCTGGTCGGCTTTGCGGCCATCGGCGCGGAGGGCGGGAGACGTCATAAGAAAAAACGGTATCCGCCGGATCACCCGCACCGCGACAGCAAAAATCGGAGACATGTGCGGACGGGGCGCGAGGAGGTTTAGTCCCTAGTTAACTATGATATTGTTTCCTTTTCCCATCTGCGGTCATCTCATCATCCGACCATGCCCAAGGGCCTTATCTTACTCGAATCTCACGCTTATGAATTGATCTACGGCGAGACCTTGCGCGCCAAGATCTCCCGACGCGTTGATCTGGTGCCCGGGTTGCACACGAAAGAGTCGATCCAAGCCAATCCCTCGTTGCTGGCCGATGTAGAGGTGATTTTTACCGGTTGGGGCGCTCCGGAGATGAACGCGGAATTCCTGGCGGCGGCGCCGAAACTGCGCGCGGTTTTCTATGGTGCGGGTTCGATCAAGGCCATGACGCCTGATGCGTTTTGGGAGCGTAATATTGCGGTGACCAGCGCGTATGCGATGAATGCGGTGCCGGTTTCCGAGTTCACGCTCGCCTCGATTCTTCTGTCGCTGAAACGCACGTGGTATTACGCGCTCGAGACGAAGCGACTCGGTGCCTATCCTGAAAAAGTAAAGCCGCCCGGCGCCTACGGAACCAAGGTGGGCTTGATCTCCTTCGGCATGATCGGACGTCTCGTGCGCGAACGGTTGCTACCCTTCAATCTCGATGTGTGGGTTTACGATCCGTTTCTCACGCCGGAGCAGGCCGCCGAGTTCAATGTCACCCTGGTCTCGCTCGATGATATTTTCCGGCACTGCGATGTGGTTTCACTGCACACGCCCTGGCTCAAGCAGACCGAGGGTATGATTCAGGGGAAGCATTTTGAACTGATGAAGTCCGGCGCGACCTTCCTGAACACGGCGCGCGGTGCGATCGTGAACGAACCGGAGATGATCCAGGTGCTCGCTCGTCGTCCGGAAGTGACGGCGCTACTCGACGTGACTTGGCCCGAGCCTCCCGTGCCGGGCTCTCCGCTGTATTCATTGCCCAACGTCGTGCTGACGCCACACATCGCCGGCTCCCAGGAAACCGAATGCCGTCGTATGGGCCAGTTGATGGTGGACGAGTTCGACCGCTGGGCGAAAGGCGAACCGATGCGCTGGGCGATTTCCAAGGATAAAGCGGCCATCCTGGCTTGAGCGAGGATTTGACCCACGGCGCCGCCTGACGTTTAACCCGTTCATGATCGAGAGTCTCACCGTCAACCTGGGCGCACGCAGTTACCCCATCCAATTTGGGGTCAATGCCGCGGCTGCCGTGCGTGCAGAGGTCGATGCGCTGATCACGGCGGGTCGCAAGGTGGTCGTGGTCACCGATCGGAATCTGGCCAATGCGCAGCGGGATACACTGGAAACGATGTTTGGCGGACAACCGATGCTGGTGCTTGAGCCCGGCGAGGAAACCAAGTCGCTGACGGAGCTCGGGCGCGTGCTGGACTTTCTGGCGGAGCATCGCATCGACCGCGGTGGCGCCTTGTTTGCGGCGGGCGGCGGTGTGATCGGCGATCTGGCCGGATTTGCGGCGGCCAGCTATTTGCGGGGCATCGCATTTTATCAGGTGCCCACGACATTGCTCTCAATGGTGGATAGTTCGGTGGGCGGGAAAACCGGTATCAATCTCAAGGCGGGCAAGAACCTCGTGGGTGCGTTTCATCAGCCGAAGGGTGTGTTCATCGGCACGGGTCTGCTCACCACGCTGCCGCCGCGGGAGTTTGCGGCCGGTATGGCCGAGGTCATCAAGACCGGACTGTTGGGTGATGCCGCGCTGTTTGCCCAGCTGGAAGCAAAGACGCTGACGGTGGAAAGTGCGGAGCTCGGTGCGGTCGTGCGGCGCTGCTGTGCGTTGAAGGCCGGCGTCGTCGAAGCCGATGAACATGAGACCGCGAAGGAAGGCGGACGCGCGTTGCTGAATCTCGGCCACACGTTTGGCCACGCGATCGAACAGGTGACGGGCTACGGGCATTACCTGCACGGGGAAGCGGTTGCCATCGGCCTGGCGGCGGCTGCACGGCTGTCACAGAAGCTCGGATACATTGGTGCGGTCGAGGTGGCGCGCATCGAGGCCGTGCTGACGGCGCACGCACTGCCTGTGAAGCTACGCGAGGCTTTGCCGCTCGCACCGCTGATGACGGCGATGGCGCGCGACAAGAAAGTGCGCGCGGGTGCGTTGCGCTTTGTCGTGCTGAAATCTCTCGGCGTGGCGGCGACGCAGGGTGATATCGATCCGAAGTTAGCCGAGGAGAGTTTTCGCGAAGTCGGCGCAACGTAACCTGACGGATCACGAACCATGTCCGCCATCGACGAAGGAATTGTCCGCGAGTATTTTGAACAGAACGGATTTCTCGTGCGTCAGGTGCGCAAGTATCAGGTGCAGGCGCGCAAGAAGACCGGCGACGAAGAGATCGATCTGCTGGTTTATAACCCGTCGTGGCAGCGCGGTGAACGGAAGCCCGATTTCTTTTTGTTCTCCAACGAGCTGCCGCTGGTGCACCGCGCGATGATCGCGGTGAAGGGCTGGCACACGGGCGTGTTCACGCCGAACATGTTGAAGAGCTCGCCGGAGATTTTCCGCTTCCTCGAGGACAACGTCATGAAGGAGGCCACGCGGTTTTTCCCGGCGGCAGAGACGGCCGAGGAGGGCGAAGACCAACTCACGAAAATCTTGGTGCTGCCTAGCCTGCCGACGCAGGAACCATTTCGTTCTCAAAGCATCGCAATGCTCAAGGAGCGCGGCGTGGACGCGATCATCTCGTTTCGCTCCATGCTGCTCGACCTGATCGAGAAGACCGAAATCAACCGCAACTACGGCAAGAGCGATACGTTGCAGGTGATCCGTATTCTTAAGAATTACGATCTGCTCAAAGATGCGCAGATGGACCTGCTGTCCGAGCGCGGATCGAGCTTTGTGCGTAAATCCAAAGGATGATAAGAGATCATGATTCGCATCACGTTATTCATTGTCGCTTGTTTTGCTTTTTGCGGGAGCCTGCGTGCGGATACAGATGATGACACGATCCAGTTTCTTTTGAAAAAAAGCATGGTGGTAGTTGATGGAACTATCGAAGCATCTCCGATGGGTGTTTTTAATGAGGATGGGGTGATCGACTATGTGATCAAATTGACAGATGCAAAGTCACTCGTGGGCGGCACTGTTCCGCTGCGGATATCGATTTCGGCCAGTCGGTTTTATGAATCCGAAAAAGACGAACTTCCCCTTTTGAAAAAGGGACAGAGGGGCATCTTTTTTTTAGTTTTAAAGCCAAATAACACGCCTGTTTATCGCGCGTCGGACTTGTGGATCTCGATCCAACCTTACTCTGTGCCATTGGAGCGACGTATCCTGGCGCTGACGAAGTAAACCAAGCGTTCATTTTTTATAAAATGCCCACGATTATTCATCCCTCGGCGATTGTTGAAGATGGCGCGCAGCTTGGCGTTGATTGCGAGATTCTCGCCCGGGCGATTGTCACGCGGCATGCCGTGCTCGCGGATCGGGTGGTAGTTCATCCCGGCGCGGTGGTCGGCGGCGATCCGCAATACATCAAGTTCGACCGGGCTACGCCCAGCTTTGTGCGGGTGGGCGAGGGAACGGTGATTCGCGAAAACGTGACGCTCAACCGCGCAATTCATGCGGGTAACTCCACGGTGATCGGGGCGCGTTGTTTTCTGATGGCGAACAGCCACCTCGGCCACGATTGCGCGCTGGGCGACGACGTGGTGTTGGCCAACAACGTTATGCTGGCCGGGCATGTGGACGTGGGTAGTTTCACGTTCATCGGTGGTGGCGCGGGCATTCATCAGTTTTGCCGCATCGGCGAAAGCGCGATGATCAGCGGGCTCTCGCGCATCTCGCGCGATCTGGCACCGTTTACGATCACGGCGGAGCGAGATGAAGTGTCGGGATTGAATCTGGTCGGGTTGAAGCGCCGCGGGTTTTCACGCGAAGCGATTGGTGAATTGAAAACTGCGTTTCGTGCCGTGTATTTTGGCCTTGGGAATATTCGTGAACTGGCGGCCACGGCGCTGGCCAATGGAAATTACACGACCACGGAAGCGCGGCGCTTTTTGGAGTTTTTCGCGGGTGGCAAGCGCGGCTTTGCGCGGTCGGCACGCACCACCACGGAGGCGTCAGATGCCTAAACTGGCATTTACGTGCGGCGATCCGGCGGGCGTGGGTCCGGAGATCATTGAGGCGTGGCTGAGTGCACATGCCGCCGAACTGATCGCGGTGGCAGTGATCGGTCCGGCGCGGTGGCTGGCGACATTGCCCGAGGGTGTGGATCGAGTCGCGGTGGGACCGGCCGATTATGCGGCCACGCCTGGCACACCGGATGAGACCGGTGCGCGAATCGCGTTGGCGGCAATGGAGACGGCCGCGGCCGGGTGTCGAGACGGACGGTTCGCCGGTGTGGTCACCGGGCCGGTGAGCAAGGCGCGTCTGGCGGATGTGGGGTATCCGTTTCCCGGGCAGACGGAGTTTTTTGCAGATCGTTGGGGGGGGGCGCCGGCCATGGCGTTTTGCGGCGGGAAACTGCGCGTGGTGCTACTGACCTGGCACGTGCCGTTGCTCGAAGTGGGCGAACATCTCACGCCGGAAAACTTTGAGCGCACGGTCGCGGCGGCGGATGCGCTGGCGAAATCCGAAGGCATCGCGCAACCACGCATCGCGGTGTGCGGGCTGAATCCGCACGCAGGCGAAGGCGGTCTGCTGGGGGACGAGGAACTCACGACGATTGATCCTATTCTCGACGGGCTTCGCGGGGAGTTTCCGGGACTGTCGCGCACGTTGTCGGGCGACACGGCGTTCGCGCGGCAATTGCGCGGTGAGTTCGATGTGGTGATTGCGCTGTATCATGACCAAGGACTCGCGCCGCTGAAGGTGATCGATTTTGACGAGGCGGTGAATGTGACGCTGGGGCTGCCGTGGGTGCGCACGAGTCCGGATCACGGGACGGCGTTTGGCATCGCGGGCAAAGGTGTGGCGAGCGCAACGAGTTTCACCAACGCGGTGACAGTGGCGAGGCGGTTGATGGCGGTGCGCGCGACGAATTAAGCAGGCGGTCGGCTTGACGCGGACGGTTTAGCGGGGACGGTTCGCTCGCATAGCGAATTTTCCACTTCAACCAACCATCATGGACTACAGACAACTGGGCGGATCAGGACTCAAGGTGCCGGTGCTGACACTCGGCACGGGCACGTTTGGCGGTAACAACGAATTGTTTCGCGCCTTCGGCACGAGCGATGTGGCCGAGGCCACACGGATCGTGGACGTCGCGCTGGAGGCCGGGCTGACGATGTTCGACAGCGCGGATATTTATTCGAACGGAAACTCCGAGAGCATCCTTGGCGAGGCGATCAAGGGACGTCGCGACCAGGTGCTCATCTCGACCAAGGCGACGTTTCGTTTTGGCGAGGGGCCGAATGACGTGGGCTCGTCTCGGCATCATTTGTTGCGCGCGGTCGAGGGGAGTTTGAAGCGATTGGGGACGGACTACATCGACTTGTTTGAGCTGCACGGTTTCGATGCGTTGACGCCGGTCGAGGAGACGTTGCGGACGCTTGATGATTTGGTGCGCGCGGGGAAAATCCGCTACATCGGCGCGTCGAATTTCTCGGGCTGGCACTTGATGAAGTCACTCGCGCATTCGGACAAACACGGGCTTTCTCGGTATGTGGCGCATCAGGCGTATTACTCGCTCGTTGGTCGCAGCTATGAGTGGGAATTGATGCCGCTGGCGCTCGACCAAAAAGTCGGCGCGATGGTGTGGAGTCCGCTCGGTTGGGCGCGGCTCACGGGCAAGTTCCGGCGTGGTCAGCCGCTGCCCAAGGACACGCGGTTGCAGTCACAACTGGCGATCGACGTGGGCCCGCCGGTGGAGGAAGAATATCTCTACAAAGTCGTCGATGTGATCGACGAGGTGGCTGCTGAGACGGGCAAGACAGTGCCGCAGATCGCGATCAACTGGTTGCTGCAGCGTCCGTCGGTTTCGAGCGTGATCATCGGCGCGCGCACGGAGGAGCAGTTGCGTCAGAATCTCGGCGCGATCGGCTGGAATCTCACCAAGGAGCAAGTCGCGAAGCTGGATGCGGCGAGTGCGACGACGAAGGCATATCCGTATTTTCACCAAGCGGGATTTGGTGAGCGGAATCCGTCGCCGGTTTGAGCGCGAAGCAAGAAACGGAAACCCAAAATCATGGCGCGCTTGAAAGACATTCCCCGTTCGGTGCTCGACCTCTCGCCGGTAGTGGCGGGCGGGACGGTGGGTGGGGCATTGCGCGAGAGCGTGCGGTTGGCGCAGCATGCGGAGGCGCTCGGCTATCATCGTTACTGGGTGGCGGAGCATCACAACATGGTCGGCATCGCGAGTGCGGCTACTTCGGTGGTGATCGGTCAACTCGCGGCGGCGACGGAGCGGATTCGCGTTGGGTCGGGTGGGATCATGCTGCCGAATCACGCGCCGCTGGTGATCGCCGAACAGTTCGGAACGCTGGAGGCGTTGTTTCCGGGTCGCATCGATCTGGGATTGGGCCGGGCGCCGGGGAGCGATCAGGCGACGGCGCGGGCGTTGCGACGGACGCTCGGGACGAACGGTGATGATTTCCCCGAGTTGCTGAATGAGTTACGCGGATACTTTCAACCGGCGCGGCCCGGACAACCGGTGCGCGCGGTTCCAGGGGCGGGATTGGACGTGCCGATCTGGCTGCTGAGCTCGAGTGGGTTTAGCGCCCAACTGGCGGGAGTCCTCGGGTTGCCGTTTGCGTTTGCGGGGCAGTTTTCGCCGCACGCTATGGTGGCGTCGTGCGAGTTGTATCGGAATTCGTTTCAACCGTCCGGCGCGCTGCTCGAGCCGTATGCGATGGTGGGCATCAATGTGATCGCCGCGGACACCGACGAGGAGGCGCGGCGGCTGGCGACGTCGCATCAGCAGGCGTTTCTCAATTTGATCAGGGGGCGTCCGGGACAGTTGCCGGCGCCGGTCGAGAGCATGGACGGGCATTGGTCGCCGGAGGAAGCGGCGGCGGTCGCGGGGAACCTGAGCGCATCTATTACAGGCGGGCCGGAGACGGTGCGACGGGGGTTGGAGGCGTTGCAGGCGAAGACGGGGGCGGATGAGATTATCATCAACGCTATGATTTTTGATCCGGTTGCGCGGATACGATCCTATGAGATCGTGGCGGATGTGTGGGGCGCGTGAAGCTGACCCGCCGTGACGCTTGATAAACGCGCGGCACGGCCAATACTGCTGATATGTCCGTTGCCGAATCCACCGCTGTCGCTCCCTTGCCTGTCGTCACCCTTCCGCCCGAAGGCGTGCGCGAAGGTAACGAGAATCTGGTGAAACTGACCGAGGCGGCGGGTGTGAAAACGAGGGCGTTGATCGTGCGCGAACAGCAGGGCGATTTTCTGCGGGTGGCGATCTCGGGCGGCGGTTGCAACGGCCTGAGCTACAAGCTGCGTTTCGCCAAGGAGCCTAAAAAAGGCGACATTCTGGTGCGCACGGGCGGCGTGGCGGTGATCGTGGATCCAAAGACGGCGCTTTATCTGAAGGGGACGGTCTTGGATTTCTCCAACAAGCTCATTGCCGGAGGGTTTAAGTTTTCGAACCCCAACGCCAAGGCGAGCTGCTCCTGTGGCGAGAGTTTCAGCGTATAACCGGGGTCGCAGGGCGGACTTTCCGCGGATTGGCTACTTCTTGGTTGTCTTCGCCGGTGGTCTTGGCGAAATTTTGCACGTCCCAAACTCCGAACCTCCTTATTGATGGCCAACTCGTTTCCTTCGTCGGGCGGCAACCGCCCCGGTTATTTCCAGCGTCGTAACAACGACCCTTTTGCTCACATCCGTCGCAACGCACGGATCAAGGAACCTGAAATCCGCGTCATCAGCCCTGAGGGCCAGCAGCTCGGCATCATGCAGACCGAGCGCGCATTGGCGCTCGCGCAGCAGTTCAATCTCGACCTCGTCGAGATGGCGGCGACCGCGAAGCCGCCCGTTTGCCGCATCATGGATTTCGGCAAATACATTTACGAAGAGCAGAAGAAGGCGAGTCACGCCAAGACGACCGCCACGAAGCTCAAGGAAATCGAGTTCACGCCGCGTATCGCCGGCGGCGATTTCCTCACCAAGATCCGTCACGCCGAGGAATTCCTCGATCACGGCAACAAGGTGAAGCTCCGCCTGAAGTTCCGCGGCCGCGAAATGGCGCACACCGAAATCGGTTTTGCGCTGATGCAAAAGGCGTTGGCCGAGCTCGAAGGTATGGGTCATCCGGACAACCAGGCCAAGCTCATGGGCAAGCAGATCAACGTCATGTTGACCCCGCTCCCCGCCAACAAGCGCAAGCGCAAATACACCCTCGATAAGGGTGAAGAGGCGATCGACGACACCGGTTCCGATCACGGCCACGAAGACGCTGCTGACGACGAGGCATCCCCCAAGGCCTGAATGGCCTTTGCGGTTCATGGTCAGGTTGCCTTATAGTTTCCTCATGAGCGCGGTTTTTACCGCGCTCATTTTCTTTTCGGGAGTTTCGTCCGAGGCGGCGCCGCCAACGCGCAATCCCGCCGGATCCAGCTCGACCTACATCAAGGTGGCGGGCGTCAATTATGTGGATGCCCGCGTGTTTTTTGCCCGCAACGGTTTCAAGGGGGCCTGGATCGAGCGCGGCAAAAGCCTGCGCTTCCAATCAGCCACCAGCCAGATCGACATCGAAGCCGACAAACGCGATGCGGTGATCAACGGCCTGCGTGTCTTGATGGGCGAGCCGGCGGTGTTTCGCGGCAGCACGCTTTATGTGAGCCGTATCGATGCGGATAAATTATTCCTGCCGATTCTGCGTCCCTCTTCGGTGACGACTCCGCCTGCTCCGGCATTGCGCGTCATCGTGATCGATGCGGGTCATGGCGGACAGGATACCGGCACGCAGAACAAGCCCTTCAAGCTGGATGAAAAAGTCTTCGCGCTCGATGTGGCGATGCGCCTGCGCACGTTGCTGGTGAAGCAGGGCTACAAGATTGTCATGACGCGCACCGATGATCGCTTCGTTCCACTGCCGCAGCGCGCGGAAATCGCGAACAAGGCCGGCGCGGATTTATTCATCAGTATTCATTTTAACGCGGTGGGCGGATCTCCCACGGTCCGCGGTTCGGAGACCTACGTGATGACTCCGCAATACCAGCGCTCCACCGGCAGTCCGCGCCGTGATCCCAGTGACAACGTTGCGAATCCGGGCAATCGCAACGACCCGTGGAATACACTGCTGGGTTATCATATGCATGACCAGGTGGTCGGCAAACTCGGCAGTCTGGACCGTGGTTTTAAACGCGCCCGTTTCGCCGTGCTACGGTTGGTGAACAGCCCCGGTGTGCTGATTGAGGCGGGCTATCTTTCCAATAACGACGAAGCGAAACGCATCTCGACTTCGGCGTATCGGCAGTCGCTGGCCGAGGCACTCGCCCAAGGCGTGCGCGCCTACGCCGTGGCGATCACGCCGGTGAAGACGAAGTGAGCGGGAAGGGGGCGGGTCCTTTGGTTTTCGACGCCCTGCTTGATCGCGATTCGTTAGCAGTCGGACCGGTTTATCGGGAATAAGCCTGACGGTATTCAGATGCGGAACGTCCAAAGAATTTTCGAAAGGCGCGGCAAAAATTCTCCGCGTTAGGGTAGCCGACTTCCGTGGCGACCACTTTGATCGACAGGTTGCCGGTGGCCAGCGTGTGTCCGGCGATGCGCAGGCGTTTCTGAATCAGGTATTGGTGCGGACTCTCGCCCAAGTGCGCGCGAAACAACATGTGCAGATGGGACACGCTCACGTCGGCCGCCTTCGCCACGTCTTCCAATGACAGGGGCTTCGCGTAGTTTCGGTTGATGAAATCGGTCGCGAGACTCAATTGCGTGGGGACGGCCTGGGTTCGCGCGAGCGAGCGAGAGCGCTCCAACTCGAATTCGAAACGCGATAGAATCAGGTTTCCGATCACGTCCCGATCCAACGCGGCGTAGTGGAACGCGTGCAGCATCTCCTCCATGAAGGTGTGCATCGATTTGCGGTCCTTCCACTGAAACACCCGCGGCCAATCCGAAGGGAAGCCGTCCTGTGCACACTCGAACCAGACGACATAGCAGTTGTAGTAGCTGCCCGGCGGAGAATCTGAAACCGATATCTGCCCGCCCTGATGGCAAAACACCGCGCTTTCGCCGTGCAACACCGGCGTTTCTTCCAGGCCATAGACCGAGCCTTCCTGGATGATTTCGAACAATACCTCGTTTTGTTCCGATGAGGTCGGCTTTCGCGATCCGCCCAGCGGACTCGCGTAGGTGCCAAGCCGGGTCAGGCGGGGCGGTAGGTTTAGCCAGTGATTCATAGTTTTAGTCAATTCGCATCTGGAATATCTTCTGGTAAGGTAGAAACGGTCAACCCCTCACGTAGCTTTTGACAAGCTAGCCCCTCACCATAACTCCCATGACACCGCAAATCACCGTTCAGTTATACAGCGTTCGCGATCTCGCGAAGCAGGACTATGCCGGCACCATCCGCACCATCGCCGAAACCGGTTTCGGCTGCGTCGAGCCCGCCGGTTATCCCGGATATTCCGCCAAGGAAGCCGCCAAGCTTTTCCAGGAACTCGGTCTGAAGGCGCCCACCGCACACATCGGTCTGCCCATCGGCGACAACAAGAACGCCATCATCGAGGAAGCTCTCCTCATGGGGCACAAGTATCTCATCACCGGCTGCCCGCCGAAGTTCCGCGAGCACTACACCTCGCTCGACGGTGTGAAGGCCATGTGCGAGCTCTACTGCGAAGCCGCCGCCAATCTTGCCCCGCACGGCATCCAGGTCGGCTACCATAATCACGACTGGGATCTCATCGAGGTTGAAGGCCGTCGTGCCCACCAGATCTTCCTTGAGAACACGCCCGACACGGTTGTTTACGAAGCCGATATTTTCTGGGTTTCCCGCGCTGGTCTCGACCCGGCTGCGTTCATCCAGGAAATCGGCGCGCGCGGCAAGGTCCTCCATTTCAAGGACGGCATCGTCTCCAATCAGGCGACCTTCAAGGAAGCCACCACCGAGAGCGGCAAGATCATGGTGAGCGACTCCATTCCTTTCCGCGCCGCCGGCACGGGCCAGGTTGACCTCGTCGCCGCTTCGAAGGCCGTCCGTCACGCAGACTACATTGCCGTCGAACTCGACAGCTTCGAAGGTGACATGATGCAGGCGATCAAAGACAGTTACGCCTACCTCACATCCAACAAAATCGCTCAGGGCAAAAAATAAACGGACCCCGTCATGGCTAAACAAATCGGTATCGGAATCATCGGCTGCGGCAACATTTCGCAGGCCTACTTCAACGGAGCTAAACTTTTCGAAGTGCTCAAGGTCGTGTCCTGCGCGGACCTCAAGACCGAGCTCGCCGAGGCCAAGGCCTTGGAAAACGGCTGCAAGGCCCAGACCGTGGACGAACTCCTCGCGAATCCTGACGTGCAGCTGGTCATCAATCTGACCATCCCCGCCGTTCACGCGAAGATCAGCCTCGCCGCGCTCAACGCCGGCAAGCACGTCCACAGCGAAAAGCCCCTCTCGGTCAGCCTTAAGGACGGCCAGAAAATCATGGAGACCGCCAAGGCCAAGGGCCTGCTGGTCGGTTGTGCTCCCGACACGTTCATGGGTGGCGGCTTCCAGACCTGCCGTAAACTCGTCGACGACGGCTGGCTCGGCAAAGTCGTGGGCGGCACCGCGTTCATGATGAGCCGCGGCCCTGAGAGCTGGCACCCGAATCCTGCTTTCTTCTACGAGACCGGCGCCGGCCCCATGTTCGACATGGGCCCGTATTACATCACCGCGCTCGTGCACTTGCTCGGCCCCGTGAAGCGCGTGAGCGCGATCACGACCAAGGCGTTTGATCAACGCATCGCCACCTGCAAAGAGCAGTTCGGCAAGTTGCTCCCCGTCGAGATTCCCACGCATTACTCGGGCTCGCTGGAGTTCCACTCCGGCGCGGTCATCACGGCGACCATCTCGTTCGACGTGTATGCCCACGGCCACAGCCCGATCGAGCTCTACGGCACCGAAGGTTCACTCAAGGCTCCGGACCCGAACACCTTTGGCGGCCCGATCCAGATGTGGACGTCCTCGACCAAGGAATGGCAGACGCAGGCCTTCAGCCACCGTTACCTGATGAACTCGCGCAGCATCGGCGCCGCCGATCTCGCATATGCGATTCTGAGCAACGGCAAGCGCAAGCACCGCGCGAGCGGCGCGCTGGCTCTCCACGCGTTGGAAGTCATGCACTCCTTCGAGCAGTCGTCGAAAACCGGCAAGAGCATCGTGATTCAGTCCCGCCCCGAGCAGCCCCAGGCGCTGCCGCTCGGCCTGATCGAAGGTCGCCTCTAAGACGCAGCTCCATCCCGACCCAGTCGGTGAAAATCAAAGCGGCCAATCCTGCGAAAGATTGGCCGCTTTTTTGCGTCTATCTGGGAAACCGTCTGGGCTGATAATTTGCCAGGGTCGGTCGCGTGCTCGCCGGTGGCCTGTGGTGCTGCGTTTCTCCGTGAGGCCTGACCATCAAATGAAGCGACGGTCTTCTTTGACTGCGATCAAAGCCGGCTATCAACTGGGGATTGCATGAATGTAACGATGGAAGACATCGCCAAGGATTGTGGGATTTCCATGATGACGGTTTCCCGCGTGATCAGCGGGAAGGGGCTTGTGAGCGCGGCCACCCGGGAAAAAGTGTTGGAAGCCGTCAAACGGCTCGATTTTCAAATCAACACCGTCGCGAGTAATCTGGCGCGCAGTCGCTCGGGATTTATCGGGATCGCGCTGCCGTTTCACGGCCTGATCGGCTCGGACTATTTCGGTGAAATCGTGCGCGGCGTGCAATCGGTGCTCATGGACACCGAGTGGGATATTTCGCTGTTCGACATCCGCGCCCGCACGTTCGAGGACGGCGCCAAATTGCAGCAGTTGCACCGGACGCGAAAGGTCGACGGCCTCCTGGTGATCGCGCCCAACGCTCACGAGGCGTTTCTCGAAACATTCAGTTCGATGCGCCTGCCGCTCGTGGTGGTGGGCAAGCGGGTTGATCATCGCGGCGTGTGTTGCGTATCGTGCGACGACTACCAAGGCATCGAATCGATGTGTGAACATCTCCACGGGCTGGGCCATCGCCGTATTGCTTTTGTCGGCGGGCCGGCCGGTTTTTCGGTGGCTCATGCGCGCGAACAAGCGTTCCTGGACTTCTGCGCAAGGAAGCGGTTATCGAAGAAAAGCCGACCCTTGTGGAGAGGGGATTATTCGTTCAAGTCGGGCTGCGATGCGGGGCTGGCTTTGTTGCAGACGGAAGAGCGGCCAACTGCGATCATCGCGGCCAACGATGCGATGGCACACGGGTTGATTGAGGCGACGCGGGAGTTGCGCCTGACTGTTCCGCGCGACGTTTCCATCGGCGGTTTCGATGATCTGCCCAGTTCGGAGAATATACATCCTGCGCTCACCACGGTGCATCAGCCGGTTTTCGAAATGGCGGCCCACGGAGCGCGCCTCTTGGTCGAGGCTCTGAACAAACAAGTCCGCCCCGAGGGGCGATCGTTGCTTAAGGTGCGATTGATTGTGCGCCAATCCACCGGTTCGATAGCTTAAGAAAACGGTATCGGGATTGACGCCTAGGTATGTTGTGTTAGCGCTAACATTATTTGTTTTTAATACCCCATTCTTGTCGCTTCTGTATGAAATACTTTGGCCCCCTGATCGTTCCGATGCTTCTGACTGCGGCTTTATCCGCACGGCAGGAAGTGTTGTTTGTCGGCAATAGCTTCACCCACGGACACGAGAATCCCGTGATGGTCTACAACAAGGCCAACATCACCGATGCCAACGCGTCAGGCTACGGCGGTGTTCCGGGAATTTTCAAAAAGCTCACGGACCAGGCTGGGCTAGATTACGGCGTGACCATCGAAGCGGTGAGCTCGCAGACGTTTTCGTATCACCTGGCCAATCGAGCGACGATCATTGCCGATCCGAAATGGAACGTGGTGGTGTTGCAGGAGAACAGCACGAGGCCGCTGCCATCGAACAAAGGGGGCGAGCCCGCATTGTTTCTCAGCGGCGGCGACGGTTTGCAGGATTTGATACTCAGTGCGAATCCGGATGCGCGTGTGTTGCTCTACGAAACCTGGGCATCGCCTACCTCGGCCGATGGCAACGGCTATGCGGGCAATTTGCAGGCTATGCAAAACGATCTGCACGACGCCTATTACAGGCTGTATTATCGATCCAAGCGCACGTCGGGGAAAATAGATTTCACGGGAATGGTGAGGGTGGGCGACGCGTTTCTCCGTGCCGTAGATGGCGGTTACGCGGACCCGAACGCGGATGACGGGTTTATGCCCGGAACATTTTACCTCTGGTCCACCGGTGATCACCGTCATGCCGGAAAATACGGGAGCTATCTTTCCGCGGTTCTGTTCTACGCGAAGATCACGGGACTCGATCCTCGAGATATTGGCGCGGGAACCGGAACTGCGGCGGCCGATCTGGGGATCAGTGCGACGCATGCGGCTCAAATTCACCTCGTCGCTTACGAAACGCAGAACCTGCCGGAGCCGGAACCGCCCGCGCCGCTGTTGCCGGCGATCAACCGGCTGTTATCAGGCGTCAGTCCTTACAATTGGAACAACGCGTCGAACTGGACTGCGGGCGCGTTGACGACTGAGCACGGCGTGTTGATTGATGCGAGTTCTCCGGCGAGTTCGATCGTGGCCAACAGCACGCAGGGCAGTCCGACGTCCTCGGTAAAAAATCTGAGCTTCGACATCGGCGGCGCGACCAAGGCCGTTCAGGCAAACGCCACGGTGACGACGACGCGCATTCTCAATCTCACGGGAGGCACGGACGCATTGGGAGGGACGTCGCTTTTACACCTGAGCAATGCAACGACGGGAACAGTTAATATCGGCACGAACCCAGGTTGGGGAAAACTCGTGATCACGCCCTCGGCCGATGGTGACATCGTGGTGGAAAACGCCGCGGCCACGCTCGTCTTGGGATCGACATCGGAAATTTCCGGAGCGATCAGTCTTGGAAAACGAGGAGTGGGGAGCTTGGTGTTTATCGGTGCGAATACGTTCGGCACCGGCGCCGCCAATCTCCTCGACATCTTTGAGGGCTCGGTCGTGGCCAACACTGCGATTTCGGGAGCGAACTCCGCGACCGGCGCGGCGGGTGTGCGCGTGCGTTCTGCGGCGATATTGAGCGGAGTCGGCCAGATCACGCCGGGATCGGCGAAACGGGTGAGTATAGATGCCGGCGGCAGCATCGCGCCGGGCCCGGGTTTGGGAACGTTGACGATCAACGGAGCCGCCACCACGGGCAGCGTCTTGGGATTGGCGTCCGGCGCGCGATTAAACATTGAGCTGAACACTGCGGGAGCAAGCGACTTTCAGTCGGACAAAATCTCGGTGTTAAACGCTGCGACAGGCGATGTCGTGTTCTCCGGAGCGAGCGTCGATTTCAGTGATCTTTCGGCGGGACGATTACCTGCGGGCGACTATGTGTTGTTCACGGCTTCTTCGGGTGCAGCCTATGCGGGACTTTCGGTGGACGGGTCGGGGCGTATTCTTTCCGGTTTGACCATCGACTCGGGACTCGACGCTTACAATGCTGGTTTGTGGGTGGTTGGCGGCTCGATCGTGGCGAGGCTGTCGCCTAAACCTTATACGCTTTGGCGAAACCGTTGGTTTACGCCTACCGAGCAGCAAAACTCCGCGGTTAGCGGTGACTTGGCGGTTATTATGGGAGACGGCATTTCCAACCTGATGAAATACGCGCAAGGCCTCGAGCCCAAGACGGTCGCCGCGGCGTTCTCGCCGTTGGAGGCGGGCGCGAGCGTGATCGACGGGCACATGCATCTGGCAATTTCTTATCACGAGGCTCTGGAGGCCACGGATCTCGATTACGTGATAGAGGTTTCTTCGGATCTGAACGCGTGGTATTCGGGATCGAGATACACGATGGAGACAAGCCGGACCAATACCGGTGACGGTCTGACGCGAATTGTTTCTGCGATCGTTGTGAGACCGGAACACCGCTTCGCCCGGTTGCGAATCACTCGGCGTTGAGAATAAAAAAACCGCCTGCACAGGCGGTTTTTTTAGGGCGGACGGTTTTGATGCCGTGAGGCGAATCAGCTCCGGCGGCGGCGCATCACCAGCGCCGCAAAGGCCGCAAGGCCGGCAAGCACGCCGAACGAGCCGGGTTCGGGTATGACGGAGTAGGCGCCGACCACGCTGGGGTCCAGCAGGCCGCCACCGTTGATGGAAATTCCGGTGACGCTGGCAATGGCGCCGAAATCCGTCACGCCGAGGTCGGTGAAGGAAAACGAGACACCTGATAATTTGCCGCCGGTGAGGGTGCCGGTGCCCGTGTTGTAATCGACATTGGCCAGCGAAGTCTGCGTGAAGTTGGCGGCGAGAAGGCTGAGCGTGAACGAGCCGACCTGCACGTTGGAAGCGTTGATCAACGTGACGGTGAAGGGATCGCCGTAAGTGGTGGTCGGAGTGGTTTCGAGAACGAAGAACCGGGTGGATGCATTAAGGGTGAGACCCGTGAACTGGAAGCGTCCGCTGTTCATGTTGTTGACGGCGTCGTTCACCGTCAGGCCAGAAGCAGCCGCGTTCGAATCGGTCGGAGCGGTGCCGATCGAGTAAGGCGTGTTGTTGACGGCTGTGACGTTGTTGGCGACGGCGCCAAGCAGTCCGCTGAACGTGCCTTCGCTGGTAGTGAGTGTTGTCACAGTCGCGTTGCCCGTTATGATTTCGGGTGAACCGGCGGTGAAGCTGCCGGAGAGGCCGATATCGGTGACTTGGAGCGGAGTCGCGTGCACAAGTGGCAGTCCTAGAGCGATGGCCAATAGCGAAACGAGGGATGCGGCGCGTGAGGTTAAGCGAGGCTTCATAAAGATGGGGTTACTTCTCTTGAAAATGGCAGAGGGTAGTTGTTTTTCAACCCTAAATGTTAGCGTTAACATTCAGGGATTCGATTTGTGGAAAACGGCTGGTTTAAAGCTGGCTGCTTGCGACGATTAGATGGAATCCTTTTTGAAAACTGAAAGCAGGGGCTCTGTCTTGAGGCTAGAATTTAGCGATTTGACGGCCTATTACAAAAAAGCCCGACCGATAAAGGCCGGGCGGTAATTGCGATGCGAACGGGTGTCTTTAGATCGCGTGGATGGCGCTCTTGCTTACGGCCATCGCGGCTTCTTTGACGGCTTCGGACATCGTAGGGTGGGCGTGGATCGTGCGAGCTAGGTCTTCGGCGCTGCCGCCGTATTCCATGTGCGTGACGATCTCGCTGATGAGTTCGCCGGCGTTTTTGCCGAGGATCTGGGCACCGAGGATTTTGTCGGTCTTGGCGTCAGCGATGATTTTGACGTAGCCATCGCCGGCGTCGTTCGCGAGGGCGCGGGCGTTGGCGGCAAAGTTGAATTTGCCGACGTTGATCGCGAGGCCCTTGGCTTTGGCGGCGTCTTCACCGATACCCACAGAGGCAACCTCGGGCTCGGTGTAGATGATGGCGGGCATGAGATCCCAGTTCACGTGACCGTGCTTGCCGGCGATCCATTCGGCGACGGCGACGCCGTCTTCCTCGGCTTTGTGCGCAAGCATCGGACCATCGATGACGTCACCGATTGCCCACACGCCTGCAGCGGTGGTCTTGAGGTGGGCGTCGACCTTGATGCGTTTTTTGTCGGTGAGTTCCACGCCGGCTTTGTCGAGGTCGAGGTTGTCGGCGTAGGGACGGCGGCCGACGGCGACGAGAACTTTGTCGGCGGGGAATTCGAGGACCTTGCCCTCGCGTTCGGCGGTGAGGATGCCTTTGGAGAAGCCGGTGACCTTAGCGCCGCACTCGATTTTGAGTCCCTGTTTCTGGAGCAGGCGGGTGAAGTTGCGGACGATGTCGTCGTCGTTGGCGGCGGCGATCTTGGGGAGGAACTCGACGATGGTGACCTCGGAGCCGAGGCGGGCCCAGACGGAGCCGAGTTCGAGGCCGATGGCGCCGCCGCCGACGACCACGAGTTTCTTGGGGACCTCGGTGAGGGTGAGAGCCTCGGTGCTGGAGATGACGGTCTTGCCGTCGAACTTCATGAATGGCAGCTCGACGGGGGCCGAGCCGGTCGCGATGACGATGTTCTTGGCCGTGAGCGATTGGTCGCCGACGGCAACGGTGTTGGCGGAGGTGAACTTCGCTTCGCCGGTGATGACGGTGATCTTGCGGGCCTTGGCAAGGAGGGCGACGCCGCCGGTCATCTTGGCGACGATGCCGTCCTTCTTTTTGAGCATGGCGGCGATGTCGATGGAGACGCCGTCGATTTTGATGCCGTGTTCGGACGCGTGCTTTTGCGCGAAGAGGAAGTGCTCGGAGGAAGCGAGCAGGGCTTTGCTGGGAATGCAGCCGACGTTGAGGCAGGTGCCGCCGAGTTCGGCGCGTTTGTCGATGAGGGCGACCTTGAGGCCGAGCTGCGCGGCGCGGAAGGCGCACACGTAGCCGCCGGGGCCTGCGCCGATGACGATGAGATCGAAGGATGGGGAGGACATTGTATTTAACGCAGAGTCGCAGAGGCGCGGAGAGAAGCCGGGATGGCCTGCGGATGGACTCCGCGTCTCTGCGCCTCTGCGTTAAAAAATCAGACGCTGAGGAGAAGGCGGGTCGGGTCTTCGATGGCCTGCTTGATTTTGACGAGGAAGGTGACGGCTTCTTTGCCGTCCACGAGGCGGTGGTCGTAGCTGAGGGCGAGATACATCATCGGACGGATGACCACCTGACCGTTGAGGGCGACGGGGCGATCGTTGATCGCGTGGAGTCCGAGGATCGCGCTCTGGGGGGCGTTGATGATCGGGGTGGAGAGCATCGAGCCGAAGATGCCGCCGTTGGTGATGGTGAAGCAGCCGCCTTCAAAATCGGGGAGGCCAAGTTTGCCGTCGCGGGCTTTCTTGGCGACTTCGCCGATGGCCTTCTCGATGCCGGCCATGTCGAGTTTGTCACAGTCGCGCACCACGGGGACGACAAGGCCCTTCTCGGTGGAGACGGCCATGCTGATGTCGAAGTAGTGGTTCTGGATGACCTCGTCGCCGTCGAGCTGGGCGTTGATGGCGGGAACGTCTTTGAGTGCCTGCACGACGGCCTTGGTGAAGAAGCTCATGAAGCCGAGCTTCACGCCGTTCTTTTTGACGAAGTCGTCCTGATATTTTTTGCGGAGCTCCATGACGGCGGACATGTCGACCTCGTTGAAGGTGGTGAGCATGGCGGCCTCGTGCTGGGCGGAGACCAGGCGCTTGGCGATGGTCTGGCGGAGTTTGCTCATCTTGACGCGGGAGCGGCGGCCGGTGGCGGGTGCGGTGACCACGGGCGCGGAGGCAGGCAAAGCGGAAGAGGGGGCGGCGGCGACAGCGGCGGAAACCGTCGAGGCTTTCGGAGCGGATTCGGCGGCAGCGAGGACATCGCCCTTGGTGACGCGACCGGCTTTACCGGTGCCTTCGACCTTGCTGACGTCGATGTTGGTCTCGGCGGCAACGCGACGGACGGCGGGCGATTGCTCGGTGGAGGCGGCAGTCTTGGCGGGCGCGGGGGCGGCTTCCTTTGCGGCCGGAGCGGCAGCGGCGGGTGCAGGAGTGGCGCCGGCGGCGGAGGAATCGATGGTGGCGACGACTTCACCGATTTTCACTTCGGTGCCGGGCTGAACCTTGAACGTGATCTTGCCGGCGGATTCGGCGACGCCTTCTGAGGTGATTTTGTCGGTTTCGAGTTCGAAGAGGGGCTGGTCCTTCTTGACGACGTCGCCGTCGGCGACGTGCCACTTGGCGAGGACGCCAGAGCTGATGGATTCGCCGAGGGGCGGGATTTTGACTTCGATGAGGGACATGGGTCGGAGGAGAAGTAGCGAGTAGTGAGTAGCGGGTAGTGAGTAGGAGGGCAGCGAGTGGCGGGGGAGTAACGGCTTGGATGCTCGCTACTCACTACCCGCTACTCGCTACTTTTTCAGATCGCGAACGCGTCCTTGAGGAAGGCGGCGAGTTCGCGTTTGTGGATGGCGAGCGAGCCGACGGCCGGGGAGGCGGAGGCGTCGCGACCGATGTAGGCGGCCTTGCGTCCGAAGATCGTCTCCAATTCGGGAGCGATGAAGGTCCAGGCACCGTTGTTCTGGGACTCTTCCTGACACCAGATGAGCTTCGTCTTGCCGTAGGTCTTGGCGACCTCGGCGAGCTTGTCCTTGTGCAACGGATACAACTGCTCGACGCGCACGATGGCGGTGTCGGTGATTTTGTTGGCCGTGCGATAGGCGTCCAAGTCGTAGTAAACCTTACCGGAACAGAGGATCAGGCGCTTGGCGGTTTTCGGTGCGCTCGGATCGTCGATGATCTCCTGGAATGCGCCGGTGGTGAAATCCTCCATCTTCGAGGTGGCGGCAGGGGAACGCAGAAGAGACTTGGGCGACATGATGATGAGCGGCTTGCGGAAGTCGCGTTTCATCTGGCGGCGCAGCGCGTGGAAGTAGTTCGCCGGAGTGGTGATATTGGCGACCTGCATGTTGTCCTCGGCGCACAGCTGGAGGAAGCGTTCGAGACGGGCGGAAGAATGCTCAGGGCCCTGACCCTCGTAGCCGTGAGGCAGGAGGAGGACGATTCCGCTCATGCGCTGCCATTTCGATTCGGAGGAGGCGAGGAACTGGTCGATTACGACCTGGGCACCGTTGGCGAAGTCGCCGAACTGGGCTTCCCAAATGCAGAGCATCTGGGGGTAATCGAGCGAGTAGCCGTAATCGAAGCCGAGCACGGCGGCCTCCGAGAGCAGGGAGTTGTAAACGCAGAAACGCTCCTGCTTGTCGTCGATGTTGAGGAGCGGGACGTATTTCTCGCGGGTGTCGGAGTCGTAGAGAACGGCGTGGCGGTGGCTGAAGGTGCCGCGTTCGCAGTCCTGGCCGCTGAGGCGGACGGGCGTGCCCTCAGTGAGGAGGGTGCCGAACGCGAGCGCTTCGCCGAAGCCCCAGTCAACCGGACCACCTTCCTTGTGGGCCTGGATGCGTGTCTCAAGGATACGCTTGATCTTCGGGTTGATCTTAAAGTTGGACGGGATCTTGGTGAGGCCGTTGACAACCTTCGTGAGCGTGTCGGCGGAGACGCCGGTGGGCACGGGAACGTGGCTGTAACCGGGTTGGAAGATCGCAGTGGAGCCGGTGAACGGACTGGTGGTCTGGCCGGCGGCGGCGGTGGCGGCCTCGGCGGCCTTGGCCTTCTCGAAGGACGCTTCCATCGCGGCGGTGTATTCGGCTTTGATGGCCTCGGCACCGGCAGCGCTCAGCGTGTCTTCCTTGATCAGGCGCTCGGAGTAAGGCGTGGAGATGAGCGGGTGGGCGGCGATCTTCTTGTAGAGAACCGGCTGGGTGAACGCGGGTTCGTCGGCCTCGTTGTGGCCGTGGCGGCGGTAGCAATACATGTCGATCACGACGTCGCGCTGGAACTTCACGCGGAATTCGAGGGCGAGACGCGTCACGTAGCAGACGGCCTCGGGGTCGTCGCCGTTGACGTGGAACACGGGGGCTTCGATGAGCTTGGCGACGTCGGTGCAGTAACGCGTCGAACGGGCGTCGGCAGGCTGGGTGGTGAAGCCGATCTGGTTGTTGATGACCAGGTGGACGGTGCCGCCGGTGCGGTAGCCGGGGAGCTGGGAGAAGTTAAGGGCCTCGGCGATCACGCCCTGGCCGGCGAACGCGGCGTCGCCGTGTATCAGGAAAGGGCATACGCGACGGCGCTCGACATCGCCACGGATGCGCTGGCGTGCGCGGGCCTTGCCCTCGACCACGGGGTTGACGATTTCCAAGTGCGACGGGTTGGCGGCGAGGCGGACCTCGACGGTCTTGCCGGAGGTGGTCTTGAGCTCGGCCTCGTAGCCGAGATGGTATTTCACGTCGCCGTCGCCGCCGACGGTGTTGGGAATGTAGTTTTCCGAGAACTGCTCGAAGAGGACGTCGAACGGCTTGCGAAGGATGTTGGTGAGGACGCTGAGACGGCCGCGATGGGCCATGCCCATGACGATCTCTTCGACGCCGACCTCGGGGCTGTATTCGATCATGGCATCGAACGCCGCGATCATGGTTTCGCCACCTTCGAGGGAGAAACGCTTCTGGCCAACGAAGCGCGTGTGGAGGAATTTCTCGAAGAGCTCGGCCTTATGGAGGCGACGGAGGATGCGGACCTTCTGGTCGCGGGTGAACGACGGACGGTTGTGCGTGGCCTCCATGCGGGACTGGAGCCAGTCGCGCGCATCGAGATCCTGCATGTAGAGATACTCGACGCCGATGTGACCGCAGTAGGTTTCGTTCAGCGCGGTGATGAGCGCGCTGAGCTTCATCTGGCCGCCGCTCTTGAAATTGCCGACGGAGAAAGACTCGTTGAGGTCGGCCTCGGTCAGGCCGAAGTGCTGGTAGTTAAGACGGGGGAAAGGGGAGGGCGGCGGGCTGAGCGGATCGAGATGCGCCTGCATGTGACCGTGGGCGCGGTAGGCGTTGATGAGGCGGAGAACTTGCGCCTGTTTCGAGCTGTCCAGGACGTTCACCGGAGACGCGCCGACGGCGGCGAGACCGGAGCCGTTGCTGCCGAGGGCAAAACCTTGGAAGAAGGCGCGCCACGTCGGATCGACGGAGTCGGGGTTATTGAGCCATGCGTTGTAGGCCGCTTCGATGACTTCGGAGTTGGCGCGCGTGGGGAGGGACAGGGAGTTCATGGAGGGTTAAGCAAAAAAGACGCGTTTACCGAAGGGGGTTTGGATACACGTCGAGCTCGCTTTATTAAGGTCTATAATAATGAAAAATCTTTATTATCCTGCATGACAAAGACCCGTTACTCAAGTGTCATCCAGCGACGCTGCCGCCATAGACTACGTTGTGAAATTTTCTAACTGACCGAAGTGGCGGCTTAATTAGTTTTGATGATTCGTATGGAAACTCAGATCAAAGACTCTCTTATCAACCTCTTGGCTGCGATTAAGGCATCTAATGGCCAAATCATTCGCGATGAGATGGCGCGTCTGGATGAATTTCTTGAAGCGGGCCGGGACACGTTGCATCCGCAACTCGTTCATTTTCTGGAGAAAAGGAGCTATGCGAAGGCCGTCCTGTTCCTGGGCGGTGAAAGCGATATTCCGGTGGGAATCTGCGGAGGGAAGGCGGGGCGGACTTCGGGTAATTAAGCCTCGCGGCTATAAGTCATTCCGCTGTTTTGGTATCAATTTTAAGTTATGAGCAAAGATAAGATCTCGACGGATGGAGGACAGAATCTGGGGCAAAATCCCTTTGGCGGACTCGGTGGACTGAGCTTTCCGGCGGGTAATCCGGTTCCTCGGGCGAATGCGCTGTTGCCGGCCAACGAAGCGAAAACCGCCAAGAATCGTGGCCGTGTAGAAGTGTTGCGCATGACGGCTGGACGCGGCGGCAAAACGGTGACGGTGGCGCGGGCGTTTGTCGGGATCGGTCTGCCGGAAAAAGAACAGCTCGCGAAAAAAATACAGAAGGCGTGCGGCTCGGGCGGCACCGTGAAGGACGGGCAGATCGAGATTCAGGGCGACCAGCGCGAGGTCGTGGCGCGGGTGCTTACGGAGGCGGGATTCCGTCCGGTGATGGCGGGTGGGTGAGCGGGTGGGCGAAATATTAACGCAGAGACTCAGAGGCACGGAGAGGCGAAGAAGTCATTTTTCCACGGATCTCTGCGATACTCCGCGCCTCTGCGTCTCTGCGTTAAAAATCTGTTTTACGGCGGCGCTCGGCGTTATGCGGCGAGACCCGCTGCGAGGGCGAGGGCGCTCTTGGCGCGGTTCAGGATGTAAAGGTGATAGCCGGGGGCGCCGTGGGCGAGGAGGTCGCGGATTTGGGTGAGCGCCCAGTCGATGCCGATGATCTCGACGACGTCGGGGTTCACTTCGGCGACTTCGAGACGGCGGGCGAGTTGCGCGGGCAACACCGAGCCGGAGAGCGTGGCGATGCGCTGGACCTGTTTCACCGAGAGGACCGGCATGAGTCCGGGGACAATCGGAACAATAATGCCAGCGGCGCGGCATTTATCGACGAAGCGGTGATAGATAGCGTTGTCGAAGAAGAGCTGCGTGGTGATGAACGCGGCGCCGGCGTCGACCTTGCGCTTGAGGGCGTCGAGGTCGGCTTCGAGCGAGACGGCTTCGGGGTGTTTTTCGGGATAGCCGCCGACACCGAGACAGAAATCGGGGTGGCGGGTTTTGAGAAGCGTGACGAGTTCGTTGGCGTAGCGGAGGCCGTCGGGCGCGACGGTGAACTCGGTGGCGCCCTTGGGCGGGTCGCCGCGGAGTGTCATGATGTTGCGGAAACCGCCGTCGTAAATCTGGTCGGCGAGCGCGACGAGTTCAGCGCGGCTGTGGCCCACGCACGTGAGGTGGGGCATTACGGTGAAGCCGAGCTCATCTTTGAGGAGGCGGCTGATTTGGGCAGTGCGTTCGCGGGTAGTGCCGCCGGCGCCGTAAGTGACGGACACGAAATCCCAGGGAATCGTCTTCAAAGCGGTGGCGGTCTGACGCAGGGCCTCAACACCGGCGTCGTCCTTCGGCGGGAAGAATTCGAGGGAGCGGAGCGGGCGGTTTTCGGCGAAGAGCGCGGAGATGGGCCGGTCGGGATTCATTTACGTATCAATGTATGCGCATTCGTTGATGTGTTGGCAAGTCGCGAGTGAATTGGGTGTGTTTGATAAATAAATCAGACCATCGCTAATGCTCTACGAGTGAAACGAGAAAAAGTGCTGGGCCGGCGTTGCCCTCGACGGCACGGGCCGCTGGCCCGCCTCCGTCTCTGTCGCCTTGTCCGAGCACCTTTTCTCGATCACGCTGGCCTGATTTATTTATCAAGCACACCCTAGGCGCTGGCGAGCTCGCGGTCTTTCTCGGTTTTGAGGCGGAGTTGTCCGCAGGCGGCGTCGATGTCGTGGCCTTTTTCACGGCGCAAGGTGACGGAGATGCGGGCGTCGCGGAGGACGTCGGCGAACCGTTCCAGACGCGTGTTTGAGGGGCGTTTCCAAGGGAGCCCTTCCACGGTGTTATACGGGATGAGATTCACGTGGGCGTGCAGGTCGCGGGCGATGTCGCGGAGCTTTTCGGCCTGCTCGATCATGTCGTTCACTTCCTCGATGAGGATGAACTCGAGCGTCACCATGCGGCCGTGCTTTTCGTTAAAGGCCTTGATCGCGGGGAGGAGTTTTTCCAGCGGGTAGGCCTTGTTGACGGGCATGATCTTCTCGCGGACCTCGTTGGTCGCGCCGTGAAGCGAGATGGCGAGGCGGATGCCGAGGGGCTCTTCGGCGAGCTTGAGGATTTTCGGAACGAGGCCTGACGTGGACAACGTGATGCGGCGGGCGCCGACGCCGAGTCCCCATTCGGCGTTCACGATGGTGAGGGCACGGATGATGTTGTCGTAGTTGGCGAGCGGTTCGCCCATGCCCATGACCACGATGTTGTCGAAGGAGGCGAGCTCCATGCGGGCGCGGGGAGTGCGGGCATCCTCGCGGTAGCAAACGTGCAGGAGTTGGGCGACGATCTCGCCGGCGTTGAGGTCGCGCTTGAGTCCGGCGAGGCCGGAGGCGCAGAAGGCACACGCCATGGCGCAGCCAACCTGCGTGGAAATACAAATGGTCTTACGCGACTCGTCGAGGCCGACGCCTTCTTGGGGGACGCGAATAATAACCGTCTCGATGAGGGAGCGGTCGCCCATCTCGAGGAGGAGCTTGTCGGTGACGTCGGTGGACTGTTTGCCAAGAACGAGGGAGGCGGGCATGAGTTCGAACGTCTCGTCGAGCCACGTGCGGAGCGGCTTGGAGAGGTTGGTCATGTCATCCCAGGTGCGGGCGCGTTTTTTATAGACCCACTCGAGGATTTGTTTCGCGCGGAAAGCCGGCTCGCCCTTCTCGCGGAGGCGAGTGGTGAGGGTGTCGAGGGTCTCGCCGGTGAGCGGCGGCTTGGCGGGCGTGAACTTCATGCTTGGAATACGAGTCGATAGACAGAATTAACAGAATTACAGATTAAACATGAACCTTCTCCAGCGCCACATCTTTGCGAGTGTGCTTTTCACCTGTGCGGTGGCTGCGGGCGTGTTCGCCTTCGTGTTAATCGTGGGCAACGCCTTCAGGGATCTGCTCGGATATCTTCTGGCGGGGCAGCTGACGATTGAGACGTTTTTAAAACTGAGCGTGCTGCTTATCCCTTATGTTGGCGTGCATGCACTGCCGGTGGGCATGTTGACGGGCGTGTTGCTGGTGCTGGGGCGGATGTCGGCCCAGCACGAAGTCACGGCGATGCGGGCGGCGGGGCTGGGCTTGGGATATTTATCGCGGCCGATCCTCTTGATCGCGTCGGCGGGTGTGGTGCTTTCACTGGGGCTGAACTTTTATTTCATGCCGCAGGCACGGACGCTTTACCGCAATGCGGTGAACGATGCGGTGCGGCAGAATCCGTTGCGCATGATCGTTGAGAAAACCTTCATCCGTGATTTTCCCGGCTTTGTGATTTACGCCGGCGGCAAGCAGGGTGGCGTGCTTGAGGACGTGTGGCTGTGGCGGTTGGACAAAGAAAAACGTGTGACTGAGTTCCTGCGCGCGAAGACCGGCCGGATCGATTATGACGATGAGTCGAACACGATGAAAGTCGTGTTGGTCGATACGTTTTCAGACCGCCGCAATCCCAAGAGTCCTGAAGTCTTCGCCAATACGGATACGCAGGTTTCGATGGGCGAGGCGTCGGTCGATATCCCGATGGAAAACCTGTTCGGCCAGCGGGTGGTTTCGCGCAAACCGAGTCTGATGACGCTCGATCAGTTGCTGGCTATGAAGAAGGAGCTGGCCGTGGCCAAAGCGCCGTTGTCGGAGCGCATGCGCGTCGATGTGGCCCTGAACGAAAAGGCGGCGGGCTCGCTGATGATCTTCGCCTTTACGCTGCTGGCGATTCCGCTGGGCATCAAAGTCTCCCGCAAGGAAACGATGGCCAATCTCGGCGTCGCGCTGTTGCTGGCGCTGGGCTATTATTTTCTGACGTTCATGGTGGGATGGCTGGATCGCTCGCCGGCGCTGCGACCCGACCTGTGGGTGTGGCTGCCGCCGGTGCTGTTTATCAGTCTGGGCGTGTGGATGTTTCGCCGGGTGGAGCGGATATGAGCGCAAAAAAGGCGGACCCGGCAGGTCCGCCTTTTTTTGGGAAGCACGCGGGGCGTGCGGTTACTTTTTGTCGAGGGCGCGGTTCAGTGCGCTGACGACGGCCTTGATCGAGGCGAGCTCGATGTTGGTGTCGATGCCCGCGCCGAAGAACGTGGTGCCGCGCTCGGTTTTGATCTGGATGTAGCTGACCGCGCGCGCCTCGGCACCGCTGCCGAGCGAGTGCTCGGAGTAGCTGACGAGTTCGAACTTGGGCAGGCCGGCGGCGCGCAAGGATTGCACGAAGGCATCGATCGGGCCGTTGCCGGTGCCGGTGACGATTTTCTCAACGCCATAGGCGAGTAAGTCGGCCTGGCAGGTGACCGTGCTGGTGCGCTCCATGGTGCGGAATTCGCGCAACGCGACCGGCGACACGCGGTCGATGTATTCGCGAACGAATACGTCGTGGATGTCCTGCGGCGTGAGCTCGGCGCCCTTGGAGTCAGCGAGGTCGTTGACGACTTTGCCGATCTCCTTGTGCATGAGCTTGGGCAACTGATAGCCGAACTCGTTTTCGAGGATGTAGGCGACGCCGCCTTTGCCCGATTGCGAGTTGATGCGGATGATCGCCTTGTAGCTGCGGCCGATGTCAGCCGGATCGATGGGGATGTAGATGACATCCCACGGACGGTCCGGGCTCTGGTGGGGCCACGACTTCTTGATGGCGTCCTGATGCGAGCCACTGAAGGCGGTGAAAACCAGTTCGCCGGCGTAAGGATGGCGCGGATGGATTTCCATGCGCGTGCAACGCTCGTAGACATCGCGGATGTGGTTGATGTCGCTGAAGTCGAGCTTCGGGTCGATGCCGTGCGTGTAGAGATTCAACGCGACGACGACCAGGTCGAGGTTGCCGGTGCGCTCACCGTTGCCGAAGAGTGTGCCCTCGACGCGGTCGGCGCCGGCCAGCAATGCGAGCTCGGTGGCAGCGACGCCGGTGCCACGGTCGTTGTGAGTGTGCAACGACACGATGGTCGCTTCACGGCGCGTGAGGTGCGTGCACATCCACTCGATCTGGTCGGCGTGGACGTTGGGCGTCGCATACTCGACGGTCGCGGGCAGGTTGAGGATGATCTTGTTGGCCTTAGTGGGCTGCCAGGCGTCCGAGACGGCCTCGCAGATTTCCAAGGCGAATTCCAACTCGGTGCTCGTGAAACTCTCGGGCGAATACTCGAGGCGCAGGTTCGTGCCGGCGTCAATCAACGCCTGTCCGTGCTTTTTCAGCAACGACACGCCCTTGACGGCGATGGCCACGATGTCGGCCTTGGACGCGCCGAACACGTAATCGCGCTGCTTGGGCGACGTGGAGTTGTAGAGGTGAAAAATGACGTTCTTCGCGCCCTTCAATGCCTCGAGGGAACGCGTGATGAGCTCCTCGCGGCACTGGCAGAGGATCTGGATGGAGACATCGGCGGGTATGCGGTTTTCCTCGATGAGGCGGCGGCAGAAATCGAATTCGATCTGGGACGCAGAAGGGAAGCCGACTTCGATTTCCTTGAAGCCGATTTTCACCAGCATATCGAAGAACTCGATTTTCTCTTCGACGTTCATGGGCTGGGCGAGGGCTTGATTGCCATCGCGCAGGTCAACGCTGCACCACGTCGGGGCGCGTTCGATGACGCGGCCGGGCCACTGGCGGTCGGGCAGGTTTACGGGAGGAAACGGACGGTATTTCGTGACGGGAGCGGATTGCATAAGCGAAACAATGAAACGGAACAATTTAAGCGGTTGAACCTGCGACCGGAAGGACCGGTGGCGGGCGCGGACTTGAACAACGGACGCACAATCAGCCGAACACGCGGCCCTCTGGGATCGTGCGTCTAGCTAAGTCGAAGCGCCTGAATGATGTTTCGCATCAAGAGGTCCAATTAGCCTTCGCTGGCCGTCGAAGTCAAGGAACGCGTTGAGAGCGGTTTCCGCTGTAACCCAAGGGCGTGAGCTGCGTCTTGCCTATCGTGTATGCCGTATCATTTATCTCCCCATGCCCCCCGACGAAGAGACCTTTGACCTTGCCGGTTGTCTCTCGAGGGTGCGTGCGTCCGACCAGCGGGCGGCTCGGGATCTGGTTGAACATCTGCACCCGATGGTTATTCGCATCGTCCGCGCCCGCCTCCCGCGCCGCGTCGCCGAGGAAGATCTCACCCAGGAGATTTTTTTAAAAATGTTCACGCGCATCGCACAGTATCAGGGCAACGTGCCTTTCCCTCATTGGGTCTCGCGCATCGCGGTGACGACCTGCATCGACCACCTGCGCGCCCAAAAACGCCGCCCCGAGTTTCGTTGGGCCGACCTTTCTGAAAACGAGGCCGACGTCCTGGATGCCGTGCTCACGAGCGAGAATGACGTCGCCGCCGGTGATGCAATGGCCGCCCACGAACTGGTTCATAAGTTGCTGGGTCAGCTCAAGCCCGACGACCGCCTCGTCCTCCAGCTGCTCGACCTCGAGCAAAAAACCCTGGCCGAAGTGGGCGTGCTCACCGGCTGGAACATCACTCTCATCAAAGTCCGCGCTTTTCGAGCGCGGCGGAAATTGCAAAAGCTGTTTGTGGAATTAAAGAAAAAGGAACGCGCATGAAAACTTCACCCACCTCTTGGAACCGTCTTGTGACGGCCGCCCGCCTGGCTCCGGCCGATCAGCGGGACGAGACTGCGCCGCATGGCTTTGCCACCCGCGTCAGCGCGCTGGCGATGTCCGCCGGAGAACCGACCTTCGCGACGCTCTTCGCCCGCTTCTCGCTGCGTTCGCTCGGCGTGTGCGGCCTGCTCATGGTGCTCGGCGTGACGCTTAATCTCAGCTCGGTGGTCAATGCCTTCGAGAGCGATTCCTCGGTGACCCTTAATGATCCCGTGGCCGAATGGCTTAACGCCTCTTCTTAAACGTGGCCTCCACCGCTAAAATTATTCTCGCCGTTGGCGGCATCTTTATCGCCGGCGCAGTCACCGGAGGTTTCGTGAGCCTTCGTGTGGCGGACCATCTGGCCCGTCAAAAACGGCTCGTCGAACGCATCGGCCCGTCCGAGATCGGTGCGCGTCTGGCCGAGCAACTTCAGTTGACGCCCGAGCAAAAGGACAAAATCCGCCCGATCATCACCCGCACGTCCGAAGAGTTGCGCAAGGTCCGTCGTGATTCGTTCAGCCAGACGGCGGAGCTCGTGTCCAAAATGGATGCGGATTTGGCGAAATTGCTGACCGTTGAACAACAAGCTTTGTTGAAGGAAATCCGCCAGCGTGAGGAAGAGCGCCGCAAGCAGTGGATGAACGAACGCACCAAGCGTAATAACGAGCGCAACGAACCGCGCCCGCCCGGCGGTCCGGCGGAAGACGGTGCGCGTCCCTCCGGACCACCGCCGGCGCCCTGATTTTTGGCGGCAGGTTTTCTACGAGCTTGCCGAGTGAGCCCGTCTGGCTGACTGGTGGTTTATGCCTGAACCCACCGGCCACATGCTGCATTTCGCTTACGGCGAGGATCTCCCGCATGCCGAGTTCGAGCGCGTGTGCCCGGGCGCACAATGGTTCGGCCCCGCAGGACTTGAGGGCTATCAATTGGTGTTTAACGCCGCCGGACGGGCCAACGTGAAAGCGGTCGAGGGCGCGACGGTCTGGGGCGCGTTGTGGATGGTGCCTGCTTCGTCGCTGCCGATGTTGGACGCTGCGATGGCCGAAGGTTACGAACGCTGCACGCGCCGGATCGTTTCTCCGGCGGGCCCGCGCATAGAGGCAATGTTATATCTTTCGACGGCTTCGACGGAAGCGGCACCTGCCGCGGGATTGCTGGACGTGCTGCTGGGCGCCGCGAAAGAAAACCGCCTGCCCGCAGCTTACGTGAACGAGCTGAAGGCGTTGGGCATGACGGTTAAATCACGCAAAGATTCTCGTTGAACCGCGCGATGACCGCCGCACTGTTCGCGTCGGCCAGGTGCCATGCATGGGCAGGCGCGTGAACCCCGCCAGGACCGGAAGGTAGCAACGGTAACGACGTCCTCCTAGTGCCGTGGAGTGCCTGGCCACTTTTTTTTCAAGCCGACGGCGGCGGGTAAACCCGCTATGGCCGCCGGTCTGGGCAAGACGCCTGCTTACTTGAAGCGCACGCAGACCGGCGCGCCGATTTTCACGGTCTGGCCGGTGGGCGTGAGGCGGCCCGTCTGGGCATCAATGGAGAAAAGCACCAGCGAGTCGCCGTCCTGATTGGCGGCGATCAACCAGCGACCGGTTGGATCGAGGCTGAAATTGCGCGGGTTGCGACCTTGGGTGGAGACGTGTTCGACGGTCGAAAGCGTGCCGGTCGCCGCATCCACGGAGAACACGGTGATGCTGTCGTGTCCGCGGTTGGAGCCGTAAACGAAACGACCATCGGGGCGAACCAAGACCTCGGCGGTGGTGCTGTGACCGGTGAAGTCGGCGGGGAGGGTGGGGATGGTTTGCAGGGCCTTGAGTTCGCCGGTGTCCGCGTCGAGCGAGAAGGTCGTGAGGGTGTTCGCCAGCTCGTTGATCACGTAGGCGTGGCGACCGTCGGGCGACTGGGCGAGGTGACGCGGACCGCTGCCGGCCTCCAGTGAAACCGACGCTGGCTCCGCCGCCGTGAGCGTGCCGGTGGTCGAGTCGACGCGGTAGGTGTAGATTTTGTCGGTGCCGAGGTCGGCGGCGAAGGCGAATTTCCCATCGGCCGACGGATTAATCGAATGGGCATAGGGCGCTTTTTGGCGCGTGGGGTGGACGCTTTTGCCCTCGTGCTGGTCGACCGAGGCGGGCGTGGGTTCCTCCAAGCCGCCATCGGTGCGCACGCGGAGCAATGCGACCACGCCGCTGCTGTAGTTGGCAACCATCACGGCTTTGCCGTCGGGCGTGACGGATACATGGCACGGTCCCTTGCCGGCGGTGGCGGCGGTGTTGATCAAGGTGAGCAAACCATCGGCCGCGTTGATCGTATAGGCGCTGACTGAGCCGCTGGGTTTGCCGGCGTAGCTCGCACCGGCGCCTTCGGAGACGGCGTAAAGAAAGCGGCGGTCAGGCGAAAGGGCGACGAACGACGGGTTGGACGCCTCGGCGGCCAGCACGGGTTCACCCAGCTTACCGGTCTCCGTATCGAAACGGGCAACGTAGATCCCCTTGCTGGACGTCTTGGTGTAAGTGCCGATGTAAACGAGAAGTTCGCGAGCGGAGACGAGTGCGGTGGTCATGACAAAAAGGGTGAGGACGATGAGGGGACGCATGGGGCGGGGTGGGGGATGTTTTTACTGAATGATACGGGGATTGCATGCAAGCCGCGGGCTTTGCAAGTTGGGCCGCTTATGGCGTTGTTCAGCTTGCTCGATGTTAATCTCTGCTTTGGTGGTCCGGCGGTCCTTGATAAGGTCAACTTTCAAGTCGATCCGGGCGAACGGCTGTGCCTGGTCGGGCGCAACGGCGCGGGTAAATCCACGCTGATGAAAACCATCGCGGGCGAAATCAAGCCGGACACCGGCGCGGTTTTCCGCCAGCCCGGTGCGCTCTTTACGCGCCTTACGCAGGAAGTGCCGACAGATATCATCGGCTCGGTGACCGACATCGTCACGTCGGGCCTGCGCCCGCAGACCGAGCACGAGGAAGACTGGGAGCGCGATGTGCGCGTCGACAACCTCATCGAGAAACTCCAGCTGGCGCCCTCGGCTCAGTTCGGTGCGCTCTCCGGTGGTTTGAAACGTCGCGTGCTGCTCGCCCGCGCGCTCGCCGGACAGCCCGATCTTCTGCTCCTCGACGAGCCGACGAACCATCTCGATATCGAAAGCATTCTCTGGCTCGAAGAATTTCTCCTCACCGAGAAACCCAGCTTGTTCTTCGTCACGCACGACCGCGCATTCCTCAAAAAACTCGCCACACGCATCGTCGAGCTCGACCGCGGCATCCTCACCAATTGGGACTGCGACTACGACACCTACCTCCAGCGCCGCGCCGACCGCCTCGAAGCCGAAGAGCGCCAGCAGGCCGCGTTCGATAAACGACTCGCGCAGGAAGAAGAGTGGATCCGCCGCGGTGTGCGCGCCCAGCGTTCCCGCGCCCAAGGCCGCGTGCACCAGCTCATGGCGATGCGTGCCGAGCGTGCCGCCCGCCGCAGCAAGGTGGGCAATGCCAATTTGAAACTGGTCGATGCCGAGCGCTCGGGTGCCAAGGTCGTCGAGGTCGAGAACATGAGTTTCTCGTATCCGGACGGACGCGTGCTTGTTGAGAATTTCAACACCACGATCATGCGGGGCGACAAGATCGGTCTCATCGGCCCCAACGGCGCCGGCAAGACCACGCTGATCAAGCTTCTCCTCGGCCAGCTCGAGCCGAGCTCCGGCACGATCAAGCACGGCACGCGCATGGAAGTGACCTACTTCGACCAGATGCGCTCGTTGATCGACGACAACAAGACGGTTGCCGACAACCTGAACCTTGGTAGCGACAGCATCACCATCGACGGGCGCACGCGCCATGTGATCAGCTATCTTCAGGACTTTCTTTTCACGCCCGACCGCGCCCGCACGCCCGCCCGCGTGTTGTCCGGCGGCGAACGCAATCGTCTGCTGCTCGCTCGTCTGTTCACCAAGCCCGCCAACGTCCTCGTGATGGACGAGCCGACCAACGATCTGGATGCCGAGACGCTGGACCTGCTGGAAAATCTACTCGTGGAATATCAGGGCACGCTGCTCGTGGTGAGCCACGATCGTTCCTTCCTCGACGAAGTCGTCAGCAGCACGCTGGTCTTCGAAGGCAACGGACAGATCGGCGACTTCGACGGCGGTTACACCGATTGGAAAGACGAGATGGCCAAGCGCGCCATCGCCGCAGCCGCTCCGGTGAAGAGCGGTGTGGCCAAGCCCACGCCCAAAGCCGCCGCGGCCGCCGCCCGCAAACTCAACAACAAGGAGCAGCGCGAACTCGCCGAGTTGCCCGCGCGTATCGAGAAACTGGAGACCGAACAGGCTGAGCTCACCGCCAAGCTGGGCGACGTTTCCATCTATCGCAAAGACCCCGCCGGTGCCGCTGCCGCCAAGGCGCGTCTGGACGAGATCGAGGCCGAACACGCCATCGCGTTTGCGCGTTGGGAAGAGCTGGAGGCCGTGAAGTGAGATGAACCGAACGGACCGGCTCGTCGGGATGGTGATGCATTTGCAAGGCCGGCGCGTGGTGCGTGCCGAGGAGCTGGCGGAGCACTACGGCATCAGTGTTCGCACGGTGTATCGTGACATCGCGGCGCTCGGCGAAGCCGGGGTGCCGGTGGTGGGCGAGGCGGGGGTGGGGTATTCGTTGGTGAAGGGTTATCACCTCCCGCCGGTGATGCTGACGGTGGAGGAGGCCGGGGCGTTGTTTACCGGTGGTGAACTGGCAAAGAAGTTTACGGACGGTTCGCTCGATGCGGCCGTCGATGGCGCACTCAACAAGCTGCGCGCGGTGCTGCCTGGTGATCGCAAGGATCATCTGGAACACCTCGCCCGCGGCACGGTGATCGCGAGCATGCCGGGATCGCCGGTGGCGGGCGCGGGCGGCGGACCGCCGTGTCTGGCCGCGGTGCAGCAGGCGGTGGCGCGGCGGCGGGTGCTGGCACTTTCGTATCGGGCGCGGGAAAAACAGGAGGATACGATGCGCGAAGTGGAATCGCTCGGCGTCGTTTTTTACGGTGGCAACTGGTATCTGGTCGCGTGGTGCCGGTTGCGCAAAGACCTGCGTCATTTCCGCGTGGACCGTATTCAGAATCTGGAGCTGCGGTCGGAGACGTTTGGGACGCGCGAGGATTTTTCGCTGAGCCGGCACATCGAGGACTACGCGCGGCAGGGCGAGACCTTTCCGGCCAAAATATGGCTGGCGCGCGAGGTGCAGGAGCGGGCGCGCGCCGAGAGTTATGCCACGCTGGTGGCGGGGGAGGAACGCGATGGCGGCGCTGAGTTTTCGATCCTGACGTGGTCTTACGACTGGTTGGCGCGTTGGTTGATGTCATTCGCGGACAAGGCCGAGGCGCTTGAGCCGGTGGTGTTGCGCGACACGGTGCGGGCTCATGCCGAGGCGGTGGTGAAGCGGCATCGGAGTCCGCGCAAACGCTCCTGACACAGGGTTGTCAGGGCGGTGTGGCAGACTCGGGGCACGATGAAAAAAGTAACACTCTATATCGCCGCCAGCCTCGATGGATTTATCGCGCGAACGGATGGGGCGATCGACTGGTTGCCCGTGCCGGACCTCGCCGGCGAGGACTACGGTTACGGTGAGTTGCTGGAGTCGGTCGATACGCTGCTGCTGGGGCGTAAAACCTACGAGCAGGTGCTCACGCTCGGTCCGTGGCCTTATGAGGGCAAACGCTGCATCGTATTCAGCGCAACGCGGGCCGGACAACGCGACGACCGGGTGGAGTTTGTCGATTGTGACATCGCGGCCTGCGTGCGTGAACTCAAGGCCGAGCCGGGCGAGGGTATCATCTGGCTGGTGGGCGGGGCGGAGATCATCGCGGCGTGTCTGGCGGGCGGCGTGGTGGACGAGATTATCCTCACGACCGTGCCGGTGTTGTTGGGTGAAGGTATCCGGTTGTTTCCAGAAACGACGTGGCTGACGCGGCTGAAGCTGGAGAACGTTCACGCTTATCCCGATGGTTTGGTGCAGCAGATCTACTTGATGGCCGCGGTGCCGGTTGAGCCGCAGGCGCTTGCCTTTGCCTGAGGCCGGCGTTGCGTGTCGGGCATGTCGATTTTTTCCGCGCGCCGCTCAATCAAGCCTGTTGCGATGGACGCTTCCCGTGAAGTGCCGCGCGAAGTGCTGCTGCAATTATTGGAGGATGCACATTGGGCGCCGACGCACGGGCTGACGCAGCCGTGGAGGTTTCATGTTTTTGAGGGAGCGGCCCGCGCACGACTCGCGGACGGTTTGCAAGGGCTCTACGATCGCGTGACTCCGACAGCTGCGCGCAACGAGGACAAGCGGGCGAAACTCGGGACCACGCCGCGATTGGGTCCGGTCGTGATCGCGGTGGCGGCGCACGTGGAGCCGAACGGAAAGATTCCTGAGATCGAGGAAATCGCGGCGGTGTCGTGCGCGGTGCAAAACCTGATGTTATCCGCCCACGAGAAGGGCCTCGGTTCCTTCTGGAGCACGCCGCCCGTCACGATGTCGGCGGAGTTCGCGACGTGGCTCGGGCTGGATGCGACGCACCGGATGCTGGGCCTGGTTTATCTCGGATATCCCAAGGCCGGGAATGTTCCTGCGACCAGCACGCGGGATGCCTTGGAAAAGCAGGTGGTTTTCCACGACGCCTGACGCGTGCTCAGTGGGCCGGTTGTTTGGTGTCGGCGAGGGAAACTTTGGGCAGCAGCAGGATGGCGGGGATCGTCATGAAGAGACCGACGAGAACCATCCAGGCGGCGGCACGCGGGGCGTTGCCGGCGGTGAGCAACGTGTGCGAGGCCAGTGCGACGATGGTGAGATTGGGGCACAGCAACAGGAACGAACGGTCGTCTCCGCCCGTTGCAACGATGCGGCAGTGAATGACCAGCCGCCAGCCGATGAGCAGGGCGGCGGTGGCGATGGCGACAACCCCGGTGACGGAGAACAGATACTGCCACTCGATCTGCAGACCGAGCGCGAAGAAGAAAATCGGGATGAGAAACCGCCGGCTGATCGGGGCGATGAAATCCTCCAGGGGTTGTCCGTCGTGTTCGATCCGGCTCATGAAGAGCCCGAGGAAAAACGCGGTCTTGGTGGCGGCGAGTCCGAGGCGGTCACCGACGGCGCAGATGATCAGCACGGCGAGGACGATCAGGTGCATGCGCCAGTGCGTGGCGGTTTTGAGGATGAGGTTGAAAACTGAATCGAGGCGCGCTGCGAAACGACTGATGAGATAAACGGTGGTGCCGATACCCGCGAGTTTGAGCACGACGAACCAACTGAGGCCTTTTTCGAAGAGAGCGGTTTCTCCGGCGAGCAGAACGATCGCGATGATTTCCAACGCGAGCATGAGCAGCAGCACGCGGCGGCGGGGTTCGTCGGTGAGGCCGGGATAATGTTTCCAGCCGAGATATCCCATGCCGACCGAGCAGCCCGTGAAGGCCGCGCAAGCGATGAAGCACCCGAGCCATTGGAGTCCGGCGAGCTGGCCGAGTGCGAGGATCACCGGGTATTGCACCAACGCCCAAAGTGCTGCGCGGCGCAACGTAGGCAGGAAATCGCGGAATTTGGGCAGGTCGATTTCGAGGCCGACTTCGAAGAGCAGCAGTAAGAAGCCGACCTGGCCGGCTTGCACGAGCATCTGCCGCACGTCGGCGTGGGCGATGGGGGCAAGCAAGAGTCCGAAGAGCACAAACACGGGGTAGGCCAGCGAGGGCCGCCGCAAGACCCGGCACAGGTCGGGCACGCCCATGAACAGCAGGATGAGGCAGATGATGATCTCGATCTCGTTCATGTTAGTGCGGTGGGCTGGCCGTGTTGTGGGCTGGCGCGCGGCGGGTGCAAGCGATGATTTACCCCTTGCAGGTTTCGAGCGACGTGACCCCTTGTTGAATAAATTCCATGGCCACGGTAGAAATCCAGTCATCCGCGGGGACGCGCCCGGCAGCTCCGGCGCATGGCTGGTCGTGGGGATTGTTGGTGCTGATCTGGACGCCCTTGCTGTGGCGGTTGGCGCGCATGTGGCGCTCCGAAACGGAGCAGCTGTTTGGCTTTGGTGTGCCGGTGCTGGTCGCGTGGTTGTTATGGCAGCGACGCGATGAATGGACGAAGCCGGCGGTCGCCGCCGCGCGCGGAGCATCCGGAATCGCCGGCACCGCCGCGGTGGTGCTGGCGCTGGCGCTCGTGGTGCTGGAGGCAAATCCGCTATGGCCGAAAGCGGTTTGGGCGGGCACGGGCGCGGCACTGGTGCTGACCCTTGCGGTGATTGCGATGGGGCATGGCTGGCACGGTGCGCGCAAGGCGGCGCCGGTGCTGGTGTTGATGCTGACGGCGTTGAAATGGCCGACGTTTATCTACGAGCCAGTCATGCACACGCTGATGCATTTCAACGCGGTGATCGCGGCGGAGCTGGTGAATTTTTCCGGCACGCCCGCGATGGTGCAGGGCAACGTGATCGAAGTGGCTCGCGGCATGGTCGGCGTGAATGAAGCGTGCAGCGGACTGCGGTCGTTGCAGACAGTTATCATGATGGCGCTGTTTCTTGGTGAGATGGATCGCTTTCGCCTGCGCCGGCGCCTGGTGCTGTTGGGCGGTGCAATTCTCGCGGCGCTGCTGGTGAACATCGTGCGCACCACGGTGCTGACCTGGGTGTTTGCCAATCGCGGACCTGCGGTGGAAGAACGCTGGCATGATCCGGCTGGCGTGATCGCGTTGTTCGTGACGCTGGCGTTGGTGTGGCTGTGGTCGGAGCGGGTGGGGAGTCGTCAGCCGGCGGCTGAGATCGAGCCGGTTGCTGAGGTGAACACCGGTGTGCGTGCGCCCGCGTGGCGTCCGTTGGCGTTGGCCGTGGCCTGTGTGGCGGTGGGCGAGGTCGGCACGCAGGTGTGGTATGGGGCGCACGAACAGGGAATTGCCGAGCAACGGGTAAGCTGGTCGCTCGCCCCCGCGGCGGATTCAGGTTGGAGCGCGGTGGAAGTGCCCGCGCAATCGGCGGAGATCCTGCGTTACGAAAGCGGTGATTCGTTTGCGCGCGAATTGACGGCACCCTCGCGGCAGTTGCTGGCGTTTGCCTTCCGGTGGAGCGCGGATCTGGCTCGCATCGGCATGCCCGAGGTCCATGATCCACGGGTATGTTTACCGTCGGTCGGCGCGGTGGAGGAAGCGGAGCTGCCCGATGAACGCGTGACAGTGGACGGGATCGAAGTGCCGTTTCGTTTTGTGCGGTTTCGTCAGGGGCTGATGACGCAGCATGTGTGGTTCTGTCTGTGGAGCACGCGGGCGGGGCGGGCCGACTCCACGCGCTTGCAGGGCGGGGATATCACGCAACTTCGCTGGGAGCGGGTGCGTGCGGGGCTGCGCAACGACGAGCGCGAGCAGTTGATTTTTTTCGTGCAGGGTGAACCCGATGACGAGAGCGCCGCGCACTCTTTGCGCGACGCGGTGTTGACCTTGATGCAACGGCGTTAGTGTTTCCGCACATGATCGAACGCCTGCGAAAGAAAAAAACCGCGCTCGTGCTGCGTTATAGAAACTGGCGCGGGCGGATCTATGAGGGGCAGTTTGCGATGATCCGCGCGGCGGTGATTGGCGTGGTCGTGCTTATTTTGGCGGGCGTCGGGTATGTCGCGGGGCGTCCGGTGTGGGATAAATGGCGGTATCAGCGCGCCATGTCCCAGGCGATGGACTACGCGGAGCGTCAGGACTACCGTAGCTCGATGCTGGCGTTGAAGCGCGCGACCGAACTCGCGCCGATGGATCTGGCAACGTGGCGCGAGGTATCCGACCGCCTCGCCGAGCTGGGTTCGCCGCAGGCGATCGTGGCGCGTGAAAACGCGGTGCGGCTGGCGCCCGGTGACATGACCATGCGGCTCGCGCTCGTGGGCGAGGCGTTGCGCTTTGGTCAGATTGATGTCGCCCACGAGGCGCTGGATACGATCGACGAAGCGGCGCGTCGGGACGCGGCGTTTCACCGGCTGGCGGCGGCGGTGGCGATGGCGACGGGGTCGGAAGCCGATCTCGAAACCCACCTTGAAGCGCTCGTGGCTGCGGAGCCGAAGGATGCGATTGCGCGTTTCAATCTCGCGGCCGTGCGCGTGTGGCAGACCGATGAACGAAAGCAGGCGCTGGCCCTCGCGGATTTGGAGCAACTCACGCTGGTGCCCGAGGCGCGGGTGCGGGCTTCGTTGGAGTTGCTCAAGCATGCCGCCCGCATCCGCGATGGCGACCGGGCACGCGTCGTGGTGGATTTGCTCACGCAACGTCTCGGCGTGCGCGGTTCATCGGTGGCCGCGGCCGCAGGCGAACCGGCCGGCTGGCAGGCGTTGTTACAAGGTCTCCAGGAAGCCGCCGCGGCGGGCGATGCCGCCGATGTTGCGCTCGTGGCGCGCTGGCTGGGCGATGTGCGCCTGCGTCGTGAAGCACTGGTGTGGATCGAAGGTCTGCCGGATGAAAAACGTAACGCACCCTCCGTCCTGCGCGTGGCGGCGGGCCTGAGCGCGGAGCTGGAGGATTACGACCGGTTGGAGCCGTTGTTGCTGGCGGGTGGCCTAGGGCCGTTGCCGCCCGACGCGGTGAGGTTGTCCGTCGCAGCGCAACTCCAGCGCCTGCGTTACCAAAAGTCCCGCGGTCGCGCCACGTGGGAGGACGCGCTGACCGCGTGCGGCGAATCCGTGCAGGCGCTCACCGGCCTGGCGACGCTGGCCGACATCTGGGGCGACGCCGAGGGCAACGAGCGCGTTCTCCAGGAAATCCTGAAGCGCCAGCCGAAGACGCATTGGGTGTATCTGGCCTTGCGCAACCGGTATTCCGCGCAAGGCGACACGATGAAGTTGTGGCAACTTTACGGCAGCTGGGCGCAGGCGCGTCCGGATGATCCGGAGTTTGCGCGCACGTGGATCTCGCTCGGATTGGCGCTGGACCGGATCACGCCCGACTCCGCCCGCGGTGCCATCCAGCGCGGTGAGCAACCCAAGGCCTCGCCGCTCGATCAGGCGCTGGCTGCGGCTATCCACGCCCGCGCCAAACGCCGCGCTCCCGCCCTCGCGCTCCTAGACGCGATTCCGGCCGCAGTCCGCTCCCGTCCGGATATCGCTTATTGGCGGGTGGTAGTGCTGGCCGGCGAACCTTCGCGGGCGGATGAAGCCCGTGCCGCGCTGTTGTTTGCCCGTCGTGCCGGACTGCTGCCGGAAGAGAACGCCTTGCTGGACGCCGCCGAACGCAAATTAGGGCGTGCTGTGAAATAATTTAATGCAAGTAAGTGAGTCCTGTTAGGCTTTGGTAAATAAACGGTTAAACACGAGCGAAGTTGGGTCGAAAGACGGGAGGGGAAGACACTGTTGACAGATGGAAATCTGGACACTCTGTCTGCTCACAAAATGAGGACTTCACCCTATATGGCTTTCTTGGCCGCACTGGCCATTATTCCATTCTTGGGCGCGCCTGTGCAGGCCGGCTTGGAACAACAGATTGCGACCTTTGACCAGCTGACCAGCGGTTATGGCGTGATGACGATGGGCAACGCCACCGTGGGCGGTAACTACGGTGACACCCAGGGCGGTATCGCGGTGGGCGGCAACCTGACGATCAGCGGCGGCGATTCGCAATGGGCCGAGCATTCCAGCGCGGGCTCCAAACCGACCTTTTACGTCGCCGGACAGCTGAACCTCACCGGTAATCAGGAAATCCGCATCAAGAACGGCTACGCTTACTTGCCGAATGCCACCGGAACGTGGAATGCGGCCGATAAACGCCTGACGCTTTCAAGCGGCGGCAAGGTCTATACGGGCGGTTCCTCAGACCCGCTGGCCGGCACTGATCCGCGTTCGACCTCGGGCGGTGCGCCTTGGAACTGGGCCGCCCTTAACAGCAGCTTGGTCAACGTCTCCAACGCCCTCGCGGCGGCCTCCTCGACCGGCACCATCGGCGTGTCCGGCCAGAACATGACCTTCAACACCAACGGCCAGACCTCCGGCGTGGCCGTGTTCACCCTCGATGGCAGCAAGTTCCAAGGCACGATCTACGACGCCAACGGCGACGGCGTCTTCGACCAGAACAACGAGCGCATCAGCAACTTCGCGGTGAACATCCCCGCCGACATGGTTTACGTGATCAACGTCGTGAACTTCGGCGGCAAAACCCTGTTGGACGGCATCAACACCAATACGGATACCGACAGCAACTCGCGCCTGCTCTGGAACATCATTCCGTCCAACGGCAACACCGGCACCGTCACGCTCGGCAAAGACGGCTCGACCTTCAACGGCAGCGTGCTCGCCCCGCTGGTCGATGTTAAAAACAACAACGGCACCGCCACCAACGGCCAGATCATTGCCGGCAGCTACACGCATAATGGCGGCGAACTCCACTACACCGAGTTCAGTGCGCCGGTTTCGTTCTCCGCCGTGCCCGAGCCGGGCACTTGGGGATTGTTTGGTATCGCCGGTTGCGCCGTCATGATGGCCATGCGCCGCAACCGCCGTCGTCGCGCCTGAGGCGCCCTAACGCGTGCTGCGCCTCGGTGACGCGCAGTGGCGCGCGGTCCTGCAACTGTTACGCACGGGGTAAATCGCGTGATTATCCGCAGCCCGCAGTTGCTTGATGGGGGCCGGTCCGCTCTGTGAGCGGCTCCACATGGAAAGCCACGTTCCGATCGCCGCCGCCCGCCCGTCGTCCGCTCCCGTCATTCCGGCCGGGCGCCTGCTCGTCCTCGTGCTGGGCGCGCTCACCGCGCTGGGGCCGCTCGCGATCGACATGTATCTGCCCGCGCTGCCGTGGATCGCGCGCGATGTGGGCGTCGATCTTGGCGCGGTGCAACTCACACTCTCGGTTTTCTTGATCGGTGTCGCCGCGGGCCAGGCGCTCTACGGGCCGATTGTTGATCGCTGGGGACGCCGCTGGCCGCTGCTCATTGGCATGGCCATCTTCGTGGTCGCGGCGGTGGGCTGCGCCTATGCGCAGTCGATGAAGAGCCTGCTCATCTGGCGGCTGATCATGGCGCTCGGCGGCTCGGCCAGCATGGTGATTCCGCGGGCGGTGGTGCGCGATCTGTTCGGCGAGAAGGATTCGGCGCGCGTGCATTCGGTGCTGATGCTGATCCTCGGCGTGTCGCCGATCCTGGCGCCCACGCTCGGCGGACAACTGCTCAATTTCACCGGCTGGCGGGGGATTTTCTGGGTGCTCGCGGGCATCGGTATCGCGTGCACCGTGGCGATCCTGATCTGGCTGCCCGAGTCGCTCCCGCGCGAGTCGCGTTCGCCGGTCGGCGTAGGGCGTGCGCTCAAGACTTACGGACGCCTGCTCACGGATCGCCGCTTCATCGGACCGGCGCTTGCGTCGGGTTGCACGCTCGGAGGCATCTTTGCCTACCTGTCGGGCTCGTCGTTTGTCTTCATCGAGCTCTTTAAACTCACGCCGCAGCAATACGCCTTCGTCTTCGGGTTCAACGCCGCCGGTCTGATCGCCGCGTCGCAGATCAACCGCTGGCTGCTCAACCGCTACACCTCGTGGCAGGTGATCTCGGTGGCATTTTTGGTCAACGCCGTCGTCGGCCTCGCGCTCGCCGGAGTCGGGGCGACCGGGTGGGGCGGACTCCCTCTGATGATCGCCTTGCTCTTCCTGAGCCTCTCGGCCGCCGGTGTGATTTTCCCCAATGTCGCGGCGCTGGCGATGACTCCCTTCGGCGAGATTGCCGGCAGTGCATCCGCTCTGTTGGGCACCGTGCAATTCGTGTTGGGCGCCACTGCCGGTGCGCTGGTCGGCGTGTTTCACGACGGCACGGCGTTCCCCATGACGGCCAGCGTGGCGGGGTGCGCGCTGGGCGGTTGGATAATCCTGCGCACGATTGCGCGGGGTTGAGTGATTTTTGGCAGCGCCCGAGCTGGATTTTGGCTTGTTGATGATCAGTAGGTTAAGATTGGGTTAAAACTTTTATGAGAAATCTGTGAGTTTGTTCATCCCGCGTGTTGACGTTGGCATGAACGATGCAATTGTTCTCCTCGTTCCTGCTTAGCAGGGACATTTTGGGGTAACCTAGAAAGCAAATGGCCGGTCGCTTAGGGGTAGGCGACCGGCCAACTTATTTTTACGAGGCGAAGATCGCCAATGCGTTAAGACCTTTTGATTCGGCTTCTCATCATCGTGGATTTTCTCCCATGCGTGCCTGCGTGGAGCCACCGATGGTTGAAAAACTCTCACCAGAGTAAGCTTTCCGCATGAGAGCTATCTGGAAAGGCGCGATCAGCTTTGGTCTGGTCAATATTCCCGTCTCCCTTTTTCCCGCGCTTCGTCGCGAGGAGTTGAAGTTCCGCCTGCTGCGCGCCTCCGACCATAGCCCCGTTAATTACAAGCGTGTCGCCGAGGCCGACGGCAAAGAGGTGCCGTGGGCCCAGATCGTCAAAGGCTACGAACACGAGAAGGGGAAGTTCGTCGTGCTGAAGGACGAAGATTTTGCCCGCGTCGATGTCGAAGCCACCCAGACCGTCGACATCCTTCACTTCGTGAAATTGTCCGAGGTGAACCCGCTGCTTTTCAACAAGCCGTATTACATGGAGGCGACCAAGGGTGGCGAAAAAGCTTACGTGCTCCTGCGCGAAGCGTTGGTCGCCACCGGCAAGATCGGTATCGCCAAGGTCGTCATCAAAACCCGCCAGCACCTCGCCGCCATCAAGCCGCAGGAGAAGGGCCTCATGCTCGAGCTGATGCATTATCCCGAAGACCTGCTCGAGACTGCGGATTTCAAAACCCCCGCCAAAGCCGCTCCCGGCGCGAAGGAGCTCAAAATGGCTCGCTCCTTGATCGAGACCATGACCGCCCCGTGGGAACCCGAAGACTATCAGGATGAATACCACGAGGTCCTCGAAAAGATCATCGAGGACAAGGTGAAGCACCAAGGCCGCCACACCAAGGCTGAGCCGGCTGCGAAATCCAAGCGTGCGTCCAACGTCATCGATCTCGTCGCCGTGCTTCAACAGAGCCTCGCCGAAAACAAAAAGAAGCCGCAGCCCGCCGCGAAGAAAAAGCCCGCCGGTAAATCTGCGTCCAAGCGCAAGGCGGCCTGAGCTACTCAACGTAGTCGCGCTCACGTCATGTCGCTCAAGGCCTACATCAAGAAGCGCGACTTTAAGAAGACCGCCGAGCCGCGCGGCAAAATCGCGGAGGGCAAATCCTACCGTTTCGTCATCCAGAAACACGCCGCCTCGCGCCTGCACTACGACTTCCGCCTGGAGATCGATGGCACGTTGAAATCCTGGGCCGTCCCCAAGGGCATTCCCTTCGCACATGGCGAGAAACGTCTGGCCGTCCATGTCGAGGATCACCCCGTGTCCTACATTGATTTCGAGGGGACCATTCCCAAGGGGCAATATGGCGGCGGCACCGTGATGGTGTGGGATCGCGGCAGGTTCACGCCCGACACCGCCACCCCGGGCAAGGACCTCGCCGGCGGCAAACTCCACTTCACCCTTAAGGGCAAAAAACTGAAAGGCGCCTGGTATCTCGTCCGCATCCGCGATCCCGAGGCCAACCAGTGGCTGCTCATCCGCGGCGGCGACGACATGAAGCCGGTTTCCGCGAAGCAGGACGACACCTCCGTTCTCTCCGGCAAATCCATGAAGGCGCTCGGCGAAAGCGACCAGGTGTGGGAATCAAAACCTGCGCCCGCTGCCAAGCCGCGCAAAACCAAGTCTGTCGCGGCACCTGCCACCGCGAAACCCAAGGCCCGCCCCGCGCCCCGCGTTGCGCCACTGAAATTCGTCGAGCCGATGAAGGCCCGCTTGGCCGATTCGCCGCCCGCCGGCGACTGGACGTATGAGATCAAGTTCGACGGCTTCCGCGCGCTCGCGCTGAAAAATGCCGCCGGCACTCAGCTGCTCTCGCGCAACGAAAAGGACCTCGCGGAAAAATTCCCGGAGGTCGCCGCCGCCGTGGCCGCCCTCGGCGTGGACGACGCGATCATCGACGGAGAGATTGTCGCCCTCGACGATCAGGGCCGCTCTTCGTTCCAGCTCCTGCAGGCCTACGAACTCGGTGACGCGAAGCCGCCGCTCCATTACTACGTGTTCGACCTGCTTCGTCTCAACGGTGAGAGCCTCGTGGATCTCCCGCTCGCCGAGCGCAAGGCGCGCCTCAAAAAGCTCCTCGGGCGCAAGACCGCCGGCGTGATCCGTTACTCCGCCTCGCTGGGCTCCGATGTGGACGCGCTCCTGAAGCAGGCGCAGTCGGTCGGGCTCGAGGGCCTGATCGGCAAGCGCACCGATTCCCCGTATGAAACCGGCCGGCGCAGCGGCGCGTGGATCAAGCTCAAGCTCCACCACGAGCAGGAGTTCGTCATCGGCGGCTACACGCCGCCCGCCGGCAGCCGCACGCATTTTGGCGCGCTGCTCATCGGTGTGCACCAAGGGAAGAAGCTCCTGTTCACCGCCAAGGTCGGCACGGGTTTCAACCATGCGTTGCTGCGCGCCCTGCATGACCGTTTTCAAAAACTGCTCCGCGAGTCGTGTCCGTTCGACAATCTGCCCGAGACGAAAACCTCGCGCTACGGGCAGACCATCACCGCCTCCGTCATGAAAACCTGCCGCTGGATCAAGCCGGTGCTCGTGTGCCAGGTGCGTTTCTCCGAGTGGACGCGCGACGGCAGCCTGCGCCAGCCCGTCTTCCTCGGCCTGCGCGAGGACAAGTCCGCCGCGGAGGTCGTCCGCGAAAAAGCCGCCGCCTGACCCGTCCTGCCATGGCTTCCATCAAAACCCAGCTCGACGTGGACGGCACAACCGTGGAGGTGAGCAACCTTCAGAAAGTGATGTATCCGGAAACCGGATTCACCAAGGGCGACGTGATTGATTACTACATCAAGATATCGAAGCACCTCCTGCCGCATCTCAAAAAACGGCCGATCACGCTCAAGCGTTATCCCGACGGGGTGGACGGATTTTTCTTCTACGAGAAACAGTGTCCGCCGCACCGCCCCAAGTGGATCAAGACCACCGACGTTCCTAAGTCCGACGGCACCGACATCCATTACTGCGTGATGAGCGACCTGCCCGCTCTGGTGTGGGCGGCCAACCTCGCCGACCTGGAGCTGCACACCTTCCTGCACAAGGCTCCGGCTATCGGACGCCCGAACGCGCTGGCCTTCGACCTCGATCCGGGCCTGCCGGCCGACATCCTCACTTGTGCGCACGTGGGCCTGAAGTTGAAGGCGCTCTTCGACGCGCTCGGACTGGAGAGTTTTCCCAAGACGTCCGGCTCAAAAGGCCTGCAGATTTATGTGCCGCTGAACACGCCGGTGACCTACGCAAAGACCAAGGCCTTCGCCCATGCGGTGGCGGAGTTGCTGGCGCGCGAACTGCCCGACCTCGTGGTGTCGGACATGAAGAAAAGCCTGCGCAAAGGAAAGGTGCTGGTGGACTGGAGCCAGAACGACGACCACAAGACCACGGTGAACGTCTATTCGCTCCGCGCGAAGGCACACCCGACGGTTTCGACTCCGGTGACGTGGAAGGAAGTGGAAGCCGCGTTGAAGAAAAAGAACGCCAGGCTCCTCACCTTCGAAACAACCGATGTCCTCAAGCGCGTCAAAAAACACGGCGACCTCTTCGCCGCCGTGCTGACGCTGAAGCAAAAGCTGCCGGCGCTGAGTCGCTTGAAGATGTGATCGGGATGAGGCGGCAGAGAAAGAGCGTGTGAAGAGAGGCGGAGTTTGATGCGTTGGTTTCTATGAAACCCCTCTGCTTACTGCTCTTCGTCTTTTGCCTGGGTGGTCACTTGCCGGCGGCGGTGCTGACGACCGCGCGTGAGACCAAGGCCTCGACGACGCTCGTGGACGGAAAATATCTCCATGAACGCACCGTTGAAGTGGTGGTAGGGCTGAGTGAAGAGGAGTTGTCCAAGAAGCCGATGGTGGAGGTCTTTTACATCGAAATGGATTCTCCCGATAAATTCGAAGTCGGTTATACGGGGTATTACATCCGCACCCTCAATTTTACCCAGGCCGTGGTGGTGAGACCGGAAGGACCGAGAAACATGAAGGACGTCTGGGCCGCCCGCATCACGCTCGACGGCAAGGCGGTTGCCTGGAAGGGCGAAAACGCCGCGGCGCTCAAGTGGATCAAAGCCCTCAACCCCCGACGCTGACCGCGAACCGGGTGTGCTTGGGTGCTGGCTTATTTAAGCCGGGCACGGCTACCCCGGTCATAGGGACAGCTTCCCCGCTTAAAGGCGCTCGTGCCTATGTCATATGGACGAGCTGATATGTCATTAGAACGAGCCCATATAAGGTATGGCCTCGACGGTATGAGGTATGACGTCGGCGATATGAGATATCTGCCAGCCGTGGGTGCTTATCTGCTATCCGAGGAATCCTAAACGGTGACCGAGGGATCTTAACCGGATGCCGTGGGATGCTAATTTTTAATGGAGGAAGCTTAACCGACAGCCGAGGAGGCTTAACCGCCATCGGTGGATACCTAACGGTCTTCCGGGGATCACTAACGGGTAAAAGAGGAGGCTTAAGTTCCATCCGTGGAGCATTAAAAATCCTCCGTGGAGCTCTGGCGGACATCCGAGGAGTGTTAACTTGTTATGGTTTGAGCATAACTTGCTTGGAAGTGACGCCAATTCCTTGGGGAATCATTCAAACCAGCATTCCGGCCCGCCGAAGTCGGGCCAGCAAGCGCCGCCAATTACACCAAGTTGCCGGTTTTGCTGCTCCGCCCGTTCTCGAGCTTTCAGTCTGTTTTGATCTTGGCACGAACCGTAGCGATGAACTGCTCCGCGTCGCCCTCCAGTATGCCGGATGGCGGCGGTATGACATGAGCAGAGGCATCCGTGATATATATCATGTATGACCGGCCAATCTTCAGCACCCGCGGAATCCCGTTCCACCGCTGCAGAGACACATTGAACTCGGTGCGTTCTTCCAGCCCCTCTTCGGTCACCTCCAAGGTATGTTCGCCCAGCACGCCCTTTCCCTTGGATAAAAAAAGATTCAATACGGTCACGGTCATTCCTCCCAAGAAGGCAGCACCGATTACGACGCACACCATCATGAAAGCCGTGAGTAGTTTTACGACTAGCGAATGATCGGCCGTGTAACTTCCGGTCATAGACGTGTAGAACATGTAAATGGCTGCGATCAGTATCAGCCAAAGCAGAGCCCGGTTGTTACACATAAATCCCCGCAGTTGAGCCCTGAACAAATCCCAACGCGTGAGCGTGTAACGAAGCTTCATATCGGCAAAAAACCGACTGCAAGCCCCCCGTTCAATTCATTAACGCGAGTCCGTAGCGCCGCAAACGTGCCAAAAGACACCGCTCGTTTTACGGGAGAGTTGATGCTCCCAGATACGCATCACCCGCCAGCCGGCGAGGCGGAGGGTGCGGGTGACGAAAACGGTCGCGGGCTTGGTTCTTGGAATCTTGGTCTGCCAGAACTCTGCGTTGGTCTTGGGCTGCGTGGCGTGGATCGGATCAATCTGAACCTCGACACGTCTCCTTATGTCTGTGAGCCATTAACTAATGGAGCAAATTACGAGAAATCTAGCCAACGATTCATGTGGTTGGGCTAGTAGTTTCCCGATTTTTCAAGGAGCGACGATCGATGAAGTAATTGGCTCATTGAGCGCATATATTAGCGATGCGTCTCCAGAGCAGTTTCGAGCTTGGAAAGGCTACATTAAGCCGCTGCAAAACGAGTGTGCCGGCTTTCTTACCACACAACCGCGAGCCGTGAGTTACGGGGCCGTGCTGGAATATCTGATGCCTGAGAGTTCCAAACGAGTGGACGCCGTGCTGCTCATTTCTGGCGCGGTGCTGGTGGTTGAGTTGAAAGGAGACGGGAACTACCAGCCCGATTACATCGAGCAGGCCGCAGACTACGCTCGCCGGTTATATTGGTATCACTCGCTGTGCGGTGAGGAGCAGGTGCGCGTGCATAGTTTGCTGGTTTCATACGGCGAACTTTTACCCGACAAAGTCCGTGAGTTTCATACCCTGACTCATCTATCCCGACTACGGGATGCGGTTGCGCGGTTTGATCGACCGAACGAATCGGAACCTATACCGGTTGATAAGTTCATTGCCCCCGAGGTCTGCCAGCCTGCCCCGTCTCTTGTCCAAGCGGCACGACAGTTTTTTGCCAATAATGCTCTGCCGCGTATCAAACGTATTGATGACGTAACTCGTGGCGCGGTGAATCGGGTCGTCGCTGAAATTCATGACGCGCACAAACAGAAGCGCCGGAAGTTAGTTTTGGTCAGCGGTGTTCCTGGTGCAGGGAAAACGTTTGTCGGCCTTCAAATCGCGCATGAGTCGTTTTTGGATGATCTCGCTGAGGTCAATGCTGCAGGTGCTAAACCCACATCGCCTGCGGTTTTCCTTTCAGGCAACGGACCTCTGGTTGACGTGCTTCAATATGAGTTGAAACGGGCAGGTGGCGATGGACGTGTTTTTGTTCGGGGCGTGAAGGAGTTCGTCGAACGTTACTCGAAAAAGAAATCCGGTCCGCCTCCGCATCACGTTTTGATTTTTGATGAAGCTCAGCGGGCTTGGGATGAGCATAAAGTTAGGACCAAACATAAAGATGCATCGGCTGTGTCTGAGCCTGAAACGTTTGTTCGCTTTGCGGAAAAGGTGCCCGGATGGAGCGTGGTGATGGGTTTGATCGGGACTGGACAGGAGATCCATTCCGGAGAGGAAGGTGGCGTTGGGCTTTGGGCAGAGGCGGTCAATAAATCATCCCTAGAATGGGAGGTCGTCGCACCTGAGACGTTCCGGTCGGTCTTCGCGGGCACGAAAGCAAAGTTTAGCGGTTACGAGGAATTACATTTGGCGAAATCTGTGAGATTTCACTTTGCTGCCGGGTTGAGCGACTGGGCCGCAGGTATTGTTGGGGATACTGTGCCTGCATCGACGTTGGCCAAACTTGCCCAAAGTTTGATCCACGAAGGTTATCAAATCCGAATTACGCGTAGCCTTGATCGTGCCCGCCAGTTCTTGTGGGAGAAATATCGGCACACTCCTGACGCTCGTTTCGGATTACTGGCCTCCAGCCGCGATAAAAACTTGGACCTGACTGGTGTTGATGCCTCTCGGTTTTTGAGAACAGGTCCTTGGTATGCCGAGCCCGAGAACTCACCGAGTTCGTGCCGTCGCTTGCAGGGGGCGATTACGGAGTTTTCGGCTCAAGGATTGGAGCTAGATCATACGCTCGTTGTATGGGGAAATGATTTTCTGAAAAAGGCCGGCGAGTGGGATGCGTCGCAAGCTAAGCAGTATCAGAAAAAATCGGCCGTTAAGAATCCTCTCCAATTGCGTCGCAATGCCTACCGCGTGCTACTCACGCGCGGCCGCGAAGGTATGATTCTCTGTTTGCCGGCGATCATTTCTGAGCTCGACGAGACTTATGCGTTTCTCGTCGAGGCGGGATGCGAAGTGCTAGGCTAGAAATCGGTCGCTTAGTGCTGCTTTCCGAAAATGCGTCCATCTTTCGTTTGAATCGTTCGATCGGCTAGGCGGCGCACTTTAACGATATAATCATCGATATTGGCGGCATCTTCAAAAGGACGCTCAAGTGCCATGAACTGCCGCCAATATTCCATTTGAGTGTCAGCGATTTCCTCCTGTGCTTTGCGTCTAGTGGAGTAAATTACAGGGTCTCCGTTTTCATCATACCAAGAGGGCATGGGGCCTTGGCAGACTGTGTCTATTAAGAGTGCGAAAACATATTTATTTGATGTGGTCGCGGGTGCTTTGGTTTTAGGCATCCGGACAGCATACCGGATTTATGACTTAAAAGTTAATGGACGATGAGTCATAAAGCACATTGCGCGGCAACGTGCAGTTTAAGGGGGAAGTTTAAGGTGAAGGGGGCGGAGGAAAACCATCGCGAGCAAGCTCGCTCCCACAAATTTCGGAGGGGTTTCTTGCGCCGTGCTTTGTGGTCGGCTTCATGGTCGCATGGATTCTATGCCCACTCAGCCGGTTACTGATGTTGTCCCGCTCTCGCCTCTCGCGGCGCGGGTGCTGGGGTGTTTGATCGAGAAGGAACTGGCCACGCCTGACGTGTATCCGCTCACCATGAATACGCTGGTCAATGCGTGTAACCAGAAGAGCAATCGCGATCCGGTGATCGAGGTGTCGTCACGCGAGGTCGAGGTCGCTCTGGATGAATTGCGTGGGCAGCGGCTCGTGGTCGCGTTTTCCGGCGCCGATGCGCGGGTGACCAAATACCGGCAGAAGCTCGACGAGGTTTATCATCCGCTCGAAACCGCGGCGCGGGCGGTGTTGGGCGAGTTGCTGTTGCGCGGGGCGCAGACGGCCGCGGGGTTGCGGGGCAATGCTGAGCGGTTGTTCGCGATGCCGGCGGCGGCGGAGTTTGAATTGATCTTGTCGGAGCTGGCGGGGCGTCCGGCGGGGGCGTTGGTGCGCAAGCTGCCGCGTCAGGCGGGGCAGAAGGAGGCGCGTTGGGTGCAGTTGCTCACGGGTGAACCGGCGCTGGAGTCGGGGGCCGGCACCGAGCCGGTGACCGTGACGATGACGTTGCCGCCCGAGGTGGAGCGGAGGCTGGCGGCGTTGGAGGGCGAAGTCGGGCAGCTGCGAGCGGAGCTGGGAGAGTTGAAGCGTTCTCTTGGAGCTTAGGATCGGATGGTTGAGAGTTGAGTGCTGAGAGTTGAGAGATCGGAGGACGGAACCGGATTTGAAACGCAAAGACGCCAAGGCGCTAAGTTTCCGATCCGAGATGCATGGGCTTTGGAGAGTAGCGGATAGTGGGTAGCGAGTAGACGGAGGTCGGAGGACGGAGTTTTTAACCACTAATGGAATCGCCCAATGGGGCGATTCGCTGGGAGTGGTTTCGGCCAATGGCCTTCACGATTGATCGGAGGCCGGCTGATGCCGCCGGAGTGTGACCGGAGGCTAGAGTTTGGTTAGCAGGTTCTGAAGCTTTTGGGTGGCGGTGGTGAGATGCTGGCGCGGGGTGGCGGTGTCCACGTCGGGGTAGCGGGTGCTTTCGAGGAGGCATTGGATGGCGATGGTGCCTCGGTAGAGGTGGGCGCGGATTTGGGACGCGGAGTCGGTAGGGCGCGGGCCGTAGGCTTCCCAAAAAACCGGAGGGAAGTCGCAGCCGTGGAAGACCCATTCGCTTTGCGGGTCGCCGAAGCCGCCGCGTTCGTGGTCGAGCAAGGCGACGATACGCGGGGCTCCGTCGTCGCGGCGGATGAGGACGTTTTTGGGCCAAGGGTCACCGTGGAGGACGCGGGGTTCGGAGATGAGATCGAGGGCGGGGGCGCAGCGTTCGGCGACGGCGGTCCAAACGCGGGCTTCGGTGTCGGGCAGGCCGAGCTTTTGGCAGTCGGCGAGAAGTCCGCGGATGTTGCCTAGGATGAAGTCGCTCCAGCGGGGGTGAGGCGTCGCGGGGGACTTCCAACCGAAGTGGGGCGCGGGGGTGGCGTGGATGCGGCGGAGGAGGGCGGCGAGTTCGCGCCAGAGGGCGTCGTTGTCGACGGGCGTGAGCGTGGGCATGACGGCGTCCCAGTTTTCGCCTTCGATGAATTCGCTGAGGATGGCGTCGCGGGGGCAGATTTCGTGGCTGAAGTCGGTGGCGAGGGTGCGCGGGAGGAATTCGGAGACGGCGGAGAGCCAGGGCGTGAGACTGTGTTCGCGGCGGAGCAGGTGGTGCTCGACGTGGAAGATCAGCGGGTGCGCGGGTGGCGGGGAGATGCGCAGGATCGAGCGGCGTCCGTCGGCGGTGGTGAGGCGGAAGGTGTTGTTGAAGGCGCCGCCGCCGAGTTCGACGGCTTCGGTGATCATTGCGTCGGGTCCGAGGAGGCGTGCGGCGAACGCGGTGATTTCCGCGGCGGTGGGCGGTTGTTGGAAATCGGTCGGGGGTCTCGGAAGGAGGCTGGGGAGCACGGGGAAGCTAAGAAGTAGCGAGTAGTGAGTAGCGGGTAGCGAGTAATCGGAGAACGGGGAACGGAGGACTGAGGGGGGTTAACCGGGGTCGAGGTTGATGCCTTCGATGGCGACTTTTTTCCAGTAGGCGACTTGGGTAGGATCTTTGTCGATGATGTCGCCTTTTTCGTAGGCGGCGGCGACGGCCAGCGCGGCTTCGGCGCCGCCGCGTTCGCCGGCGGCGCGGAGCATGTTGGCGGCACGGTCTTCGTTTTTCTCTCCGTCGACTCCCGTGTGATAAATGCGGGCGAGCTCGATGCCCGCCTTCCATTCGCTGGCACCGTAGAGCGCGCGTTCGAGAAGTTCGCGGACTTCATTCATGTCTTTGGTCGCGCCCCATTCGGCACGTTCGATCACTTGGGCGAGGCGGACGAGGTAGCGCGGGTCTTCGGTGGCGGCGGTCTTGAGTAGTTCAAACGCTTTTTTGGGATCGGGCTTCTCGTCGCCTTTGCCCGCGGCGAGGAGTTCGGCGTAACCGGCTTGAAGCCGGGGGGACGGTGCCTGGCGCAGGCCTACGCGGTAGTTGAGGGCGGCTTGGCGGTAGTCGCCGTTCGCGGCGTAGTTGTCGGCGAGGTCTTCGGTGACGCGTTCGATATTGGCTTTGAAGGCCTGACGGAGCCAGCGGCGGGATTCGGCGACGAGGGCGGGGTCGGGTTTGGGCTGGGCGACAAGTTCGCCGGTGAGCCAGCTGCCGAGCTGGGCGGCGCAGTAGGGGTCGCCTTTTTCAGCACCGGCGCGGGCGAGTTGCTTGGCGGCGTCACGTCCGCCGGGGAGATAGCCGTCGTCGGTGAGTTCGGCGAGGGGAAGGGCGGCGGGCGTGTATCCGCGGGCCCATGACACCTGAAAAGCGGCGATGGATTTTTGGATGCCTTCATAGGATTCGGCTCGGACGAGGACTGCGTGTTCGTAGAGGAGCGCGGCGTAGTCGGCGGAATCGGCGGTGGCGGGTTCGGCGGGGACTTCGCCGAGTTCGAGGGATTCGGCCAAGAACGGGATCCACTTCGTGGTGTCGCTGGTGAGTTTGTAGGCGGGGTCGGCGGAGAGCCGGTAGAGCATCAGCGAAGGATGCGGGAAGGGGACTTTGGAGCGTTTGGCGAAGTTAACGGCCGCTCCGTAGAGATCGGAAACGTTTGCCTTGGTGGCGGGGGCGATGGTGCCAAGCATGCTGATAGGCGGCCACGGTTGGGGGCGGGCGAGAAGACGGTCGGCGACCAATGCAAGGACGCGGGACTGGCGGACATCGTCGAAGATGACGGCATTCCACTCGGGATCGGTCTTGGAGCCTTCGGTGAAGCCGGAGACGGAGATGCTATGGAAGAGCAGGGCTTTGTCGGCGTCGCGGGGCACGACCTTGCCCTCGTCGTAAAGCGCGCCGAGGGCGGCGGCGAGGCGGTGAGTGGAGGCGACGGTGGATAACTCTCCGCGCGTGGCTGCGAATTCCCAGAGGGAGAGGGTGTCGGCGGGGATGCCGGCGAGATCGGGGCGGGCGGCGAGCTCGAGTTGAAACCATTCCCAACCGGCGGAACCGGTGTAGTAGTTGTAGGATTTGAGCTCGGGGTGGGCGCGCTGGACCTCGATCAACTGGCGATAGGTGGCGATGGCCTTGGCGCTGTCCTGAGCGACGTTCTTGGGGAGGAGTTGTCCGTCGCGGTAGGCGCGGCCGAGGGTGATGCCGCAGTAGCCCTCGCCGCGGGCGGCGCCGAGTTCGAGGAATTCGACGGCTTTTTGTGGGTTGGCTTCGAGTTTGCCGGGAATGCCGGTGAGGTAGGCATCGGCGAGCTGGCGGGTGCAGTGGTCGTCACCGGCGCGGGCTTTGTCGGTGAAGATTTGGACGGCGGCGGGGAAGTCGGCGTAGGCGGATTTCCCGAGGTAAATGGAGAGAAGTTCGTTGGTGGCTTTGGCGTCGCCCCGGGCGGCGGCGCGTTTGAACCAGGCGAGGCCCTCGGCCTTGGTGTCGGTGCCATCGAAGGCGTAGAACAAAATGGTGCCGAGACGGTGCATGGTCTCGACGTTGCCGTCATTGGCTTCGGCGCGCAGGGTGGTCAGTAGAGCGGGCTTGGGCGGGGCGGAGGGGCGAGGGAGTTTGGCGATTTCTTCACTGGCCTTGGCCCACATACGCGCTTCCGCGGCGCGTTGTTCGTCCTGGTAGCGCTCGCTGCCGGTGCGGCTGTCGAACGGGGCCTTGGTGCCCATCGTCTGGCGGATCTGATTAATCGTGCTCGAAAAGTCGGGTGTGTAGCCGGCGCGGTTGGTGACGGGGGCGTTGATGCGGTCGTTGTAGGCGTTGGACGCGCGGGCGTTCTCGTGGGCCATCGTGCCGTATCGGTAGTTGTAGGGATTCTCGGCGCGGGCGGTGGCGGCCAGGAGAAGCGCGGACAACGACAGGAGTCCGCAGGTGGCGGTGAGCGAGGACGGACGCGGGCGCGTGAAAGTCATGCGCTGCGAATGCAGCAGATGAAATCTGGCGGCTCAACGCACAAACCGTCGGGGCGTTCAGACCTCGGCGAGCAAAGCGTCCAGATCGAGCGGGTGACTGAACATGGCGAGCTCGCCGTTCGGCGTGCGCGGCCATTCGGACTGGGGACGGTCGCGATAAAGTTCGACGCCATTCTGATCGGGGTCGCGGAGGTAAATCGCTTCGCTCACACCGTGGTCGGCGGCACCATCGATCTTGATGCCGGCGGTGACGAGGCGACGCAGGGCGTCGGCCAGCGTGGCGCGGTCCGGGTAGAGAATCGCGGTGTGGTAGAGGCCGGTGGTGCCGGGCGCGGGCGGGGTGCCGCCACGGCTTTCCCACGTGTTGAGACCGATGTGGTGGTGATAACCGCCGGCGGAGATAAACGCGGCCTGCGTGCCGAAGCGTTGTTGAATCTCGAAGCCGAGGACGCCGCAGTAGAAGGCGAGGGCGCGGTCGAGATCGGCGACCTTGAGGTGAACGTGACCGATGCGGACGGCGGGATTGAGTGTTGGCATGAAGCGAAGATTGCGTGCGGGCGGGTGCGCGTTGATACACACGGGACTCTCATGGGCGTTAAAATCAAATCAAACGACGATCGGATCAAAGCGGCAGCCCTCGCGGTGTTGCTTATCGGACGCGACCGGATGGCGCGTGCGCAGCCGTCGGGCATGGTCACGGCGGCGTTGTATGAATTCCGCAACGACTACGATGGATACAAAAACGACCACCCGAAGCGGGATATGGCCGAGGCCAGGGATGCGAGCGCGCTGACGAATGCGGCGCGCCGTGAAGATTACCTGAAGCTGGTCGCGGCGATGGAAGCGCTGCTGGCCCGGATCGAAAAGAACCGGACGGAGTTCAACAGCGTGTTGGAGCTGGATAATTATTTGGCGTTTAACCTGAAGGCGTTCGACTGACGGGAGCGGTTGGCAACAGGCGCAAAAAAACCGCGCCGGTGAAGGCGCGGTTTTCGCTAACGAAGGACGGGGTGGTTGATCAGACGATCTTCACCGGGGCGCCCTGGTAGGTGGCGGATCCGAAGCCGAGGATCGGGTAGAAGATAAAGCCCAGGAAAGCCAGGCCGAGACCGAAGCCGGTGCCCTTGCCGAAGACCTTGGCGAGATCGATCGCGATGATGATCGCGATCACGACGTTCACGAAGGGAATGAAGAACAGCAGCAACCACCAACCCTCGCGGCCGGTGATCTTGATCATGATGTAAAGGTTGTAGATCGGGATCAGCGAGGCCCAGCCGGGTTGGCCGGCCTTGGTGAAGACCTTCCAGACGCCAGCGAATACGAATATGATGAAGGCCAGATATAAGAGGCCGATGAAAAGACCGACGATTGCTTCCATGATGGTGTGAAGTGTGGTGAGTTGAAGTGAAGCCGGCGTGGATTACCGGCGGTTGAAGCCATAATTTTGCGAAAGATAGCCGCAAGTTATTAAGTCATTCAGGGCGAATTTGACGCGAAATTTAACGGCCTCGGCGGGCGCGGATTTTGAAAACGCAAAATGTGCCGCATCGATGAACGGGCGGAGATCTATCGAAAAGATTGGGTCACGCTTATCGTCCAAGATGTGATTCCTCGCTTCCGTTCGTGGACAAAGTTCACACCATCTCGCTTCTTTTAACCCATCGTGAGCGACCGCAATTCATCAGATGACGACTACGAGATGTCCGAAGACGACATCTCGACCCGTGAGAAGCCCATGGGGTTTCTCGAGCATCTGGACGAGTTGCGCGGCACGCTGGTGAAGTGCGCGATCGCCTTCGTGGTGTTCGCCTGCCTCATCGGTATTTTCCTGAAGGAGTCCAACGATGTGCTGATGTGGCCGCTCAACCACGTGCGCGCGGAAAACGCCAAGCTGGTGCTCGACCTGGGCACGAGCGCGCCGATGGAAGGGTTCTCGGTCATCATCCAGATGTGCACGATGGGCGGCTTCATGCTGGCGGCTCCGTTCATGCTTTTTTTTATCGGACAATTCGTCGCGCCGGCGCTTTCCGAGAAGGAACTGAAGGCCGTGCTGCCGGTGTGCCTCTCGGCCATGTTCCTGTTTTTGATGGGCGCGTCGTTCAGCTTTTTCCTGCTCGTGCCGAGCACGCTGCGGGTGGCGGTGGAGATCAACGACATGTTCGGCTTCGTGATGCGGTGGACGCCGGCGAGTTACTACAGCCTGCTGCTCTGGCTGGTGATGGGCGTGGGCGCTTCGTTTGAGTTTCCGTTGCTCATCGTGCTGGCGGTGTATCTGGGCTTTTTGAAGGTGGCCACGCTGCGCAAGTTCCGCCGTCACGCCATCGTGGTGATCTTTGTCATCGCGGCGATCGTCACGCCGACGCCGGATCCGTTTACGCAGACGATGATGGCGGTGCCGCTCTACGTGCTTTTTGAACTTGCGATCATTGCGGGTGCCCGTGTGGAGAAACGTAAACGCGAGGCGGCCATCGAGGTGTAATCGGTTCGGCGCATGGGCGCCGGCCGCGGGCGGATGCGTGGGTGACGCATAACAACCAAATGGGCGGCGAGGAGATACCGCGGGGCGGACGAGCGCTTACTTCTTGATCGCCGCCAGCACCTCGGGATGGGTCTCGAGGTAGCGGTTGAGTTTTTCCAAGGCGTCGAAGGTTTCGACGCTCACGTGGTGCTCCATGCCTTCGACGTCGTGATCGACGACGGTTTTGCCCAGGCCGAGGAGTGTCAGGAAATTGGTGAGCAACTCGTGGCGGTGGGCGATGCGGGCGGCGACTTCTTCGCCGGCGCTCGTGAGGACCATGCCACGGTATTTCTCGTATTTGACGAGGCCTTCTCCATCGAGGCGCTGCACCATGGTGGTGACGCTGGCCTGGGAGATTTTTAACTCGGCTGCGATGTCAACGACCCGGGCGTAACCCTTGGTCTTGATGAGTTCGCTGATGCGTTCGAGGTAGTCCTCCACCGCGGAGGTCGTGCGCGGGGGCGGGGTGGGTTGCTCGGCCACGAGGTGAAAGAGTGCCGCGTGGCCGCGCAGGGCGCGTTAGCGCTGCTGCTTCTTTTTGTTGGCCAGAATCTGCGCGCTGAGGACGACGCGGAACATCTGAATCGCGAGCCAGAACACGCCGCTCATACAGGCGGAGGTGAGGCCGGCCCACACGAACACCATGAACGGGTCGTTGGACGGCACGTGGGACTTCAGCAAACCGAACAGGAAAATGAAGAACCCGATGACGAGAATGGCGTCGACCACCATGCCGACCGGCGTGGTGAGTTTCTCGAGCTTGATATCGGGAGATTGGGAAGCGGGCTGCTGCGACATGATAGGTGAACGAGAGGCGTTGCGAGCGGGGTTGTCCACCCGTTTTTTATGGGCGGCGGGCAGAGAGTTAGCGGGCGGCGAGCGCCTCTAGGGTGGGAATGAAGCGCGGCAGATCGGCCGGAGTGACCAACGCCGCGGGTGAACCGGTGCGCCAGCCGAGGGCGGAGCCGGGCCAGCGACCGTGGGCAAGGAAATCGGCCAACGCGTCGGGCAGCCCGTCGACGGCGAGGTAGTTTTGCGCGTCGTGGGGGTGGGTGATGGATTTAACCAGACCGGCGGGGAACGGGGTGATCTCGCCGCTGGAGACGTAGGCGAGGTTGTTCAGCACAACGAAAGGCCGCGAATCGACGAGCGTGGTGGCGGGGCGCGACGTCTCACCGCGCAGGTAGCGGTAATAATCGAGGTGGTTTTCGTGGAGCGCGTTGAACGGCTCCAGTGCAACCGGCTCGACGCGCCCGTCGTTCCAGCGAATTTCGGCGTGCTGGCCGACGATGTAATGGATCGAGGCTTTTTCGCAGACGACGGTCTCGGTCTGCAAGCTGGCGCCTTCGCAAGCGTGGGTGAGGGCAAAACGCATCACGACGCCGGAGGTCGTGCGAGACTCGACGAAAAACGTGTCGGCGCCCTCGATGGCGTGGGCGCGATAAAGCTCGGCGCGGGCGGTTTCGGGCTGCCCCCAGCTCATCAAGGTGGAATCGCCGGCCCAAAACAGCAGGTTGTGGACGAAGTGGGCCATCGCGTTGCCAAAGCACGAGTCGAGGACCACGCCTCCATCGGGCGCGAGCAGACGGCCGGCCCAGTTGTTGCGGGCAAAATAGCTGTAAGGCCGCGGCCACTGGGCGTTGAGGCGGGTCTCGCGCAGAGGACCGAATTCGCCGGAGATGATGCGCTGCTTGAGGGCGAGGCGGGCCTTTTCGATGATGAAATTAAAGCCGACCAGCGTGGTTTTTTTCGCGGTGCGATCCGTGGCGATCATTCGCTCGAGCTCGCGGTAATCGAGGGTCGGCGGTTTTTCGAGATAGACGGCGATGCCGCGTTCGACTCCGGCGCGGTGCATCTCGGCGTGCAGGGAAATGGGCGTGGGGACCACCAGCATATCGAGTTCATGGCCGTGGGCCTCGAGCATCGGACGATAATCGGCGAACACTTTCACTCCACGGCGGGCAAATTCGTAGGACTCCTGCTGGGCGGCGAACGCCTCGGCCTGCGGGTCGCAGGTGCACACGAGGCGGGCATGGCCTTGGGCTTCCAGTTGAACGACGCTGTTGTGATGGGCGCCGGCGTAGCCTCCAAGGCCGATGATACCGATGCGAATGGGCGGTTTCATCGAGTTGGCAGGATAAGAGGACGGAAGGTCATCATGGAGTCGTGGAAAACGGGCTTGGTAAACCGATAGAAATCGGAAGTGAAGGGGGCAGAGTCAAGGCGCGGACTATCTCAGGCCTTGACGCATGGGACGCGCGGGGCAAATTGCCCCTTCCTCATTGCCTGATGGTGTAATGGCAGCACAGGTGACTTTGACTCACCTAGTCATGGTTCGAATCCATGTCGGGCAGCCAATGAGGACGCACCGGAAGGGCGAAGTTGCTCCCGCCAAGGAGCGTTTTGCGGATTCGGCCACTCGGCCAAAAGATTGCGCACCGGTATTATGCCGCTAAAACGCGTGTGAACAGTGCTGGCAGCGCCGCACCCCGAGCCGTCCGTTAATGAAACGGGCGCACCTCTACGGAAGCACGGCAGGCCACGGCGGCTTTGCGCCCCCACGCGAGCGCTTCGGTGAAGTCAGCGGTTTCCAATACCCAAAAACCACCTACGTGCTCCGGGGTTTTCAGATAAAGGCCATCGGTAATGATCACTGCCCCATCGGGCTGCCTCCGCAGTGACTTCGCGTTGGTTATTGGCTGCAGACCGCCAACGAAAATCCTCACACCCGCAATCATCATTTCATCGTTCAGCGCATCGATATCGCGAGACATCGCTTTATCCTCAGCGACAGCCGGGTCGTAGTCGTTAGCGCGGTGGATGGATACCAAGTATTTGGTCATGCGTTTTAGTTAAAGTTGGTCGCCGCAGAAGACTTAAGATCTCTATTTCGAGGTAAACGCTGATTACGCTTCATCATCGCGATAGAAGCGATGGGTTTGCTTGAAGACCTTAATGCTTTGACGACTCGTTTTATAAAAAAGCCAGAATAGCAGAAGTAAAAACAAGACGGCGGTAAGCGGTGCTGCACTATCGCCGAGAGCTGCATGATAAGGCTTTAAAATCGTAGATAGAATCCCGATAAAGAAAAGAACGGCGATTGCAGTTCCTGTGCTGCGCAACGCCACTCCAAACGCTAGTTTAGTTTCAGTCATGCTGATACCCATTGTTTGATTTCGCGATAAAGCCACCAGCCTGTGGAGCTTTTATTTCGAGAGGGGTTTAGATTTCTTTGGCATGCTGTTGCCTAACGTTGGAGGTCAGACACGAATCACACTCGCTCGGAATGTGCGGCTGTGAGCACAGCTCCGTGACAGTGTGGTTCGTGTCTGTAGCGACTGTTTGGCTCCGTTTTCATTGTCCGGTTCTAAATCTTTCGATCAGCCGGTATCCACCGATAGCAAGCAAGACGCAAATAGCGTAAAGCAGTCCACTCATAATCGAATGTAAGATAAATGCGTGCTGGATATTTTCGCTCTGAGAGAAAATCAATGAGGGAAATAGCAGGCGATTTTGGGTCAGATCCGGAAATGTGGTCATGCCAAATCCCCACGCTGAAAATAAGCCAAATGATAGGGCTAAGCCACCGGCAATAAGCGGATACGCTATCGCTGTAACTATAAAAACTCTAATCCCTCTATTTTTCATTTTTCCGAACGCTTTAGATCAGACATGCGGTTTGCTGGTGCGACGGGTGCGAAGCAGCTGGCGTGACAGCCAGCTGCATTGTATGTAACGACTGGTTCGGCTTCGTTATTTTCTTTTCCATACAGAAATAGTCTCGGTGGAATTCGCGGCTGGTATAAATCCATATGCCATCCCGCGAAAGCTGCTATTGGAGTGAAATACTATAGATTTCTCTGCGGTGAGATACAGGCTATTTCCGTAACTTTGCTTTCCTCGGGACATGGATGCTGGATCGGCTGAGTATGCACCTGCTCCTAAAATAATATTTTCGCCGTCAAATCCATATGAAGACTTCGGGTATACCTTCTTAAATCTTTCTTTCCCATCAAGCATACAAGTGATGATCAAATCATCGCTTTCTGAAATGGAAAAAACAACTGAATCAATGTCGTCCATATCTGGCGCAAAATAACCGATGAGTATCTGTGATAATGGAGTCTGGTATCTCGTGGTCTGATCGATCGCTAAATTCTCATATGAGCCTACAAAATCCCTGATCTGGCTTTTTTGGGGCGTGGGAATGCCCGATGAGGGCAGGGATTTTCGTGATTCGAGGCAGCCAGTCAGTGCCAGAATGACCAATAGACTTAAGAAAACCTTCATATTTTTGCCGAACGCTTTAGATCAGACAGGGCCCGTGACAGCTGTGGTTATTGTCTATAACGACTGGTTTGGCTCCGTGGCTTGTAATTCCGGCCTCATTTAACAGTCCGTTCACGGTTCTGAGTCACTGGTTTTGGTCTTAGCGTGTAAATAAACGCCCCAATGCATCCGGCAATGAATCCCTCCAGCAGCCATCCGATTCCGGGGCTGTCTGTTCCAACTGCTGGATCGAAGTAAAATAACGTGAAAAATGTCAAACTAAGCCAAATGCAAAAAACGATAGTAAAGTAAAGGGGGAGGCCATATCCTTTTCTGGGAATTCGGCGTGGCAGAAGCCAGATCGTTACGAATAATAAAAGTAACTGTAAAATAAGATGTAGAGTTTCCATCGTAATTTTTCTGCGCCGAACGATTCAGATCAGACACGACACGCGCTGGCGCGACGGGGGCGAAGCAGCCGGCGTGACAGTGCGGGTAGTTGTCTGTAACGCCTGGTTCGGCGCTGTGGTTTGATTTTGGACAATGGGTGTATTCATCTGAGCGGGTTCGATTTCTGCCTCTTTTTGAATCTTCGAAATAAAATATAGCCAATCAACCCGGCTGGAGCCGCGATAAGACTGAAATCAAATATCCTGGCCTTATTTTGGGCGGTAGTCAGTCGAGCCTGTGTCTCTGGTGTGGGATTCTCGCCGTGCTCGCGAATTGCTTCATTTAAGAACCCATAGTTACGTGCAAAACTAGGCGAAGAAAAGAATCCTAGAATGACTGTGGCTGTAAACATGGCTCGAAATGTAGCGATGAGCTTAAAGATGAGCACGGGACTTTTTATTGCCGAACGCTTTAGATCAGACATTTCGTGCGGTGGCGCACAAAGCGGCTCCGCCGCGACTGTGCCACCGCACGAAATTGTCTGTAACGACTGGTTCGGCTCTGTGGTCTTTATTTTTTGCTGCCATTCCAATATTTGTCTAGCGACCTAAGAAATTCATCATTCAAATCCAATCCAGAAGCAGAACCTATAACCGAATCATTTTCGCAAACAGGGCAACCAGCAGTCATTCCTGGATATGGTCCTGAATCCAAAATGGGCTCTCCATCCCAATTGGGATCATCAGTATCATACCAACGCTTAATTTCATGAGACTTAAATCGAGCAAGACAATGAAAGCAGGCACAACTATCGCTGGCTTTGATTTCGGCTCGATTTTGATAACTATGTAAAATCGCCTGATCTATAGTCATATGCCAATAATTTTTTGCCGAACGTTAAAAGTCAGACATGACTATGGCTGGCCCACAAAGCGGCTCAGCCGCGACTGGGACAGTCATAGTCATTGTCTGTAGTGACTGGTTCGGCTCAGTGGTTTTCATGTGCCGATAAAAGTTTCGTCTGGGTAAGTCTCTCGCGATGAAAGCATCTGGAGCTTTACGACAGCCAAGTCTCGATAGAAAAACCGATCTTCATCTTCTGATAATTTCGGGATGGGTGATAACATCGTGACGGTCTTATCTTTTTTGGAAACCGTCAGCCGGCCGGACTGCTCTTTGGAAGGCCCATAACGATACGTCGCCGCTTCTGCGGTGTCTTCGCATTTCCAGAGTTGAACCATTCGCCCCATATTTATTTTGCCGAACGCTTTAGATCAGACATTTCGTGCGGTGGCACAAAGCGGCTCCGCCGCGACTGTGCCACTGCACGAAATTGTCTGTAACGACTTGTTAGGCTCAGTTTTCATTCTTCAGTGTTTTGAGCCAGTCGAAGAGATTTGGCGCTAGATGAATAAGGCCTGATTCGGACCCGCTGTCTAAATCCATGTCTTCGTGAAAACCATAATATAGCGCGCCGACTTCGTGGACGCGAAGGCTAATATATATCACATCGCCCAAACCATTTTCTGCAACGGGGATCATTCCATCTGGAATGTCTTTTGCGCCGCCTTCCCTGAGCATCAATTCGCGCTCTAGGGTGTCGATAATCTCATCCTCCGTATAAAAATTCTCTAGTGAATCATCCCAGTCTCCGGATTTGTGGGGGACGATAAATGTATGATTTGCGAATGCTTCGCCGCTATTGCTTACGATAAAACTTAATACTGATTCAGGCAAAGCAGCCTGGGTAAAGTCGCGGACAAGGGATTCGATCGTATTTTTCATATTTTGCCTAACGCTTTAGGTCAGACGCGATCTGCGCTGGCGCGGAATGTGCGGCTCGGAGCACATTCCGTGACAGTGCAGATCGTTGTCTGTGGCACCTGGTTCGGCGTCTTCTTTTATGACTACACAATCTGAAACCATTGATCGAAGTGTAACCTGTGTGCTGCGATATTTGGTGCGCGCATCGGGTCCAAGCCACATATTGCGGTAAGAAGTAGTGCTTCCGGGAATCTTGGTATTCTCGGCTGTAAGCTTATTCGTATATCTTTTCTTAAGCCAAGTGCGCATCTGCTTGAAAATTGCTTCGGCTCGATCAGACGAAGCGAACGATAGGCCAAACCCGTGCGTAGCTATCGCGATACGACCGACAGCAATCTGGTTCGGCCAGCGACGTGATCGGAGGAACTGAATAGGACAATCCCCAACTCGAAAGAACCACTGAGTTTCGGAGTCAGTCTCTAAAGCATTCACTTGACCGGAGAACGTAGTAATAAATTCTCTTTCGTCGTCCTCTGACTGTAGAAACTGAAACTCGCTTCTCATTTTTTTGCCGAACGTTAAAAGTCAGACATTTCGAGGGCTGGCCCACAAAGCGGCTCAGCCGCGACTGGGACAGACCTCGAAATTGTCTGTAGTGCCTGGTTGGGCTCCGTGGTTTTCATTTTGGTTCGATGATTAAAACGACACTATTGGTCTTATAGTCCTCCATGATAAGCTGAAATATGAAAATATTAACCCGTAGCTGATCTAGCAGATACTGTCCATGTGCAGTCGTCTCACCGTGACCGGCTTGTCCAAATAAACGACCAGTTTCACGCCAACTACTGTCCGACTCCTCGAAGATAAGCTTTTTGCCGAAGTGCTTTTCGAGCGCGGCTACTACGCTTTCAATTGATTCTTTTCCGCGATAGATAGAAATCGCACTACCATTGAGGCGACCGCTGACCATCTCGGTCGATACGTGCTTCGAGTTCGGCAATAACGTCTTGGTGAATTCAAATTCGGGCGGCGTCGCCGCGAATACGACAGACGTCCAAAACATGAATAGTGGGATTATTTTCATGATTTTTGCCCAACGTTCCGGGTCAGACACGCGGACCCTGTGCAATCGAATTCATGGGGAGCTTAAACCGCGTTGTCTGTAACCGTTGGTTAGGCTCATTTTTTCTTTTTCCGTTTCAGGTAAATAGCGATGAGTGGGGCTAGAGGCAGCAGGCCCCATGGAAACTCGACAGCAGAATAATCAAATGTGGCGCTCTTCGGTCTGATGCCAAACTGGAACCACTGCATAGGGTCCATTCGCTTTTCTGAGAATAGCTCGACTGGACCAATCTTCAGGATTTCCATATAAATCTCAGAGAATTCGGGAGGATAATCAGAAAAGGCAGAAACATCTTTCGTCTCCGATGTAGTAGCGAGGTGACAAAGCCCCTGCGAAGCAGCTATCACCACCTTGCGGGAATCGCTTCCTATGTAGAGGAATACATTGTATCCGGCGAGATTCAAAAGCGGAGGGGCCGTTAATAGGGCGACCAGAATCCAAAGCATTATTCGGATGTTCATTTCTTCTGCCTAACGCTTTAGATCAGACATTTCGTGCGGTGGCACACAAAGCGGCTCCGCCGCGACTGTGACACTGCACGAAATTGTCTGTAACGACTGGTTCGGCTCCGTGGTTTTTGTTTCTGGCTCCAGAGATATTCATGCGCGTGGGGTCGGTTTCTTTTCAGGCTGATGGTTTTCTTTCTAACGATGGCTTCGCCCCGTCGCTTCCGATGTCCGGCGACTCTGTATTATTTTTTCGGGCTTCATTCGCATACCGACTCTTCGCTGACAGCTTTCTATATTCTGGGAATCCGATTTGCCGAACGCTTTAGATCAGACATGACCGCAGCTGGCGCGGGGCGTGCGCAGCACGACACGTGACAGCTGTGGTCATTGTCTGTAACGACTTGTTAGGCTCCGTTTTCATTTTGTATAGGTTCGTTAACTCCCTCGAATATCTCCTGCCATCCGTCAATGGAGTCACCGTCCGAATAATGCCAGATATTCGTCTCCCCCGATGAAACGCTTTGAAACCAATATCGCGTGAGGCCTTCTTTCGGCGAATAAGCATGGCTGGTGAAAATAACCTCTTCACCTTGGCGAAAAGCGTGATTCAATTCTGAATATCCGCGCCTAACCCGGTATCGCCTACCAACTAAAAATGGGGAATGTTCGGTCATTTTTTTGCCTAACGCTTTAGATCAGACATTTCGTGCGGTGGCACACAAAGCGGCTCCGCCGCGACTGTGACACTGCACGAAATTGTCTGTAACGACTGGTTCGGCTCCGTTTTCATTTCTGTGTTTGTAGCTTTCGG